>CAZEKB010000018.1:24876-51288 GCA_964512225.1 uncultured Rickettsiales bacterium | reverse complement strand
CGGGCGCTCCCGGGATGGGCGAGGCGCCCGGTGCCCCCGAGGCGCCCGGTGCCCCCGACATGGCCGCAGCCCCCGAGGCCCCCGGCGCTCCCGAGGCCCCGGGCGCTCCCGGGATGGGCGAGGCGCCCGGTGCCCCCGAGGCGCCCGGTGCCCCGGACGCCCCCGGCACCCCCGGCATGGCGGCCGCCCCCGAGGCTCCGGGTGCGCCCGGCGCTCCCGGCGCTCCGGGTGCTCCGGAGGCCCCCGGGGCGGCGCCCGACGCTCCGAAGCAGCCGGACGCTCCGAAGGCCGAGGCCGCGCCGTCCGCCCCGAAGCAGCCCGACGCTCCGAAGCAGGCGTCCGCCCCGAAGCAGCCCGACGCGCCCAAGGCCGAGGCCGCCCCGTCCGCGCCGAAGGAGCCGTCCGCCCCGAAGCAGCCCGACGCGCCCAAGGCCGAGGCCGCGCCGGACGCCCCCAAGCAGCCGAAGAAGCCGAAGTCCAAGGCGAAGTCCGGCGGCAAGTCGAAGAAGAAGAAGTAGCGGCGGGGCCCAGGAGCGTGCTGAAGAGCGCCTGCCCTCGAACCTGGAGGGCTCGCCCCGCCGCCTCTCCGCTCGCTCCCCTACGCCGCGCGTTCCGACCATCCCGGCGGGTCGGCTCCCCGGTGGGGCCCGAGACTCAGGGCGGGGGCGCTTCCTCGGGCCCCTCGGCCGCTTCGTCGTCCACGAGGACCCGGTGTCGATTGCACCGAGCGTATGCCTCGCGGACGTGCACGATCAGCCAGCGCACGGCGAATCGACGCTCGTCGTCCAGCTCCGCGGGTCGGTAGGCTGTCGCGGCGATGTCCCCGCTCTCCACGATCTCCGTCGATCCGTTGATCTGGAAGCCCAGGATCTCCTCCTGGGGGCTGAAGAAGCAGAGCCCGGCCCGGGGGTTCTCGCTCAGGTTCCCCAGCGAGGAGTGAACGCCGTTGCCCGCGTACAGGGGGATCGCGACGGTCTTGGGGTCGAGCACGCGCACGAAGCCGGGCACGCCCATCTTCACGGAGCAGTCGAGGTCGCCGTGCGAATCGGACGTGGCCAAGAACACCTCACGGCGCCGCGCCAGGTACTCGAACATGTGCGGGCGGACGTGGTCGAAGACCCGGTTCTTGTAGAAGTCCCGGGCCTGGGGCCCGCTCCCCAGCTTCTGCTGGAGTCGCTGCGCGCCCGGTGACCCGGACGCCATCCCCGACGACACGCTCAGGCGCTCGCCGAGGTCGTGCAGCTTCTTTCGGATCCCGAACGGTGAACGCATGGGCCATCTCCCGCGGGGCGTGAGCCCCCGCCCATCAAGGTACATGGACACGGGCCGGCCGCAATCGGAGTTTGGGATCCCCCTGCTAGACGAACTTCTCGTCGTAGAAGCCGTCGATGACGGCCTCGTGGGTGCGCTGGATCACGCGCCGTTTCACCTTGAGCGATGGCGTCAGCTCCCCGTCCTCGACCGTGAAGTCGCGGTCGAGCACGACGAACTTCTTCACCGTCTCGTAGGACGCGAGGCCCTTGTTCACCTCGTCGATCGCGGCCTGGACGAGCTCGCGGATGCGCTTGTCCGCGGGCAGCGCGGCCTCGGACGGGGCGGCGCCCCACTCTTCTCGCTCCCAGATCTCGGCGACCGCCTCGGCGTCCATGGTCACGAGGCAGGACAGGAACTTCCGCTTGTCGCCGACGACCACCACCTGGCTGATCCCCGCCGCCGTCTTGATGCGGTTCTCGATGTTCTGGGGGCTGATGTTCTTGCCGCCGGCGGTGACGATGATGTCCTTCTTGCGGTCGGTGATGCGCAGGTACCCGTCGGCGTCGAACTCACCGATGTCGCCGGTGTGCAGCCACCCGTCGACGACCGTCTCGGCCGTCGCCTCGGGCTGCTTGAGGTATCCCATGAATACGTTGGGCCCCTTGACCAGGATCTCGCCGTCCTGCGCGATCTTGACCTCGACCCCCGGCAGCGGCGCGCCCACGGTCCCGAACTTCACCTTGGGGAGGTTGTTGGCGGTGCAGACGCCCGTGCACTCGGTCTGGCCGTACGCCTCCTGGATCGTGATGCCGAGGGCCGCGAAGAAGCTGCCGATCTCGGCCGACAGGGGAGCCGCTCCGCTCAGGAATCGCTGCGCGCGGCCCATCCCGATCCGGGCGCGCAGCTTCGACAGGACGAGCCGGTCCGCGACGTCGAAGCGCACTCGCAAGGGCAGGGGGAGCGACCGACCTTCGGCCCGCACCGCGGCGGCCTCCTTGCCCACGGTCGTCGCCCAGTCGAACAGCTTGCGGCGCAGCGCCGGGGCGTCCTGCACGTTGGACTGGATCTTCGCGTAGATCTTCTCCCACAAGCGGGGGACGCAGAGCAGGAGCGTCGGCTCGACCTCGAGCAGGTTGGCGGCGACCTGGGGGATGCCCTCGCCCATGTTGACCGCGTAGCCCATGCGAATGGCCATGACCTCGCCCTGCAGGCGCTCGGCGATGTGCGACAGCGGCAGGAACGAGAGGCTCGACGCGTCGCCCTGGAGCTCCAGGGTCGCGGCGAGGGACTCGGCCATGGCGACGAGGTTGGCGTGGCTGAGCATGGCGCCCTTGGGCGGGCCGGT
The DNA here is from genome assembly GCA_964512225.1 of uncultured Rickettsiales bacterium. Lineage (GTDB taxonomy): Bacteria > Myxococcota_A > UBA796 > UBA9615 > UBA9615 > CAZEKB01. The sequence goes on along the minus strand of CAZEKB010000018.1, from coordinate 48,689 downwards.
CGTCCCCGACGTGTACACGATGGTCGCCAACGCGGCCGGATCGAGCGCCTCCTTGGTCGCCCGGGCCGACGCGATCACGTCGGGGGCGGCGCTTCGGCCCGCGGCCACGATGTCCGACCACGACTGCACGCCGTCCTGGCCGGACGCCACGTCGTCGGCGAATACGATCACGGCCGCCAGGTCGGGGAGCTCCTCCCGCACGGTCAGCACCTTGCGGAGCTGCTCACCGTCCTCGACGTAGACGGCCTTCGCGCCGCAGTGGCCGAGGATGTACTTCACCTGCTCCGGGATCGAGTTCGGGTAGATCGGCACGGTGCACAGGCCGAGGCTGAGCGCCGCGAGGTCGCCCACGAGCCACTCCACGCGGTTGGTCGACAGGACGCCGATCATGTCGCCGGGCGCGAGTCCGGCCTGCGCGAGTCCGGCCGCGGCCTCGTCCACCCGGCGGGCGTACTTGGCCCACGAGATGTCGTGCCAGCCGTCCTTGTCCTTGTGGCGCAGCGCGACCTGGTCGTCGAGCGTCGCTGCGTTGTGGGAAAAGTAGTCGAGCAGGGTGTCGAGCTTCAGCATGGCGCGGGTTCTAGCAGCGATCCCGGCTCGTCGGCCCCTACACCTCGCCTACACCTCGATGCGTTGCCAGCTCGAACCGCGGAGCTTGAACCAGGCGGGTATCGCCAGGGCGATCCGCGACGCGGGGATCGCGAGCCACAACCCGAGGACGCCCAGCTCGAGCTGAATCCCCAGCAGCCACGCCAGCGGCAGGAGGACCCCGTACTGCTGGACGACCTGCACGCCCGCCGCCCAGCGGGTCGCTCCGGCGCCTTGGAGGCTGAAGACGAGCACGATCGGCAGGGCGTCGAAGACCATCGTCACCGCGAGGATCCGCACGGCGGGGCGGGCGAGCTGGACGACGCGCCCGTCCGGCGTGAACAAGCCCACGACCTGATCGGGGAACAGGAGCAGCACCAGGCAGGGCACGACCAGCCCCGCGGCGGTCAGCCGCACGCCCCGCCATACGAGCCGCCGGCCCTCGTCCGGACGCCCCTCGCCGATCGACCGTCCGAGCAGGGTGGCTCCGGCCAGGCCCATCCCGATCGCGGGCAGGAAGCCCACCGACGCGATGTTGACGAGGATCGTCCCCGCCGCCGTCTCGCGCGTGCCGACGTAGGAGTGAAGCCGCAGGAACAGCAGGAACCCGGTCATCGTGAGGATGCCCCGGATCGCCTCCGGCCAGGTCAGGCGGATCATCCGTCGGATCCGGTCGACGGCCAGCGATCGGAAGCGGAAGGGCTCGTACCGCTTCATCACCGAGCTCTGGCTCGCGGTGAGGCCCGTGTAGAAGACCGTCCCCACGGCCGCCGCGAGCGCCGAGGCCATGCCCGCGCCCCGCACGCCCATGGGGGCCACGCCCAGGTGGCCGAAGATGAAGATCCAGTTGAACAGGATGTTCGTGACGTGGATCAGCACGATCGACGCCAGGTACGTCGTCGACTGGCCGATGCCGTTGTAGAAGCCGCGGAAGCAGTAGTTGGCGACGACCACGCCGAGCCCCATGAGCCGGAGCTGCAGGTACAGCGCCCCGCCCTCGATCACGTCGGGATCGGTGCTCAGCGTCCCGAACATGCCGGGCGTGAGGAGGCCGAGGCCGTACCCCGCGGGCGCGCCCACGACCACCGCGAGGAACAGACCGGAGTCGAGGGTCGCCCCCGCCTTCGTGGAGTCGCCCTCCCCCTCGCGTCGCGACACCATGGCCTGCACCGCGACGCCGAGGCCGATCAGGAGGTTGGCGAGCACCCAGAACGTGAACGACCCGAGCCCGACGGACGACTGGGCGGCGGGCCCGAGGCGCCCCACCATGGCCGTGTCGACCAGGTTCATGACGGTCTGGGACGCCATCCCGAGGATGATCGGGCCCGCGAGCACGACGATTCGACGGGTGTCGGCATTCACGGCGGCAGGCCCACCACGGGGTCGGGCCCGGTGCGGTCGCGGCGGCCCGGGGGCACGCCGTCGTGGTCCTCGTAGAGGTCGTCGCGGCAGTCGCCGCAGAAGTCGAGGGGCAGGTACCCGGTGAACAGGGTCGGCCAGAAGTAGAGGAAGAAGGTCCTGGCGTCCACGCCGTTGTACATGAGGCACTGGGCGTTGGTGCAGTGGCCCTTCGTCGAGTGTCCGGGGTCCGACGCCAGCCCGAACGCGTGCCCGACCTCGTGGATCAGCACCGAGCCCTCCTGGCGGTTGCCCGTGACCCAGGCGATGTCCTTCAGGCGGTCCTGCAGCACCACCACGAGCGGCGCGTCGTACCGACGCGACTGTCGCCGCATGGTCCCGCGCTGCCAGGTGTAGCCCCGGTACTTCTTCCACGAGCCGCCGTAGATCACGTGGATGACCGCCGCGTCCGGGGCTCGAATCGAGCGGTACTCGAGGGCCAGCTCGCGGATGGCCGCGGCGTCGGCCTCCCACCGCTCGGCGGGGATGACGTCGTCCAGGACGATCGAGATGCCGCCGGGCTTGTCGGTGTAGAGGGCCAAGCGCCCGAGCAGGAAGCGCAGCGCGATCGGCCGCGGCGACGTGCCCTCCACGCGGTCGACCTCCACGATCAGCTCGGGGACGTCGGGATCGAGGAGACGACCGTCCCGGGCGGAGCGGCCGTGGGGGCCGTCGGGACGGGGGAGGTGAGCGCAGCCCGCGAGCAGCAGGATCAGCAGGAGCAGGGGCCGTCGCACGACCCGGGGAATCTAGCCGCGGAAGACGTGCCGCGGCGGCCGGCCGGCGATCCAATCCTCGACGGCGCGGACCGCGAGGTCCGACATGCGGGCTCGCGTGGCCCCGGTGGCCGACCCGGTGTGGGGGAGGAGGACCACGTCGGGCCGGTCGAGCAGCGACACCGGGACGCAGGGCTCGTGCTCATAGACGTCGAGCCCGACGCCCACGAGCGGACCGTCGTCGAGGGCTGCGGCGAGCGCGTCCTCCTCGACGAGGCTGCCGCGCGCCGTGTTGATCAGGCGGCTGCCGGGCTTCATCCGCGCCAACGCCCCAGCGTCGAAGGCGTGGCGCGTTTCGTCCGTCGCGGGCGCGTGGATCGTGACGACGTCCGACCGCGCGAGGAGGTCGTCGAACCCCACCCGCTCGGCGCCGAGCTCGGCCTCCACTTCGGCGGGCACCGGCTTCCGGTTGCAGTACAGGACGTGCATCCCGAACGCGCGCGCTCGACGGGCGACCGCGGTGCCGATCCGCCCCATCCCGAAGACGCCGAGCGTGGCGCCGCGCAGCTCCAGACCCGTCATCCAGGGCAGCGACCACACCCCCCACTCGCCGCGCCGCACGAGCGCGTCGGACTCCACGACGCGGCGGCAGACCGCCAGCAGCAGCGCCATCGTCAGGTCCGCGGTCGCGTCCGTGAGGACCCCGGGCGTGTGGCAGACGGTCACCCCGGCCGCCCGCGCCGCGGCCACGTCGACGTTGTCGAGACCGACGGCGATCTGGGAGATGATCTCGAGGTCGGGCGCCGCCTCGACCACGGCCGCCGTGACCGGATCCGTGAGCATGCACAGCAGCGCTAGGTGCCCCGGGAGCGCGGCCCGCAGCCCGGCTTCGCTCGGCGGGTCCGTCGGGCTCAGGAGGGTCACATCGGCGGCGGCCCGCAGCCGCTCGAGGTGCCCGGGCCACGGCGGTCGGGTCACAAGGACTCGCGGTCTCGTCACGCGTCGAAGTCCAGGCCGGCGCGCACGTCGCTGCCCTCGTACGCCGCCTCCAGGGCCGCGACGGCTTCGTCCGGCAGCGCGGCCTCGTCGACGGGCGGCGTGGGTCGGAGCACGAGGTACAGGTCGCCCGTCTTCGTATCCTTGCCGCCCTTGGGCAGCCCGCGCTTCTTGAGGCGCAGGCGTGTCCCGGCCTCGGCGCGGGGGGGGATCTTGACGTTGACCGTGCCGGTGGGGGTCGACACGGTGATCGAGCCTCCGCGCAGCGACTCGAGGAAGGTGATCGGCAGGTCCATCTCGAGGTCGTCCCGGTCGATGCGTACCAGGGGGTGGTTCGCCACCGCGACCTCGAGCACCAGGTCGCCCGGGGGGCCGCCGTCCACGCCCGGGCTGCCCTTGCCGGGCACGCGCAGGCGCTGACCCGATCGCACGCCCTTGGGGATTCGCACCGTGACCTTGCCGCCGCTGCTGAACGTGAAGCTGCGCTTGCTCCCGGTGAGGGCCTCGTTCAGGGAGACGACGAGCCGGCTGGTCGCGTCCGAGCCGCGCCGCGGGCCCCGGGGACGACGGGCGCCGCCGCCGAACATCGACATGAGGTCGTCGAAGTCGATGCCGTCGGCCGAGAAGCCGCCGCCCATCCCGCCGCCCATCCCGCCGAACGGGTGCCCGCCCCCGAACTGGCGGCGGAAGCGACGCGCCTGATCGGCGTCGAACCCCGGGCGCATCGCCTCGGGGCCGAACTCGTCGAAGAGCTTGCGCTTGTCGGGATCGCCCACGACCTGATGGGCGGCGTTGATCTCTTTGAAGCGCGCCTCGTCGCCGCCGCGGTCGGGATGATGCTCCCGGGACAGCTTGCGGTACGCCTTCTTGATCTGGTCCGCCGAGGCGTCCTTGGCGACGCCGAGGACGCGGTACGGATCGAGCTTCTTGGGGTCGGCCATAGAAGCCGATCTAACCACGCGCCCGCGCCCCGCAACCGGGGCCGGGGCTCAGTCGGCCTCGCTCGCGCCGTCGGCCTCGCAGGAGGACACGACGATCGAGACCTTGTCGGCCGCGACCTGGGCGAACCCGTCGCCGACCGTGTAGCTCTTGGTGCCGGAGGCGGCCACGATCTCGAGCGGGCCCGGCTTCACCGACGTGATGTACGCGTAGTGCCCGGGCAGCACGCCGAACTCCCCGACTTCGCCGGAGACGGAGACCGTGCTCACCACGCCCGAGAAGACCTCGGTGCGAGGGGTGAGGACGGACAGCTTGAAGGTATCGGCCATGGGGTCGTCCTCGTCTCTCGGCTCAGATCTCGCCGCGCGCGATCTTCTCGGCCTTCTCCTTGACCTCTTCGATGCCGCCGACCAGGTAGAAGGCCATCTCGGGGAGGTCGTCGTGGGCGCCGTCCAGGATCTCCTTGAAGCCCCGGATGGTGTCCTGCAGGGACACGTACTTGCCCTCGAGGCCCGTGAACTGCTCGGCCACGAAGAAGGGCTGGCTCAGGAACCGCTGGATCTTCCGGGCGCGCTCCACGACCTTCTTGTCGTCCTCGCTCAGCTCGTCCATACCGAGGATGGCGATGATGTCCTGCAGGTCCTTGTAGCGCTGCAGCAGCGACTGGACGCGACGGGCCGTCTCGTAGTGGTCGTCGCCGACGATGTCGGGCTCGAGGATCCGGGACGTGGAGTCGAGCGGGTCCACCGCGGGGTAGATGCCCAGCTCGGCGATCTTCCGGGACAGCACCGTCGTGGCGTCGAGGTGGGAGAAGGTCGTCGCGGGCGCGGGGTCGGTGAGGTCGTCGGCGGGCACGTAGATGGCCTGCACGGACGTCAGCGAGCCCTTGTTCGTGGTGGTGATGCGCTCCTGCAGGAGGCCCATCTCCGTGGCCAGCGTGGGCTGGTAGCCCACCGCCGAGGGGATGCGGCCGAGGAGCGCAGACACCTCGGAGCCGGCCTGCGTGAACCGGAAGATGTTGTCGACGAACAGGAGGACGTCCTGGCCCTCCTCGTCCCGGAAGTGCTCGGCGACCGTCAGGGCCGACAGCGCGACGCGGGCGCGCGCTCCGGGCGGCTCGTTCATCTGGCCGAACACCAGCGCCACCTTGGACTCGGCGGTGTTGACGACGGGCAGGCCGTTCTCGAGCACGAGGTGGCCGTTCTCGTCCGCCTTCGCCGAGATGACCTGGGACTCCATCATCTCGTTCCAGAGGTCGTTGCCCTCGCGGGTGCGCTCGCCGACGCCGGCGAACACCGAGAGGCCGCCGTGGCCCTTCGCGATGTTGTTGATGAGCTCCATGATGAGCACGGTCTTGCCCACGCCCGCGCCGCCGAAGAGGCCGGTCTTGCCGCCCTTCGTATACGGGGTCATGAGGTCGACGACCTTGATGCCCGTCTCGAACATCTGCACGTCGGTCGACTGCGCGGTGAAGTCGGGCGGCTCGCGGTGGATCGGGGCGGTGGCGGTGGCGCCGACGGGGCCGAGGCTGTCCACGGGCTCACCGATGACGTTGATGATCCGACCGAGCACCTCGCGGCCCACGGGCATGGCGATGGGCGCGCCGGTGTCGCGGACGTGCATGCCGCGGGCGAGGCCCTCGGTGGCGTCCATGGCGATGCAGCGCACGGTGTTCTCACCGAGGTGAGCGGCGACCTCGACCGTGAGGTTGTCCGCCGAGTCGCTGATGGCCGGGTTGGTGACCTTGAGCGCGCTCATGATGTTGGGAAGCTGGCCCGGGGGGAATTCCGCGTCGATGACGGGACCCATGACCTGAGTGATCTTGCCGACGGCAGTGGACATGCGAGTGGCTCCTGTTTCGTCCGGCTAGAGCGCTTCCGCGCCCGCGACGATCTCGATGAGTTCTTTGGTGATCGCGGCCTGGCGCGCTCGGTTGTACTGAATGGTGAGGCTGTCGATGACGTCCTTGGCGTTCCGCGTGGCGGAGTCCATGGCGGTCATGCGCGCTGCGTGCTCCCCGGCCTCGCTCTCGAGGAAGACCTGGGTGACGCGCGTGCGCAGGAAGAGGGGCAGGATCGACCCGAGGATCTTCTCCTTGTCGGGCTCGTAGACGAACTCCACGAGGTGCTCCGGCTCCTCGATCTCGCCCTCGGTGAGCCCCTCGAGCGGGAACAGCTTCTCGATCGTGGGCGTCTGGCTGAGGGTATTCACGAAGCGGTTGTAGGCGATGTACACCTCGTCCACCGCGCCCTCGGTGCCCTCCTCGGCGGTGAACCGCTCGACGAGGTCGGCGATGAGGTTGGTGGTGAAGTCGTCGAACTTGTCGGCGTGCAGGTCCGTCGCCCCGTCGCCCACGCGCCACTCGGAGCGCTTGGCGAAGTCGAGCATCTTGCGACCGAACGGGACGATCTCCACGTCCGACCACAGCCCGCTCCGACCGGTGTGGTCCCAGATGAAGCGATCGACCTTGCGACCCAGGTTGTTGTTGAACCCGGCGCAGAGGCCGCGATCCGACGCGATGGCGACGACCACCACGCGCTTCACTTCGTCCTTGGGGACGAGCAGCGGGTGGTTCAGCTCGTCCATGCGCGACAGCAGGCTGCGCAGGACGGCGGTGACCTCGTCGCTGTACGGGCGACTCGCGAGCGCGTTGTCGATCGCACGCTTCATCTTCGCCGCGGCGACGAGCTTCATCGCGCGCGTGATCTGCTGCGTGTTCTTGACCGACGCGATGCGGGTCTTGATTGCCTTCAAAGAGGGCATGGGTACCTCGTGAGGGGGTCGGGAATCAGGCCGCGAACACGCCCTTGAACTCCTCCAGGGCGGCGTTCAGGGAGGCCTTGATGTCGTCGGTCATCTTCTGGACGTTCAGGATCGACTCGCCCACCTCGGGGTGCTTGTCGGCCATGAAGCCGAGGAAGTCGTCGTGCCAGGTCTGGACCTTGGCGACCTCGAGGTCGTCGAGCCAGCCGTTGGTGCCGGCGTAGATGACCATGACCTGCTTCTCGACGGGCAGCGGGCTGTACTGCGGCTGCTTGAGCAGCTCGACGAGCCGGGCGCCGCGGCCGAGCATCCTCTGCGTGGCCTCGTCGAGGTCGGAGGCGAACTGCGCGAACGCCGCCATCTCGCGGTACTGGGCCAGGGACAGCCGCAGGGTACCGGCGACCTGCTTCATGGCCTTGATCTGGGCCGAACCACCCACCCGGGAGACCGAGAGGCCGACGTTGATCGCCGGGCGGACGCCCGAGAAGAAGAGGTCCGTGTCCAGGAAGATCTGGCCGTCGGTGATGGAGATCACGTTGGTGGGGATGTAGGCGGACACGTCGCCCGCCTGCGTCTCGATGATCGGAAGGGCGGTGAGGGAGCCCGCGCCGTGGGCCTCGTCCATCTTCGCCGCGCGCTCGAGCAGGCGGCTGTGGAGGTAGAAGACGTCGCCCGGGTAGGCCTCGCGACCCGGCGGGCGGCGGAGGAGCAGCGACATCTGGCGGTAGGCGACGGCCTGCTTGGAGAGGTCGTCGTAGATGCACAGGGCGTGGCCGCCGTTGTCCCGGTAGTGCTCGCCCATGGTCGCGCCCGTGTAGGGAGCGAGGAACTGCATCGGGGCGGGCGTGGCGGCGGGCGCCGACACGATGATGGTGTAGTCCATCGCGCCTTCGCGGCGGAGGCGCTGCACCACCTGGGCGACGGTCGACTGCTTCTGACCCACGGCGACGTAGATGCAGATGCAGTTCTGGCCCTTCTGGTTGATGATCGCGTCGATGCCGATGGCGGTCTTGCCCGTCTGGCGGTCCCCGATGATGAGCTCGCGCTGGCCGCGGCCGATCGGGACCATGGCGTCGATGGCCTTGAGGCCGGTCTGCAGCGGCTCGTGCACCGACTTGCGGCCGACGATGCCCGGGGCCTTCACCTCGACGCGGCGGGTGTGCTCGGAGCTGATCTCGCCCGCGCCGTCGAGGGCGCGCCCGAGGGGATCGACCACGCGGCCGAGCAGCGCGTCGCCGACGGGCACCTCGACGATGCGGCCGGTGCGCTTGACGCCGTCGCCCTCCTTGAGCTCGCGGTCCGAGCCGAAGATGGCGACGCCGACGTTGTCGGCTTCGAGGTTGAGGACCATGCCGGACATCCCGCCGTCGAACTCGACGAGCTCCCCGGCGACGGCGTTGGCCATGCCGTGGATGCGGGCGATGCCGTCGCCGACGGCGAGGATGGTGCCGGTCTCGGCGACCTCGACCTTCGCCGAGTAGTTGGCGATCTGGTCCTTGAGGATCTGGCTGATCTCTTCGGAGCGGAGCTGCATGCGAGTTTCCTCGGGAGCGCTGGACGGGGCTTACGCCTCGGCCGCCTCCCCCTGGTTGATGAGCTGAAGCCGGAGGCTTTGGAGTCGGGTTCGGATGCTGCCGTCGAAGACGAGGTCTCCGACGCGCGTGACGATGCCGCCGATCAGGGCGGGGTCGACCGTCTGCTCGACGATCACCTCCGACTTGCCGGTCAGCGTCTTGATCTGGGTCTTGATGGTCTCGACGTCGGCGGCGCCCAGCGCGGTCGCGGAGCTGACGTGCGCGCGGGCCCGGCCCATGCGCTCGTCCACCAGCTCGGCGTAGGCCGCGACCACGGCGTCGAAGGCCGCCATGCGGTTCTTGTCCCCGAGGAGGCGGATGAAGTTCGCCGAGAGCTCATCGAGCCCCGTGATCTTCGCGAGGACGGCCTCGAGGACGCCCTTGCGCTCCTCCTTGGTGAACGCCGGGCTCGAGACGCCGGCGCGCAGGGCGTCGGAGGACGCGAGGAGGGCGGCGAACCCACGCAGCGAGGTGCCCACGGGCTCGAGGGAGCCGCGCTCGGCGGCGAGCTCCGCGAGGGCCCCCGCGTAACGACGGGCGACGGCTTGCATGCTCATGGCTGGGCCCTCTCCTGGAGCGTGGTCAGGTAGCCCTCGGAGAGGCGCTTCTGGTCGGCGTCGCCGACCGAGCTCGCGAGGAGCTCGCCCGCCTTCGCCATGGCGAGGTCGATCGCCTCGGCGCGCAGGTCGGCCGCCGCGCGGCGGCCTTCTTCGTCGATGGCGCGGGTGGTGGCGGCGTCGACCTGACGGGCCGCTTCTTCGCCCGAGGTGACGAGGCGCTGGTGCTCGCGTTCGCCGTCGGCGGCGACGCGGGACATCATCTCGCCCAGCTCGGTCTCGAGGCCGTCGAGCCGCGACTGCAGCTCCGTGTACCGGTCCTCCGCCGACGCCTTGGCGTCGAACGCGTTGTCGAGGCCCTCCTTGATCTCGGTCCGCCGGAACTCGAGGAAGTCCGCGAGCGGCGTCTTCACGAAGTAGGCGATGACCCCGATGAAGATGGCGAGGTTGAGGAGGTGACGGAAGACGCGGGCCCCGTTGAAGGAGCCGTCGCCGCCGCCCGCGGCGAGCGCGGTCGCGGGGAGGGCGAGGGCGATGACCAGGGTCGCGAGGAGGATTCGACGCTGCATCACTCGGCCTCCACCGCGCGCCCGAGCACCGCCGAAGCGATGCCTACGCTCAGGGCTCCCACGCCCGCGTGCAGCTCCTTGCGCGCGGTCTCCCGCTCCGCGTCCAGCGCGGCGCGCGCCTCGGTCATGCGGACGTCCGCGGCCGCCCGGGCCGCGTCGATGAGCTCCCGCTCGGCCGTCTGGGCGGCGGCGCGGAGGCGGTTTCGTTCGGCGATGGCCTTCGCCCGCGCTTCGGCGAGCTTCCCGTCGAGCTCGGACTCCCGCGTCGCGGCGTCCGCCTGGAGGCGGTCGGCTTCGGTGAGGAACCCCTCGATGTTCGCCTCCCGCTCGGAGAGCAGGGCGAGCGTCGGCTTCCAGATCAGCATGTTCAGACCGAACACGGTGATCAGGAACGGGATGGTCGTCAGGACGGCAATGAGGGGGTCGACTTCCACGAAGTTTCCACCGGGTGACGAGGCAGGAAGGCCGAGGCAAAAACCGTGCACATGCGCGCGGTCGCGGCTTCTATAACGGCGCCCCAAGGGGGAGTCAACAAACGGGGGCCTCAGGCGGCCGATCGCAACGATCGGCTGCACCCTCGACGGGCGGTGGGTTCCCCTACTCCTGGAGCCGGGTTCGGATCGAGTGGAACTCGGCGTTGAGCGAAGGGTCGGCGGTGACCGAGCCGCGCAGGGCGGACCAGCTGTGTCGGTCCAGGCCCTGCTCGGCGAGGATGTCGTCGCCGTCTCCGGGCCGGGCTTCGAGCGCGAGCTCGATGCGCACGATCTCCTCCACGGTCAGCTCGGCGCGGACCTCCTCTTCGACGACGAAGCCCTGGACCCACTTCCCCGCGACGATCAGCAGCGGGGCGTTGAGGATCGCCAGGACCACGAAGATCAGCAGGAACTGAGAGCTGGAGAGGCCCCGCTTCGGCGGCGGGGTGGGCGCGGCCTTCTTCTTCGGCTCGGGGGTCGCCTTCGCCTTGCGGCGCTTGATGTCGGCGTTCGAGACCGACTTGCTCCAGCCCGTGGGGATGCTCAGCTCGACGCGCGGGCGGCCCTGTCGAGGCGGCGCCAGGCGCGGCTCCTCCCGGAGATCGTCGGGCACGGGGCGGGGCGGGATCGAGGCCGACGGGGCGGTCTGCACGTCCGCGCTGCGTCGCTCGAGCGTGCCCAACGACTTCTCGGTGGTGCCGCCTCGGATGGGCGGCGGCGAGTCCGCGATCTCGTGCTCCCCGGAGAACTCCTCCTCCGCGGGCCACACGCTCAGCTCACGGGCGTACGCCGCCTTCGAGGTGCCGCGCCGAGGTCCGAGGGGGTTCCCGGGGGCCCAGCCCGAGCCGACGCTGCCGCCCGGGAGGGCGATCGGGGGCGCGGCCGGGGCGGCGGGCTCGGCGGACGGCTGCACCGGCACCTTGTTGGTGATCGCGGCCTCGTCCATGGTCGTCTTGGGTGGCATCGATACCCGGGCTGCAGCGTTCCGAAAAAGGGGGAGCGGGGTACGTGCTTTCTACCCCGACGCGGGTCCCCTGGTACAGACCTGATTTGGGCAATCGGGGGGTCAGAGGAACTGCTGCAGCAGGTAGGCCGCCAGGAGCACGGCCGCCCAGAACGCGGTCGCTCCCGTGGGCCAGGGCTCTCCCAGTCTGCCCGCGGGTCCTGCGTGGTCGCCGAGCCGGTCGATCCCGCGACGGATCGACGCCACGGCGCTCCCCGTGAGGCCGGCCCAGGCGCCCCCCCCGACCCGTCGGATCCAGCCGACCAGGAGGGGCAGGCCCCGCCGGTACGTCCAGTCGAAGTCGACGTTCAGGGACGGGATCTCGTGGGGGTAGATGCCCACCTTGTTGAGGAAGACGAACGCGCACGTCGAGGCCAGGAGCAGCTGCAGCTGGGTGACGACGTGGGTCGTCGTGTACGGGTGGAAGTCGACCTGGAAGGGGAGGATGTCGTACAGCGGGCCCGGGAAGCAGCCGAGCCCGACGCACAGGGCGGCGGCCCCCGCCATCGCCACGAGCATGTTGGTGGGCGCCTCCTCCACCCGCTTTCCGCTGTCGTGGGCGAAGAAGGCGAAGAAGGGGACCTTGATGCCGGAGTGGTCCAGCACGCCCGCCGACGCGAACAGCAGCACGAGGAATGTGATCGTGTAGTGCTCTTCTGCGGCGGCGGTGAGGATCAGCGACTTGCTGATGAAGCCGCTGAAGAGCGGGAACGCGCTGATCGACATCGCGCCGATGATGCAGAAGAACGTGGTCTTGGGCATCGACTTCCACAGCCCGCCCAGGTCCGACGCCCGCGTGTGACCGACGCGGTGCATCACCGCGCCCATGGACATGAACAGCAGCCCCTTGTAGAGGATGTGCGAGAAGGCGTGGGCGGCCGCTCCGTTGAGGGCCATGTCGGTGCCGATGCCGACGCCCACGATCATGAACCCGAGCTGGTTGTTCAGGCTGTAGGCCAGCACCTTGCGCAGGTCGTTGACGATCACCGCGTAGAAGATCGGGAACGCCGTCATGGTCGCCCCGATGGGGATGAGGATGTCGGTGCCGCCGTATCCGCGCGCCAGGGCGTAGATCGCGAGCTTGGTCGTGAACGCGGACAGCCACACGGTCCCGGTGGGGGTGGACTCCGGGTAGGCGTCCTGCATCCAGTTGTGCAGCAGCGGGAACGCGGCCTTGATGCCGAACGCCCCCAGGATCACGAGGACCGCGGGGCTCGCGTCGCCGAGCGCGTCGAACGCGAACGCGCCCTGCTCGAACAGGACCGAGCCCTCGCCGGGTCCCTGGACCCACAGGACCGTGCCCGTGAGCAGGAGCACGCCCGACGCGACCTGGATCACGAGGTAGCGCATCCCCACCCGGTACGCCCGGTTCGTCCGCCGCGCCCAGATCAGGAACACCGACGTGATCGCCGTCCCCTCCCAGTAGACGAACAGGGTGATCAGGTCGCCCGCGAAGACCGCCCCGATCGCGGACCCGGCGTACATCACCGCCGTGACGTGCTGCAGCCGGTCGTCGACGTGCAGGGCGTAGATGGCCGACAGCAGCGCGGCGATGTGGAAGATGTAGCCCCAGACCTTCGCGAGCCGGTCGACGCGCACCACCTCGAGGTCCAGCCCGAAGGCCGTGGCCGTGAGGGTGTACCCGTCGGGCAGGAGGAGGACTTGGACGAAGCCGAGGATCGGCAGGACCAGCATGAGGGTCTTGCCGAGGGTGTCGCGTCCGTCCGCGCCCTTGGGGAGCAGGGGGATGATCAGCGCCCCGAGGACGAGGATCAGCCCGGGGGGCAGGGCCTCAACCATGGCCGTCCCCTTCGCCGTCGCCGTAGAACTCCTCGGGCCGCATCACGACCTTGCGGAGTTGGATCGCGACCAGCACCAGGAACACGAACGAGCCGAAGCCGTAGAAGGCGTGGAAGCCCGGGAACTCCTCGAAGCCGTAGTGGCCGTGCTTGTGGTAGCCGAAGTCCGCGACCATCGTCAGCGCCGTCACCACGAACAGCGCGCGGATCAGCTTCTCGACGTTCTCCGCGCGGTCGAGCCAGCGGGGCTCCTCGCCCTCGGGGATGCGGTGGCCGGGGGGCTCGTGATGGTCGCTCATCTCAGCCTCCCTTCACCGCGGCGATCGGCGCGAGCAGGCCCTGGAGCTGCTCCGCGTAGATGAACAGCAGGACGCATCCCACCGCCGTCAGGACCGGGGGCAGCACACACAGGAAGGGCGCCTCGCCGTGGTCGTGGTGTCCGTGGTCGCCGTCGTGTCCGTGTCCGTGGCCGTGGTCGTCGTGCTTCTCGGGCAGGAAGAACCCCCGCACGAACACCGGCATCAGGTAGCCGATCGCCAGGAGCGAGCTGAGGAGCAATACGACCATGTAGACCCAGTGCTCGCCCTCGGCCGCGCCCATCATCAGCGTCCACTTGCTCCAGGAGCCGCCCAGGGGGGGCAGGCCGATGATGGACAGCGAGCCGACGAAGTAGGCGCAGTAGGTCCAGGGCATCCGCCGGCCGAGCCCGTCCATCGTGGAGATCTCGGACTTGTGGGCCCCGACCATGATCCCGCCCGCGACGAAGAAGAGGGTGATCTTCCCCACGGCGTGCATCGCGATGTGCATGCCGCCGCCGATCACGCCCGCGGACGTGGCCATCGCGGCGCCCAGCACGATGTAGGACAGCTGCCCGATCGTGGAGTACGCGAGCCGCGCCTTCAGGTTGTCCTTCGTGAGGGCCACGAGCGACGAGGCCAGGATGGTGAACGCGGCCACGCCCATGAGCCAGCGGGACGCGCCGGTGGAGGCGAGCAGGTCGATCCCGAACACGTACACGACGACCTTGAGCACCGTGAAGACGCCCGCCTTGACGACCGCCACGGCGTGCAGCAGGGCGGAGACCGGCGTGGGCGCGACCATGGCCGCGGGCAGCCACCGGTGGAACGGCATGAGCGCCGCCTTGCCGGTGCCGAAGGCGAAGAGGCCGAGCAGCACGTAGAGGCGCCAGCCCGAGATCTTCCCGGCGAGGATGCCGCCCTTCGCGAACTCGAGCGTGCCCGCGACGTTCGCCGTCCACACGATCCCGAAGAGCAGGAATACGACCGAGGTGAAGACGAGGATGCCGAGGTAGATGCGGCCCGCCTTCTTCGCCTTCTCGGTGCCCGCGTGGGTGACGAGCGGGTAGGTCGAGAAGGTCAGGATCTCGTAGAAGACGAAGAGCGTGAACAGGTTGCGCGCGTACGCGATGCCCAGGGCGGCCGAGATCGCGGCCGCGAAGCACGCGAAGAAGCGCGTCTGGTTCACCTCGTGGTGGCCCCGCATGTACCCGATGGCGTACAGCGACGTCACGATCCAGAGGCCGGACGCGACCAGCGCGTAGAGCATCCCGAGGGGCTCGACCTCGAACGCGAGCACGAGCCCCGGCAGCACCTCGAGGACCTCGAGCCCGGGGGTCTCGCCCGCGAGCACCGCGGGGAGGATCTGCAGGACGATCGCGAACGTGATCAGCGTCGTGACGATCGTGACGCCTTCCCGAGCGTCGGGCTTGCGCTCCCCGATCGCGAGCACGCCGAGCATGCCCACGACGGGCATCAGGACCGAGAGGCCGATCGCGAGCTCGGGCGTCACGGGACCCCCGAGATCAGGAGGGCGGCCGCCTTCGACGCGACGCCGGCGGTGAGCGACGTGTGCAGGCCGAAGTAGATCGTGGCGCCGATCAGGATCCAGGTCGGGATCAGCATCGACAGCGGCGCCTCGACGACGGGGTCACCGTCCTCCGGCGGGGCCTGGAAGTACACCGTCTCGATCACCTTCCAGACGTAGACGACCGCGAGCAGCGAGCTCAGCAGGATGCCGACCGCGACGACGAGCATGTCCTGCTCGATCGCGGCGGATACGAGGTACCACTTGCTCACGAAGCCGACGGTCGTCGGCACGCCGATGAGGCTGAGCCCGCCCACCACGAAGGCGGCCATCGTCAGCGGCATGCGTCGGCCGAGGCCCCGCCAGTCGGCGATCAGGGCGCTGTTCAGCCGGAACGTGATGCAGGCGACGACCAGGAACAGCCCGCCCTTCATCATCGCGTGGTTGAAGAGGTGGACGAGCCCGCCCGTCAGCCCGTCGAGCGAGTTGAAGCTCAGGCCCAGCGTCATGTAGCCGATCTGGGCGATCGAGCTGTACGCCAGCAACCGCTTCACGTTCGTCTGGTAGATGGCGGCGATCGAGCCCCCGAACATGGCCGCGATCGACAGCGGCATGAGGATCTTGTGGAGCCCGAGCTCGCCGAAGACGTAGGCCGCGCCGAAGATCGTGAACACGACCCGGGCGAGGACGTAGTAGGAGACCTTCGTGGCCGTGGCGGCGAGGAACGCGGACACGGTGGAGGGCGCGTAGGTGTACGCGTTCGGCAGCCACTGGTGCAGCGGGAAGACCGCGAGCTTGATGCACAGGCCCACGAACATGAACCCGAACGCGACGATCATCGTGCGCGACGCCATCACCTCGGGCAGCCGCTCGGTGAGGTCGACGACGTTCAGCGTGCCCGTCATCTGGTACATGAGCCCGATGCCGAGGAGGATGAACGTGCCGCCGATCGTGCCCAGGATCAGGTAGCTGTAGGCGGCCATCAGGGCGCGTCGCCCGTGGCCCATCGATACGAGCGCGTACGACGACAGCGACGTCACCTCGAGGAACACGAAGACGTTGAAGGCGTCGCCGGTGATCGTGATGCCGAGCAACCCCGCGATGCACAGCAGGTAGGCCGCGAAGAGCAGGTACTTGCGCTTCTGCGGGACCGAGCTCCCCGCCGACCCGAGGCCGAACGGGAGCACGACCGACGCGATCGACGTGACCAGCACGAGGATGTAGGCGTTGGCGATGGTGACGCGGTACTCGATGCCCGCGGGCGCCGCCCAGCCGCCCATCTTGTAGGAGATCGTCCCGGTGTCGAGCACCTGGGCGAGCAGCGTCCCCGCGATGGCGAGGGTGCACCACGCGACGAGGACGGCGAAGACCTTGACCGCCCCCGTGCGTCGGATCAGCACGCAGATCGGAGCCGCCAGCAGCGGGATCGCGACCTGCAGCGCGGGGAGGTGCTCGGTCACGGCCGCACCTCCTCGGGCGGTACGGCGTCGGCGTGCGGCGCGGACTCCGAGCGGTCGCCGCGGCGGGCCAGCCCCTCGACGTCCATGCGCACGATCTCGTCCTCTTCGTTGGAGCCGTACGCCTCCTGGATGCGCACGCACAGCGCGAGCCCCAGGGCCGTGGTCGCCACCCCCACCACGATCGCCGTGAGCATGAGCACGTGGGGGAGGGGGTTGCTGTAGACGACGTGCTCCGCCCCCTCGGGGATGATCGGAGCGGTGCCGCCGTCGACCTTGGCGAGCGCGACGTAGAAGAGGATCACGGACGTCTGAAAGATGTTCAGACCCATGATCTTCTTCACGAGGTTGTCCCGCGCGATGACGATGAAGAGCCCCACCATCATCAGCGCGATGATCACCCAGTAGTGCCAGAGGCCGAGCATGCCGGTCATGCGTCGTCCTCCTTCGGCACCCCCCGACCGCGGTCGGCGAAGGCGTAGAAGATCAGCATCATCGTGGCGAACACGGTGAGGCCGACGCCGGCCTCGATCGCGAGGATCCCGTAGTGGCGACCGTGGGCCGGGTCGTGGGCGAGGACCGAGTAGTCCAGGTACTCGGCGCCCAGGAGCATCGTCACGACCCCCACGCCGCCGTAGATGAGGACGCCCAGGGCCGACCCGATCTCCACGAACCGGTGGGGCACGACGGCCTCCACCTCGTCCAGGCCGAAGATCAGCCCGTAGAGGATGAAGCCGGCGGCGAAGATGACGCCCGCCTGGAACCCGCCGCCGGGGCCGAAGTCGCCGTGGAACTGCACGTAGAGGGCGAAGAGGAGGATGAACGGGATCAGCAGCTTGCTGACGACCCGCAGGACCACCTTCTCCCGCATGCGCATGGGCGTCAGGTCGGTCACGCCGCTTCGTCCCGGGCGGGTTCGGGCTGCGACTCGGAGCCGTGGTCGGGCTCGCCCGGAGGGGGCTTGGAGGCGCGCTTGCCCTCGACGAGGAGCAGGAGGACGCCGACGCCCGCCGTGAAGATCACCGCCGTCTCCCCCAGGGTGTCGTAGCCCCGGTAGGAGGCGAGGATCACCGTGACGATGTTGGGGATGTGGAAGTCGTCGTGGGCCCCGTGGATGAACGTCTGGACCATGGGGTGGCCGTGGACCGCGGCGTCGGCGGCGCCGAAGGGGGGCATGTCGAAGGTGCCGTAGATCAGCGCCGCGCCGGTCACGAGCACGACGACGAACGGGAGGCTCCGCACCTTCTGTTGCTTCTCCTCGCGGGCGGTCAGAGACAAGGTCCCGAGGAAGAGCACGGTCGAGATCCCGGCGCCCACCGCCGCCTCCGTGAAGGCGACGTCCACCGCGTCCATGAGGGTGAACAGGCAACAGGACAGCAGGCTGAAGATGCCCGTGAGCATCGCGGCCGAGAACAGGTCGCGCAGCCGCGCGATCAGCAGCGCGGTCAAGAGGTGGAGGATGAAGATCGGGAGCTCAACCGGGATCGGCGGCATCGTCCCCCCCGACCTTCGCGGTCCGCAGCGGCGTGTGGTGCGTGTCGTCCTCGCCCTGCCACGCCACGCCCGCGGCGTGCGCGGCCTTCACGAGCGCGTGGTTCGCCGTGGGCCCCGTGATGATGAGCAGCGCCCCCACGAACACGAGCTTCGTCGTCACGATCCAGCCCCCGCCCTGGAGCATCAGGCCCAGCAGGATCAGGCCCGCGCCGAGCGTGTCCGGGATGCTCGCGGCGTGGGTGCGCGTGTAGAAGTCGGGCATCCGGAGCACGCCGATCCCGCCCACGACGCAGAAGAGCGCGCCCGCGACGAGCAGCGCGAAGCTGGCGATGTCCACGGGGCTCATGGGCGCGCCCGCTTCCCGTCGTCCGCGAGGTTCCCGAACCGGGCGAACTTCAGGACGGCGATGGTCCCGATGAAGTTGACGAGGCCGTAGACGATCGCGAGGTCCAGCCACTCCGGC
This sequence comes from uncultured Rickettsiales bacterium, assembly GCA_964512225.1. GTDB lineage: Bacteria > Myxococcota_A > UBA796 > UBA9615 > UBA9615 > CAZEKB01. Next base: position 30,076 of record CAZEKB010000018.1, on the reverse strand, counting down.
CGGCCCGCCATGAAGCCGGAGACGGCGATGACGAGGACCGTCTGGGTCCCGAACATGTTCACCGCGAGGATGCGATCGAAGACCGTCGGGCCCTTCGCGGCGCGAACGAGCCCCAACAGCATCGTGACGAGGATGCCCCCCATCGCCGCGGCGAACATCAGGCCGCGCCCTCCAGGGCCGTCACTCGGGCGTCCATCTCCCCGCTCTCCACGCCCGCCGCCGACTCCGCGGTCAGCGCATGCACGAGGAGGAAGCCGTCCCGCACGTCGCAGGTGATGGTGCCCGGCGTGAGGGTGATCGAGTTCGCGTAGGTCACGAGGCCGAGGTCGGTCTGTTGGGAGCCCGGGACCCGAATGAGGCGGGGAGAGATCGGCAGCGACGGCGTGAGGATGATCTTCGCGACGTCCCAGTTCGACTTGACGATCTCCCACGCCAGCCAGGGCGCGTACCCGATGATCCGGATGCCGAAGCTGTACTTCGCGGCGCCGCCGTCGACCCGGTCCATGCGCACGGCGTACCAGGTGGTGAGCGCGATCGAGAGCGCCCCGAAGGCCAGGATCATCGGCTCGGTGTGGCCGGACCACAGCCCCCAGACGACCGTCAACGAGACCGCGAGGACGACGTATCGCTGCACCTGGGGTCTCCAACCGGGGGACTGCGAGGCGGAGACCGCGCCTGGGCGTTCTCCGGCTGGAGGACTATATAGGCTCCGGCGCTTCGGGTTGAGCCCCGGGGGGTGGATCAGTACAATCCCGCCGCTTTGCCATCGATGGATGCGCTCCGACCGGGGCGAGGGCGAGCATCCCGCACCCCCCACGAGGAACCGCATGGGCACCCGACCGGACTTTCGCCGGACATACAAGATCCGCTTCGGGGACACGGACCCCGCGGGGGTCATGTATTTCCCCCGGTTCCTCGACATCTTCCACGAAGTCTTCGAGGACTGGTTCGACGACGACCTGCGGATGCCCTACCGATGGGTCCTGGAAGACACGCGCATCGGCTTCCCCGCGGTCCACACGGAGTGCGACTACCGCAAGCCGTTCAAGTTCGGCCAGACGATGGAGGTCGAGCTCTCGGTGGTGCGCGTCGGCAACAAGTCGTTCGAGTGCCGCTACCGCGGCCGCCTGGCGGGCGAGACCGAGGTGCGCGTCGACGCCACGATCGTGACCGCGATCGTCAACCTCGATACGTTCGGGACGGTCCCGATCCCGGCGCCGCTCCGCAAGGCGCTGCTCGACCGACTCGTGACGCCGCGCCCGAAGGTCCCCGTGGGGCACATCTCCGCCGCCGGCGAGTAGGCACTTCGCGCGTGCCCGAGTACTATTCGAAGGTCGCAGGGGAGCGACTGGCGACGAACCAGGCCGATCGCCTCGACCGACTGAAGAAGACGGTCGACCTCGCCACGAACGCGCCGATCTACAAGGACCGACTCGCGGGCATCCAGGTGCGCTCGCTCGACGACCTCGCGTCGCTCCCGATGACGACGAAGGCCGACCTCAAGGGCAACCCGGCGGACATGTTCCTCGCCTGTCCGCGGGAGAAGGTCTGGCACTTCCACGAGTCCTTCGGCACCACCGGTCAGCCTGTCGTGGGCTGGTACTCCCTGGACGACATCGAGGTGGAGATCGACACGATCCAGCGCTGGCTCGCGGACTTCGGGCCCGGCAAGACGATCGTGAACCGGTATCCGTACGCGTTCCCGGTCCCGGCCCAGCTCGTGGAGACGGCGGCGCGACTGATGGGCGGGGCGGTCATCCCCACGTCGAACCTGACCTACAACGTCGGCTACAAGCGGGTCCTCCGGATCATGCAGGAGCGGCAGGCGAACGTGCTCACGGCGATGCCGCTCGAGGCGATCCTCCTCAAGGAGACGGCCCTGGCCCTGGGCATGGACCCGGCGAAGGACTTCCCCACCATGGAGTCGTTCTGCTTCGCGGGGCGCATCCTCACCCCGTCGTGGCGCAAGTCGATGATCGACGACTGGGGCTGCGAGGTGCGGAACCTGTACGGCTGCACCGAGGGAGGCCCGTTCGCCACGTCGGACGCCCGCGGCGACCTGCGCCTGCACGAAGACTTCTTCCTGTTCGAGATCCTCGATCCGGAGACGAAGGAGCCCGTGACCCGGCCCGGCGATCGAGGCGTGCTGGTGGCCACGACGCTGTGCCGCGAGGCGCAGCCGATGATCCGCTACTGGACCGGCGACCTCGTCCGCGTCCTCGATACGCCCGACGACGGCCTCGGCCGGGGGATCGAGGTGCTCGGGCGGGCGGGCGGTCTGCGGAGCTGGGGGGGCGTGCACGTCACGGACTTCGACCTCGAAGAGGAGATCCTGTCGTGGTCGTCCGAGTTCCGCGCCAACGTCTTCTTCGTGATCATCACCCGCCGGGGCTTCCTCGTGCGGTTGGAGGCGCCCGAGCCCCACGCCGTGGACGTGCGCGAGGGCGAACGCCGCCTGACCGACCGTCTGGGCGTGCCCGTGCGCGTGGAGGTGCTCCCCCGGGACCACCTGATCAACCACGTATCGCTCGTCACCTCCGCGGCGGTCTTCAAGCCCCGAATGGTGTGCGACTTCCGCACGGAGCCCCGCAAGATCATCAACCTGTCGGGCGGCCTGATCGACTGGTGGGCGGAGATCACCCCGGAGCACGTGTGGATGGGGACCGCGAAGTGGATCCGCGACTTCTTCGCCAAGATCCGCATCCGCCTCGTGGGATGAGGGTCCTCGCGGTCCTCGCGGGCGCGGCCCTCGTGGGCTGCACTCCCGTCGACCCCGGCCCGGGCGACCCGTCCGAGTGGCCCCTGTGGGACGCGGCCGACGCCTTCGAAGCCGAGCCCAACGACTCGACGCCCCAGGACCTGGGCGCGATCGTGCCGAACTGGTTCGTGGCGGGGACGTCCGGCTCGTGCGGCGGGGACGGCTCGTGGGACGGCACGGACGTCGACCGATTGGCCTTCTCGTTCGTCGACGACGCGATGGTGCGCGTCCGGCTGCGGGCCGAGGGAGCGGACCTGGACCTCGAGCTGTACGACCCGGATGGCGACGTGCTCGGTGTGCTCGACCGGGCCGGGGCCGACGACGAGGTGATCGACGTCGCGCTCGAGGCGGGCGCCGCCTACTCCGTCCGGATCCGCTGCTGGCTCGGAGACGACGACCGCTGGATCCTCGCCTTCGCCGATCGCGGCGGACGCTGACCTCAGTCGCGGGTCGCGGACTCGATGTAGATCGGATCGATCGGGGTCGTGCCCGCGGTGGGCGCGGTCACGATGGCGTCGACCACGTCCATGCCCCCGGCGACCTCCCCGAAGACGGCGTACCCGTCGGGGTTGGTCTCGCTGCCGAAGTCCAGGCCCTCGTTGTCGGCGACGTTGATGAAGAACTGGGACGTCGCCGAATGGGGCTCCTCGGTCCGGGCCATCGACAGGGTGCCGCGGACGTTGCTCAGGCCCGTCACGCCGGACTCGTTCTCGATGGCGGGGCGGGTGGCCTTGCGCGTGCCGTCGTCGCGGAGCCCGCCGCCCTGGGCCATGAAGCCCGGCATGACGCGGTGGAAGGTGGTGCGACCGTCGCCGTCCGCGCCGTCGAAGAACCCGTCGTCGATGTACTGCAGGAAGTTGTCGGCGGTGACCGGCGACTCCTCGACGTACACCGTGACGAGGACGGTGCCGAGGGTCGTCTCGAGGGTGACGCGGCTGCCCTCGACGGCCCCGTCGTCGTCGTCGCCGCCGTCGCCGCCCCCGCCCACCGGGGGGCATCCGAGGAGAGCGACGCAGAGGAGCCCGAACAGGAAGAAGCGGTGCATCTCCGGACCCTACGCGAGGGAGGCGGGGATCTCGTGGGTGCAGCCCGCGGTCCTGGGTTTGAAAACCACGCGACCGGGCCGAACAACGTCAATGGAATCAACGACTTGACGGAAACGATGTCGATCGACCCGGCGGGCGTCGCGGGAGCCCGGCGCGGGTCGGTTTCGGGCGCATCGAGGACGCGAAGCAAGTGATAACAAAGTGCCACGCAACAGCCTGATTTTGCAGGGGATTCAGGCTCGTGATCCGGGGCGGCGAAACACCCCTTGAACGCCTTCGGGAGCCCGTCTAGTGTCTCCCCCGTCACGACAGTGTTCATTGACAATCGGGAATCGTGAGGGGGCCGAACGGCCGTCTACCAGCGTGGGTCGCCCCACGTCGGCAGGTGGTGCGAGGTCCCGAGAGAAAGTCCAGAGGGTATCGAGCCCTCGTGCGGGGGAAACCTCGAGCGAGCGGCGACGGTCGACTCTCCGGCTCCTTGAAGTCGACGCGCAGCGCACGACGCAAGTCCTCGCTTCCGGCGGGAGCGCGGCGCGCAACGACATGAAGGGGAGCAGGCCCGGTAACGGGTCGGCGACCGGAGAGACGGGAGAGACCCTGAAGGACGAAACCCCATGAGCGGCGCCCGAGGGAAACCTCGGGGAAGGCAGCGAAGGAGTAAACCGTCGAGGTCGTGGAAACGGCGAGGGCGGAACGGAGCGGGTGAGGCAAACCCGCGCCCGGATTGGAGCTTCGGCTCCAGGACGGAGTGGACTTCGCTGGTTTGAACGCTGGAGGGGCGATGAACCTCAGGAGAGGAGCCCGGACGTCGAGTCCCCCGGAAGGGTGGCGCGGCGGAACGGGCCGGACATCGGTCCGACTCTGAGGGAGGGATGAAGATCAAGAGGGGAGCTGTACCGGACTCCATGGAGGCCGGAGAAGCGCCCGCAGGGAAGACGGCAAGGACCGCGTCGAGAGGCGGAAGGTCGAAGTCGGAGCGACGAACCGAAGCGTCGCTACCTGCGAGCGTGTACACCCTGAAGATCCCATCGACTCCGAGAGAGCGGCGGCGTCGGGAGACCGGCGGCGCAGGGCGGATGAAGCCGGGTACACAGCCCGGCCTGCGCGTGGAAGAGGGCTTCGGCCCTGGGACGCGGGCGGTCCGAGAGACTCTGGAGAGGCGAACTCACGACTCGGTCCGATCGGCGTCGCGTGTGGCGGCGTCGAGGAGGCAGGACCTGCGACGGCTTCGGCCGGAGCGAGGTTCCCGAGAGCATTGAAGTGGAAGAAAGCCGGTCACCTTCGGGTGGCCGGCTTTCTAGGTTCTGGGCCACCGATGGCGGCGCGCTGCGAGGGGGTGCCCCGAGGCTCCCATCTGCGAAGTTGGGGTGAACGCGCCGTTCGCCCCGAGTTCGTG
>CAZEKB010000018.1:0-24776 GCA_964512225.1 uncultured Rickettsiales bacterium | reverse complement strand
GAGGTTCCCATCTGCGAAGTTGGGGTGAACGCGCCGTTCGCCCCGAGTTCGTGGAGGTTCCCATCTGCGAAGTTGGGGTGAACGCGCCGTTCGCCCCGAGTTCGTGGACGTCATCGTGCTGTCGCGACCGGGACAGCCCCCGATCAAGGGTAGTGACTCAGCCCTGAGTCACTATTTGCTTGCGAGCCCGCCTTCGACTGTTAGTCTCGCCGGGTGCCGCGTCCCCTCCTCGCCTGCATGGTCGTCATCTTCGCCGTGGGCGCCCTCCCGGGGTGCGAGGACGAGTGGATCCGCATCTACCACTCCGAGCCGTTCGCGCCGTCGCTGGACGAAGCGAGCATCGCCGCGCTGGATCATCTCGGGCCCGAGCTCGTGGATCGGGGCACGAACTTCTCGGTCTACTCCGAGCACGCGACCCGCATCGAGGTGCTGCTGTTCGACGACCCCGAGGACCATCGCCCCACGCGCCAGTTCCCCCTGGAGCGGTTCGGCGACGTGTGGTCCGTGTACGTCGAGGGCGTGGGGGTCGGGCAGCACTACGGCTACGTCGCCTGGGGCCCCAACTGGGAGCACGACGAGGCGTGGCGGCCCGGCACCATCCACGGGTTCCGCGCCGACGTGGACGGCCAGGGCAACCGCTTCAACCCCAACAAGCTCCTCACGGACCCGTACGCCCGGGCCGTGCATCGCGACCACGACTGGTCCCAGGGCTCCACCGCCTCGGGGCCGGGTCGCACGTCATCGACGTGGGGGGCGTCGGCCAAGTCGGTGGTGGTGGTCTCCGAGCACGAGTGGGGCGACGCCGAGATCGCCTGGCGCGAGGCGCGTCGGTCGGGCGATCACCCCGGCCACGGCCCGGCGGACGCCATCGTCTACGAGGTCCACCCCAAGGGCTTCACCGCCAACTCCAGCAGCGGCGTCGACCACCCCGGCTCCTTCCGCGGTTTCGGAGAGAAGGCGGCCTACTTCGCCGACCTCGGGATCACCGCCGTCGAGCTCCTCCCCATCCACGAGAAGCCCCTCGACGGCGGCTACTGGGGCTACAACAACCTGTCCTTCTTCGCGCCCGAGGTCTCCTACGCCGCGGACCCGGATCCGCGCGAGGTCGTGGACGAGTTCAAGTGGATGGTCGAGCAGCTGCACGCTCACGACATCGAGGTGATCGTCGACGTCGTCTACAACCACACCGGGGAGGGCGGGCTCTGGCGCGAGCGCATCTTCCAGAACGACGTGAACTTCGACCCGACCCCGGCGGGCGACTTCTACAACTTCGACCCGAAGGAGGTCGCGGGCCTCTACAACCTGCGCGGGCTCGACAACTCCGCCTACTACGCGCTGTCCCCCGACAACCAGACGTACTGGAACAACACGGGCGTCGGCAACCAGACGCGCTGCAACCACCGACCGATGAAGCGGATGGTGATCGACAGCCTCCGGTGGATGGTCGAGGAGCTTCACGTCGACGGGTTTCGCTTCGATCTGGCGCCCGTCCTCGGGGCCAGCGACTCGAACCCCGACGCCTGGGACGGCAGCCCCGACAGCCTCGTCCAGCTGATCATCGACGACCCGGTCCTGACGGAGTGGAACACCCGGATCATCGCCGAGCCCTGGGCCGCGGGCGGCGAGTACGGCTGGTCCATGGGCCGCTTCCCCGCCGCCACGGACGAGGACGGCCGCGGCTGGGGCGAGTGGAACGCCAACTACCGCGACTGGTGGCGCAGCTTCGTGAACGACGACGCCTTCGCCCTCAACACCCCCGAGGGCGCCGCCGACGGCGGGTTCACGCTCACGGGCTCCGCCGGGCACTTCCAGGACGAGGGTCGCAGGCCGTACCACGCGGTGAACTTCATCACCGTCCACGACGGCTTCACCATGTACGACCTGCTGTCGTACGAGAACAAGCAGAACGGCTGCGGTCCCCTCAACCCGGTGTGCTGCAGCGACCCCACGTCGGCGTGGTGCGACTTCGACTCCGGCGAGGACCACAACCGCTCGCGGAACTGGGGCGACGAGGACGACAAGCGCGCGATGATGCGCAACTTCTTCGCCGCGCTGATGGTGTCGCACGGCACGCCGCTGATCCTCGGCGGCGACGAGTGGCTGCGGACCCAGCACGGCAACAACAACGCCTACTCGACCCTCGCGGACAACGAGCACAACCACTTCCAGTGGGGCACCTGGCAGGCGAACGACGAACGCAACCGCATGTTCGACTTCGTCCGCGGGATCATCGCGGTCCGCAAGGCCAACCTGCACGCGTTCGCGCCCGAGGCCTACGGCGGCGGCGCGCCCTTCGCGTGGAAGTCCGCCGCCAACACCGACGCCCCCGACTGGGGATCGCGGCACCTCATGCAGCACTACTACGACGCCTCCGCGGGCCCCGAGCTGGTGGTGCTGATCAACCTCGAGCGCGGCCCCGTGGCGTTCACGCTCCCGGGAGGACGCACCTGGGAGCGCCTCGCCGACACCCAGCGTTGGTTCGACACCGACGCGTTCCTGGCCGAGTCCGGCGGCCACCGGCGCACGTCCCACAACGTCTCCGCCGACGACCCCGAGCCCGTCCCCGGCAGCGAATACACCGCCGCCGCGTCCTCGATCGTCATCCTCCGAGCGACCGAGTAGATGCGCCGCGCCCTCATCGTCCTCGTCGCGCTCGCGACGGTCGCCCTCGTCCCCTCGCTCGCCCGGGCCGAGGCCGAGCGCCGCCCCGTGGGCGTGGGCGGCTACTTCCGCGTGATGGCGCGACCGGACTTCCAGGGCGGGGTCGGACGCCTCGGCTTCTGGAACCTCTACGGGCGGCTCCTGAACGAGGCGCCGTGGGCCGCGCTCGAGCTGCGTCTCGACCTCCTGCAGGCCGATCCGGGGTCCAGCGATCCGTGGACGTCGGCGCGATTCCGCATCGAGGGCGGCGCCGTGGCCAACGGCGAGTCGAGCAACGGCAAGCTCGGCGAGTTCCGCGTCTCGCAGCTGTACATCGAGGCGGGCAACGTGCTGTTGGACAACGTCACGTGGCGCGTCGGCACGCTCGAGACCTACTTCGGCGACCTGGGGCTGTACGACATGCGGATCGCCCAGATCTTCCGGGGGACCCTCGGCCTGTCGGCTCGGATCCAGGCGGGCCCCGTCGACGCGGTGATCGGCGTCGGCGACTCGGGTTTCGGCCTCCGGGGGTCCGAGTACTCCACGATCCTCACGGCGGGCGGCGCGGTGCGCATCCACGACTCCGGCCACTTCGAGCTGGGGCTCGGGGGCGAGGTGCTGTTCGAGCCCCGCGTGGAGGGCAACCGCTTCGCTCCCTACGAGACCCCGGGCATCGGGTACGAGGACTACGTGCGCGGCCGCATCGTCGAGCGGTTCCTCGAGGAGAATCCGACGGGCGCGGACTTCTTCCCCAAGCCCGTCGCCACCAACTCGCTGTCCTTCAAGGCCATCGGGTACCTCGGGTTCGGCAACGTGGGCCCGCTCCGGTGGAACTCGCTGTACGTGAACCTGCAGCGCAAGCACCCGGAGCGGACCGTCGTGGAGACGGCCCAGGGGCGCGACTACGACATCTACATCAAGGCCCTGACGGACGAACGGTTCGAGCTCAACGTCGGCAACGAGCTGCAGCTCCAGGTCGTGCCGCGGCGCCTCGACGTCGCGTGGGGCACGCTCTTCGGCCGCCACTGGGACAACGACAACGCCATCCTGCCCACGGATCACGAGCGGCTGATCGCGTCGACGGTGCTCCGGTTCCAGGTGTACCTGACCGAGCACGTGCACCTGCTCGTGGAGACCAGCGGCGCGATCGAGGAGTCGACCAACGGGAACCGCTGGCGAAACCACGCCGACTCGGTCTTCCAGAACGTGGGCGGGCTGCCCGACACCGAGGGGCTCGAGTACGGCGACGCCGACCGTCGCCTCACGTGGCAGGGCAAGGGGGGCGTCGTGCTGAACCCCCTCGGGCGCGGCATCTACACGCGCCCCTCGATCCGCATCCTCTACGGCGCGCAGTACTCCACCATGAACAACGCGTTCGGCAACTCGTTCGTGGAGACCCTGTCGCAGTACAACGAGTTCGAGACCGCGGAGCGCCACTGGCACCACGTGATCGCGTTCGAAGCGGAGGCCTGGTTCTGATGCGCGCTCGGCTCCTCCTCCTGGTCTGCCTGCTGTCGACCGCGTGCGTCGGCAAGCACGAGCCTGTGCGCGTGGCGAGCCCGCTGACGGCGTCGGTCGCCGTGGTGCTCGACGCCGAGCGGGAGCGCGCCGTGCTCGACACCCCCGAGTACCTCCGGGCGGCCGTCCTCGAGCAGCTGGGCGAGCACAACCTGGCCGCGAGCCTGGTCGGCCTGGAGTCGGTGGCCGAGGGCTTCGGGCGCCTGCGAGCCACGCCCCATCGACTCGCGCACCTCGCGGAGGTGGCCCCGGCCGACATCCTCGTCTTGGTGGAGACGCGGGCCCGGTTCGAGTCTCGCCTCGAGGGGGCGCGGCGGTGGACCGTCTCCGCGCGCATCACCGCCGTGCGGAGCGACGCGCGGGAGCTCCCCGCCCAAGCCGACCTCGAGACCCCCGTGTTCCTCCGCTTCGAGTTCGAGGACGAAGGGGAAGCCCTGCGCGACGCCACCCCGGTCGTCGTGAAGCGCCTGGGCCGGGTCGTGGACGAGCTCCTCGAGGTGCTCGTCGGGACCGACGCCGCGTACGTCCCCCCGCCGACTCGCGCGCCCCCGGACGCGGTCTACTTCGTCCTCGTGGACCGGTTCGCGGACGGCCTCGCCGACCCGGAGGGAGCGGTGGATCCCTCGGATCCCCAGGGCTTTCACGGCGGCGACCTGCCCGGGCTGATCGCCCGCCTGGACCACCTCCAGGACCTCGGGGTGGGGGCCGTGTGGCTGTCCCCCGTGTTCGCCATGCGGGACGCCAAGATCGGCGAACACGGGGCCTTTCACGGGTACTGGACGACCGATCCCTACGCCGTCGAGCCCCGATTCGGAGCGGAGGCCGACCTGCGGCGCCTGAGCGACGAGCTGCACCGGCGCGGGATGAAGCTGTACCTGGACTTCGTCGCCAACCACGTCGGGTACGACGCTCCGCTGGTGACGGAGAAGCCGGCCTGGTTCCACGGCCTCGGCGACATCGAGGACTGGAGCGACCCCGTCGAGGCGACCACCCACGACGTGCACGGGCTTCCGGACCTGGCGCACGAGCACCCCGAGGTCCGGCGGTGGCTCATCGACGCGGGTCGACGCTGGATCGACGCCGTGAACCCCGACGGGTTTCGCCTCGACGCGGTGCGCCACGTGCCGCTGGACTTCTGGGCCGAGTTCAACGACGCGATGCGGGCCGCCGCCGGGGACGACTTCGTGCTCCTCGGAGAGATGTTCGACGGCAACCCCGGCGTCCTGGCGAAGGTCGCGACCGAGGGTCGCTTCTCCCACCTCTTCGACTTTCCGCTGCGGTACGCGGTCGTGGACGCCGTCTGCGGCGACGCACCCCTCGGACGGGTGGCGGCGGCCCTCACGGCCGACTGGGACCGACGCTCCGGGGCGACGCCCGTCACCTTCGTGGACAACCACGACCTGCCCCGCATCCTCAGCGAGTGCGGCGGCGACACCGCCCGGGCCGCGGCCGCCCTGGACGTCCTCCTGACCGCGCGCGGAGCGCCCTGCATCACGTACGGCACCGAGGCGGGCCTGACCGGGGCGGGCGAGCCCGAGAATCGTGCGGACATGCAGTGGACCGACCACCCCCTCGGGTCCGCCCTGCGCCGCGGCCTGAGCACGCGCGCCTCCCATCCGGCCCTGGCGGCGGGCTCCACGCGGGTGGAGCAGCTCTCGGACGACCGCGTCTCGCTCCGACGGACGCTGGGCTCCGAGAGCGTGCTCGTGACGATCGCGCGCGACGGGGTGACGGTGGAGGACGCGTCGCCGGCGCCGGTCCCCTCTCCTCCGCTGGTGCAGTGGAGCGCTACGTGCTCCCGGGACGACGTCGAGTCCCTGATCGCCGTGGGGGGAGGCGAGCCGCTCGGCGACTGGGATCCGGCCGCAGGCCTGCCCTTTCGGCGCACGGCCGACGGCTTTCACGCCGCCGCCACCCTTCCACCCGGAGTCGTCTTGGAGTACAAGCTGGTCGCCCGCCTCACCGACGGCTCCTACGCCTGGGAAGAGCGCGGCAACCGGTACCTGTTGGCGGAGCCGGGGGCATCTGCTGAATTGACCTGGGGCGCGTAGCACGACATGGCCACGGTGGAGATCGACGGCGTCGGCAAGCTCTACGGAGCGACCCGCGCGATGCAGGACGTCCACATCTCCATCGGGGACGGCGAGTTCCTCGTGCTCGTGGGCCCGTCGGGCTGCGGCAAGTCGACCCTGCTGCGCATGATCGCGGGCCTCGAGGAGATCTCCGAGGGCGAGCTGCGCATCGACGGCAAGCGCGTCAACGAGGTCGCGCCCCGCGATCGCGACATCGCCATGGTCTTCCAGTCGTACGCGCTCTACCCCCACATGACCGTGCGCGCGAACCTCGGCTTCGCCCTCAAGGTCCGCAAGACCGACTCCGAGGAGATCGAGGACCGCGTGGAAGAGGTGGCCGAGATGCTCGGCCTCACGGAGCTGCTCGACCGCCTCCCCAAGGCCATGTCCGGGGGCCAGCGCCAGCGCGTGGCGATGGGCCGCGCCATCGTGCGGTCGCCGAAGGTCTTCCTGTTCGACGAGCCCCTCTCCAACCTCGACGCGTCGCTGCGGTCCCAGATGCGCGGCGAGCTGAAGGCGCTCCACCGCCGCCTCAAGAGCACGATGGTGTACGTGACCCACGACCAGGTCGAAGCGATGACCCTGGCGGACCGGATCGCGGTCCTGCGACTCGGCGAGCTCCAGCAGCTGGGGACGCCGGAGGAGCTCTACGAGCGGCCCGCCAACCGCTTCGTGGCGGGCTTCATCGGGGCGCCGTCGATGAACTTCCTGGGCGGGCGCATCGAAGACGACGCCCTGTGCGGCCCCAGCTGGCGCCTGCCGCTCTCCCCCGAGATGCGGCCCCGGACCCCGATCCGGGACCTCGTCCTCGGGGTGCGACCGCACGAGGTGGAGCTCGTGGGCGAAGGGGAGGGGGGGCTCCCGGGCCGCGTCGTCCTCATCGAGCCGACCGGCTGGGAGGCCCACGTGCACGTGGAGATCACGGGCGGCGTGCTCGTCCAGGCGCGGGTGGAGACGGCGGCGCTGCGGGGGCTCGCGCCCGGCGACGCGGCCCGCGTGCGGCCCCGGGCGGGCGGCGTCCACTGGTTCGAGTGGGGAGAGACCGGCGCCGCGGTGAGCTGAGACCCGCTCAGACGGCGGGGAGGTCCTCCGGCCTCACGCCCCCGCGGCGGGGGTCGTCGTCTTCCAGGAGCGCGGGGCCCGAAGGCTCGACGGGGAGCGACTTCACCAGGCGGATGCCGCTGTCTCCGTAGACGTTGTCCGGCCGCCAGCCCGTGCGGAACGCCGCGCGGCTGTTCTCGGGGCGATCCCACCAGGCTCCGCCGCGCATGAGCCGCCACTCCTTGTTGGCCGTCTTCCAGCCGTCGCACCAGTCGCGGCTCCCGCCCGCGAGGTCGTGCACGCCGAAGGGCGAGACGTCCGTGGGGCAGTGGCCCACGATCCGGGGCTGCTTCTGAGGCGACGCGGCCGTGTTGACGCAGAAGGACGGGTCGAAGCGGTCGCCCCAGGGGTGGATCCGCCCGTCGGAACCGCGCGCGGCCTTCTCCCACTCGGCGTCCGTGGGCAGCCGATACCGCACGCCGTCGCGTCGTCCGCGCCACTCCGCGTAGGCCACGGCGTCGTGGAAGGAGACCGCCATCACGGGCAGGTCCGGGCTCCAGCCGTGGCCGTCGCGGTCCGCGGCGGGGAGGGCCAGTCGGCCGTCGTCGTCCCGTACCAGGTACTGGCCGGTGGTCGGCTCCGCGCGGGGCGCCCGGGCCCACGCCTCGTCGGGGTCGTCGTCCGCGAGCGCGTGCAGGAACTCGAGGTACTCCGACATGCGGACCGGATGGATCGCCATCGCGTAGTCGGGCAGGTCGACGATCACGGCGGCGAGCGAGTTGGTCGCCTGCCGGTCTCCGCCGATCAGCGCGCGACCGGCCGGGATGTGGACGAAGCCTTCGCCCACGTCGTCGAGGCCGAAGAGCCGGACCCCCACGTCGGCGGTCTCGCCCCGACCGAGCCGCAGCGCGAAGCGCGCCGTGGCTTTGCCCTCGCCCCCGACCTCGAGCAGGCAGCGGCCCGGTCGGACCTCCACCGCCTCCACGGGCGTGCGCCCGAGCTCTTCACCGGGCCCGGGGTGGAGGCGGCGGTCCCGCTCGGTGGACGGGCGCAGCCGCACCCACTCGGCGGCGGGCTTCGCGTCGACGCGGACGAGGGCGGGGGCGTCGAGCATGCGCACGACGTCGGGCTCGTCCAGGGCCCGCAGGTCCTCCTCGAGCTGCACCGCCGCGCGCAGGTCGCCGGTGTGCTCCGCGTCCTTGAGCCGGGCCCAGGTGTGGTCGGCGAGCATGCGCCGCGCGGCCCGGTGCTTCGGGTCCTGGCGCAGCGCCTCGCGCAGGAGCTCTTCCACCCGCGCCGTGAGCCGGACGTACTCGAGGTCGAGGCGGTCGCGCTCGTCCTCCAGGCCCCAGACCTCGCGCTTCTGCTCCACCGGGTCCCAGGCGTTCAGCGTCGCGGCCACCGAAGCGGCTCTCCGCGCGGCCTCCTCGGCCCGGGCCCGCACGGCGTCCACCTCCCGCACCAGGTCCCGCGCCCGCTCGACGCGCTCGCCCGCGAAGGCGGTCCGTCGCTCCTGCTCGATGCGTCCCTGGAGGAACGCCTCGACCTGCAGGAACAGCTCCCACGCCGTCTCGTAGCGGTCCTCGGGCGACCTCGCCATCGCCTTGAGGCAGATGGCCTCGAGGTCGGGATCGATGGCCTGAGTCGGCGCGGCAGCCCGGGGGCGCACGAAGTCGGCGCGCACCGTCGCCACCATCGCGGCCCGGGGGCTCGGCGCGTTGAAGGCCGTCCGGAGCGTCAGGATCTCGTAGAGGATGAGCCCGAGCCCGTACACGTCCGAGCGCGGATCGAGCGGGAGGCCGCGGGCCTGCTCCGGGGACATGTGGGTCGGCGTGCCCAGGACCCGGCCCATCTCCGTCTGGAAGTCCCGGGCGGAGTCGCCGTCCGCTCCCAGCGGATCGCTCTCCAGCGACCCGTCCAGAGAATGCATGGGCCCCACGGGGTCGAGGCGGTCGAGGCGGCCCGAGCTCTCGTAGATCGGCGGGATCCCGCCCCCCGGGCCGGGCGCGTCGAGCGTCTCCTCCAGGTCGCCCTCGGAGGGCAGGTCCTCGAGCAGCCCGGCGATCCGCCCCGTGATGTCGTCGCGGATCCCCACGAGCACCGACTCGGCGTCCGATCCGCCGCCGTCGAGGAGCGTGTCGTCGTGGGCGCTCCCGAGCCGCGGGATCCGCTTCGCCAGGCCCCAGTCCATGACGAGCACCTCGCCGTACTCCCCGACCATGATGTTGGCGGGCTTGAGGTCGCGGTGGAGCACGCCGCGGGTGTGCGCGTAGTGGATCGCCTGGCAGATCTGCCCGAAGGCGCCGAGGAGGCGGGGCAGGGTCATCTCCTCGATCGTGCGCTCGTCGCGGTGCCGCAGCGCCCGGATCACCTCCTGGAGGGACCGCCCGTGCACGCGCTTCATCGCGAAGAACAGCCGCCCGTCCGTGTCCACGCCCAGGTCGTGCACGGGGACGATGTTGGGGTGCTCGAGCTGGGCCGTGAGCCGCGCCTCTCGGATGAAGCGCGACCGGTACTGAGGGTGGTCCGCGCGCCGGTCGAGCAGGACCTTGTAGGCGACCTCGCGGCTCAGCGCGCGGTCGTGCGCGGACAAGATGGAGCCCACGCCCCCGTGCGCGAACGACTCCCCCACCACGTACCGGAGCGCCGCGACCCCGAGGGTCTCGGCGGCCTCGTCCGGGTTCGGCTGGGTGATGTCGTCGCTCATGAACGCGGGGCGCCCTTCACCCCAGGGCCAGCATGCGCTCGATCGGCGCCAAGGCCCGCAGGCGCAGGTCCTCGTCCAGCTCGATCCGCGGCTCGAGGTCGCGCAGGCAGAGGTAGAGCTTCTCCAGCGAGTTGAGCTTCATGTACGGGCAGTTGTTGCACGCGCAGCCCGCCTCGGGGGGCAGGGGGAGGAACGTCTTGTCCGGGCTCGCCTTCTGCATCTGGTGGAGGATCCCCGCCTCGGTGGCGACGATGAAGACGTCCGCGTCGTCCTCCTGGGTGAAGCGGAGCAGCGAGCTCGTGGACCCGACGTGGTCGGCGTGGCGCAGGATCCCGTCTTCGCACTCGGGGTGGGCGACGACCTTCGCGGCGGGGTGGTCCATCTTGAGCCGCACGAGCTTGCGCTCGCTGAACGTCTCGTGGACCACGCAGGTCCCCTGCCAGAGCAGCATCTCGCGTCCGCTCTGCTTCTGCAGCCAGCGGCCCAGGTTGCGGTCCGGGGCGAAGAGGATCGGAGCGTCCGCGGGCAACGAGTCGATGACGCGCTCGGCGTTGGACGACGTGCAGATGACGTCCGAGAGCGCCTTCACGCCCGCCGAGCAGTTGATGTACGAGACCACCTTGTGGTCCGGATGCAGCTTCTTGAAGCGCTCGAGGGCGGGCGCGGGGCAGGAGTCGGCGAGGCTGCAGCCCGCGTCCAGGTCGGGCAGCACGACGATCTTGTCGGGGTTGAGGATCTTCGCCGTCTCGGCCATGAAGTGGACGCCGCAGAAGACGATGACGTCCGCGTCGGTCTCCGCGGCTGCCCGGCTGAGCTGGAGCGAGTCGCCGAGGAAGTCGGCGAGGTCCTGGATCTCGCCCTCCTGGTAGTAGTGGGCGAGCAGCACGGCGTTCCGCTCCTTGCGGAGACGCTCGATCTCTTCGAACAGATCGAGGGACGGATCGACGAGGGGTTCGGGGGTCCCGAGGGTGGCGAGGGGACTCGACATCGATGCACTCTCCGGGGGCGGTGTATAGCAGCCGCCGGGGTCCGCCGCAGCGGATCCGGCCCCCTCCGAACGGCTCCCCCGAAGAGACGGGTAGGATGCGGCCCGGAGGAGATCCACCATGGGTCCGCGCGGTCGCTGTTTCATCCTGTTCTTCGGCCTCTCGATCGCGGCGTGCGGCGGATCCGAAGAGCCCGCGCCGACGCCCGTCGAAGCGGCCGCCACGCCCGCCGCTCCGCCCCCGCCGACCGGGCCCGCGACGCTCCACCACGTGATCCTCGACGAGTGGGTCGCCGCCCCGGCTTCGCCCCTGCGCGCGCCCTTCGCCCCTCCGTCGGCCCGAGAGGGCACGTCCACCGACCCCGCGGTTCTGGAGGCGGACGGGGCCGACGAAGCCCTCGTCGCTCAGGTCGCGGCCGTGCTCGGCGGCGGCGTGGAGGCCGAGGCCGACCTCGCGCTCGTGGAGTGGACCCTGACCTGGGGCGAGGACGGCATCGCCGGGGCGCACCGGGCCTGGGGTCTGTGCGCCCTGCCCTGCACCCTCGAAGAGAAGTTCGCCGCCACCTCGCTGCACCACCCCGCGGATCCCATCACGTCCGCGGGCGTCCACTTCGCGGGTCGCCCGCATGCCGCGGACGTCGTGATCGAGCGGTCGGGGCAGGTCGTGCAGGTGCGACACGGCGACACCATGCTGTGGGCGGGGGCCCAGGACCAGGTCATCGACGTGGCCGACACCTGGGAGGTCTCCCCCGTGGACGCCACGGGCAGGCCCGGCCGAGTCGCCCCCCTCGAGGTGAGTCGCCGCCTCGCCGTGCTCGACGTCGTCACGACGACCATCGCCCCGTCGGGCGCGCCCGAGCCGGTGCCGAGCACGGTCCGCGTCCTGCCCGAGATCGTCGCCGCGGGGCAGAAGCCGCCGCTCGTCCCCCGCGCGGTCGAAGGGGCGATGGAGCTGTGGCCCTGGGCGTCGGCGTCGCGGTTCGAGGGGACGGCCTCGGTGAAGCCCGACCCCAGCCGCCTCGGCGTGCGTTTCGTGCGCCAGGACTCCCAGGCCGAGTGGGTGCCGACCGCGCGTCAGGCGGGCGAGTTCGAGGTCCAGTTCCCGGTGTTCGCCCTCAGCCGCAACGGGGTCACGCTCGACAGCCTCCAGCCGTTCCCCGACGGGGCCCGCGTCTTCGCCTCGGTGGCGGCGCTCGACGGCCGACTCGCCGTCGCCTCCCGGGCGGGGAAGGCCGCCGAGGAGCGGGCCGCCGAGGTCGTGAAGCTCTTCACCGAGTGGGACGGGGTGGTCCCGCTGCCCGCGCTGCAGTGGGGCGGCCTCGATCCGGCGCAGGCCAGCGAGGCGGAGGTCGCCGCCGTGCGCGAGCGCTCGGGCCCCCCCATCGCCGTCCTCGTCCACGACGCGGACGTGGGGACCGTGCTGGGCGGGCCCGGCGGCGCCCCCGCCACCCACGTCGTGTCCGACCGTCTGGAGGAGACCGAGTCGGTCGCTCGCGCCTTCGGTCGCGCCCACCTCGGGCCCGCGGCCGGGCGCCGCACGGAGGTCACCGCCGACTGGGCGGCCTCCGTGGTGTCGCGCGTGCAGGAGCGCGAGGACCCCAGCCTGTGGGCCCGGGTCTTCCGGGAGGCGGGCGACGACGTCGAGTCCGCCTGGCTCGATCACCTGCGGGATCCCCAGCACGAGGGCGCCCCCGCCGTGGACGGCTTCCTCGCGTTCGTGGGCGGGCAGCTCCCCGCGCTGGCGGCCACGCTGCGTCGCGAGCTCGCGCTCCGGACGCTGGCCGTGCGCGACCTCCCCGCCCTGCGCGACGATCTCGTCGAGCCCGCAGCCGCCCCCTCGGGGGACGACGACTCGGGCGACGACGACGACTCCGCGGCCGCCACCGCGGTCTCGATCTCGGGGGACGGCGCCGGACCGACCGTCGCGGCCTTCCGACGCCCCGCGGCCGCGGGCGACTGGAGCCTCGATCTCGTGCCCGCCCCGGGCGCGGAGCCGCCTCACTCCGACGTCGACTGGGAGGCCGCCCTCGTGAGCGTCGAGGCGTGGGAGGCGGCCGACGATCCCGCCGCCCGCCTCGCGCTGCTCGGCCTCCCCGCCACCGTCGAGTCGGCCGGAGACGACGGCGCCACCCCCGCCCCGACGCCCGACCCCGCGGCCCCGCGCGCGCTCCGCGCGATCGAGGGGGAGGCCGTACTCGTGGTCCTCGCCTGGGGCGCTGACGGGTTCACCCGCGACCTGGTCCTCACCCCCGCCTCCGGAGATTCGCAATGAGCGTCGGAACCAGCCCCCCCCGCTCCGACGGGGCCCCGAAGGTCAACGGGGAAGCGCGCTACATCGACGACCTCGCCTTCCCCGACATGCTGCACGGAGCGACCGTCCGGTCGACGATGGCGCACGCCCGCTACAAGGGCTTCTCCCTCGATCCGGACTACGACTGGTCCGACATCGTGGTCGTCGACTTCCGCGACATCCCCGGCCCCAACGAGATCGACCTGATCGACCTGGACCAGCCGTGCCTGGTGGAGGACGTCATCCGCCACGCCGAGGAGCCGATCCTGCTCCTCGCGGCGCCCACCCGGGAGCGCGTCCTCGAAGCCCGCAAGCACGTCCGCCTCCGCGAGGAGCCGCTGCCCGCCGTCCTCGATATCGAGACCTCGGCGGCCGCCGAGACCCTGATCCGAGGGGCCGACAACGTCATCTCCCGCCTGACGATCCGCAAGGGCGCGGGGGTCGGCTGCGTGGACGCCGCCCTGGAAGCGAACCCCGAGGCGCGCCTCTTCGAAGGCGAGTACTACACGGGCTGGCAAGAGCAGATGTACATCGAGCCCCAGGGCGTGATCGCGCAGCCGTACGGCGGTCGCGGCGTATCGGTCCACGGCTCGCTGCAGTGCCCGTACTACGTGGTCAAGGCGCTCAAGCACCTCTTCAAGCTCCACGAGGACCAGGTGCGCGTCGTCCAGACCGTCACGGGCGGTGGGTTCGGGGGCAAGGAGGAGTACCCGAACATCCTGTCGTGCCACGCGGCGCTGCTCGCGCTCAAGGCGGGCAAGCCCGTCAAGATCGTCTACTCCCGCGACGAGGACCTCGCGTCGACGACGCGGCGCCATCCCTGCGTGACGAAGCACCGCACGGTCGTCGCCGAGGACGGCACCTGGCTCGCCGCGGAGGTCGACATCCAGCTCGACGGCGGCGCCTACGCGACGCTCAGCAAGGTCGTGCTCAGCCGCGCGATCATCCACGCCGTCGGGCCCTACCGCTGCCCCGACCTGGCCATCGACGGGGTCGTCCTCGCCACGAACACCCCTCCCAACGGCGCCTTCCGCGGGTTCGGCGCGCCCCAGGTGTGCTTCGCGGTGGAGCGACACGTGGACGCGATCGCCGCCGCCCTGGGCAAGGATCCCGCCGCCTATCGGCGCGAGCTCGCGATGCAGGTGGGCGACACCACCGCCACCAACCAGCTGCTCAAGGGCTCGGTGTCCGCCGACGAGGTCCTCGATCGCGCCCTCGCCATGGCCGACTGGGACAACCGCCGCGCCGAGTGCGAGCGGCTCAACGCGGCGGGCGGCGCCCCCCCGCAGCGGCCGCGGCCCGGCCTGGGGGACACGCCCCGCCTGCGCGGCGTCGGCATGTCCTTCTTCCTGCACGGCGGCGGCTTCACGGGCAACGGCGAGGCCCGGATCCAGGGCGAGGTCGAGATGGTCCTGCAGCCCGGCGGGGACATCCACATCCTCAGCGGCTCCACCGACATCGGCCAGGGCCAGCGCACGACCCACGCGCTCATCGCGGGCGACGTCTTCGGCCTGCCGCTCGACCGCGTCACGATGGCGATCCCGGACACCTCGAAGGTCCCGGACTCCGGTCCCACCGTCGCCTCGCGGACCTGCATGGTCGTGGGCAAGGTCGTCGAGGACTGCGCGACGGCGCTGCTCGCGCGGGTGATGGGCGACGACGCGGAGCGCGGCCCCGCAGCGGACGCCTGGACCGAAGCCGCCGACGCGTTCCTGGCGGCCGACGGCGATCCGTCCGTGAAGCTCAAGTACCGCACCGATCCGGACACGCGCTGGAACCCCGACACCTACGAGGGCGACGCGTACCCCTGCTATTCGTGGGCCTGCGACGTGGTCGAGGTCGAGGTCGACCCGGACACGATGGAGGTCACGATCTCGGGGTTCTGGTCGGCCCAGGACGTGGGCAAGGCCATCCACCCGATCATCGCGCTCGGTCAGCTCGAGGGGGGGAGCCTCCAGGGGCTCGGGTTCGCCACGATCGAGGAGCTGCGACTGCGTGACGGCAAGCTGCTGAACGACCGCATGACCAACTGCATCATCCCCACCAGCCTGGACGCGCCGGACATGGAGATCTTCCTCGTGGAGGAGCCGTTCCCGGGGGGACCGTCCGGCGCGAAGGGCATCGGCGAGCTCCCCATGGACGGGCCCGCCCCGGCGGTGCTCGCCGCCATCGAACACGCCACCGGCATTCGCCTCGAGTCGCTCCCCGCGAGCCCCGAGGCCCTCATGGCCGCCGCCGCCCGGAGCGCCTCGTGAAGCAGTCCGTCGACGTCACCTTCACCCTCAACGGGAGCGCCGTCACCGTCTACGACGTCCCCCCGCTCCAGCGCCTGCTCGACACCCTGCGCGAAGAGCTGCGGGTCACGGGCACCAAGGAGGGCTGCGGGGAAGGGGAGTGCGGTGCGTGCACCGTGCTCATCGACGGCCTGCCCGTGAACTCGTGCCTCGTGCCCGTCGTTCAGCTGGAGGGGGCCACGGTCGTCTCGGTCGAGGGGCTCGCCGAGGGCGAGCAGCTGTCGACGCTGCAGCGGGTGTTCGTGGAGGCCGGCGGCGCCCAGTGCGGCATCTGCACCCCCGGCATCCTCCTCGCGGCCCGGGCCCTGCTCGACCGCGAGCCCGAACCGTCGCGCGACCGCATCCGCGAGGCGATCGCCGGGAACCTGTGCCGGTGCACCGGGTACCAGCGCATCGTCGAGGGCATCGAGCAGGCCGCCGCCGAAGAGCGCGCGGCGAAGGGGTCCTGAGGTGCTCGCCGACCTCGCCGTCCACCGCGCTCGCGACCTCGACGACGCCCTGAGCGTCCTCGCGGGCGCCGCCGAGCGCCCCGCGGTGATCGCGGGCGGGACCGACCTGATGGTGCTCCTCAACGCGAGGACCTGGATGCCCGCCGAGGTGCTCGACATCTTCGGGATCGACGCGCTGCGCGGCATCTCGCTGGAGGGGGACCGGCTCCACATCGGGGCCCTCTCCACCTACCGGGACATGATCGAGTCCGACCTCGTGAACGCCCACGCCCCCTCGCTGGTGGAGGCCTCGCGCACGGTCGGCGCGGCTCAGATCCAGGCCCGCGGCACCCTCGGCGGCAACGTCGCGAACGGCTCCCCCGCGGGCGACACCCTCCCCGTCCTGATGGCCCAGGGCTGCGACGTGGTCCTCGTGTCCGCGTCGGGCGAGCGTCGGGTGCGCTTCGACGACTTCTACCGGGGCTACCGCGACGCCGACATCCGGGCCGACGAGCTCATCGCGCGGTTCGAGATGGACCCGCTCCCCCCGGGCGCGAAGAGCGTCTTCCGCAAGGTCGGGACGCGCCTCGCCCAGGCCATCTCCAAGGTGATGCTCGGGGCGGTCGGCAGCGTCGGGGACGACGGCCGCGTCGCCACCCTGCGGATGTGCGCGGGGTCCGTCGCGCCGGTGCCCCTCCGCCTGACGGCCACCGAGGCGGCCGCGATCGGCAAGGTCCCGGCGGAGGCCGCCGAGGCGGCTCGGGAGGCCGCGCGGGCCGAGGTCGCGCCCATCGACGACGTGCGCTCGAACGCCGAGTATCGGCGCGAGGTCACGGCGCGGCTGGTCGCGCGGTTCGTCTCGGAGCTCTGAGCTCGGACCCCCGGGTCGCTACTGGATGGCCGCGCACTCCGGCGCGCCCTTGAGCTTCGCGCAGGCCTTCTGGGCGAGGGCGGCCACCGGCCCCGAGGCCGCCTCGAGCGCCGCGAAGTCCGCGCCCCCGATCCGCACCGCCTGGGCGAGCAGCCGCTTCGTGGCCTCGCTCTTGGCCGCGCCCTGCAGGCTCTGGGCGTTGGCGTAGGCCCGCCCGACGGCCTCGCGCGCGTCCGCCAAGGCCGCCGCCGAGTCGCAGTTCCGCCCCCCGGACTCGCACGCGCGGTAGCTGCTGAAGGCCATCCACGCCCACGCGTCGCAGGCGTCGAAGCGGGCTCCCGCCTTGCAGGCGTCGGCGACGGACGAGGCCAGCGGGCCGGCGTCCCCGAGCTTGCCCGCGAGGTCGCCCGGTGCCTGGACGCCGAGCCCGGCCCACCCCGCGACCGCCACGGCCACGGCGTCGCCTTCGGCGCCCTCGCCGGTGGTGTAGGCGGCGAGGGCCACCCGGTCGGAGAGCGATCCCCCGCTCGACTCGGCGGGCGACTCGGCCACGGGCGCGGGCGTCGGATCGGGGGTGTCCGGGGCCTCGCCGCCGCCGCGGGT
Source organism: uncultured Rickettsiales bacterium (assembly GCA_964512225.1). Lineage (GTDB taxonomy): Bacteria > Myxococcota_A > UBA796 > UBA9615 > UBA9615 > CAZEKB01. Next base: position 7,327 of record CAZEKB010000018.1, on the reverse strand, counting down.
GAGGGCGAAGGCCGCCGCGCCCGCGACGACCAGGACCGCGATCGCGATCATCGGCCCCTTGCCGCCGGACCTCTTCTCGGGTCGGGACGTCGACTTCGACGACCCCACCTTCTTCATCCGGCGCGAGGTGCCCGAGGCGTCCGGGCGCTTGACCCGTCGCGAGGAGGTCTCGGCCTTCGAGGTCTCGGCCTCGGGCGGGTCGGACTTCGCCGCGGCCTCGGCGGGGGCGGGCGCGGTCGAGGAGGCGGGGCTGGTGTGCGGTCCCGTGACTGCCGCGTCTCCCGGCTTCGGCGCCGCGACGTCCAGGGCGGGCGCCTCCATGACGCGCTCGACCTGCGGGGCCGACGGCTCCTCCTCCTCCTTCGCGGCGGGGGGATCCGGCTCGGCTTCCGGTGTCGGCTCCGGTGTCGGCTCGGGCTCGGGATCCGGCTCGGGCTCGGGCGTGGGCGTGGGCGTGGGCTCGGGCTCGGGCTCGGGCGTGGGCTCGGGCTCGGGCTCCGGCTCCGAGACCTGGGGGGCCGCGCTCTCGGCGCTCGCGGGGGCGGGCTCGGCGGGGGCGGCGGGCGCCTCGTCCTTCGCTTCGACGGGGGCAGGCTCGGGCGCGGCCGTCTCCGCGCTCGCGGCCTCCTCGCTCGCGCCCTCCGGGGTCGCGACCTCCCCCGACGCTTCGGGGGCGGCGTCCGCCGATGCCGCGGCCTTCTTCTTCTTGCGCCTGCGGATCGTGGATCCGTCCGCGTCCTTCTTCTTGCGCCGGCGGATGGTCGATCCGTCGGCGTCCTTCTTCTTCCGACGCCGGACCGTGCTGCTCTCCCCGTCCTTGCGACGCCTCTTCTTCTTGCGCCGCATCGTGTCGGTGTCGAAGTCGTCGAGGTTCGTGAGGTCGATCGCGTCCTCGTCGGCGATCGGCTCGGGGTGATCCGGCTTCGGGGGGGCCTTGGGGGGAGCTCCGGGGACGAACAGGCGCAGCTTGAAGAGGTACTTGCCGCCTTCGTGCTCGCCCGGACCCGCGAACCCCACGTCGTCGCCGGCGTCGTAGGCTCGCTTCATGCGCCCCGCCACGCCGATCAGCCGCAAGGATCGGTCCGCGGGGCCGAACCCGCCGTCGGGCTTGGGCGCGAACAGGCGCCAGTTCTTCGCCTTGCCGTCCTCGTCCACGAGCGACTTGCCCGCCAGCTCGGCGATCACACCGGCGGTCTCTTCGACCGTCACTCCCGGGTCGATGTCGGCGAGCATCTTGCCCCCGCCGATGACCTCTACGAACACTTTGACGGTGGGCACGCGGGCCGTACTCCGAGGCGTTTCGGCGGGCCTCGCGTCGTGCGAATCAGCCGCCTTTCGAGCTTTTCGAGGCTAGCAGATTGGCCCGAGGCAGCCCAGCGACCCCAGATTGTGTGGGACGGGGTTCAAGCGCCGTCGCCGTCGTCCGATGGGCGGGGCGCGGCCCGACCCTGCACCAGCGTGGGCCGTTCCGGTACGATTCCCGTTCGACCGTCCCTTCGGAGGTTCTGTGTCCGTGACTCTTCCGCTCTCTCGCTCGACTCTCTTGGCCGCGGTCCTCGCCTTGGTCGCGCTGCCCCTCGCCGGCTGTACCGAAGAAGGCGGCAGCTGCTCCGGCTGCGGCGAAGACGTGGACACGGACGGCTGGACGGCCGAGGAGGGCGACTGCAACGACGACGACCCCGCGATCCACCCCACGGCCCTCGAGACGGCCTGCGACGGCATCGACCAGGACTGCACCGGGGAGGATCTCATCCCCGATCTCGACGGCGACGGCGCGACCGCCTGTCCCGACAACCCCGAAGACTGCAACGACGACGACGACACGGTCTTCCCCGCCGCCGAAGAGCAGTGCGACGAGGTCGACCACGACTGCGACGGCGAGCCCTTCAACGGACTGAACCTGCAGAGCTTCTACCCGGACGAGGACGAGGACGGCTTCGGCGACGACGCCGCGGACGCGGTGGAGACGTGCGACGAAGCGGGCGTCGAGGGCCACGTGCTCGACAACAGCGACTGCGACGACGAGGACGCAGAGGTCAACCCCGACGCGGACGAGGTGTGCGACGGCATCGACCACGACTGCGACGGCGAGGTCGACAACGGGCTCGACACCACCGCGTGGTACCCGGACGCCGACGCGGACACCTACGGGGACGCCGATGCCGACGGCGTCGAGGCCTGCGACGGCCTGCAGCCCGAGGGCTCGGTCGAGGACAGCACGGACTGCGACGACGCGGTGACCGAGGTCAACCCCGGCGCCACCGAGGTCTGCAACATCATCGACGACAACTGCGACACCGTCGTCGACGAGGGCTTCGACGTCGACACGGACGGGGTCAGCACCTGCGGTCCGGACGGCGACGATACGACGCTCGCCGACAACGACTGCGACGACAACGACCCCTTCAACTTCCCGGGCAACCCCGAGATCTGCGACGACCAGGACAACAACTGCGACGGCCAGGTGGACGGCGACGACCCGCTCTTCCCCGGCGCGGATCAGGACGGCGACGGCGACAACTCGGCCGCCTGCCCCTCGGACGCGGGCACGGACTGCAACGACTTCGACCCGGTGCTCAACGGCCTGGACGTGGACCAGGACGGCGAGAGCAGCTGCGACGGGGACTGCGACGACGAGGACGTCAACTTCAACACCTCCGCGACCGAGTACTGCGAGGGCGTGGACACCGACTGCGACGGCCTCAGCGACGACGTCGACCCGGACGTCGCCTCGGACGGCGACGGGGACGGCATCGACGGGCTCGTCTGCGGCGGCGACGACTGCAACGACGCCGACGCGCACGTATTCCCGATCGTCGAGTACACCTCCAGCGTCCAGAAGCAGTGCGACCCGGCCGTCTACCCGGGCCACCAGGACGACTGGCACAAGGGCCGCGTCGAGCTGCCGTTCGCGTTCGAGGACAACGGAGACTGCTTCCTCACGTTCCGCGGCGAGGGCGATCTGTTCCAGCAGAGCATCGGCGTCGTCGAAGACCTCGGCTGCACCGGCACGTTCGCGAGCGTCGACTCCAACCCGAACAACCCGGTGCTCAGCCCCGGCCTCGGCTGGGACTCGGCGGGCATCGCCAACCCGACGATCGTGCACGTGCCCACGGCCACGGTGAACCCCTGGTTCCTCTTCTATCACGCGAAGGACGGTGCCAACCGCAAGGTCGGCCTCGCGACCTCGACGAGCCCGACCGGCCCGTACACGCGCGTGGACGGCGAAGGGGTCGCCCTCGCCAACCCGGTCATCGATCTGGGAGCGACGGACCCCGAGCTCGACAGCCGGCAGGTCCATCACCCGGTCGCGTACTTCGACGGCGCCCTGATTCACATGTGGTACACGGGCCGCCGCCAGGAGTCGCCGAGCGACTTCTTCACGATCTACGCCACCTCGTCGGACGGCGTGACCTGGTCCAAGTACGACGACGGCGGCACCCCCGACACCCCGGAGCCGATCCTCTCGAAGGGGGCCCCCGGTGCATGGGACGACGATCGCGTGACCCAGCCCGGCGTCCTCCTGAACACCTTCGACCCCGAGGCCAACTACGTGTTCGAGCACTGGTGGACGGGCGATACGCTCGGCTCCGGGTCGCGGGTGAAGGCCGTGGGCGCGGGGCGCGGATCGGCCACGTCGATCACGCGGTGCGACTTGAACCCGGTGATCGAGATCGAGGCGGCGCCGCGCATGGACAGCGCGCAGGTCGCGGGCGCGGGCCTGCATTACGAGTCGGGCGGCGCGGCCGCCGGGCCGGACTTCGGCACCCTGAACATCTTCTACGGAGCCGTCGTCCCCTACGACGAAACCTCGTACCCCTGGGACCTGAATTACGTGAACATCACGCCCAACGCCGCGTACGTGGCCAAGGCGATCAACAACATCCCGGTCGTGGCCGCGTCGAACCTCGCGGACAACGACACGATCACCACCCCGTTCGCGCTGACGGGCACGATCGACGACAACGCGCCCGACCTCGTCCTCGTCTCCGCCGAGTTCGTCTCTCCCGGAGCGTTCAGCGCCGGGGGCGAGACCCTGGGGACGGCGGCGGCCACCGGAAATACCAGCACGGCGGTGCAGCAGACGACCTTCTCGGTCGACGCCCTCTCCCCGGCCGCGGGCACGTACGACGTGCTGCTCAAGGTCGAGGACGAGGGGTGCGCGCAGCGGACCCTCCGCATCACGAACGTCACGGTCCAGTAACCCCCACGGGGCGGGCGCCCTTTGCCCCCCGACGCTCGTTGACGCCTCCGAGGGCCGGGGCTAGATTCCGGCGGCTCTCGATCTGGAGTGTGTGATGAGCGGCGAATCGATGGACAGCGCCCCTGCGCAGGGGACCGAAGTGATCAAGCGTGCGGCGGCGGGCAAGGCGCCCGAAGAGGGCGCGCTCGACGCCGGTGCGCCCCCCGCGCCCGAGGACGACGGCCCGCGCCTGGACGACCTGCTCGGCTCCGAGTCCGGCCTGCTGGGCGAGGAGGAGCACGCGGGCGACGCGCTCGGCGCAGCCGATCTCGGCACCGCGGCGGACGCCATCGCCGCCGAGCTCAACGAAGACTTCGCGGCCCTGCTGGCCGACGTCGGCGGCCTGGTCGAGTTCAAGATCGGGGACGCCGTCCGCGGCACCATCGTATCCATCACCAACGACGCGATCTTCATCGACGTGGGCGGGAAGTCCGAGGCGTACCTCGAGCGGCGCGAGCTGCTCGACGACAAGGGCGAGCTGACCCACCAGGTCGGCGACGAGCTGACGGCCCAGGTCGTCGCGCTCGAGGGGGAAGGGCTGCGGCTCTCTCGCGGAGCGCTCAAGGCCCGCGAGGTCGGCCAGATGCTCGAGGACGCCGCGGCCAACCGGCTGCCCGTCGAAGGCAAAGTCGTGGGTCACAACGCGGGCGGGCTCGAGATCCGGCTCGGCGGGCGGCGGGCTTTCTGTCCGCGCTCCCAGGTCGACCGCGACTTCTCGGACGATCTCGAGAGCCACGTCGGCCGCACCTACCGCTTCATCGTCACGCGCTTCGACCCCACCGGGCGCAAGCTCGTCGTATCGCGCCGGATGGTCCAGGAGGCCGAGGCCAAGGAGCTGGCCGCGGAGACGCGAGAGCTGCTCGCCGTCGGGGCCGTCGTGGACGGCACCGTGCGCAAGGTCATGGACTTCGGGGTCTTCGTCGACCTCGGGGGCATCGACGGCCTCGTGCACGTCTCGGAGCTGAGCTGGTCGCGCGTCGAGCACCCCAAGGACGTGGTCAAGGAAGGCGAGGCGGTTCGCGTCAAGATCCTCAAGATCGACAGCGGCCGCGACCGCATCAGCCTCTCCATGAAGCAGGCCCAGGCGGGCCCGTGGGAGGGCGTCGCCGACAAGTTCGAGGTGGGCAGCACCTACAAGGGCAAGGTCACGCGGCTGGCCGACTTCGGCGCGTTCGTGGAGCTCGCCCCCGGGCTCGAGGGCCTCGTGCACGTCAGCGAGCTCGACTGGAAGCGTCGCATCAACCACCCCCGCGAGGCCGTGCAGGAGGGCCAGGAGGTCGAGGTCTCGCTCCTCGAGCTCAACCCCGGCCGCCAGCGCATGAGCCTGTCCGTCAAGCAGGCCCAGGGCGACCCGTGGAAGGACGTGGCCGAAGGCATCAAGGTGGGCCAGAAGCTGACGGTGCACGTGGAGAAGGTCGAGAAGTTCGGCATCTTCTGCGTGATCCAGGACGGCGTCACCGGGCTGCTGCCCAACTCGCACACCGACAGCCCCAAGGGCGGTCAGACCCGACGCAACTTCCGGCCCGGGCAGAAGCTCGAGGTCACCGTCATCGACATGGACCGCCGCCGCCGCAAGATCACGCTCTCCCAGAAGGGCGATGGCGCGGACGGCCACGCGGGCGACTTCAAGGCCTACCAGAAGCAGGTCAAGGCGGAGCAGGCGGCGGCGCCCTCGGCCTTCGCGCTCGCCCTCATGGCGGCTCGCGAGAAGAAGAAGTAGCTCAGTCCTCTTCGCCGACCCGCGTGCTCCGCGGCGTCAGCTCGATCCACCCGTCGCCCCGCTCGACCTGCGCGAAGTCGGAGGCGAAGTCGAACGTCACGTTCTCCTGCCCGCTCGCCAGGAGCGTGAGAAAGTCCGCGGGCGGCACCGTGCCCAGCCACTCGGTGGAGATGTCCAGCGCGCCGGTGGGGCTCCACGCCTTCCAGACGGGGCGCGGCGTGAAGTCCGTCGTATCGAGCAGGAACGCGGTGACGCTGCCCGACTCCAGGTCGCGGTCCGTGGACAGGCGGATCCGCCCCGATCCCAGCTGCGCGCCGACGATGACGTGGCGCGGGAGGGCGCCGATGTCGATGTCGGCGTCGGGGGCGATGTCGACGCGGTGAATGCAGGTGTCCCCGGCGGTGCCTCGACGACAGGCGCGAGCGCGCACGGCCCCGTCGGTGAAGTCCTGGACCGAGACCTCGAAGCCGTCCTCCCGCGCGGTGAGGAGGTGGTCGATGCGCAGGTCGGCCCCGTCGAGGTCGGGCTCGTCGTCCTGCCACGGGCCGAAGATCTCGAGGGTCGCCTCGTCGCCGGGGTCGGACCACGACCCCTCCCGCACCGTCAGCCCCGACAGCTCGACGACGACGTCGTCCACCTCGATCACGGAGCCGTCGCCCGGGCACGTCATCACGTCGGACGTGCCGAAGCCCGCGAGGATCCCGCCGAAGGCCCGCCCGTAGACGCGGAAGGGCCCCGGCGCGACCGAGAGCACGCCGAGGTAGCTGATCCGGGCCTCGACGGGACGTTGAAAGCCGCGCCCCACGCCCAGGATGCCGACCTCGCCCACGCCGTCTTCGGCCTCGAGCCCGAGCCCCGAGAAGTCCGCGGTGACGTTGAGCAGGCAGTCGACGTCCTCCTCGTCGACGCCCCAGAAGTCGACGTTGATCTCCCAGTCCACCGCCTCCACGTCGGGCAGCTGGAACGACCGCACGATCGCGCCCTCGCAGCGGACGTTGAAGGCGCCGCCGCGCTCCACCTCGATGGAGAACCGACCCTCACGCGTCGTGCGCACGGCCTGAGAGCGACGCACGCCGACCTCGCAGTCGGCCACCGCCGCGGTCGTATCCTCGTCGAACACCCGGCCGGAGACCACGGTGGTGTCGGACCCCGCGTCGTCGTCCTCGTCGTCCGGCGCGACGGAGTCGTCGTCGTCCCCGACACAGGCGCCGAAGACCAGCGCCGCGCACGCCCACCCGAGTCGTCCCCTCATGGCTCCCGGACCTCCCTCCAGAACGTACGGAGCCGGCGGACGCAGGGTCCGCGGGCGCCGCAGCCCGCGGTGCCGCGCGACGCGCTCGGCAGGTAGCAGTGGCGGGGGGGGG
>CAZEKB010000017.1:66504-78147 GCA_964512225.1 uncultured Rickettsiales bacterium | reverse complement strand
GGTCGAATCTTGGGGGGTTGTCCGCGGGGTGGTATTTGTGGGGGCTGGGGGGGCTGGCCGGGGGCGGCCGGGGCGCGGGGGCCGCGAGGGTCGGAGCGACGATCAGTCGGCGAAGTACTCGTCGACGTTGTCGAGGAGCTTCTTGGCCTTGGCCTGCTCCACGACGTGCTCGGGCGTGAGCTCGGGCGTGGCGTTGACGTCGGCCCCCAGCACGTGCTTCAGGTTCTGCATGAACAGCGCGCGATCCTGGGCCTTGCGGGCGTACGCCTCGGCGAAGAGCACGTACGTGGCGAGGTACTCGGGGTTCATCTTGATCGACTTCTCGTACCACTCCTTGGACTTGGCCATGTCGCCGCCCGCGAAGCCGGGGGCCACGGCGTAGTACGTCGCCCAGTAGCGGATGGGGCCGCTGTAGAAGGCGGTCTCGTCGAGGTCGAGGCAGTGCTGCATCATCCCGGCGATGTAGCCCTTGTACTTCACGATCGTGGAGAAGCCCTGGAGGCGCGCCCACTTGCCGAGGGCCGAGGCCGTCCAGTAGATGGCCATCTGGTCGTCCTTCTGCAGGGCGGTCACGGCCTTGGCGGGCTTCTCGCCCTTGTCGATGCGGGCCTTGTACTCGGCGTCCGCCAGCATCGCGCGCTCGCCCCAGTCTCGGGCCACGTTGAAGAGCTCGCCCTTCTCCTCGTCGGTCTCGCCGTAGGCGTCCGCCATGAAGTACTGGGCGCGGGCCGCCATGATCATGGCGTCCTGGTTGGTCGGCTCCGCCGCCACGACCGCCGCGAAGGCGTCGATGGCTCGCTGCAGGCCTTCCTTGGTGCCGCGCTCGGCCCAGGCCGCCATCGCGGCGTCCATCGTCGACGCGGACGCCGCCGCGCTGCCGCTGGTCTCCGCGGAGATCCCGCTCTGGTAGGTCTTGCACCCGCCCATCAGGGTCAGGGCGCCGATCAAGCTCGCGACGACCGCCGTGCGGCCGAGAATCTTCACACCGTGCATCTAATCCTCCTGCCTCGGTCTCGCGTGTGCGCGCGTCGGATTCGAGGCGGCCGGAGTCTACCTATGCGCCTCGGGCGGTCAAGATGCGTCCTCGCGCGGGGTTATCGTGCGCCCATGAACGCGCTCGGCCGCCGTCGGGCGGCGTTCCGAACCGGGGTCTTCGCGCTCGCTCTGGCGAGCCTCGCGCCGCTCTGGGCGTTCGAGGTGCCGCCCCTGCAGGACTACCCGCAGCACCTCTTCGCCGCGTACGTCGCGGGCGGGCTCGACGAGGGCCGACACGCCGCCGCCTACAGCGTCCGGGAGGTGGGGGGGACGTACGCGACCTTCACGCTGCTCGCCTCGGCCCTGGGGCGGGTGCTGCCGATCGAGGCCGCCGGCCGCGTCGTCCTGTCCCTCTACTGGATCCTGCTCGCCGCGTTCGCCCTCGCCCTCGACGTCGACCGACGTCGCGTGGGCGAGCCTCCGCCCTGGGGCGCGCTGCTCGTCTTCCCGTTCGGGGTGACCGCGTCGTGGCTCCTGGGCTTCGTCAACTACTGCCTCTCCTTGCCGCTGCTGCTGTTCGCGCTGCGCGCCCACGAGCGGCTGGAGCCCGGGGATCGACGTCGACTCGCCGCGCTCGCGGCGTGGACCGCCGCGGTCGTCTTCACCCACCCCTTCACCGCCTTGGTGTTCGCGGGGCTCGCGGGCGCGGCGGCGGTCCTCGATCGGCGGCGCGGCCTCCCGGGAGGGACGCCCCGGGGAGCCTTCGCCGTCCCCCTGCTGGCGGGGGGCACGATCGCGGCCTGGCAGGCGATCTCCTGGCTCGGAGCCGGGGGCGAGGTGCTCGCGAGCCGGCCCCCGTCCTGGCGCTCCCCGGCGGTCGTGCTGGACTACGTCGGCCTCACCGTTCGGGGGTTCGGCGGGCCGACCTGGGCGGAGGTGCTCTCGGTCGGGGGCTGGGTCCTGGCGGTGGCGGTCGCGGTCCGGGTGCTGCTCGCCGGGCCCAGGCGCCCCGGCCGGCCTGCCCTCTACGCGGCCCTGTGCGGGGTGGGGCTCTTCGTGCTGCCCTTCGCGCTCTCCAACTACTACTACATCAATACGCGCCTCACGGACGTGCTCGCCCTGCTGCTCGCGCTGGCGCTCGCCCGGGCCCCGGTCCGCGGGCCGGCGGCTGCCCTCGTGGCGGCGACGGCCATCGTCCTGTGCGGCGGGCTGGCGGTCCGGAGCGCGGCGGTGGCCCGCGACATGAGCGAGCCGACCGGGTTGCTGCCGCGCATGGAGGCGGACCGCGACGTGCTCCCGATCCTGTTCGACAACGACAGCCCCGCGCTCGACGCCGGGATGTTCGACCCGATGCTGCACGTCCACGTCTACTACCACCTCCGCCGCGGGGGAGGATTCAGCCCCTACCTGCTCTCGTCCCCCGTCAACCCGCTCCGCATCCGGGCGGACGCGGACCGCCCCGCGCCGCTGCAGTTCCAGCCGAACGCGTTCAGCCTCACCGAGCACGGCGGGCACTACGACTACCTCCTGATCCACGGGGGCCCGCCCGCCTTCCACGCCTACCTGGAGCCCCGCACGACCGTGATCGGTCGGGTCGGGGCCTGGACGCTCGTCGATACGGGGCGGTGAGGAGGCGAGAGTGTGGGAGCATGGTCGCGGGAGGAGCCTGTGGAGGACTCGGCCGCGTCGCTCGCGACTCGTCGCAAGCTCATGTTCGTCTTCGGCGCGTTGTACTTCGTTCAGGGCGTCGCGGAGCCGACCGAGGGGCTGATCGCCCAGCCGGTGCGCTCCCTGCTCCGGAGCTGGGACCTCACGACCACGGACATGGCGAAGTTCATGTTCTTCCTGGGGATCCCCTGGTACTCGAAGCCCTTGTTCGGGCTGCTGTCCGACTTCGTCCCGATCCGCGGTTCGAGGCGTCGCAACTGGCTGCTGCTCTGGACCGGGCTCACCTCCCTGTTCCTCACGCTCCTGTGGCTGTTCCCGCCCAAGGACGGGGCCACCACGGCGCTGTTCGTGCTCCTCCTGGTCCCGTGCATCGGGATCGCGTTCACCGACGTCGTCATCGACGGGCTCATGGTCGAGGAGGGACAGCCCCGGGGCATCACGGGCACCCTGCAGTCGGTCCAGTGGGCGTGCCTGTACGGGGCCGCGATCGGGACGGGCTGGCTGGGCGGCTGGCTCTCGGCGCGCGGCATGCAGACGACCGGGTTCGCGATCTGCGCGTTCGCCGCCCTCTTCTCGCTCGGGGTGACGATCCTGCTGGTGCGCGAGCCGGAGACCGTCGCGCCCGAGGGCGACATGAAGGAGGCGGTGGGCCGGCTCTGGAGCGCCGCCAAGCACCCGGCGGTCCTCGGCGTGGGGGCGTTCCTCTTCCTCATCAACTTCAACCCGTTCGGCGCCGACGTCCGCTACATCCAGATCGTCGAGGAGCTCGGGCTCGGGGAGGAGGCGTACGGGAAGATGGCTTCGGTGCAGGCCGTCGCCGCCGTGGTCGCGGCGGGGACCTACGGGGCGATCTGTCGAAAGGTCCCGTTCCGGTTCCTCGTGCACGCCTGCATCGTCGCGACGATCGTCGGGACCCTGTGCTGGTGGTTCCTGCACGACGCCCTGTCGGCGGGCGCGATCGCCGCGGCCTACGGCTTCATCATGATGCTGACGACGCTCGTTCAGCTCGACATGGCCGCGCGCTACTGCCCGCCCGCCATCGCGGCGACGGTCTTCGCCCTCCTCATGGCGCTCAGCAACCTCGCGGTGTCTCTGTCCGCGATCGGGGGCGGTCGGCTGTACGACGCGTGGGGCGAGAGCATGGGCCGCCCCACCGCGTTCGCCATCCTCGTGGGGCTCGGCGCGGCGTTCACCTGCCTGTGCTGGATCGTGGTGCCGTTCCTCAACCGCCTCGAGGAGTGAACGGCCCGAGTCGCGCTTCTCATCGGGTGGTGCGTGCGGTACAAGTCGCGCCCGGCGCGACCCCCTCCGCCGGTCACTTCGGGTGAGCCGATGACGCGCCACGACTCCATCCGCACGGCCCTGACCTTCGACGACGTTCTGCTCGTCCCCGGGCCGTCTTCCGTCCTCCCCCGCGACGCGGTCGTGTCGACGCGCCTCACCGAGAGCATCCGGCTCAAGATCCCGCTGCTGTCGTCGGCCATGGACACGGTCACCGAGAGTCGGACGGCCGTGGCGATGGCTCAGAACGGCGGGATCGGCGTGATCCACAAGAACCTCTCGATCGCCGACCAGGCGCGCGAGGTGGCGATCGTCAAGAAGTCGGTCGCGGGCATGATCGTCGACCCGGTCACCGTTCGGCCCGACGCCCCCGTGCGCGAGGCCCTCGACCTGATGAAGCGCCACCGCATCTCGGGCGTGCCGGTCACGGTCGGGGATGCGCTCGTGGGCATCCTCACGAACCGGGACCTCCGCTTCGAGCGGAACGTCGATCGGCTCGTCCGCGAGGTCATGACGGGCGAGGGGCTGATCACGGTGCCCGTGGGCACCGACATGGAGCAGGCGAAGGACCTCCTGCAGGAGCACAAGGTCGAGAAGCTGCTCGTGGTCGACGAGACCGGCGAGCGGCTCTGCGGCCTGATCACGATCAAGGACATCATCAAGTCCGAGAAGTACCCGGACGCGACCGTCGACGAGCTCGGCCGACTGCGCGTCGCGGCGGCGGTGGGCGTGGGCGGCGACCGGGTCGACCGGGTCGCGGCGCTCGTCGAAGCGGGGTGCGACCTCATCATCGTGGACACGGCCCACGGTCACTCCAAGATGGTCGTGGACGCGGTGGCGAAGACCCGCGCCGAGCACCCGGACTGCGCCATCGTGGCGGGGAACGTCGCCACCGCGGGGGCCACCGAGGCGCTGGTGGACGCGGGCGCGGACTGCATCAAGGTGGGGATCGGGCCCGGCTCGATCTGCACCACGCGCGTCGTCGCGGGCGTCGGCGTCCCCCAGCTGACCGCCGTCGCGGACTCCGCGGAGATCGCGCACCGCAAGGGCGCCACGATCATCGCGGACGGCGGGATCAAGCACTCCGGCGACATCGCCAAGGCCATCGCCGGGGGCGCCGACGCCGTGATGATCGGCTCGCTGTTCGCGGGCACCGAGGAGAGCCCCGGCCAGATCGTCCTCTACCAGGGTCGGCGCTACAAGGAGTACCGGGGCATGGGGTCGCTCGAGGCCATGCGCGCGGGCAGCTCCGACCGCTACTTCCAGGACAGCGAAGACGACGACCCCCTCGCGGGCCTCGACGGCGCCCCGGCCGGGCCGAAGCTCGTCCCCGAGGGCATCGTCGGCCGGGTCCCGTACCGCGGACCCATCGCCGACACCGTGTTCCAGCTCGTGGGAGGCCTGCGAGCGTCCATGGGGTACACGGGCTGTCGCACGATCCCCGCGCTGCAGGAGGGCGGCACCTTCGTCCGCATCACGAACGCGGGCTACCGCGAGAGCCACGTGCACGACGTCATCATCACGCGCGAGGCCCCCAACTACCGAGTGAGCTGATGAGGCGGCCATGAGTCGCAGTCAGGAGACGCCATGAACAAGGTCTTCCCCGACGCCGCGGCGGCGGTCGCGGACATCGCCGACGGGTCCGTCGTCCTCGCGGGCGGCTTCGGCCTGTGCGGCATCCCCGAGAACCTCATCGGCGCGGTGCGCGACGCGGGAGTCGAGGGCTTGACCTTCGTCTCGAACAACGCCGGGGTGGACGACTTCGGCCTCGGCCTGCTCCTCCAGACGCGGCAGGTCCGCAAGATGATCTCGTCCTACGTGGGCGAGAACAAGGAGTTCGAGCGGCAGTTCCTCGCGGGCGAGCTCGAGGTGGAGCTGTGTCCCCAGGGTACGCTCGCCGAGCGCATCCGGTGCGGGGGCGCGGGCATCCCGGCCTTCTACACGCCCACGGGCTACGGGACGCCCGCGGCGGACGGCAAGGAGACCCGCGAGTTCGAGGGGCGCGCGTACGTGCTCGAGCGAGCGATCGTCGGGGACTTCGCCCTCGTGAAGGCCTGGCGGGGCGACCGCCACGGCAACCTCGTCTTCCGCAAGACGGCCCGCAACTTCAACCCGATCATGGCCACCGCCGCGCGCGTGACGATCGTGGAGGTCGAGGAGCTGGTCGAGGTCGGCGAGCTCGACCCCGACGCGATCCACACCTCCGGAGTGTTCGTCCAGCGCATCGTGCAGGGCGCCCACTACGAGAAGCGCATCGAGCAGCGCACCACGAGCCCGTCCTGAGGAGATTGCGATGCCCCTCACCCGCGACCAGATCGTCCAGCGCGCCGCCGCCGAGTTCCAGGACGGCTTCTACGTGAACCTGGGCATCGGCATGCCCACGCTGGCGGCGAACCACATCCCCGACGGGATGGAGATCATCCTGCACAGCGAGAACGGCCTGCTCGGCATCGGCCCGTTCCCCCGCGAGGACGCGGTGGACGCGGATCTCATCAACGCCGGCAAGCAGACCGTCACGGCCATGCCCGGGGCGTCCTTCTTCGACTCGAGCACGTCGTTCGCGATGGTCCGTGGCGGCCACGTGGATCTCACGATCCTCGGGGCGATGCAGGTCTCCGCGTCGGGCGATCTCGCCAACTGGATGATCCCCGGCAAGATGGTCAAGGGCATGGGCGGGGCGATGGACCTCGTGGCCGGCGCCAAGCGCGTCGTGGTGACGATGACCCACTGCAGCAAGCGGGGCGACGCGAAGATCCTCCCCGAGTGCACGCTCCCGCTGACGGGGGTCGGGGTCGTGGACCTGATCATCACCGATCGCGGCGTCCTCGACGTCACGGAGGACGGCCTCGTCCTCATCGAGATCGCCGAAGGAGAGACCGTCGAGGGCCTGCGCGAGGTCACGGGGGCGCCGTTCACGGTCGCCGCCGAGCTCCGCACGATGAACGCCTAGACCGCCCCCGGAACGATGTCCCTCGATCCCGTCCTCGCCTCCTGGCTCGACGGCGAGTCCGTCGCCCTGACGGCTCCCTTCACGGCGCCTGCCGTCGTCGCCGGGTGGGCGACGTCCCGCGGCAGCGACGTCGTGCTCGTCGTGGGATCGGAGATCGAGGCCGTGCTGGTGGGCGCGGGGGCGGGGCTGGGCGTACTCGTTCGGGCGACGCCCCGGGCCGTGCGGGACCGCTGGTACTCGCGCCCGTCGGGTCGCCGGGGCGCGCTCGTGACCTCCATCGACAGCCTGCACTCCCCCGTGCTCCGCGACGAGCTGGGGCGGGAGGCCGCCGGGGTGCCCTGGGCCGTCCTCGCGGCGGATCGGCTGGCGGACGCGCACCCCGCCGGCTGCGGCCGGGGCGCGTGGGTCGAGGCGCGCCACGCGGCCTGCCGCGGCGGGGGGCTCCTGCGGGTCCACCGCGACGGGCGCGACGCCCCCCCGGAGACCGTGGTGGTGCCGGCGTCGCCGGGCGCGATCCGGTGCGTCGATCGCGGGGACGCGCTGGTGACCCTGTTCGCGACCCATGGCGGCGGCGTGGTCCTGCGGAGGCCCGCGCGGTCGCTCGAGCGGACCCTCGGCGAGGCGGGCGTCGGGGTGCGGAATCATCGGCTGGATCGACTGCGCGTGCGCGATTGGGAGATCGCCGAGGCCGCCCTGAGGTCTCCCGCGACGGGGGTGGACGCGCTCCGCGGCGCCCGAGGGGCGGGTTGGCCCGCGGCCGGTCGCTGGACGGCCCTCTCCGAGCCCCCCGGAGGCGTCGCCGATCTCGCGGTTCCGAAGGGGAGCGGCTGGGTCGTGGAGGCGTCCGCGCGCGTGCCCGCGGTCATCGCCGAGGCCACGGCCGCGGAGGTGGACGAGGCCCGGGCCGCCCTCGCCGCGAGCCCCTCCGGCGGGGGAGGCTTCTGCGTCTCCGGCGGGACCGTCGACGACGTGCTGCTCGCGGACCTGACGGCCGTGGGAGTGCTCGCGGGCCTGCGGCCGACTCTGCTCGTCGCGGCCGTCGCCGACCAGCGCCGGTTCCGGCCTCCGTTCACCGACCGCGAGGACGCCTACCGCGAGCTCCAGGCCGCGTACGCGTCGGCGGCGGCGGGGTGGAGCCTCGCCGAGCGGGCGGAGCTCGCGCTCACGGACCGTGCGCCCCGGGATCTGCGCGCCCTCGGGGTGGCGCTGGGTCGCTCGGCGGCGGACATCTCCGACGTGCTCGGCGCCATGAACCACGACTCCGTGGTCACCGTCCGTCTCGAGGCTTCGGGCACGGGCCGGGACTGGGAGGCGTCCCCGGGCGCCCTCTGGGACGCCCCCGCCGAGGCGGTAGCGACCGCCGTCGCCGACCTGCGCGGGCGCCGTCGGGAGCGCGCGGCGGACATCGAAGCGGTCCTCCAGGACGGCGCCGGCGACTGCCGCGCGGTGCTGCTCGCGGCCCGGGTGGGCGCGGCGGCCGATCCCTGCGGCGGCTGCGATCGTTGCGACGCGACGGATGCCCCGGCCTACGCGCTCGACGCCGCCCGCCCCGAGCGAGCGATCCGCGCCCCGAAGCCCCGCCGAGCGCGCGCCGAGGGCGGCGCCCGGCGGGTCTCGCCGGGCGACCTGTTCTCGGGTCTCGCGGGCGGGGGAGCGTCGAAGCCGCGCGACGACGACTCCGTCGCAGGCCGGGTCCGTCGCGCGATGGCGGAGCCGCTGCCGGGGCCGCTGCGCGAGCTCGTCGAAGAGCTGGGGGCCTCCACCGTCCTCGTCCAGGCCGTCTTCCGCCGACGCCACCAGGGGCTCGCGCGCGACGTCCCCGAGGAGCTCGTGCCGGACGCGTTGCACGCCTTGCGAGCGGAGCGGTCTCCGGCGGGCCTGCCCGCCGCGCTGCCCAGCGGGACGGAGGCGCGGCGCGGGCCCCGCAAGCGCCTCGAGCTCCATCGGTCCGAGGGCCTGTATCGGGGCCTGCAGAGCCTCGTCCTCGCCGAGTCGCCGCGCCTCGACGACGCCATCGAGGCCGTCGCGGCGGCCGACCCGACCGGTCCGGTGGCGGAGCTCCGGGCATCCGGGGCGGCGAGCCGTCGCTGGGGGGTCTGGGTCGAGCAGCTGCGCCGAGCCACGACGGAGGCGCTCAACGCCACCCCCGGGGTGCCCGACCTGGCCACGGTTCTGCCCGCGGTCCCGGACGGCGACCCGGCCCCGGGGTGGTCCGACCTCTTCGCCCTCGTCGCCTTGGCGAAGGCGGGCGCGGGCGAGCAGGCGGTGACTCTGGCGGAGCACGCCGTCGGGCCCGAGATCGGCTTGGTTCGAGGCGTGCTGCGCGCGATCGGCGGGGACTGGAACGGGCTGTGGAAGGCGGGCCGCGATCAGCTCCGCGGCCGCGCGACACCCCCGACCGTGGTGGCTCGCCTGGAGCTCCGCTCGCTGCTCGCGCTGGCGGAGACCCCGTCGCTCACGGCCGACGAGCTGCTGTCGTGGCTCGACCGGACCCGCGGGGACGTGCAGGTCTCGCCGGACTCGCTGGGCCCGGTCGTGGACGGCCTCCGGGGAGGACGGCGGGGGAGCTGGGATCGACTCGCCGATGCCCTGCGCGACCACGCCGCCCTGCGCCTCCGACTCGCCCGCCGCGCCCTCGCCCAGGGCACGCTCGGGCGCGTGCTGGCCGGGGAGCTCGCGGTCGCCCTCGTCGCCTCCGACGCGGACGACCGCGCCGAGGCCCTCGCCGATCTCCTCGAGGCCGCCGTCCCCACCCCGGACCCGCCGGTCGCCGACGCCGCCTGGACGGCGCTCCCCGGGGCGTCCGCCGAGCTGATCGACGCGGTGACCGCGGTCCTGGCGACCCGCGACGGCCACACCGCGAAGGCCCTGGTCGACGCCGCGGAGCGTCGTCGCGCGAGGCTGCAGGCGCGGGTGGCCCAGCGAGACCGCCTCCGGGCCGCCGGGGCGCAGGGTCGCCTCCAGGCCTTCGGGGCGACGCTCGCGAAGGTCCTGGCTCCCCCCGACGGGTCGCCGGGTCGCGAACAGCTCGAGGAGGCGGTGCGCGAGGGCTTGGAGGAGGCGCGCCGCGATGGCTGGCTCGCGCCGATCATCAAGGTCCTGCGCGCCCAGGTGCGGAGGCACCCGGCCGACCCCGTTCGCACCGCCTGGTTCGCCCGCGCCCTCGCCATCGCGGGTCAGTGGGCGGAGGCCGAGCGCGCGTTCGTGGAGGCGGCCGACGCGGCGGCGAGCCCCGAGGGTCGGCGCGATCGACGGCTGGAGGGTGCGCGCGCCTTCCTTCGCGGGGGGGAGACGGACCGGGCCCTGCGCATCCTGCGGCGGCTGACGGTCGGCCGGCCGGATCGCGTCGTCGCCGCCGCCGTCGTCGACTGGGCGGCTGCCGGGGACATCCCCGCGGAGGGTGCGGAGGGGCTCCGCTCCCTGCTGGAGGCGTCGCGGAGCGGCGTCTACGCGGGGGCGATTCGGGCCCTCGCCGAGCTCTGACTGGTCGCCGGCGGCCGTTCAGCAAGCCCTGGAACGACAAAAGCCCCGGGGAAGGCCCGAGGCTTCGTCGTGACTGCGGCTGCGGCTCAGCGCTTGACGGCCTTGCGGACCTCGACCACCCCGCCCTTGGCGCCGGGGATGCCGCCGACGATGAAGATCAGGTTCTTCTCGGCGTCGATCTTGTGGAGGCGCAGGTTCTGCACGGTCACGTTCTCGTTGCCCATGCGGCCGGCCATCTTCTTGCCCTTGAGCACGTGGCCGGGCGTGAGGCGGGTACCGATGGAGCCGCCGTGGCGGAAGAACTCGTGGGTGCCGTGGGTGCGGATGGAGCCCTTGAAGTTGTGGCGCTTCATGACGCCCTGGGTGCCCTTGCCCTTGGAGACGCCCTGAACGTCCAGGTACGTGGCGCCCTCCAGGACCGCGACGGTCACCTCGGAGCCGACCGCCAGATCGGCGCCCGGGTCCTCGTCCATCCGCAGCTCGCGGATGACCTTCTTGGGGGAGATGGCCTTGCCCGCCTCCTCCGAGGCTTTGCGGATGTTGCCCGCCTCGGGGCGGTTCACGCGCGTGACCTTCTTGTCGCCGTAGCCCACCTGGACGGCGGAGTAGCCGTCGCGGGCCTTGGTGCGCTGCTGCAGCACGACGTTGGGGGCGGCGTGGACGACGGTGACCGGCACGACCTTGCCCGACTCGGCGTCGAACAGCTGCGTCATGCCTTCCTTGGTACCCAGGATTCCGAGGCTCATCTCAACTCTCCAGCTTCACGGCTCTCGACGTACGTCCGGCCGGCGGAAGGTGGCGGGGCAGCGCCCCGACGTGGTTTCAGGTGCCCGGGCGAGTCCGAGCGGCGCGCGAGGATACACCCGGGGTCGGGAGGGTCAAGGGATCTCGGGACCGCACGCTCCGCTCCCTGAGGTCGCCCCCCGACGCCGCCGTGGACCTTCCCCCCGGCGCGTCGCACAAGCTCGCGAAAGCGCCCCGAACCCGCGACGCCGCGCACGGGTGTCTCCAACGGGTCATCAGAGCGGGCTGGATGGCCTCCACGGACCGCAGGTGACAAGAGTGGGTCATCGCCCGGGGGGTGGATGCCCGCCGCGCCCCGAGCGCGCGCAGGGAGGGGCTCGGCACGAGGCCGACCGGAGTTCAGGATGGTAGTGCGGGGTCCCCGCCGAAGAAAGACGGCGAATACGAAGCGCGCCGCGAGAGCGCCCGAACCGCGGGGCCACGGCAAGCGCCCCGAGCGCGCGCAGGGAGGGGCTCGGCACGAGGCCGACCGGAGTTCAGGA
>CAZEKB010000017.1:60078-66404 GCA_964512225.1 uncultured Rickettsiales bacterium | reverse complement strand
GCGCCCCGAGCGCGCGCAGGGAGGGGCTCGGCACGAGGCCGACCGGAGTTCAGGATGGTAGTGCGGGGTCCCCGCCGAAGAAGGACGGCGAATGCGAAGCGAGCCGTCCTTTCTTCGGTGGGGTGCTAAGGGAATCCGCCGATGCAGCCGGTGGGATCGGCGGGGACGCCCATGCTGAACGCGTAGCTGCCGTCGAAGTTGACGACCTCGCAGCCGTCGGCGCCGACGGTGAACTCGAGCTCGGCCTCGTCCTGGCTGTTCAGGTTGAAGGGCAGGCTGGTGCCACCCGTGTACGAGAAGCCCGGGTTGTCCTGGACGAACTGGCCGCCCTCGCTGATGGCGGAGACGGTGAGCGTCCCGAAGCCGGCGTTCTTCACCGTGACGGTGGCGGAGGAGTTGGGGGTCAGGCCCCCGAGGTGGATGAGGGTCGGCGGCCCGAAGCCGGGGAGCGGATTCGGCATGGCGGTCGCTCCGACCACCTCGAGCACCGGCAGGCAGTCGCCGCAGTCCTCGATGACCTCGGCGGTCACGGCTACGTCGAGGCTCGAGTTGTCGCCGTCGTCCGACTCGATCGTGATGGCTGCCGTCTTCGTTCCCAGGCTGCCCACCGGGCTGAACTGCACGGCGACCGGGATCTCGACGCCGGGTCGGACCTCGCCGCCCGCGAACCCGCCGATGCTGAACTGTGCGGCGTCGGCTCCGCCGAGGGAGAGACTCGAGATCGTCAGCGTGCCCTCGCACGGGTTCGTGATGTTGAGCAGGTTCTGGACCGCCGCCCCGTTCTGGGGCTGCTGGCCGAACGACATCGGGTCGGGGTCGACCGAGATGCAGCCGTCGCCGGGGACCACGTCGTCGTCGTCCGCGCCGTCGTCGTCGTCCGTGGCGTCGTCGTCGTCTCCCGCGTCGTCGTCGTCGCCGCTCTCGAACTCGACCACGCAGTCGGGGTCGGTGGAGCAGCCGCCGAGCTCGATCTCGATGCTGTCGCCCTCGTCGGACGTGAGGATCTCGATGGTGCCCAGGTAGTTGCCCGAGCCGGGGGGCGCGAAGTAGGCGGAGATCTGGAGGTCCTCGCCCGCGTCGAGCGACACGGGCAGGGTCGTCGGCTGGCTGAAGAGCGAGAAGGCGTCCGCGCCCTCGCTCACGAGGATGTTCTGGATCTCCACGTCGGACGTGGTGGCGTTGACCAGCTCGACCGCGATGGGGTCGGTGGAGGCGCCGGACGCCACGTACCCGAAGTCGATGCGGTCCGGGTCCGCGTAGAAGGACCGAGTATCTTCACCGGGCCCCTGGGCCGTGGGGCACGCGAAGGCGATGCACAAGGCGCAGGCCGCGAGGAACGTGTAGGAAAGCCGCATTCGAAACATCTCCAACGTAGGCGGTCGTCGGCGAGGGCCCGACGACGCGCGCGACTATATATCCGAGCGGGGTCCGTCAGGACAGGGTTTTCCGGGGTCCGGGGGCCACCGCAACACCCTCGCAACACGCCGCCGCCGCCCGCCGGCCGGAGCTCGCGGGCGAGGATCGAGCCTCCGGCAGGCCGCCCGCTAGAAGGTGTACTTGAGCGCCGCGGTGACGGCGAGCCCGATGACGGGCGTGGGGCCGAGCAGGACGATGTCGCCGCCCACCTCGAGGCCGAGGGAGAAGTGCGAGAGCTTCGTATAGCCCTCGATCACCACGGCCGGGTTCACCAGCAGCAGCGGCCGACCCTGGAGCAGGTTCGCGTTGCCCGAGCCCGTGGGAGCGGAGCCCGTGCGCGCGATGATGTCCGGGTTCGTGAGGTCGACCAGGGGAGGGGAGTAGCCCACGCCCGCGCCGATCTTCACCCCGAAGTGGCCGCGCTTGGTGCGCTTGCCGCCGAAGTTCGGGCCGAAGCGCAGCGCCACCGTGCCGCCCACGATGCGCAGGTCGCCCTGGGTGGGCGACGTGAACGTGGGGGTCGGGCACGGCGGAGCGCGACCGTCGGCTCCGCACTCGGAGACCCCGGTCCCGTTCGAGATCAGGTTGTAGAACGCGCCCTCGACGGACATCGTGAAGCTGAGGCGATCGATGAAGTCGTAGCCGAACGCGAAGTCGATCTTCGTGCCCGGGCTCGAGAGGACGCCGGTCGGCAGGAGCCAGAAGACGGGGCCGATGTTGATCTTGGCGTACGCGCCCTTGACCACCTCGCGCGACGGCGCGTCGTCCCTCTTCTTTCGCTCGGACCGGGTGGAGCGACGCGTGGGGCGTCGCTCCTCGTCGCGGTCGAGGTCGTCGTCGGCTTCTTCGCCGTCGTCTTCCTCGTCCTCGTAGTCCTCGTCCTCATCCTCGTCCTCGTCCTCGTCTTCGTCCTCTTCGTCTTCGTCCGACTGCGCGAACGACGCCGACGGCACGGCGACGAGGAGGGCGAAGCCGCCCAGGAGGGCGGCGAGGTAGGTGAGGGGCCTCAGCTTCAGGTGCATGGTGTTTGCTCGCTCAGCCCTGGGAGTTGAAGACGAACGGGTACGACACGATGACGATGCCGCCGCCCTTCGGCTTCGGGAAGCGCATCCGGCGGAACCGGGCGTTGACGCACTGCTCGACGATCGGGTTCTTCAGCGTGGAGGACTTGGTGCTCGCGGAGGAGACCGAGCCGTCCTTGGCGATGACGAACTTGACGACCAGCTTGCCGAACAGCTTCGGGTTCTTGTTCAGCTCCTTCTGGTAGCAGTAGCGAATCTGCCGAAGGTTCTGCTTCACGATCCGGTCGATGATCGACTTGTCGAGGGCACCGAGGATGATCGGGTCGGCCGTCCCGACGCCGGGGACACCGCCGCCCTTCTTGCCGTAGTAGCCCGCGCCGCGGCCGTAGCCGGAGCCGCCGAGGCCGCTGCCCTTGGTGCCGAGGCCGCCGATGCCCTCGGCCGTGCCGCCGCCACCGAAGCCGGAGCCGCGGGACCCGAGGCCGCCGGACCCGTACTGCGTGCCGTACTGCGAGCCGATGAGGCCGCCGAGGGCGGAGGAGACGGAGTTGTTCAGGCCGCCGGTGCCGAACAGCGAGGTGTCCGTCATCGTGTTGAGGTCGGCGAGGAGACCGGCCGACTCGGCGATCTGCTTGTCGAGCTCGGCCTGCTGGACGGCGACCTTGGAGCCCTTGGCCTTCTTGAGCTTGGCCTCCTTCTTGCCGGTCTTGCCCTCTTCGTCCTTGGCCTTGGCGCCTTCACCCGCGTCGGGGTTGCCGGCCGGCTTCTTCTTGTCCTTCTCCTTCTCGACCTGCTGGACCGTGAGCTTCACGAACCGGTCGGGGATCTGGACCACCTCCTGGCTCGGGTCGTACTCCGACGTGAGCAGGTGGATGCCGAGGGACGCGCCCACGAAGAGCAGCGCGGTGAGGACGGCCAGGAACAGCCAGTCGACGTTCTGCCCGAAGGGAGCGGCGATGACCTTGGCTCGGTGCACGCGGTGGATGAAGAAGGACACGGGGCCCATCTCCGCCACGAAGCGCTCGTCTTCGCCGAGGTCGACCTGGAAGAAGCCGCCCGCGTCCTTGGCGCGGCCCTCGCCGACGAGGTCCGCGGCGCTTGTTCTCTTCCCGTCTGTTTCGACGAACCCGACCGACTCCTTGGTGAAGTTCACGAGGGTCGACCCGGCCTCCTGCTCGATCAGCGCGAAGTGGTCGTTGGGGAGGAGGTCGCTGGATACGAAGAAGTCCTGGGCCTTCTTGCGGGAGCGGACCTCGTCGATGCCGAAGCCGATGGGGAGGAGGAAGACGATGACGAGGCCGAGGTAGATGGCGCGCTCCACCTGGTCCTGCTGCTTCTCCTTGAGGCGCTCCTCCTCGAGCCGGTGAATCTCGTGATCCGCCGCCTTGAGCGCCGTGACGTCCTGCACCTGCTCGATCACGAAGCCGCGGACGTCCTCGTACGCGGCCATGGCGAGCTCGCGCTTGTCGATGGGGATCAGGGTGTTGTCGTGCTTGACGGGGTCGCCGCCGTACGCGTCCAGCAGGGCCACCCGCGCCTTGATCTGGAACAGGGCGAGCTTGTGCTGCGTGTACTCGGCCTCGGTGCCGCGCTTGGCGTTGGCGCCCTCTTCGTTGGCGAGGGCGACCTCGAGGGCCTCCATCGCCTGCTCCCACTTGCCCTTGTCGCCGAGGCACTTGGCCTGCACGGCGTTGTAGTCGAAGCGGTTCTTGTCCTCGTCGAACTTGAGGAGCTCCGTGACCGCCTCGCACCGGGCCCGACTGGAGCGCTTCGCGTTCGCGTTGACGTACAGGAGCGTCTGGATCTCGTGGAAGAGGTCGCTGCGCGCCTCGATCTGCTCCTCGCTGGGCGCCCAGAGCTTGACCTTGGCGAGGTTGTCGAGCTTCTCGATCTTCTGCTTCTTGCCCTCGCCCGTGTCGGCGACGTACACCGAATCCGGCTCGAAGCCGGCGACGATCATCCAGACGTCGTCGTCGCGCATGACGCGGGTGCCGAGGACGAGGTCCTCCGCCACCCGGAGCTCGTCGAGGTCGTCGTAGACGTCGTACTCGCGCTCGAACTGCTTGAAGAGGTCCATCCAGGAGCGGCGGAGCTCGCCCTTCGGGGCCTCCTCGCGCGCCTGCGGCAGCAGCTGCTCGCCGATGAACGCCTCGTAGCTCGGCATCTCGAAGACTTCGAACTGGGGCGGCACCAGCGGGCGGGACTCGTTGCGGTACTTCTTGAGGAGTCGCTCGAACTCCTTCTTGGCACCCTCTTCGAACGCCTGCCGCGTATCGCGGAGGGGGTTGGCCGGGGCCTCTTCGGCCTCCTTCTCGGCCTCTTCCTCTTCGATCTCGGCGGCGAGCTCCTTGAGCGTGATGCCCTTCTCTTCGGCGAGCGCGACGCGGCGGTCGTGCTCGGCCTTCTGGGCGGCCTTGCGCTCGGCGAGCATCGCCTCCCGCTCGGCCTGGGCCTTCTCCTGCCACTTCGCGATGATCTGCTCGTCGCCGGCGGGCATGCGCGGGGGGACGGGCAGGGTGGCGTGGGTGAGGAGGAAGAACCCGGTGCCGAACACCAGGATCGCGACGCAGAGCAGCGAGGCGATGGCGAACTGCGTGATCGTGCGGTCACCGATGAAGACCTTCTTCTGACCGTCGCCGAAGTGGCGGACGTTCATCACGGTGCCGGACCACAGCTCGGCGACCTCGAGGATCTTCGGCGCCTGGCGGTTGATGCCGAGGTCGGACTCGGACTTGCCCGCGCGGAGCATGAAGTCGAGGACGTTCTCGGTCTCGCCCACGTTGTCGAGCGGGTGCGACTGGTGTCCGTCGGGATCCGGCTGCTCGATGGGCCCGGTGTCCTCTTCGTCTTCTTCGACCTCGGCCTCGGGCCGGACCAGTCCGAGCTTGATGACGGTCTTCCCGGCGCGGATCTCGTCCCCGTCCGAGACGGTGTTGTTGTTCACCGTCTCGCCGTTGAGGAGCGTGCCGGCCTCGCTCCCCAGGTCCAGGAGGGTGACTGCGCCGTCGTCGTTGATCTGGACCGCGCAATGAAGATCCGCGAGATCGGGGTCGTTGATCTGCAGGACAGCTGCGCTGCCCTTGCCGATCGTGACCATCTCTTGCTCGAACTCCTGCGTCCCCGCGTCCGTTCCATCGACCGTGATCGTGAACGCGAGGGTGAGCGGCGATTCCTGCTCAGCCATGGGGATTTCCTCGAATCAGAAATGCGCGGGCGTCCGTGGCCCCGGCATCGAAGATTTCAGGAGCGGTGCTGGAACGTTCCGTGGAAGTCGCGACCGGCTCGCGGCTTCGACGGGCGGCTCAGCCCGCGTCGTTTCTGGCCCGGTCGGCCCCCCCTCTTCGGAGGGACGTGGGAGTTTGTCGAATCGGTCCCCGAGGGGACCGGATGACGAGGGTCAACGGATCATGTTGACGGACTCGCGCATCTCCTTGTTGAAGTCTTCCTTCATCCGAATCAACGGGTTGAACGAGGACTGACGCTTGTCCAAGAGGTAGGCGCCGTGCGGCTTCTTGAGCTCGCCGTCGACGGATACGTCTTCGAAGTCGATTTCGGTCTTCTTGCGGTAGCGCACGTTGGCGCCCTCGTCCTGGGCGAACGCCATCGAGGCGGGCGCCATCAGGCCGATGGCGATCAAGGCGGTCAGGACCAGAGTCGGACGTCGCATTACGTAACGCTCCCTTCAGAGGCGCGTATTGTGCCAAAAGTCCAGCGACTTTACAGCGCCCATCGACACGTCGTGAGGAAAGTGCCTCAGGGGTTGGACCCCTCGGCCTCCGCGGTGTTCCCGGCTTCCGGCTCGGCGCCCTCCCCGGCGGCGGCTTCACCCTCCGCCGGAGCGGCCTCGCCGTCCCCCGAATCGCCCTCGGCGGCCGCCTCGCCCTCGGC
>CAZEKB010000017.1:52072-59978 GCA_964512225.1 uncultured Rickettsiales bacterium | reverse complement strand
GCCTCGCCCTCGGCGGGAGCAGCTTCGCCTTCGGCCGGAGCAGCTTCGCCTTCGGCGGGAGCAGCCTCGCCCTCGGCGGCCGCCGTCTCGCCCTCGGCGGGGGCAGCTTCGCCCTCGGCGGGAGCAGCTTCGCCCTCAGCGGGAGCGGCGTCACCCTCGGCGGTGGCCTCGGCGCCCTCCGCCCCCTCGGGCTTCGGCATCTCGATGTCGGCCCCGGACGTCCACTCGTCGGCGGGCTTCTCGAGCGCGTACTCGTAGTACGAGACGATGAACTCTTCGAAGTAGGTCCTCTGCTCCTCCATGAAGAAGAAGTCCTCGGACTCGAGCGCGAACTGCGTCGCCTCGATCTGGATGAGGAGCTGCTCGTACCAGGACGGGTCCTGCTCGACCTCGGCGTACTTCTCGAAGACCTTCTGACCGCGCTCGATCATCTTCACGAGCTGCGGCTTCATCTCCTTGGCCTTGCGCTCGAGCTCGGCGAGCTGACGCTCCATCTCCTCGGTCTGGCGGCGGAGCTCCTCGGCTTCGGCGATCGCGAACTCCACAGCCGCGATGCGGTCGTCGACGTCGGTGTCCGGGTGGCACGTCTGGAAGTCCTTGTAGGTCTTCATGGCGGCCTTGTTCTCGCCCTTGAACGTGAACTGGACCACGGCCTTGTTCAGCAGGGCCGTCTCGTTGCACTTGTCGCCCTTGAGGATCTCCTCGTAGATCTCCAGGGCGGTGTCGTGCTCGAGGTTGCCGCGGTTGGCGATCGCCATCCCGACCTTGGCCTCGACCTGACCGGGCTGGTCCGCCAGCACCGTCGTGAAGCTCTTCGCGGCGAGCGCCCAGTCGGCCGCCTTCACCGCGATGAGCCCGAGGTTCATGTTGGCCTCGAGGTTCTTCGGGTCGAGCTTGAGCGCCTCCTTGAAGGCCACGACGGCCTCGGCTTCCTTGCTCTGCTTGAGGAACGCCAGCCCCATGTTGTTGTGGATGTCGGCGTCTTCCTTCGTGATCTTCAGCGCCTCGGCCGAAGCCACCTGGCTCATGCGGTAGTTGCCCTGCAGGAAGTAGATCCGGGCGAGGGTCTTGTAGGCCCGCGTGTTCTTCGGGTCCTCGAAGAGCAGCTTGTGGATCTGACCCACCGCTTCGTCGTAGCGGCCCGCCTCCGCGAGCGCGCCCGCGAAGTTGTTGACCATGTCCCAGTCCTTCGGGCTCTTCGCGAGGAAGTTCTCGTAGACGGGGAGCGCGTCCACCGCCTTGCCCGCGTTCTGCAGCGCGACGGTGCGGTTCTGGACCGCCTCGCGGAAGCCCGGGTCGATGTCGAGGGACAGTCGGTAGTACTTGGCTGCGGCGCGCGGGTCGACCCGGTCGGCGGCGACGCCGGCGTTGTAGCAGGCCTTCTTGTGGGGCGAGTTGAACTCCTGGCCCTGCTCGCACGACAGCCGGAACTTCTCGAAGACCTTCTTGTAGTCGGTCCTCCCGGCTTCCTTGCCCTCGTTGAGGAGGGTCACGCCCTCCTGGTAGGCGACCTCCGGATCGGGCGGCTCGTCGGAGTCGCCGCTGGTGGAAGTGCCGGGCTTGCAGCCGGGGGCGGCGAGCAGGAGGCAGGCGGCGAGCGCGGTGCCGCAGAGTCGGGTCATTCGGGAACGGAACATCGGTGAAACCTCCTACCGCAACTCAGTCGACGAAGCCGGCGGTGAGGTACGGGTTGGAGCTGAAGTCGGGCACGGGGTACTGCTCGGCGTTCTCCGGGTACTCCTCCGGGCGGAGGGTCGAGAGTGCGTCGAGGGACTTGACGGTGTAGTCGGTGTAGAGGCCCAGCTCGTAGGACTTCTCCCGCGCCTTCGTGAAGGCGTCGACCGCCTTGTCGATCAGGGGGTACGCCTTGTCCTCGAGGCTGAACTTGTAGATCGAGCACTGATCCTCGTTCAGCTTCGGGGGGCACGGAGCGGTCTTCAGCTTGTCCGCGAAGTCGGCGTAGATCGAGCCGATGCGGTACAGCGCGGCGATGCCCCACTCACCCTGCTTGAGGTTGAGGATGTCGACGTACTTGGCCTCGAGAGAGCCGACGCCCTTGCTCTTGGCTTCGAGCGCCTTCTTGCCCTTCTTGGTGTCCGCGGCCATGGCGATCGCCGCGAACTTGGCGAAGTCGGGCTCGGTGAGGATGAACTCCATCTCGGCGGCGTAGAAGGGGGCCAGGCCGGCGTTGTCGCCCGCCTTGCTCTGGGTCTCGCGGAAATACTTGAGGGCGGTCTCGTAGTGCTTCAGCTGCCCCTTGGCGTCGCCCTTGCCCTTGAGCAGGCGCCCGTAGGAGACGTAGGCCTCCATGGTCTGCTCGAAGGCGGAGCTGCGGACCTTCTTGTCGCCGTAGATGGCCTTGAAGGCGGCCATGGCCTGGTCGGTCTTGCCCGCCTCGGCCAGGAGGTTGGCGATGCGCAAGCGGTTCGCGAGCACGTCGTCCGCGTCCGGCCAGGACTTCACGTAGTCGGTGAAGTCGCCGACGGCGCCGTCGAGGTCGCCCGCGCCCTCACGGAAGAGGGCGGAGTTGTAGAGCGCGTCGCGCGCGGTGGTGAAGCCGTCGATCTCGAAGGCCCCGTCCGTGTCGTACAGCAGGCGGTAGAGCTCGGCGGACTTGTTGTAGTCGGCCAGGCTCTTGTAGTGGTCCGCGAGGATGGAGACCGACTTCTCGTACAGCTTGCTCTTGGCCGTGTCCTTGCCCAGCGGCTTGGGGTAGCTGTCGATGAACTGGTGGCGGATGTCCACCGACTTCTGCTTCTTGCCCGCCTTGGAGTAGTAGAAGGACGCGTTGTAGAGCGCGAGGTCGCGGATGTCCGAGTCCGAGAACTCGTTGTGGAAGTCGTTGAAGGACTTCGCCGCGTCCGCCCACTTCTCGTCGGCGGCCTTGCCCTCGGCGATCTTGAAGCTCGCGCGCTGGTAGATGTCCTTCAGCTCGCCCTTGAACTTCTTCGTCTTGCCCACGTCGGGGTTGTTGTAGAACTTTCGGGCGACGTCGTTCAGCTCCGTCCACGCCTCGATCTTCCCGTACGAGGACAGGATGACGTGGACCGAGAACTGGGCCATCTCGGACTTGGCGTTGGCGTCGATGATGCTCAGGAACCGCTTGTTCGACTCCTTGAACATGTTGTGGTCGTTGAGGACGTACGCCGCCTTGTAGAGCAGGTTGAGCGACTTCTCGTCGTCCGGCAGGTGCTTGGCGTAGCTGTCGCACGCCTCGATGAGCCGCTGCTCCCACTCGCGCAGGGGGATCTCCGCGTACTTCTTGAGCGGGTCCTTCTCGGACAGCTGCTTCTTCCGCTGCTTCGCGTCCGCGCGCTTCCAGCTCGCTTCCTTCTTCTTGATGAACTTCTCGATCGCGAAGACGGTGTTCGACGCGGCGTCCTTCAGGAACTTGCCCTTCGGGTCCATGGCCACGACCTTCTCGTACTCGCCGGTGGCCACGTCGTACTTCTTGAGCTTGTAGAGGACCTCGGCGTACCAGTACCGGATCTCGTAGGACTTGCCGCCCTTGGGGAAGTACCCGAGGTAGCGCGCGTAGTTCTCCTCGGCGAGGAGGAGGAGCTTCGCCGAGCGTCGCTTGAGCGCCTGCTGGTGCGAGTCGACCGCGAGGTTGCGGAGGTTCTTCTCGATCACCCGCTCGGAGTCCTTGAGGGCCTCGCGGTTGTCCTCGTTCTCCTCGGCCCATCGGCTGGTGCGGCCGTAGACCTCGACGAGCTTGTTGATCTCTTCGTTGGCCTCGTCGAACTGGTCGCGGCCCCAGTAGGCCTTGATGATCGCGTTCTGGTGGCTCGGGTTGTCCGACGCGTACGGGTTCTCGGAGATGAGCGTCCGGTACGTCTGGACCGCCAGCTCCTGCTTGCCCTGCTCGCTGTAGATCTTGCCGAGGCGGCTGAGCATCTTGCGGTAGTACTTCTTCTCGCCGTAGCGGGTGAAGTACTCCTTGGCGGCCTCGAGGTCGCCTTCCTCGGAGAAGAAGAGGACCAGGTCACGCAGCGCCTCGTCCTTGAGCGAGATGCCCTCCTGGCCGACGCCCGCCTCGATGCGACGGTCCGTCTCCGCGATCAGCTCCTTCATCGTCTCGATGGCGGTGCCGAACTCGCCGACGTTGTAGTAGCACCAGCCCATCTTGTAGAGGGCGAAGGTGTAGATCTTGCTGTCCTTGTAGGCGGCCGCGCGCTTGTACGCCTGCAGCGCCTTGAAGGCGTTGTTGTGGCTGAAGTAGTACTCGCCGATCGCGTTGAACGAGTCGGCCAGGAAGTCCGACTTCGGGTACGTCTTGACCAGCTTGTTGTACATCTCGAGGGCTTCCTTCTCCTCGCCGATGTCGTTCAGGGAGAAGGCCAGGAAGAAGAGCGCCTCGTCGATGCGGGAGTAGCTCGGGTAGTTCTTCAGGAGGATGCGGTAGTTCTCGATCGCCTTGCGCGTGTACTTGCGCGACGTGGTCGGCGTGAGCTTGGGCTCCGGCGTCTTCTTCTGCTCCGCGCGGGGCAGGTTGAACCACTTCTCGTAGACCTTGTCGAACTCCTTCATCTCGCCGTTGTACTCGTACTTGGACTGCTGCCAGTAGAGCTCGGCGAGGCGCATGAGCATCTCGGCCTTGGTGTCCGGCGGGAGCGTCTGCTCCGCGAGGATCTGCTTCAGCTGCGCGATGGCCTCCTGGCGCTTCTCGTTCGCGAGCTTCCCGTACTCCTCGCGGGACTGTTCCTGCTGGTACTTGCGGAAGTCGATGACCTTGCGCTTCTTGTCCTCGCTGCGGCTCTGGGCCTCGGCGAGGGGGACCAGCTCCCCGGAGGGGGCGCTGACGAGGAAGGTGGCGAGACCCAAGAGGATCGCCGCCGGGAGGCTGAGACGTCGGATGATGGTCATGAGAGGGCTACTCCTTGCAGTCGCCGGTCTCGGCCCGAACGATGTACCCGAGTTCGTCCTCCCAGAACTCGTCGTTGAAGGGCCAGTAGATCTTCTTGTAGTTGGTCGCGAAGTCGAACTCGACTTGCTCGTCGACGTTCGCCAGGTCGGGGTTGCGGAAGTTCCGCTCGGCCTTCTTGTACTCGCCGGAGACCATCTCGAAGCGGAGCAGCGCTTCCTGGCCCATGAGGTCGGCGATCTGGTCGCGAATGCGCGCGAGCTCGTTGGTGAGCTGGATGCCCGCGAGCTTCATGTAGATGCGGTGCTCCTTCTTCAGGTTCTTGACCACGGCCTTGCCGATGGCCTTGCCCGCCCAGCCGGCCTTCTGGGACCGAGCGA
This sequence comes from uncultured Rickettsiales bacterium, assembly GCA_964512225.1. GTDB lineage: Bacteria > Myxococcota_A > UBA796 > UBA9615 > UBA9615 > CAZEKB01. The sequence continues at coordinate 54,734 of CAZEKB010000017.1, read as the reverse complement.
GGGCGAGCTCCTTCTGAATCTGGAGGACGCGGTTGTGCGGCCCTGCGAACTGGTTGTTCGCTTCGATGGCCGAGTACACCGACGCGGGCAGCTTGCGGTGCGTGGGATCGCCGCGGGTGTAGAGCTTCTTGTAGAGCTTGCCGGCGGCGTTCAGGTCCGACGTGTTCTCGGGCAGCAGCTTCTCGATCTGGCGCTGGACGGGCTCGTACTTGGCCTTGAAGCCGTCGAGGCGGGACTCGACCTCCTTGTACTCGCAGATCGTGTAGTAGGTCAGCGCCTCGATCAGCGGGACCTCGGGGAGCCAGTCGTCCTCGAAGAAGGGCGAGGTCAGCGTCAGGGTGTGCCCGAGCGCCTCGTTCTCCTTGCCCTGGGACATGAAGTAGGCCCACGCCGCCTCGTGCATGGCCGCGGGGTACTGGGGCGACAGACGCGGGACCCGCTCGTACAGCCGGATGGCCTTGTCGAAGTTCTCGAGCGCGTAGTACAGGCGCGCCATGTTGAGCATGCTCAGGCGCTTGACGTTGGAGACCACGTCCGGGTCGGCGCGGAAGTCGCCGAGGTAGATGCTGCGGAAGACGCCGAAGGCCTTCTGCCGCTTCTTCTGGATGTTGTGGATGACGCCCAGGTAGTAGCGCGCCTGGATGTAGTGCGGGTTCGACTTGCCGAGGCGGGAGAAGGCCCGCTTCGCGGCGTTGTATTCCTTCTTGTCGAAGGCGTCGATGCCCGAGTAGTAGTACAGGTCGTCCTTGACCGTGCCCGGGTAGTCGTCCGGGTTGATCTTGGAGATGTTCTTCACCAGGTAGATCGGGTCCTTCGTCTTCTCCGAGATGTGCACCATCTCCGCGAGGGACTTGGCGAAGTAGGGACCGGCGTCCGGGCCCTCCTTGACGACCTTCTGGTAGTAGTACTGCGCCGAGTGGATCAGGCCCATGTCCTTGAGGGCCTTGCCGAGCCAGTAGAAGGCCTTGGCGTCCTGCTCGGGGTACTTGCCCGATTCGATGAACTCGTAGAGGTCGCGGGAGCCCGACAGCACCTTCTTGTTCTTGACGAGCGCGATCGCCTTCTTGAGGGCCTTCGGGGACTTCTTCACCTTCTTCTTTCGGGACTTGCGGCTCCCGTCGTCGCCCCCGCGGCGCGAACGGCGCCGGCGGATCAGGCCCTCTTCCTCTTCTTCGTCGTCCCCGCGACGGGCGCGGCTGTCGCGATCGCGATCGCGATCGCGATCCCGAGAGCGGCTGCGGTCGTCATCGCGGTCGCGGTCGCGGTCGCGGCTGCGGTCGTCGCGATCCCGGTCGCGGTCCCGATCCCGATCCCGGTCGCGATCCCGGTCGCGATCCCGGTCATCGTCGCGGTCGCGGTCGCGATCGTCGTCTCCGCCCGAGCGACCCGCGCCCCCGGACGTCGCCTGCAGCGCCTTGATCACGGCGTCGCTGACGCCCTTCTCCTTGAGGTCGACGATGTCCTGGGCGGAGAGCTTGAACACCTCTTCGCTGCCCTCGATCGTCGACACGATGATGTCGTCGGGGACCTCGACCTTCACCATCTCGACGATCTCGTCGAGCGTCAGGGCGAAGGCGGGTGTGGCCCACAGGACCATCGCCGCGAGGACGATGCCCAGCAGCGAGGCGAGACGGATCCGGAGGTTCTTAGGCGAGGTCATCGGGGTCCCCAGGGCACGGGCGGCGAATCGAACGGAGCATTATAGGGGTCGGGAACACCCGAGCCGACGTAAGAACAACGTAAGCAATACGTCGAGGCGCGGGGTTCGGATCGGTCACTCGGCGCGGCCCGGCGGCAGGAAGAAGGTCGCCCCGATGTTGAAGAAGAGGTTCTGCTTCATCTCGAGTCCGACCTCGCCCTCGCGGAACACCTGCTCGATGTGGGTGTACTGGCGAATGTCGAGCCGCACGCCGATCCACTCGTTGAAGACGATGCGGAAGCCGCCGCCGAAGTTCGAGACGAAGTGCTCCTGGTCGACGTAGTCGCAGCCGTTCTCGGGGGTCGCGTTCGACTGGCGTTCGGCCCGGGTCTCGAAGTCGAGGCAGTCCTCGTTGTGCACGATCTCCATGTCGTCCTGGGTGGAGACGACGCCGATGCCGGCCGTGAAGTAGATGTCGTAGTTGATGATCCGCTGCGTGCCGAGCTCGATCTTCCCGAAGATCGGGGAGAGCGACATGTTCCCGACGCCGATGAAGACGACGCGGGAGATGTCCGGGACGACCTCCTCGCCCTCGCGGAAGCGCAGGGTCAGGGGCTTGTAGTCGGTCTCGCCGAGGTTCGGCAGGTACGCGAACGTGCCCTCGATCGAGAGCAGGTCGTTGATGTGGTAGCCGATGCCCACGCCGACGAAGAGACGGCGGACGAAGTTGTCGTTGTTGGACAGGCCGACCTGCGGGGTGAGCTCCACCTTGCGGTACTTCAGGAAGGCCTTCGGCATGATCACCTTGACGAGGCGCTTCTTGCCCTCCTCGCGAGCGCGGCGTCGGGCCTCTCGGGCCTCGGCCCGAGACGGACTGTCGTCGTCGTCGTCGGCCTCGTCTTCCGACTCGTCCTCACGCGCGCGCTCGTCCTCCTCGGGCTCGGCGCGCTCGTTGTCGATCTCCGGGAGCGGGTCCACGTCGTCGTCGTCGTCGTCGTCGTCCGCGGGATCGTCGTCGTCGTC
>CAZEKB010000017.1:0-51972 GCA_964512225.1 uncultured Rickettsiales bacterium | reverse complement strand
GCGGGTCCACGTCGTCGTCGTCGTCGTCGTCGTCCGCGGGATCGTCGTCGTCGTCCGCGGGATCGTCGTCGTCGTCGTCGCCTTCGGGCTCCGGCTCGGGTTCCTCGTCGTCGAGGATCGGGCCTTCGTCGTCGTCGTCGTCGTCGTCGTCGTCGTCGTCGTCGCCCATGGTCGGGGCCGAGTCACCGGGGGCGGCGACCGCGACCGAGGGCACGCCGAGGAGCAGCGCGATGAACAGGGAGAGCAGGAGACGGTGGATCGTCATGGTCGTCATCGCCTCCGCTGCTGAGCGGCGCGAGCCTTGTCCTGATCGGGGGCCCAGAAGCTGACTCCGAGTCCGAGGACGAGGTTGGTGGTGAACTCGGTACGGCACACCGCGGTCGAGTCGAGGTCGTCGCAGTCCAGGCGGTTGGCGAGGGGGCCTCGCTCCGCTCCGCCGAACCGGTTGCCGCCGCGGATGTCGGTGTTCGCCTCTCGGAACTCCTCGGTGGAGAAGTCGAGGATGTTGTCGAACGTGAAGTACAGGCGCCCCTCGAGACGCAGCGAGAAGAACTTCGTGACGAAGATGTTCGCGCCGAAGCCGAAGTGGAACTCGAAGAGGTGATTGACCTCGCTGGCCTCGAGACCGTCCGGGAGGATGCCGAGGACCGCCACCGTCTGGCCGAGCTCGTTGCTGCTCTCCGCGAGCATCTCGACCTGCTGGTTGGTGTAGCCGGCGCCGAGGACGAAGAAGAAGTCCAGGTTGATGACGGCGAGCCCGAAGGGGTTGATCTTCCCGTACATCGGGCTCCACACGAGGGAGCCGCTGAGGGTCAGGCCGTCGTCGGTCGCCTCGAGGTGGAACGACGGGTCCGACTGCGTGGCGAGGTTGAGCACGGCGCGCGAGAGGTTGTTCGTATTCGCGGCCTTCCCCAGGAAGGCGTAGTTCGCGTCGAACTCGAACCCGACCCGCTCGTTGAAGTGGTAGGTCAGCCGGAGACCCGCGAGCACCTCGGTGTTGAGCGGGTTCGTGGCGATCCACCCGAAGTGGGGTGTGATCTCGAGCCGGCCGCCCTTGTAGAAGAACTTGTTCCGCACTTTCGGAGGGTTCTTCTCCTTGGGGGCGCGCGTCGAAACGATGATGTCTTCGTCGCCGTCCCCCTGCGCCGTCGCGGCCGTAGGCGTCCCCAACAGCCCGGCGGCTGCCACGAGAAGCGCGATCAACAGAGAACTCCAACGCGTCATTGCCGCTCCAGACCCTACGCTCGCCCGCGGGCGAGCGGTGCCTTTCATTGCCGGGGACCCCCTCTTGGGGTTTACGGGCGGGGTACCTCGCCGCCCGTAGCGCCGACCTTCGTCGTGTCGGCTCCTTACACGAGTCGGTCGGGTTTGTAGCAGCGGCCCGAACGCAGTGTCAAGGCGCCGGAACCCCGCTGTTCGACGTCGGCGGCGGCCGTTTACGAGGGGGTGGACCTGCGCCTATCCTCCGGGTGCGCGCGGCCTCCGATCCGAGCGCTCGGAGTCCCTGATGCGTCTCTCCCTCTGTTCGGCCGCCGTCGCCCTCACCGTCGCCCTGGCGCCTCCGTCCCTCGCGGGGAGCGAGGACGTCCAGGTTCTGTTGGAGACGAGCCGCTCGCTCTACGAGCCCGGGGAGGTCGTCGAGGCGACCGTCACGAACAAGCGCGCGGGAACGATCTACGTGGGCGGCTGCGGCGCGGTGGTCGCGGAGCGCCTCGACGACGAGAGGTACGAGCCCGTCGTGGGCGAGCCCTGCGTCACGGAGGGGCGCGCCGTCAAGATCGAGCCCGGCGCAGAGATGAAGTTCGAGATCAAGGAGGCGGGACGCTCGGGCGACGTGCGGCGCCTGTCCCTCGCGTTCGGGTGGGGATGCAACGACGATCGCCCGCTGAGCCAGGCTCGCTGCCAGGACTTCGCCACCGCGGTCTCGCCGTCCTTCCGGGTCGGCCGCCGGTCCGACGACGACAAGTAGCCCCGGCAGACGGCCGCCGGCCAGCAGGGTGCTGGAACAGCTCCCGCTGCGGAGCAGTCGGGCAGGACTCCGCCGGCCGAGCAGGTTGCCCGGTGCGCAGGCCTGGGGTTCAGGCTCCGGTGGGTGCGAGTCTGGAGATGCGCAGGAGGTTGTGGGCGGCAGCGACGAGTGGTGCGGCCGTCGATCGCGCAGTTGCCCCGACCGCTGGCGAGGTGCGGCGTGACGCGCAGCTTCCGACAGGCCTCGACGAAACTCCGCACCTGGTAGCTCGCGTCGGCCGCCAAGCCCCTGAGCGGATGCCTCGGTGGGACCAACGACTCCAGCGAAGCCGGCGCCGACATCGAGGCCTGGGGTCGGGACTTGCCGCGCATGACCGATTGGATCACACGACCGCGGAGCGGTCGATCACCGACGCCGAGGCTGCACCAGATCGAAACACATGAAGGAGCCGACCCGCCTGCAGGGTCGCCCCGCGCGGCGTCAGGGAGCGCGGAGCCGCGGTGGGGCGAGCCCTCCAGGGTCGAGGGGAGGCGTTCTTCAGCACCGCTGCCAGCGGGGGCGCCCCGGCAAGAACGGGCCCGGTTCGGTGAAACAGCCGAGTTCTTGCCGCAGAACCGGCAAGAACGGGCCCGGTTCGGTGAAACAGCCGAGTTCTTGCCGCCTGCCGAGATCGGTCTCGGAGCCCACGAAGGAGCCGACCCGCCTGGAGGGTCGCCCCGCGCGGCGTCAGGGAGCGAGCGGAGCCGGGGCGGGGCGAGCCCTCCAGGGTCGAGGGGAGGCGTTCTCCAGCACCCGGCTAGGGCGGATCCAGCGCGACGAAGCTCAGCTCCTGCCAGTCCAGGCCCCCGCGGCGATCGCGGACCACCAGCCACAGCGTCAGGATCTCCGGGAACTCGTCCCGAGGGGGGAGCTCCAGGGTGTTGATCTTGGGCCTGCCCGCGACCTCGTCGAGATCGTCTTCGTCGGCCGTGAACGTGTAGTCGCGCCCCACGCTCCCGCCGTTGGTGAGCCAGGCGTACCAGGGCGTCTCCCGCCGGCACTCGGTCTCGAGATCCGTCGTGATGTAGAGGTAGTCCTCGGCCACCCCGAACGCGGGCCGCGGCCGCAGGACGAGGGACGTCCCCGGCTCCACGAAGGTCACCGAGCCGAGGGCGAAGCCGCTGTCGCGTCCCTCCGAGTCGAAGTGCAGCGTGGCGCCCAGGAGCTCCGGGTTCTCGTTGGGAGCGAGGACGTCGGCCTCGCAATCGAGGGGAGCGGGGGTGCCCAGCGACTTGTCGGACACGATGATCCGACGCGCCGCCGGGATCCCGTCCTCGACGAGCGACTGCAGCTCGGCCCCGATCTCTTCGACGGTGTCCGTGTCGCCGGTCCCCTGCGCGGTCACGAGCTCGAAGAGCATCTCCTCCAGCTCCGTGTTCGTGCGCTCGACGTACGTGACGGAGACGAGGACGGAGAGCCCCTCCACGCGGTCCTCGGGCTCGAGATCCGCCCACGCGGCGTCGAGGTCGGGGCCCTGGGCGGTGTAGATGAAGGTGTCGCCCACGCCGAACTGGAACGCCGTGGGGTCGAAGGCCCCGCCCGCGGAGTCGTCGTCGTCGCCCGCGAGGCCCTCGAAGTCCACCGACAGGCACCCGCGCGCGTTGCCCGCTTCGAGGCAGGCGAACCAGACCGCGCCGAGGTCGGGGCGATCGCCGGGGGGGTGCACGAGCAGGGCGGACAGCAGGGTGGCCTCGCCGAGGCCGATCTCCGACGGTGCCGCCCGGATGCCCGCGACGCGGGTGCGGATCACCTCGGACGTGGGCGTGAGCGCCTGCAGGTTGCAGCCGGTCAGCGCGATCGCGAGGAGGCCGAAGATCGCCGTACGTCGCATCAGAACTGCGCCTTGAAGCCGACGTTGGGGAGGATCGGCAGGGAGTACAGGAAGTCCTTCTCGGTGTAGTCGAAGTTGTAGATCGTCGACTCCGGGTTCTTCCGGTTGTAGATGTTCTGGATGTCCAGATAGAAGGTCAGCTTCCAGCGGCGGAAGTTGATGTCCTTGTCGATCCGGATGTCGAGCGCGTGGAAGGCGGGCAGCCGCCGGCTGTTGTAGTCGCCGTTGAGGGCGATGTAGCTGTCGCCGTCCGCTTCGTAGATCGCGCCCTGGACGGGCGTCTCGGGGTTGCCGGACACGTACCGCCACCGCGCGCCGATGCGGAAGCCCGCGGGCAGCTTGTAGGACGCGACGATGTCGAGGATCACGGGCTGGTCGAAGTCGTACCAGTAGAAGTCCCAGTCGGGTCGATCGCGGCGCTTGCTCCGCTGCAGGGTGAGCGCGATCCACCCCTCGAAGTTCTTGAACGACTCCCACCGCAGGAAGACTTCGGCTCCGTAGATGTGGCCGTCGCCGCTGTTGGACCACGCGCCGTCGCTGCCCCCCTCCTGCGTGCCCTGGGTGCTGAACACGACGAGCTTGTCGAGGCGCTTGTAGAAGCCCTGCACGTCGAGGCTGAGCCAGTCCGTGAACCGCACCTCGACGCCCGCCGTCACCTGGATGCTCTCTTCGGCCGCCAGATCGGGATCGCCGGTGACGTCGAGGATCTCGTAGGGCTGCGGGTTCTGGTGGTACAGCCCGACAGAGCCCTTGATGTCGACCAGGCGCTTCGGATCGGGGGTGATTCGGAACGAGAAGCGAGGGTCGAGGGTGGCGAGGGCGAACTGATCGGGGACCCAGTACACGTCCGGCCGGATGCCCGGGACCAGCTTGATCCGATCGTCGGCCAGGGACACCCGGGCTTCGGCGAAGACGGCGGGGGCGAAGGCAAACACCGTGTCCTCGAGCGTCAGCGCCTCGCGCTCGGTGTTGGGATCGTCCCCGAAGGTGCGGACGTCGAGCGCCTCGAACGCGAAGGAGAAGTCGATGTACGAGGCGATGATGTCGGTGCCGAGGACGAGCGAGAGGTGGTCGTCGACGCGGATCGTGGCCTCGTCCCGCAGCATCCCGTAGACCACCTCGCCGGAGAAGGTCGCGAACCGGCCCACGCCGTAGACCTGGACGTCCTGGCCCACGGACCACGTGAGATCGTTCACGAACGTCTTGCTGGGGCGCCGCCGCCAGTTCATCCCCGCGCGCCAGAAGTCGGTCTGGATCGAGAAGTCGCCCTGGGTCGACTCGCGGGTGGGCGATCCCGGGTCTTCGATCCGGGTCCCGGCCCGGTCCTGGGAGTAGTAGGCGAGCACGGACACCGTGTCGATCGGGTTCGGCCGCAGCGTCAGCTTCCCCTGCACGTCGGTCCAGCGCGGAAAGATGATCCGGCTGATGTCGAGGGACGCGGGTGTGATGGCGGGGAGCACGATGTCGAGGTACGAGCGGCGCGCGGCCACCACGAACCCGCCGACCGGTTCGCCGCCCCCCTTGCGCGGGATCGAGCCGGTGATCGCGGCCGACGCGTCGATGAGATCCGCCTGGACGAGCCCGTGGATCGACTCCTCGTACTCGTCGCGGGTGCGGACGTCGAGGATCCCCCCGGTGAGCCGCCCGTAGCGACCGCCGAACCCCCCCGGATAGAAGTCCACGGAGTCGAGCATGATCGGGGTCATGATCGAGCGCAGTCCCCCGAAGTGAAAGAGCTGGGGGACGCGGATCCCGTCGATGTGCGGCCCGCTGTCTTCGGGGCCCGAGCCGCGCACGAGCAGGAGGCCGAAGTCGAAGGGAGATCGGGCGACGCCGGGGAGGTTCTGGATCACGCGCACCGGGTCGCCGAACGTGCCCGGGATGTGCTCGATCGTCTCGATGGCGATCGACCGCCGCGTCACCTCCTTCTTCTCCTTGCGCACCCGGACGATCGTCTCGGGGATCCCGACGGCCTTCTCCCGCAGGAAGTAGACGACGTCCGTGGCCTCGCCCGGGTGCACCTCCTCCTCGGTCTCGAAGCGGTGGAAGCCGGGCGCGACCACGAGGGCGCGGTGCAGCCCCGGCGGGAGTCCGCGGAACTCGAAGAGGCCGTCGTCGCCGGTGAGCGTGGAGACGTCGGCGGACTCGACGACGACGGTGGCGCCCCCGACGGCCCGGCGCGACCCTCGCTCGCGCACGACGCCCCGCAGGTTGACCGGCCCCGTCGCGTCCGGGGGCCCGCCCTCCTCGGGGAGCTCGGGCTCCTCGAGCACGACCTGCTCCTCGAGCGTGAACGAGTACGTGTACGTGATCCGCACGGGGACGGGCGCCGGTCCCGCCATCGCCGGGGAGAAGCGGAACTGCCAGGCCGCGATCGCGGCTTGCAGGCCGAACCCCCAGCCGCGGGGCGACTCGTCGAGGAGGCGGACGGCGTCCATCGTGCCCGTGGCGGAGACGTCGAGCTCGAGCAGCGCCCGGCCCTGGACGCCCGCGGCCTGGGCGATCTCGGGATACGGGGCCTCCACCTCCAGCGTGAGGGCGGGCATCTCCGTGAGCTCGGGCCCCGGCTCGGGCGGGGGCGGGGCGTCGGGATCGACGGGCGGGCGTCGGTCTTCGGGGAGCAGGAACCGCACGACGTGGAAGTAGCGCCGCAGATCGAAGGGCACGTCGCCTTCGGGCGGGGGCTCGAAGGTGGCGTCGGCCAGCGCCTCGGCGGCGGACGATCCGAGGCCGGCCCCCGGATCGCGGACGATCTCGACCGACGTGACCGCGCCCTCGGCGTCGATCGCGAGCAGGAGCACCGCCGGTCCTTCGATCGCCGCAGCGAGCGCCTCTTCGGGGTAGGCGGGGGAGGGGGACTGCAGGAGCGCGGGCGTGCGGGCGATCGACGGCTGGGGCTCGTCGGGTACGGGGTCGGGCGGCGCCTCCTCTTCGGCCGGGGGCGCCTCCTCTTCGGCCGGGGGCGGCACCTCTTCGGCCGGGGGCGGCTCCTCTTCCTGGGCGTACGCCGCCGTGGGGGCGAGCACGATCAGCAGGAGGAGCAGTCGGATCATTCTTCGATGATCCAAGTGTAGTTGTGGCTCATGCCCGTCGTGATCACGGGCTTGCCGTCCTGGAGCCCGGGCTTGTACTTGAACTTCTTGAGGGCGGCCCTCGCGGCGGCGTCCAGCTCGGGGTGCACGCCCCGCACGACCTTGATGTCGATCGGTCGCCCCTCTTCGTCGACCGTGAACATGAGGGTGACCGTGCCTTCGATCCCCTCCTCGAAGGGGATGGTCGGGTAGTCGGGCACCTTGTAGTCCCGGATGAGCCGAGGCGCCTGGGTGATGCGCGAGAAGGAGACCCGCGGCAGCGCCCTCACGTCCTCCGGGTCGGTGATCTCCTTCTCGGCCTCCTTCATCAGCGTATTGCCGACGCGGGCCTTGAAGGAGCCGCCCTTGGTGGTCGAGTTGAGGCTGACCCCGAAGATCGGCGGGGGCGGCGGCTCGTTGGTGGGGGGGGGAGCCGTCTCCGTCATGGTCGGCGGCGGCGTGTCGGGGATCTTCTTCTTCTCCACCACCGGGACGGGCGTCGGCTCGGGCTCGGGCTCGGGCTCGGGCTCCGGCGGCGGCTCCACGAGGACGAACTCGAGCGGGGCGAGGACGTCCTCGACCAGCTCGGGCTGGTATCGGAAGACGTACCAGCCGAGCACTCCGTTCACCAGGAGCGCGAGGAGCAGGCCGATCGCGAGGCTGCCGTCCCACCAAGGCTCCTCGTCGGGGAGCTGGACGGGGACGAACACCCGCTTCGGCGGGGAGGGGCCGTCCCCGGACGGGGCCTCATCGGCCGCGCCGCCCTCGATGACTCGGAGTCGAGGTTGCGAGTGCACCGATCAGTTCGCCGGGGCCTCTTCGGGGGCCTCTTCGGGGGCGGGTTCGACCCCGGCGGGGGACATCGCGTGATCGATGTTCACGGCGAACTTCGTCACCCCCTCCTGACGCACGACGTCCATCACCTTCACGAACTCGCCGTGGCGGACCGACTCGTCGGCCGCGATGGCGACCTGGATGTCGTTTCCCAGCTTCTGCTCGGACTGGATGAGGGCCCGCACGTCCTTCTCGGTCGTGGGCTCGCCGTTGAGGTACCAGTTGGCGTCGGGGTCGAGGGTGATGCCGAGGTTCGTGGTCTCCGTCTCTTCGCCCGTGGCGGCGTCCGGCAGCTCCACCTTGATCGAGGGGGCGTTGATGATGGACGCGGTGACCATGAAGATGATCAGGAGCACCAGCATGATGTCGACCATGGGCGTGATGTTGATCGCGGTGATCGGCTCGTCGTCCGCCCCCGGATCGAAGGTCGCGCCCACGGCTCAGCCCTCGGCGCGCAGGCGGAACAGGACCTGCTGGTTGAGGGCGCCGCTCGAGCTCAGGGTCTTCTTCACCTGGCGCTGCAGGTAGTTGTAGGCGACCACCGCCGGGATCGCCACGAGCAGGCCCACGGCGGTGGCGACCAGCGCCTCGGAGATGCCCGCCATCACGGCCTGGGCGCCCTCGCTGCTCTCCAAGGAGAGGTCGTTGAAGGCCCGGATGATGCCGAGCACCGTGCCGAACAGCCCCACGAAGGGCGCGTTGGAGCCGACGGTGCCCAGGAAGGTCAGGCCGAGCTCCAGCCGGGCCTTGCCCTGCTGCATGGCGACGTCCATCTGCTGGTCGACCACGTCGCTGCCGTTGGCGGTGTAGCGCAGGGCGTGCTGGAGCACGTTCGCCTCGACGCAGGTGAGCTCGTCCACCTCCGACCGGAACTCCGCGAGGTCGCCACCCGCGACGAGGGCCGCGACCTTGCGGCGCAGCTCGCGGGCGCGCATCCCGTTGATGACGAAGAACACGACCTTCCAGAGCACGACGACGGTCGAGACCACGAAGATGCCGATGAGGAAATACAGGACCCACTCCGCCTCGAGCAGCTGGCTGTCCATGAACCTCTCGACGAAGGCACTCTCCTGCGGCTGCGGCATCTGGGCTCCGAGACGGCCCTGTAGAGAGGGCCTGAGGCTGCGAATGGATTGCAGAGTCTAAGGCTTGCGGAGGTGGAGGCAAGGGCACGCGCGTGCCGCGGCCCGTCCCCGGCCGGGGCGAGACCAACGAAATCGTCGATGGGGGGGGTGTTGGAGGCGACGACCGGATTCGAACCGGTGAATGAGGGATTTGCAATCCCTTGCCTTACCACTTGGCCACGTCGCCTCAGGGGCGGGGATTCTCCGGGGGCCCCGCGAGCCTGTCAACCCGCGTGCCGGCGGGGCTCTCCGGGGGTGCTCCTGTGCTACACCTCCCCCGCGATGCGTCCGCCGTTCGTGCCGCTCTCCGCCGTCATCGTCGCCCGCAACGAACAGGCTCGCGTCGGGGCGTGCGTCGCGTCCGTGCTGCCGTGGGCGGACGACGTATTGGTCCTCGACGGTGGCTCGCGCGACCGCACGGCCCGCATCGCCGCGCTCGCGGGCGCGCGCGTCAAACGATCGGCGTGGGACGGTTACGTGACCCAGAAGCAGCGCGCGACCGACCTCGCAGCCCACGACTGGGTGTTCTCCCTCGACGCCGACGAGCGCGTCGATCCCGCCCTCGGCGCCGCCCTGCGCGAGGCCGCCTCGTCGGCCGCGGCGGCGGGTCGCACCGGGGCGCGCGTCCGCCGCCTCAACTACCTCGACGGTCGGGTCGTGCGCGGGAGCGGCTGGGGCCGCGACGTGCGCGTGCGCCTGTTCGACCGTCGCGCGGGCCGCTGGGGAGGAGCCGACCCCCACGATCGTGTCCTGGGCGCCGACGGACCGCTGCTCCCCGGCGTCCTGCATCACGACCCCGACCGCTCGACCCGGACCTACGTCCGGGGCACGGTGCGTCACGCCCGGACGAAGGCCGCGTCCCTCGCGGCGCGGGGCAGGCCCGGCCCCTGGGCCCCCTGGGTGCACGGCGCGGCCCACCTGCTGCGCAAGTCCGCGACGGCCGCGATCGACGGACGTCGCGGCTGGACGATCGCGTGGGTCGGGGCCCTCGGCACCGCCCGGGCCTACCGCCTCGCCCGGAGGAGCGCGTGAAGCTGGCCCTCGTACACCGCAAGTTCGGGCTCGACGGCGGCACCGAGCGGTTCATGGAGGGGCTCACCCGCGGCCTCCACGAGCGCGGTCACAGCGTCGAGATCTACTGCGCCGACGTCGACCCGAGGTTTCGACGCACGCGGGTCGCGTCGTTCCGAACCCTGCTGGGCAAGGGGCCGTCGGCGCTCCTGCGGGCGCTCCTGCTGTTCGTGTCCGCCGCCATCCTGGTCCGCAGGACCCGCTACGACGCCGTCCTGCACCTCGGCCGCACGGGCCCGCACGACGTCTACCGGGCGGGCGGGGGCTGTCATCGCACCTGGTACGAGCTCGTCCGGGCGCGGGCCGCGGGGGGCCTGCGCGCGCTCGGCCTCGCCCTCTCCCTCCGTCACCGCTTCCTGCTCTGGCACGAGCGCCGCGCGGTGACGACGTCCACGGTGGTCGTCCCCTCGGAGCGGGCCCGTCGCGACATGATCGCGGCGTACGGGGAGGCCGCCGAGGGGGTGCGCGTCATCCACAACGGGACCGACCTCGACCGCTTCCACCCCAAGGGCCGGTCCCTCTTCTTCCAGGACACGCGCACGAAGCTGGGACTGCGTCCCGAGGAGCTGGTGTTGCTGTTCGTGGGGAGCGACTTCTGGAGGAAGGGCCTGGACTCGGTGCTGCGCGCGATGACGAAGCTGAGCTCCGGCCACGAGGACCTGCGCCTCCTCGTGGTCGGCGACGACCGACGTCGAGACGAGTTCGCCGCCCAGGCCGAGGCCCTGGGGCTGCGGGGCATGGTCACGTTCCTGCCGTCCCACGACGCGCCCGAGAAGCTCTACGCCGCGTCGGACCTCGTGGTCCTGCCGACGCGCCACGACCCCTTCGCGAACGTCTCGCTCGAGGCCCTGGCCTGCGGGCTCCCCGTCGTCACCTCCGCGGTGAACGGCGCGGTCGAGGTGATCGAGGACTGCGAGGCGGTGCGGGTCGTCGCCGATCCCGAGGACGCCGACGCGATCGCGGCCGGGATCGACGCCCTGCTGGACCCCGCGCGGGCCCCCGAGCTGCGGGCCGCCGCCCGAGCGACCGCGGAGCGGAGCGGAGAGGGCCGGGCGGTGGCGCAGTGGGAGTCGCTGCTCGCCGACGTGGAGCGCGCGCGTGGCTGACGGCACGCGCCTCGGGCCCGTGAAGAGGGCCGTCCGCGTCCTCGTGCTCACGGCGCTGGTCACCGCCCTGGTGGGCTCGATCGTCCTGTACGTCCTGTACCGCAAGCACGTCGTCCTCGAGCCCGGCGATCACCTGGCCCGCGACCACATCCAGCGGCTGATTAGCCAGGAGTCGCCCGTCTACTACCGCGACGGCGCCACCAAGATCGGGGTCTTCTTCGAGGAGCAGCATCGCCAGTACGTGCCCTTCGACGGCATGCCCCCGGAGTTCGTGGACGCGCTCGTGTCCGCGGAGGACCAGGACTACTGGGACCACATGGGCTTCTCGATCCGGGGCATCGCCCGGGCGATGAAGCAGAACCTGCTCGCGGGCCGCGTCGTCGCCGGGGGGTCCACGCTCACCCAACAGACCGCGAAGAACCTGTTCAAGCGGCGCGCGCGCAACCTCGAAGAGAAGCTCAAGGAGCTGGTCAACGGCCTGCGGCTCGAGGCGCACTACAGCAAGGAGGAGATCCTCGAGTTCTACTCGAACCAGTTCTACGTGAACGGCAACGGGCGCGGCCTCGCCATCGCCGCCCGCTTCTTCTTCGACAAGGACGTGGGCGAGCTCGACCTGCTCGAGTGCGCGTTCCTGGCCGGGGTCGTGAAGTCGCCCGAGCGCTACAACCCCTGGGTCGCCGACGACGCCCGCGAGAAGCGCAACCGCGAGCGGTCTCGGGACCGTGCCCACTACGTGCTGGGCCGCATGCTCGACGACGGTCGCATCGACCAGCTCCAGTACGACGCGGCCACGAGCCGCGACCTGCCCTTCTCCCGGGGCACGTTCCGCTACCAGCGCTCCGTGGTCCTCGACGAGGTCGAGCGGGAGCTGGCGCGCTCCCCGATCAAGGAGGTTCTGGCCGCGCACGGCATCGACGACCCCGGCACCGCGGGGCTCCGCATCACCACGACCCTCGACCGCCAGATGCAGGAGGCGTCGATCTACGGCCTGCGTCACCACCTCTCGGACGTCGGCGTGCAGCTCGAGGGGCCCGAGGCCTCGGCGCTCTTGGGGACGGCCCCCAAGCTGCGCCCGATCGATCCCGACGCGATCGTCGACCGGAGCTTCCACCGGGGCGTGCTGGTGGGGGTCGACGCCAAGAAGCGCACCGCCACGGTCGATCTCGGGGGCGTGACGGGCACCCTGGACGCCGCCGCGAACCGGCGGATGGCCCTCGCCCTCGCGAAGGCGGAGGCGAAGAACACGTGGACGACCGTCAAGCGCAAGGACGTGACGGCCTTCCTGGAGTCGGTGGAGCCCCACGTGGGCGGGGGCGTCTCCGTGTCGATCCGGGAGCTGGACGACGACGGGGCCCCGATCCTCGACTGGGAGATCCGAACCGAGCTGCAGGGCGCCGTCCTGATCCTCGAGCGCGGCGAGGTGCGGGCGATGGTCGGGGGCGCCCGCAACGCCGACTTCAACCGCGCGGCCGTGGCGAAGCGGCAGTTCGGGTCCACCTGGAAGCCGTTCATCTTCCAGTCGGCGCTCCAGCTCGGGTGGTCGTCCACCGACGAGCTCGACAACCGCCGCGCGGTCTTCCCGTACCAGACGACCTTCTACTACCCCCGCCCCGACCACCGCGGCGCGCCCGAGTCGGTGTCGATGGCGTGGGCGACGGCCAAGTCCGAGAACCTGGCGTCCGTAGCGCTGCTGTACGGCCTCACCGACCGGCTCAACGAGGAGCAGCTGCGGCGGGCGGCGGCGGCGACCGGGCTGCTGCCCCGCCGCGAAGAGGCGCGCGGGGAGTTCGTACGACGGATCCAGGACGAGGGCGTCCTCCCCACCGAGGCCAAGCTGCTCGACGGGCTGTTCGACCGCGTGAAGGAGGACCTCATCGTCGACCTGGCGTTCGACGGCCTCGATCGCGAGGGCGAGATGCTCGCCGACCTCCGCTACGGCGTCGGCTTCGCGGCCGAGGCGGAGCGACTGGAGGAGAACCCCGACCGCCTGCCCGCCGCCGAGCTGGCGGTCCGGCGCGCCCTGGTCCGACGGAGCTTCCTCCGCCAGGAGCGGCTGGCGGCGACTTTCGCCGACGCCCGTCGCGGCCTGCTCGAGACCGTGCGCGGCGGGGGCCTGCCGTCGCCCGAGGCCCTGGCGGGGCTGTACCTCGTGCCGTCGCGGGGGGCCGCGCGGCTGGGGTGGGCCGAGGTCGCGCCGGACGGGTGGGAGCCGCTCACGCCCGAGCTGCTGGACCGGGTCCTGGCGGGCGAGTCCCCCCTGTCGATCGCGGAGCCCGAGGTCGAACCCGAGGCGGGCGGCGAGGAGCCGGATCCCTTCGACGTCGTCGCGGAGGAGCAGGCCGAGGCCGAGGCCGCGGCCGCCCCCGAGCCCGAGGCGACCCCCGAGGAGGACGGGACCGCGGAGGAGGCCCCGTCCGCCCCGTCCGGCGCGGGCGCCGCCTTCCGGTGGATCGAGATCCTGGACCCCGATCGCGTGGTCCTCGAGGGGATGCTCACGCCCCGGGTGGTCGAGCGGGTCCGCGACGCCGTGACGGCGGCTCGACGGCGGCTCGGCGCCAAGCCCGAGCTCTACAGCCCCGCCCTCCTGGCCTACTGCCGCGACTACCGCGTGCTCGTGAGCCTGCGGTACGTCGAGCGCCTGGCCCGCACCGCGGGCGTCCGGTCCGAGATCACCCCCGTCCTGTCGCTGCCCCTGGGCTCGTCGGACGTCACGCTCCTCGAGGCCGCGCTGATGTACCAGCTGATCCTCCGGGGGGAGACCTACCGCTTCTTCTCC
This sequence comes from uncultured Rickettsiales bacterium, assembly GCA_964512225.1. Lineage (GTDB taxonomy): Bacteria > Myxococcota_A > UBA796 > UBA9615 > UBA9615 > CAZEKB01. The sequence continues at coordinate 38,151 of CAZEKB010000017.1, read as the reverse complement.
GACGCGCTGGTGCCCGTGCCCGAGGCCCCCGGCCCCGCCGAGGACGCGCTGTCCGAGCCCCTCGACGACCCGGGCGCGCTCCCCGCGGTGGGGATGGTCGCCGAGGTGCGGACGGCCGACGGGATCCTGATCTTCCGCCTGGACCGAGACGCGCAGCCCGTCCACGACGAGGCGCTGTCGGCGGAGGTGACGGCGATGCTGGGCGCGGTCGTGAATCACGGCACGGGCGGGCGGGCGCGGGGGCGCGTGAAGCCCACGGCTTCGACGGACGAGCGCACGAAGGAGCTGGCGGACCTCGGCATCGCGGTCCCGCTCTTCGGCAAGACGGGGACGACGAACTCGTACCGAAACTCCGCCTTCGTGGGGTTCGTGCCCGGCATCGCCGCGGGGAAGGACCGGCTCGCCGCCTCGGACGGACTCGTCGTGGCCACCTACGTCGGCTACGACGACAACCGGGAGATGCGCCGCGGGTCGATCCGCATCGCGGGCGCCTCGGGGAGCCTCCCCGTGTGGATCGAGGCCGCCCGGGGCGCGGCTCGAGCGAGCCTGCTCGGGGACCGCCTCGACCTCGCCGACCTGGCTTTCTCCGGGGCGGACGTGGCCCCCGTGGCCTGGCCCCCGGCGCTCGGGCCCACCCGCGTCGATCTGCGCACCGGCCTGCCCGTCGAGCTCCCGCCCCCCGGTTCGGACGGGGCCGCCGACGCCGAGCGGGCGGACGGGTCCGCCGGGACCACGATCCTGTACCGTCGCCGAGAGCCCCGGGCGTTCGCGCCCCTCGCCCCCGTGGAGACGGTTCGATGACACGTGCAGCGGTGATCCCGACGCTGGTGGTCGCCTTGGCCCTCGCAGGCTGTCCGTTCGAGCGCACGTCCACCGAGACCAGCGGCTCCACCGCCGCGAACGAGCCGCGCCCCGAGGACACCCGACGCATCCGGGAGCTCGAGGCCGAGAACCGGCGGCTGCGGGCCCTCGCGCGGGCGGCCGAGGGGTCCGGCGACGCGCCCCCCGTGGAGACCGAGCCGCCCCCCGCGAACCTCGAGGACGCGATCCGGCTCCGCGAGGACGGCGACGCGGCGGCGGCCGTGCAGCTCGGGCTGGAGGAGCTCGACCGCCTGAACGACCTGGGCATCGACGCGCCGCGACTGGCGCTGATCCTGGGCGAGTGGGCGCTGGAGGCGGACGAGCCGGGGCTCGCCGAGCGGCTCTTCCGCGAAGCCGGGGCGGCGGCCGAGGCGGGGGCGGAGATCGTGGGCCTCGCCGCGGGCCGCGAGTCGGTCGCCCGGGCGGCGGCTCTGGGGCCGGACGCGGCGGCGCTCGCCGAAGCCGAGGCGCTGCGCGAGGCGGGTGATCCGGGCGGGGCCGCGACCGCGCTGCAGGCCCTGATCGCCGACGGCGAGGACGACGCCGTGGTGGCCCGGGCGGAGAAGCTGCAGGCGAGCATCCTCGACGAGGCCTCGGAGCTGGCGATCGAGCGGCTCGATCGGTCCGACGCGCTGCTCGCGGGGCCCGGTCCCTGGGACGTCGTCGGAGAGCTGCTGGACGGGGTGGAGTCGTTGCCCGAGGGCACCTGGGACACCGCCGAGGTCCGACGCCTGCGCGCCTGGTACAGGACCCGCTCCAAGGAGGCGGGGTCCGCCGCGGTGGCCGTCGAACAGCAGCGCCTCCAGGACATCCTCGACGCCGCCCGCACGCACGTCGCGGCGGAGCGCTACCGCGACGCCGTGGTCGCCTACCGCAGGCTCGAGGGCAGCGCCCTGCAGACCCAGGCTCGGGACGAGGCGCGGACGGCCGTCGATACGCTGGTGAAGGCCGAGCGCGAGCGCGCCGCCAAGCTCTTCGTCGCGGCCCGCAAGAAGCCCGACGCCTCCCTGAAGAAGGAGGCCCTCGAGGAGGTCGCGGTCGTGCTGCGCGGCCTGCTGGAGGAGTTCCCGGACAGCACGTACGCAGGCCGCGTCCGCGACAACCTGACGGTCGTGGAGAAGGAGCTGGCGAAGATGCTCTGAAACAGGGCGGGCTCGGTTGCGGGAGACGTGGTAGCAGGGGAGGGACTCGAACCCTCGACCTCGCGATTATGAGTCGCGCGCTCTAACCAGCTGAGCTACCCTGCCGCGCCTTTTCGGGGGCCTCCGGCCGTGCCGAGCCGGGTTTTTAGGGGAGCCGATCCGGGGCGTCAAGCGCCCGGTCCCGAACATGACAGCCACCTCGCCCACCCCCACGATCAACGACCCGCGCGCGTCCGACGCCGCGTGGAGGGCGACCCACTCCGGAACGGCGGGCGGGCTTCGCGTCCTCGACTTCCTGCTCTCTCGGCTGCCGCTGCGGATCGCCGAGGTCCTCGTCTGGCCGCTCGTCTTCATGTGGTTCATCCACTACAACCGGCCGCGCATCGCGGTGCAGCGGGCGCTCCGACGCATGGGGGTGCGGTCCACGCTCACCCACGCGGTGCGCGCCTACCTCGCGTACTCGTCGGTGCTGGTCGAGCGTCACGCCCTGATGGCGGGTCGCCTGCGGCCGGTGCTGGAGCGGAAGGGCCCCGGGATCGCCCTGATCGAGGCGGCGGTGGCCGAGGACGGACCCCTGGTATTCCTGGGCGGACACTGCGGGGCGCTGGAGTTCGGCTCCGTGGCGCTCGAGGAGCTGGGCCGCGCCGTGAGGCCGGTCGCGGTGGCGGATCCCGGGGCCGACGCGCTGCTCTCCGGCGTGGGCGATCCCGCGACGGGGATCGGCGGCAGCTCGTCGACGATCGTGGCGGACGGCACCGTCAAGAGCGGCCTCAGGATGCTCAAGGCCCTGCGGGCGGGCGAGATCCTGTGCTTCAAGGCGGACCGGGTGCTCCCGGGCACGGCCCACGAGGCGGTCCACGCGCCCTTCTTCGGCGAGCCGGTGGCGTTCCCTCGGGGGCCCGTCCGCATCGCGATCACGGCCAAGGCGCGGGCGATCGTCGTCTCCGTGTTCCGGGTGGGCGTGGCCCGGTACCGCGTGGTGGCCGACCCGCTGGACCTGAGCAGCCGAGACCCGGACGCGATCACCGCGGAGTACGCGGCCCTGCTGGAGCGCCAGATCCGGGAGCAGCCGCACCAGTGGTTCAACTTCTATCCGTATTGGGCGTCGGACGTGGACGTCGTCGCCGCGGCGCCCGAGATCGTCCCCCTGAGCGCGCGGGCCGCGGAGCACGCGCTGTGGGGGGCGGTGGCGGCGTCCACCGCGCTGGCCGGGCTGGACGTGGTCCTGGGCGACTCGCTGATGTGGGCGGTGACGAGCGGGACCGTGGTCGAGCGGATCGTGGCCGGGGTCGGGGCCGTGTCCTGGGGGATGCTCGCGGGGTCCGTGGCGGGCGTCGTCGGCATCGTCGCGGGGGCCGAGAAGTCGCCCGCCGGGCGTCGGAATCTCCGGGCTCACGCGCAGGCGATCGTCGCGCCGCTCCTCGCCGTCGCGGGTCCGCTCGCGCTGTCCGCGGGCGTCCTCGCCACGGGGGCCGCTCGGGGCGGGCTCGCCGCGGCCGTCGCGGTCGCCTGGGGCGTGATCTTCGCGACCGTGGGCCCCCGCGCTCGGCTCCCGGCCGTGGCGGCGCTGGGGGCGACCCTGATCGCGGCCCTGGCCCTCTAGCCTCCCCGGCGGCACCGGCGGGGTGCTGAAGGATCTTCCGGGGCGCCCCTAGCCGGCGGGCTCGTCCCCGGGCAGACCGGCGTCGGCGAGGCGGCCGAGCAGCTCTTCGTCGAGGCCCGAGAAGTGCAGGAACAGGCGCTCCAGGTCCGCGTCCGGGAGCTCGGCGGTCGCGCGGAGCTCGTCCAGGGTGCCGACGGCCTCGAGCCGACCGCCCGCGAGGATGCCGATGCGGTCGCACACCTTGGCCACGAACGGCAGCACGTGGGACGAGAGCAGGACGGTGTCGCCGCGCTCCCGCAGGCCCTCGATCACCCGTCGAAACAGGTACACCGACGGCGGATCCAGGCCGTTCGTGGGCTCGTCGAGGAGCACCACCTTCGGCTCGGCGAGCAGGGCCGCGGCGAGGGCGGTCTTGCGCAGCATCCCCTGGCTGAAGCCCTTGAGGGGGCGGCCTCGCGCGTTCGTCAGCTCGAACAGCTCGAGCCAGCGGTCGATCCGCGCGGCCAGATCGGGGCCCCCGAGCCCCCGGAGGCCGCCCGCGAACCGGAGGAACTCGTCGGCCGAGAGCGACGGGTAGAGCTGTGGGAACTCGGCGAGGTAACCCAGGGCGGCGCGGACGCCGTCGGGGTCGGTGTCCGTGTCGGCGCCGGCCACCTCGATGCGGCCCGCGTCCGGCCGGATCAACGTCGCGATGCAGCGGTTCAGCGTCGTCTTGCCCGCGCCGTTCGCTCCCAGCAGCCCGAACACCTCGCCGGGGCGGACGGTGAACGAGACGCCCGCGAGCGCGCGCGTGTCGCCGTACGACTTCTCCACGCCCTCGACGACGATCACCAGGTCACCTCCACCGCCTCGTAGCGGTCGACGCCGCGGGCGTACATGCCCGCGGTGCCCGCGAAGTAGACCAGACCCAAGAAGGGGTGGACCAGGGACACCCCGGCCACGGCCACGGCCACGACCGGCAGCGCGAACGCCAGGGTCGTCTCGCCCGCGACGCGCCGCCCCGCGGTGCGCGTGAGGGCGTACGCGACGGTGTAGTGGGCCATCGCCAGCTCGAGCGCGAGCACCGCGGGGGCGACCCCGAGGACCGCCCCGCCGTGGCGTCCACCGTCGGCCAGGGCGGCGGTCGCGAGGATGGTCCCGGCGTGCAGGAGCGCGAACGTGGCCGCGTAGGCGTGCGCCGAGATCGTCGCGCGCCGGCCGGGTCGCGGGGCGGTCCGCTCCCACACCATGGCCCGGTTCCGCAGGACGTGGACCCCGGGGCCCACCGCGTACGCCACCGCGGCCCCGCCCAGGGCGGCGGCCTGGAGGACGCGCCACAGCAGCGCTTCGGGGCGAAGGTGCCCCTGGAGCTCGCCCGCGAGGACCACGCCCGCCAGGGGGGACAGCGCGAGCAGGAACAGGCCCCGGCCGTCCCATCCCCGGAGCAGCAGGGCCACGTCGCGGAGCCAGCGGGCGCGGATCGGGGCGGGCAGGGGGACGAGACGATCGAGGACCGGCCACACCCGACGGAGGGCGAGGCGGCCCACGGAGGACGCCGCCGAGGCGGCGCGGGCGTACCGAGCGTCGAAGGTCGCGTCGACGCCCCGGCCGCCCAGGAGGCCGAGCCCCCCCACCGCCGCGGCCACGCCCAGGACGAGCGTCGTCGCGGACGCCCCGGGCGGCAGGGCGAGTCCCGTCGGGACCGCGAGCAGGGCGACGACCGCCGCCGCCGCGCCCGCGCCGCCGATCCGCGGGGCGCCCGCTCCGAACCGATCCCGCAGGGCGATCGCCGCCCTCAGCGCGGCCCGATCGAGGGCCGTGCCGGCGACGAACAAGGCCCCGGCGCCGACCGCTCCGGCGAGCCCGAACCCGCAGGCGGCGGCCAGCAGCCGCGTCGGCATCGACCACCAGCCCAGTTCGGCGGCGCGCACCCGGAGCAGCCCGCGGGGCCCCAGCGGCTGGGTGCGGAGGAAGTCGTTCTCCTGCATCCCGAAGAGCAGGAAGTCGGCTGTGCGGTGGGACACGGTGGCGAGCACCCCCAGCACGGCGACGGCGACGGCGGCCGTCCGTCCGGGATCGACGGCGGCGTCGGCGACCATGCCGTGCAACACCAGGGCGACGACCGCGAGCCCGACCCACCCGAACGGGTCCAGCAGGGCGTCCCGAGCCACCCGACGCCGGAGCTCGATCGCGACGTCGACGGGGGCCGTCGCGACGTCGACCGGGGCCGCCGCGACGGCGTCCGCCGCGACCACCGCGCCGAGGGATCCATGGAACACGCTGCTGCTATACAGCAGGCGTGCCGCGTCCGTCACCCAGGCTGGTCGGGATGGTGCACCTCGGGCCGCTGCCCGGAGCCCCGAACGCCCGCCCCCTCGAAGAGACGCTCCGCCGCGCGCTGGTGGACGCGGAGGTGCTCGCGGCCGCGGGCTTCGACGGCGTCTTCGTGGAGAACTACGGGGACGTCCCCTTCCACCCCGGGGCGGTCCCCGACGTGACGGTGGCGGCCATGACGCGGGTCGCGAGCGACCTCCGCCGTCTCCTCCCCGCGCGCGTCGCCCTCGGCGTCAACGTCCTCCGGAACGACGCGCGGGCGGCCCTGGCCGTGGCGACGGCGGCGGGCGCCTCGGCCATCCGCGTCAACGTACACACCGGCGCGCGGGTCACGGACCAGGGGCTGATCCAGGGGCGCGCGTGGGAGACCCTCCGCCTCCGGTCCGCCTGGGGCGCGGACGTCGCGGTGTGGGCGGACGTCGCCGTGAAGCACTCGACCTCGCTGGGCCCCCCGCGGCCCGCCGTGGAGGAGGTCGGCGACCTGGTCCACCGGGGGCTGGCCGACGCCGTCATCGTCACCGGCTCCGGCACCGGTCGGCCGGTCTCGAGGGCCCTGCTCGCGGAGGTCGCGGTGGCCGCCGGCACCGTGCCGGTCTACGTGGGGTCGGGGGCGACGGTCGAGACCGTCGCGGATCTGCTGGAGACCGCCCACGGCGCGATCGTGGGCACCGCGCTGAAGGTCGACGGGGTCACGACCGCGCCGGTGGACCCGGACCGCGCTCAGGCCTTCGCGGCGGTGGCGAAGCGGACGTAGTCCTCCGGTCGGTTCATGTTCCCGAGCACGGCCTCGTCCTGGACCGGGACCCGCACCAGGCGCCGCGTCGCCCAGGCGAACACCGCGTCGATCCGGTCGCCGGGCTCGCCCTCGTAGAGCCTCCGGATGAAGTCGGGGCCCGCGAGGACCGGGTGACCGTCGCGGCCTCCGTACGTGGGCAGCGCCACCAGCGGGCTGCCGCCCTCGGCGACGCGGGCCCGGTACGCGCTCGCCACGGCCGCGAGGACCTCCGGCGCGACGACGGGCACGTCCACGGGCGTGAACCACGCGGGCAGGTCCGCGGGCAGCGCGTCCAGCGCCAGGAGCAGGCTCTCCCGGGGGCCGGTCCCGTCCACGTCGGGGTTGGTGATCCAGAGCGCGTCGTCGTCGGCCCCGACCGCGGCCCGCACCGCGTCGAGGTCGTCGCCGCAGACGACCGCCACGGGCCCGAACCCCGCGTCGCGGAACCGGCGGATCCACGCCCCGAGGAGCAGGTCTCCCCCCCACGGGAGCAGCGGCTTGCTCCTCCCCATTCGTCGGCCTCGCCCCGCCGCCAGAATCGCCACGCCGGCGCGCAGGGAATCCCCATCGGATGTTGAAAAGCCTGTGGACCCCGCTGGGGATCGCACCGTTTCCTCCTGCGATTCCGCGGGGTTCTCCGGATTGCCCTCCTCTGAGCACCGGCGGGGCTGTGGAGAACTCTGTGGACGGGCCCTGGTAAAGACCGCTTGGACGCTGATTCTCCTCGGCTTTTCTCGCTTTGCACGGATTCCGTGCACCTCGCGAAATCGGCCTGCATCGGCCGTTCGGGGCGTTTTTGTGCGCCTCGGTCGGCGAATTCGGGTGCGACGTGTCGGCGTTTTCCCCACGTGTGGACAACCTCGGCTCGAGGAACGCGCCGGAAGTGCCCGGCACGGCGCTGTTTTCGGGGCATCGACGCTCCGGAACGGCGGACCCCGCAAGGGTACTTCACGCACGAGGACCGGCGGCCCGGTATCGTCCGACGCCGTGACCCGTCCCCCCCGTCGTCGCACCCTCGCGGGCCTCCTCGCGACCCTCTCCGTGCTCGCCTTCGCGACGACTACGGCGGGCCCCGCGGACGCGGCGCGCAGGAGCCTGAAGTACGGCTTCCCCCAGGACCGGATCGAGGGCTTCGCGTTCGAGCTCACGCGCACGATCGAGACCGAGATGCAGCACCTCCCGGCGGAGGCCGAGGGGTTCGACGTCGCCTCGCTCACCGCGCGCATCGGCACGGTCGAGACCCGCCTGGAGGGTCGGATCGAGCGCCTCCTCGCGCGGGTGTTCCGGGACTTCTCCAGCGGCCTGGTCACCCGGCTGGTCGACCTGCGGGGCACCGTGGCCCGCGGCGGCGAGTCGGTGGGGCTGTCCACCGACGTCCTCGAGGGCAAGTCCGTCTCGTTCCGGGTCCTGCCCAGCGGCGAGCTGCTGGACGCGTCGGGCTGGGACCGGCTGGCGGGCGCGGGGCGCGGCGGGGACCTCGTGAGCGAGCTCCTGCTCCAGACCGTCATGCGGCTCCCCCGGGACGTCCCGCGCAAGGGTCGGGTGGTGCCGTCCACCTACCGCGTGCGGGTGCCCGTCGACGCCTTCGTGACCCGCGATCAGAACTGGATCGTCGCCTTCGAGGCGGGCGAGGCCCCCGCGGACTGCCGGGGCTGCGTCGCGATCGAGTACCGGGGGGAGATCACCGAGACGGGCCTGGACAAGCACCCCGGCCGGCCGATGAAGCTGACGGGCACGGGGACCGTCTCGGGATCGATGCTCCTCGCGCGGGGCAGCCGCGCGTTGCTGAGGCACGCGTTCGTCTTCGACTGGGAGCGGACCGTGGAGTCCACGCGGGCCAACGGGACCCTCCGCGGACGCGTCAAGCAGACCGAGCACGTCGAGGGCACCCTCCGGGCGGAGGAGCGATGAGGCGGTTCGCCGTCGGGTTGGTGGTCGCGGCGTTCGGGGCCGCGGGCCTCCCGACGTCGGCGCTCGCCCAGGGCATGGGGGGCGATCCCCACGATCGGCTCGATTGGCCCGGGTCGCCGACGGATCGCTACCTGACGTCGGACGAGGTCCGCGACCGCCTCCACGAGGCCACGGAGGGCTTCTTCGGCTGCTTCCGGGAGTCGCTGCGGTCGAAGCCCGAGGGCGCCGCCGCGGTCGAGTTCACCATCGACGGGGAGGGGAAGGCGGGCTCGATCCTGGTGGATCGCGGCAAGGCGCCCGAGTCGCTCGAGCCGTGCATCCAGAGGGTGGTCGCGGGCATCGAGTTCGGGGGCCACGACGGGGACCCGCTGGAGGTCTCGTACCCCCTGGTCTACGAGGTCGATACCGGGGGCGCCCGCGTGCTCCCCTATCCGATCGTATTCACGCGGCCTCGCCCGATCCGGCTCCCGCTCCTGGGGCTCCCCCTCGACGTGTCCGCCGGCGAGCTGCGGATGCTCGAGCTGATCCTCACGAAGGACGCCCCCGCCGGGCCCGCCGAGGCCCCGGCGGAGGACGCGCCCGCTGCCGAGGGTGGCGCCGAGTCCGGCGACGAGACCCCCGAGGCGCCGGCCGCCGAGCCCGACGGAAGCGACGCGCGGTGATCGGCCCCGACGAGAGCCTCGAGCTGGTGCTCCGCGAGTGCCGCTTCATCCCCGGCCGGGGGGACCTCCTCGCGCTCCTCCCGGGCGTCGAGTACGCGGTCCCGCCGCTCCGCCGCCTGCAGTTCGCCGACGACGAGGACGCGGTCTACGGGTATCCGGTGCTCCCGTCCGCGCCCCTCGCCCGGGCCTTGGAGCGCCTCGCCGCGTCCCTGCTCCGCACCGTCCTGGACGGGGGCGACGTGGAGCTGCAGGAGCCCGCCTCGGACCCCTACGTGCGCGTCGTGGGCGACCTCTCGGCGCGGGCTCGCGCGACCGGCGCGTCCCACGATCTCGGGGGTGTCCTTCGCCTCCACATCGCGGGGCTGACCTCCACCTTCTTTCACCCGTGGGACGAGCCGTCGGACGAGCTCGAGGAGCTGGCGCGCGTCGAGAAGCGCGACCTCGCCCGCCACGCCCGGATCCGTCGGGCGGTCGTGCAGGGGATCCTCGACCGGACGGACGCGGCCGTGCAGGCCGTGGACTCCCTGGTGGGGAGCAGCAAGCCCGATCTGCTGGGCCGCGCGCTGCGCGCGAACCCGCTCGTATTCACCGCCCCGGTCGACGGGCTGCACGAGGCCTTCGACGTGCGCCCCCTGTTCCCCACGCCCGAGGGCATGGACCACGCCACGTGGCAGGGCTTGCGCGCCTTCTTCGGGGCCCTCATCGCCGACGCCGACGCCCGGGACGCCGCGGGGCAGCCGCGGCCCGGCGACTCGTGGTTCTTCGAGCGCTTCGCGAGCGGGGCGGTGCTGACCAAGGCGGGCGGCCTGGAGCCGACGGACGCGGACGGCTCCGTCCTGGAGACGTCGCACGGCGAGAAGATCGCGTGGCTCCTGTGCCTCCAGAGCGCGCCGATCCGCTACCTCGCTCACCACCTCGACGCGTTCCTCCCGGCCAAGCGACCCAAGACGGTCCCGGCGAAGGTGTGGAAGCGCTTCTCCACGTCGGAGGCGGTCCTGCAGGACCTCGACGCCTACCTCGGCGTGTGCTCGGCGGTCCTGCGGTGGGACTTCTTCAACGCGCTGCGCGGGTTCGTGGAGCCCGTGGATACGATGGCGGGGCTGCTGTCGCTCCAGGGGCGCGCGATGGTCCCGGAGGCCGTCGCGATCGACTTCGCCGGGGCCGGGGAGCTGATCCCCCGACGGCGCCGCGGCACGTGCGTGGCCGTGGAGATCGTCGACTTCAGCCGCACCGTCGACGCGATGCTCCTGGAGGGCGAGGAGTTCGACGACCGGACCCCCGTGGCGGCGTCCGACGGCGACTTCGCCGCCCTGTGCCTGCAGGCGGTGTACTCGGTCCGCAGCAACCTCGCGGCCTGGAAGGGCACGGCGCAGTCCTTCTCCGAGGGTCGCACCCTCGATCTCTTCGACCGCCCCCTCGACGCGCTCCGCTACGCCATCACCCTGCGAGAGGACGTCCTCCGGCGGCGGGAGCAGGCCCCGGGCCCGTTCCGGGGGGTGCGCCCCAACCCCTTCTCCCGCGCGCTGCGCATCGGCATCGCCACGGGCGACTACGCGGCCGTCGCGGTGCCCGATCCCCGGGTCCCGACGGGGGGCGCCACCCAGGCCGCGGGGGCCCCCGTGGGCGACGCGCTCGGCCTCCTGCTCGACATCCCCGGCGTGCGCCCGGGGAAGAGCGCCGACGACCCCCTGGGGCTGCACAGCGTCGTCGTCGAGCACGGGGACCTGCACAACGAGGGGATCTGCAGCGGTCACCTCACGTTCTCGGGGATCCTCGACGCGCTCATCGCGGCGGGATCGGTCCTGTGGACGCCGGACGCGCGGGACGTCGAGATCGCGGGGCGCAAGGTCGCCGCGGGGGAGTACCGGCTCGCCGCGGTGTTCGAGGACGAGGTGACCAAGCGCGTCGTGCTCGTCCGTCGACTGCCGGGCATGCCGGGCCTCACCGACGGGCCCCTGTACGAGTACATCGGGCTCGAGCCGGAGCTCTTCGTGACGTTCCTGGACCGGCTCGAGCGCAGGCCCCTTCCCGAGAAGAAGAAGCGGCCGCCCAAGATCAAGAAGAAGGCCCCGCCGCCCCCCCCGCCGGAGCCCGTCCCCGCCCCGGTCGCGGCGGCCGACCCGCCCGAGGCCGCGCCCCCCGGCCCGGAGCCGGTGTCGGGTCCCCGGTCCGCGGAGGGGCGGTTCCTGGGGGGATCGGCGATCCTCGGCGCGGCGGGCGCGGGGTGGAGCCCCGAAGAAGGGTTCGCGGTCGACGAGCACACGATCCCGCCCGAGCTGTCCACGCCCCCGGGCGGGCCCGTCGACTCGACGGACGTCCCGTTGCCCGGGGCCGTCGACTTCGCCGACGCGGGCCTGCCTCTGATCGCCCCCCGGCTGGACCGGATCTCGTCGTTCGACGAGTCGCCGTTGCCGTCGATGCCCTCGTTCCTGGACGATCCCCCGGTCCCCGACGAGGCCCTGCTCGCGCCGACGCCGCCCCCTCCCGCCGCTCCGGCTCCTCCTCCCCCCGCCGCGGCCGCCCCTCGCGCCGCGCCCGCTCCGCCCCTGGCGCCGCCGCCCTTGTCGGCTCCTCCCCCCGAGGTACCGGTCGAGCCCCCCGTGCTCGACGACGCCCTGGAGGTCGAGCTCCCGGACGCGGCCGAGGACGTGTCGTCGGAGTCGGAGTCGGAGTCGGTCTTCGGCGCCGAGGACGGGCTCGACTTCCTCGACCTCTTCGACGACATGATGGCCGCCCCGCCCGCCTCCCCCGTGCCGGTGCCCCCGACGCGCACGGCGAAGAAGCGCCGGAGGGCCCCCTCGCCGTCGCTGCTGGGGGCCGTCGAGGGCGACCTCTCGGCCCGCATCGCGGCGCTCGAGCGTCGCCGGTCGCGCCCGTCGGGACCGGGGCGGAGCCGCAGCGGCGGCGCCCAGCGACCGGACTTCCAGGTCCTCTTCAAGGACTACATCCTGTTCTGGGTCGGCGGGCACGACGACCTGGACGCCTGGATCGGCATCGGTCGCCGATATCGAGACGTCCTGTTCGACCTCTACCGATTCGACCGCCCCGGCGACGACTCGGCCTGGGGCCCGGACGAGGCGATCCTCGCCTTCCTGCGCGCCAAGGCGGCCACCAAGTACACGCCCCAGAGCCTCTCCTACGAGCGCATGCCCCCCGCGGCGCGCAGGCCCACGCCCCTCACGGTCGAGCGCCTGGAGCGCGCATTCGACGCCCTCGGAGACCCGGAATGAACCGCTTCGTCCTCGCCCTCTTCGCCCTCGCCGCGCTCGGCGGCTGCCCCTCCGAAGAGGAGCCGCCGCCCGAGATCCCGGACGTGGCCGGCGAATACACGATCGCCCTCACGCTCCTCGACAACGGCTGCTTCGACTTCGACTACGACGACCTCATGGCCTGGACCCTCGAGAACAACGCCGCCCGGTCGATGAGCATCACCATGGGACAGGACGGCTCGTCGCTCACCGGCGTGGTCGGTCCCGACGTGGGCTGCGAGCTCCTCGGCACGGTCGGCACCGGCGGAACCTGGAACCTCGGCGGCCCGTGCGACGACGAGCTCATGGATCGCTCGCTGCGGATCTCCGCCACGAGCACCCCGTTCGGCAATACGCTCGACCTCGACGGGACGGTCGTGTTCGAGGTCGACGGCGTCCCGGGGGAGGCGAACGGGGCGGACGGCACCGTCGACTGCGAGGTGGAGCACCGCATCCAGGGCACCGGCACGCAGGACTGACGCCCTCGACGCTGTGCCCGGGTTCTGATAGGTAGACTCCGGTTCTCGCAGGTGAACCCAGTTTCGGAGTCCCCATGGCTTTCCGTCCGTCGATCACGCTCCTCGTCGCTTCCCTCCTCGTCGGAGGGATCCCGAGCTCCGCTGTCGCCGCGCCCCTCGACAGGGCCGCGATCGACGCGGCCTTGGCGGCGACGGACGTCGACTGGCCGGACGCCGCCGAGGCCGCCGAGGCCACGGGCGAGGAGGATCCGACACCCTGGAAGGGCAAGAACGCGTTCGAGGTCTGGGAGGAGGAGCACCGGTGGTTCCGCCTCGGCTTCCGGGGCTACGGCTACCTCCCCGCGGTGGACGACGCGTCCGCCCTGGGGCTCGGCGCCGGCTTCACCGTCCCCCTGAGCACCGACTTCTTCATGGGCCTGGGGATGAAGATCTCGTTCACCGCGTCCTGGAACCAGGGCAAGGGCGACGGCGAGTGCATCAACCGCGGCGGCACCAGCGACCGGTTCTCCATCGACTGCCCCGAAGGGCACCTGGCGGGCGTGGACCTGACCTGGAAGCAGCCGATCCTCGAAGGCGACCCCGACAACCCCAACCCGGGGCGGTCGCAGGACGCGGTGCCGGGGACGAGCTTCGTGGACCCGCAGCGGCGCCCCGCGCACGTGGCGATGTTCGCTCTGACCGTCGGCGGCGGCTACGAGGTCACGATCCCCAACATCGAGTTCTTCCGCATCTTCCAGCCGTTCGTCGGGGGCAGCGTCGTGGTCGCGTGGGTGTACGTGTGGCCCGACCTCTCGATCGACGAGGCCGCGATCCTCGACCCGGAGCAGAACGATCTCGGTGACCCCGACAACATCGACCCCTGGTCCAGCCAGGGTCCGGAAGTGGGGGGCGAGGTCTACGGCGGCTTCCACATCAACCCGGACGAGGTCTTCCGGATGGTCTTCGAGGTCGCGTACCTCAACCTGCAGGTCGAAGAGGCCTTCCTCACCAAGGCGACCGATGGCTTCGAAGCGAAGCACCAGCCGTTCACCCTCTCCCAGTTCCGATTCGGCTGGGGGATCGAGTTCAAGTTCTAAGGAAACGTTCCCATGGGCATGCGCCTGTACCGCTCTCAGGTTCCTCGCCTCGCCGAGGACATCATCAACACGCTCGCGCTCGAAGGCGACATCGTCGTCTCCGGCGAGGACAAGGAAGACGCGCAGAAGGACGTCGCGGCCATCATGGAGGAGTACCTCCGGCAAGAGAGCCGCGTCGTGCAGCGCACCCGCGAGGTGATGGAGCGGGGCCAGATCACCTACGACCAGTTCGGTCGGGTGAAGGGGTCGATCGCCGACGAGTCGAAGCACCCCACCGGTGACGACGGGATCCGCTGGATCGCGGGCCAGATCATCGAGAACTTCATGATCTCGCGGTTCATCGACGAGGTCTTCGGCAACGACCGGGACATGAAGCGCACGGTGATGCGCCTCTTCCGCAAGCACCTCATCGAAGAGGCGGACCTCGACAAGGAGGTCCGCGGCCGGCTCAAGAACATCCGCCCCGGCTCGCCCCAGTGGGACATCGAGTACAAGCGCGTCATGACCGAGGTTCGACGCAAGCGCGGGCTGGTCTGAGACCCGCCGCGGTCGTCGGGCTCGCGCTCCTCCTCGCCGCGTGCGGGGGCGCCGCCGACGAGTCTCCGAACGAAGCGAACGGGCCGTCGCCCGATCCGGACCTCCCCGGGGCGACCCCCGAGGCCACGCCCGCTCCCCCCGAGGCCGCCCCCACGCCCGCCGAGAGCGGCCCGCGCGTCTTGATCGTGCCCATGGGGCTGTCCCCCCTGTACGAAGGGTTCGCGGTGGATCCCGCGGCGGTGGAGGTCCTGTCCTTGCGCCTCGGGTCCGTGGTCGATGCCCCGCACGTCACGGTCGAGGTCGCCTGGGACGAGGCCGCGCTGGCCGGGACCTTCACGCTGCTCGTGCCCGACGCGTTCGCCCCGGGGGCCGGGGTCGCGGACTCCGTGGCCGCCGACGAGCCGGTGGACCTGGCCCCCCTGCAGCCGCTGCTGGCGTCCCTCGGCGCCTACCGGGCGGATCTCGGATCGAGGTTCGACGTGCGCCTCATGTCGTTCGGGATCCGCCTCGGCCTGTGGGACCACGCGACGGGGTCGCGGTGCTACGCCGACGGCGCTCCTCAGGACCCCGACGGCCTGCGATTCGGCGAGTGCCTCGCGTGCGCCCACCCCCGCACCGGCGAGGGCTTGCTGTGTTTCGACGGACCGAGCCGCCCCGGCCGCCTCAAGGGTCCGAAGAACCTCCGACGGATGCTCGAATCGTCCCTTCGACCGGCTCCGAGCCGCTAGCCGCGGGGCTGCCGTCCACCGCGAGGGGCGGGCTCCAGCCCTTCGACTTCAAGAAGTGTCGGAGGTCCACCAGCGTGATGTTCCGGTTCATCGGGACGTGGTCGAAGCCCCACAGCATGTACGAGGCGAAGTAGGGCGACGGGTCGTACCAGTCGAAGTCCGTGCCGTGCACGCCCTCCCACTCGAGCTCCTCGCCCGTCTCCCGGTCCAGGATGAAGAACGCCGGCGGGCGCATCTTCGACGACGCGCCCCCGGGCAGGCTCGTGGGCGCCGGCGTATCGCCCTCGGCGGCGGTGAAGACGGAGATCTCGGGGCCCTCGCCCTCGGAGACGAGGTAGCGACCGTCCGGACTCAGCGTCGCCCGGGAGCGGTCTTCGAAGCGATGCAGCTCCTTGCCGGTCTCGCCCGCGGCGCAGATCGTGACCGTCTCCTCCAGCATCCGATAACAGACGATGTCGCGGGACGCGCGATAGGTGAACTCCTCCACCGGTCCGTTCATCCAGGGGAAGGCCCGCTCCGTCTCCGCCGTGTCGGCCCGCAGCTCGTAGATCGCCTTGGTGCCCCGGGGCACGTCCGCGCCGAGGAACAGGATCGAGTCGGCGGGGACGCCCTTCTCGAGCTGCTCGGGCTCGTGCTGGTCGAGCTCGACCAGGTTCACGATGTTGCTCTCGACGTTGTAGATGCCGATCTTGCGCCCGTCCCGGTCGGGGTAGGCGAGGATGTCGTCGGTCACCCACGCGCCGCTCGCGCGGGGGATCCCGATGCCGATCTGGACGTGCTCGGTGGTGTCCTTGAGGACCCAAGGTCCCATGGTCGACTGGTAGTAGAGCTGGGTGCCGCTGGGGTTCCAGTCGAACCAGCTGAAGTTGTTGGAGCCGCACGGACGGAAGACGAGCTGGGTCGCCTTCGTCGCGGCGGCGACCTTGACCGGGTCCGCCTTGCAGGGGGCGTAGACCTCCGTCACCGCCTCCTTGAACGACGGGCCCGAGTCGCCGCCGCAGGCGCACAGCAGGCCTGCGGCGGCCAGGGCGAGGGGGAGGGGAGCAGGCAGCTTCAGCACGAACGTCTCCTTCGACGGAGGGCGAGGGGGATGAGCACGAGCGCGGAGCCCCCGGCGGGGGCGAGGGACGCGCCGCAATCTTCGCAGCCGCCCTCTCCGTCGGGGGGAGGATCGGGGGTCGGCTCCGGGGTGTCGTCGTCGTCGTCGTCCACCGCGTCGTCGTCGTCCACCGCGTCGTCGTCGTCGGGGGCGGAGTCGTCGTCGTCGTCGCCGGGGGCCTCCAGGGCCACCAGGCCGGTGGGCGTGCGCTCGAGCCGCTCGGGGAGGCTGGACCACGCCCCTCGGCCGAACACCCGGACGCTCCACAGCCCCAGGGCCCAGTCCGCGATGTCCACGGTGGCCGACAGGGTCGCCGCGCCGTCGGCCTCGATCTCCCGACGCAGCGGCAGCGCGCGCTCCGTGCCCGGCCCCGCGAAGCGCAGCTGGGCGCCCACGGGGAGGTCTTCGCCGACCAGGAGGACGCGGACCACGTCGGGTTCGTCCGTGGCCTCCACCTCCACGTCGGCGTCGGCGAGTTCGGCCACGAGCACGGCCCCGGGGACGTGCGCCCGGACCACCCCGTCGGTGTCTTCCACCAGCAGCGTCCACTCGCCCCCCCGGCGGTGGGGCGGGCCCAGGGTCTCCGGGTCCACGTCGGCGGTCACGCACTCGGGGCCCACGTCCACCTCGAGCGCGACCGGCGGGAAGAACGGCCGGTGCAGCAGCGCTCGACCCCCGAGCCCGATCACCTCCACGACCGAGCGCCCCGCGACGCACACCTCCCCGCCGTCGGGGGGCACCTCGCGGCCGGAGATCCACGCCACCTCGATGCGGTCGATCGCCTGCAGGACCACGTCGCGCGTCTGCCACGGGAGGATCTCGCCGGGGCCCGCCTCGACCGTCGCCACGGCGGGGACGAAGCCCGGCGCCGAGATCAGCAGCTGGGTCTCGCCGGGGCCGAGGGTCTTCGCGTAGGCCCCGGTCTCCGGGTCGGCCCAGGTGGTCGTGCCGGGGGGATCGGCGAGGATCTCGGCTTCGATCCCTCGGCCGTCCACGTCCACGACCCGACCCCGCACGCCCCGGGTGCCGTCCACGACGAGGAAGGACACGGCGGCGTCGAGGTGATCGTCGACGAACGTCGGGATCTCGTCGTCGTCCGGGGTCTTCTCTTCGGTGCACTCCAGCGTGAAGTCGTGGGTGCCCTGGGTGTCCAGCGACCAGTCGTTGAGGTCGCCGAACGACACGTACCACTCGGCCCCCTGGGTGATCCAGAAGTCGGGGACCGTGGTGCGATCGGCGTACGCCTGGGCCACCGGCTCCAGCAGGGGCGCGTCCAGGGCCGGGTCCGTCGTCCAGTTCCAGGGCCAGCCGATGTTCGCGGCCCCGCTGTGCAGGGTGATGCCCAGGTGGAACGCCCGGGACATGGACAGCGCCCGGATCGCGGCCGACTCGGGCTCGGAGAAGGGCGCGAGGCCCCCGGCGCCGCCGGGGCGGAACCCGGGGTGGTCGTAGTTGCGGTTCAGATCGACCCCGTTGCTGTTGCGCCGGCGGAACTCCACGACCCCGTCCGGGTTGACGACCGGGAGGACCCAGACCTCGGTGTGATCGAGCAACGTCGCCACGTTCGGGTCCTCCGGGTAGCGGCCGACCAGGTCCTGGACCGTCGCGATCGCCACCTCCATGGCAGACCACTCGTCGCCGTGGTGGGTTCCCAGGAACCGGAGCGCGGGTTCGTCGAGCTCGCGCTCGTCGGGGCGGTCGGTCAGGAGCAGGCCCGTGAGCGGTCGGCCGTCGACGGAGCGACCCAGGTCCACGAGGCGGGCGACGTCGGGGCGGTCCGAGGCCAGGGCCGCGAGGAGGTCGTCGACCTCGGCGGGCGTGTGGTACGTGGGGCCGCGGGCGCCGTCCGGGGTCGGCCGCAGGGCCCGCACGTCGGGGGCGAGTACGCTCACGTCCACCCCCAGCGCGCGCAGGGCCGCGACGGCGGAGGGCTTGGCCTCGGCGTGCAGGGTGGACTGCGTGCCTCCCTCCACGTCGAGCCCGTGGGCCACGAGGGGCAGGGCCGCCGCCGTCGCCGCGTCGCGCGGCATGGCCACGAGGGCCCACGGTCCGGGCGCGGGCTCGAGGGTCTGCGCGGCGGCCGTCCCGGCGAGGGCGACGAGCAGCGCGAGCGAGAGCGGGGTCGGGCGACTCACGCCCGCACCATAACGACGCGGACGACCCGCGGCCCGGGTCGCGGCGCGAGCTCCGTCAGTCGGCGTGCAGGTCCGAGCCGCCGTCCGTGTCCTCGTCGTCTTCGGTGCGCTCGGCGAGCTGCATGCCCGCCCGCGGGATCGCCCGCAGCATCGGCAGGTACATGTCGCGCACGGCCTCGAACGCGGGCCGCTCCTTCTTGGAGATCGGCTCGGACCGCGGGAACTTCTGGGCGAGGAAGTTCGTGTAGCCGCCGTCGACGTAGAACTCGAAGTGGAGGTGCGGCCCCGTCGCGAGCCCCGTGGAGCCGACGTACCCGACGACGTCCCCCTGGTTCACGACCTGCCCGCGGCGCACGGCGATGCGGCTCAGGTGCGAGTACGAGCTGCCGTACTTGTCGTTGTGGCGCAGGCGCACGTGCTTGCCGTAGCCGCCCTTGGTGCCCGCGATCTTGACCGTGCCCCGCCCGATGGCCCGCACCGGCGTACCCTTGCCCGCGGCGTAGTCCACGCCGTTGTGCGAGCGCCACTTCTTGAGGACCGGGTGGAACCGTCGCTTCTGGAAGCGGGAGCTGATGCGCGAGAACTTCAGGGGCGACTTGAGGAACATCTTTCGGCTCGCCAGCCCCTCTTCGTTGAACCAGCCGACCGTCTCGTCCGCGTCTTCGTAGCGCACGCCCACGAACTCCTTGCCCGACGACGTGTACTCCGCGGCCAGGATCTTCCCGTAGCGGAGGTGTTCGTTGGTCTCGGCGTCGCGGATGTCCTCGATGACCATGCGGATGCCGTCGCCCGCCCGCACCTGCATGTTGAAGTCGACCTCCCACTCGAAGATCGCGGCGAACTCGACGATGTTCGCGGCCTCGAGGCCCAGTCGCTCGCACGTTCCCCAGAAGGAGCCGGCGACGCTGCCCGCCATCGGCACCGGCCCGACGCGCACGGGGCGCGCCTGCTCCTCGGCGACCCACGTCGACTCGCCCTCCTCGCCCCGGCGGATGTGGAGCCGCCGCTCCCCGAAGCGGTCGAGGGGGTAGACGAGCGCCACGAACGACGCGTCCTCCCGATCCGACCGGATCGTGAGCGTCTCGCCCGCGCGGATCCGAGCGAGGTCGTGGATGTCCTTGCCCGCGTTCACGATCGCGAGGGCGTCCGCGTAGTCGAGGCCCTGGTCCTGGAGCAGCTTCGTGATGACCTGGCCGCTCTTCACCTTCACGGCCGACTCGGTCCACGGGGGCGGGGGCGGGGGCTCGGGCTCGACGACGACCGGCTCGGGGGCGGGCTCCGGGTCCGCGAGCTCGGGTTCGTCGGTGCAGGCCACGACGAGGAGCGCCGCCAGGGCGAAGAAGAGGGCTCGTTTCATGGTCGTCCGCGTCCGCACGGTGCGTCCCTCTGGGACGACGCACCGCCATCAGGTATTCAGCTGATCCGGAGAATGCCTCACTGATCGCCGATCCGGCGAAGACTTCCAGGGACCTCGTGGGTTTTTTTGCCGAGGGTGGCGCGCGGCGCCGCGAGATCAGTTCGCCTGGGCGGTCCGGGGGATCACGTCGTCGTTCATGAGGGACAGGTCCTTGTCCGTGTCCATGTCCGTGATCTTGATCCCGGCGTCGAACAGGGACTCGTAGAAGAAGTTCATCACCTGGGCGCGGTACTTCCGCTCGGGGAGCGTGTTCGAGCCGTCCTCGAGGCGCCAGCCCAGGGCGTCGCCCTCCTCCATCTCGATCTTCCAGTACTTCCGCGCGCGCCAGATCGGCGTGTTCTTCTGGACGATCAGCAGCGACGAGGTGGGCGGCTCGGTGAAGTACTCCGCGTGCTCGATCAGGAACCGGATCGTGTCCGCGAACTCCTTCCGGCCCTCGGCCGGGTGCCCGATGATCAGGTTGCTGAAGAACCGCATGCCCACCTCGTGCATGTCCTTGAGCAGCCGGCTCGCCTCCTTGGCGTCGTACTTCTTGGCCATCGCCTTGAGGACCGGGTCGGAGAAGGACTCGAAGCCGAACCCCAGGAACTCGCACCCCGCCGCCCGCATCTTCTCGAGCAGGCCCCGCTTGAGGGTCTTGCTGCAGATCGCGTTGCCGCCCCAGGTCAGGTTCAGCGGGCGCTCGAGCAGGAGGTCGCACAGGCGGGAGAGCTGCCGGACGTTGCCGTTGATCAGCAGATCGTTGAAGTGATAGCTCGTGAGCTCGTACCGCTCCGAGTAGTCGGCCATCTCCGCGTAGATGTCCTCGGCGGTGCGGAACCGGAAGTTCAGCCAGATCTCGGCCTGCAGGCAGAAGTCGCACTTGCGCACGCAGCCGCGGGACATGAGCGTGCTGACGGCCCGCGACGGGGCGTACGGCGCGCCCGTGTCCGACGTGTAGTAGTCGAGCGGCAGCCCCTCGAACGACGGCCAGGACAGCGACTCCATGGCCTTGATCGGGGTGCGCAGGCCGGTGTCCTCGACCGCCCCGCCCTCCCGGGGGATGAGCAGCCCCTGGATGTGGGAGAAGTCCGACGACCCCGCCGCGACGGTGTCGATGATGTCCTTGAGGGGCCCCTCGCCCTCGCCGTAGACGACCAGGTCGATCGCGTCGCTCCAGGCGAGGTTGTAGCCGTAGAAGCCGGGGTCGCAGACCTGGCCCCCGACCACCACAAGCACGTCCGGAGCGCGCTGCTTGATCGCCCGGGCGAGGTGCTTCGTGGCCTCGATCGAGTAGGTGGAGATCCCGACGACGCGGGGGCGGTCCGCGAGGATGCGGTCGACGTACGAGTCGATGGTGGGGGAGGTGACGCGCGGAGCGATCTCGTCGCGGTAGCGGTCGGGGTCCTGCCACTTGTGCAGGTGCGTGCGGTCCCAGTACTCCTTGAGCTCGTCCGGGGCGTGGTGGAACAGCTCGATGTTCCAGTCGAGCTGCAGGACGTCGTGGCCGTGCTGGAGCAGCCAGCCCGTGAGGTACGCAGTCGTCAGCGGGGGCGTCTTCATGGCCCAGATGGGCGTGGCGACGAGCGAGACGTGCATGCCCCCAGGATAGATGACGTCGCCCGGAGTCGCCCGCGCGCCCGCCCGGGCCGCTTGCGATCCGGGGGGCTGCGAGGGAGCATGGTCGCCCGCCATGGCGACCCCCGACCACTACGCCGTCCTGGGTATCGAGCCCGACGCCGACGAGCGAGCCGTCAAGCGCGCCTACCGCAAGGCGGCGCGCGCGTGTCATCCGGATCTCCCCGAGAACAAGGGCAGCGCCTCGGCGGCGCGCCGGTTCCAGGAGGTGCGCACCGCGTACGACGTCCTCTCGGACCCGAAGAAGCGCGCGCACTACGACCGCTGGGGTCGCGGGGGCGTGAGCGCGGCGGGGGGCGACTGGCACGCGAGCTGGCACTCTGGTCCGAGCCCGACCCGACCCGGGGAGGACGGCGACGACATCGAGCTCGACACCGAGGCGGGCAGCGGGGTCGCGGACATCTTCTCGAAGCTGTTCGGGGACGGTCCCGACGTCGGCAGCAGCAAGGGCGGCGGCGGCACCCCCATGGACAACCCCTGGGAGCGGACCGGGGACGGGGGTGGCCGAGCCGCCACCGGCACCACGGCCCCGCCGAGCGACATCTGGAACCCCGAGCGCATGAACCGGGAGGGGCGCATGTCCGCGGGCGAGGGGGTGAGCGCGGGCTCGCCGTGGAACCCCTCGACGGTGGCGGGCGGCGCGAAGGCGGGGCCCCGGGTTGGCGGCGTGAAGCTCGGCGGTGGGGGCGGGGGATCGACCGCCTCGACCGTACAGAACTCCGACCCCGAGGGTGTCGAGGAGGCGTCGCCGTGGCGACCGTCGATCCGGCGCAGCGGCGAGGCCGAGGACGGGGCGTCCCGCACCGGCATCGGCGGCCTCGACTACGACGGCCTCGTGCAGGCCGCGTTCGGCGGCGGCGACGGGGCCGTGGGAGAGCCGCCCCCGGCGCCGAGTCGCGCGGAGATCGACGCGGCCCGGTACGGCGCCAAGAAGCGCTCGCGCCGCTCCACCACCCCGCGGCCGCAGCCCGCACCCCGACCCGAGCAGGCGTCGCGACCCGCCCCCGCGGGGGATGCGTTCGGGACCGAGCGGTCTCCGGATCCGACGCCCTCGGCCGCGGCGGCGCCGACCCCTACGGACTCGCTGCGGATGACCGTCTCGGTGCCCTTCCTGACCGCGCTGCACGGGGGCTCGCGGGAGGTGACCTTCCGCGTGCCGGACGCCGACGGCAACTGGGCGATGGAGCGCGTGAGCGTCGCGGTCCCGCCGGGCATCGGCGCGGGCGCGACCGTGACCGTCCCGGGCCGCGGCCACCACGGCTCGGGGGGCCGGGGCGACCTGGTCCTCGACCTCGTGCCGGAGGACCACCCGTACTTCCGCGTCGACGGCTGCAACGTCGTCCTGGACGTGCCCATCACTCCGTTCGAGGCGGTCGGCGGCGTGCGCATCGAGGTGCCGACCGTGCACGGCGCCACCACGGTGTCGATCCCGCCCGGCATCCGCGCCGGAGAGCGGATCGTGCTGCGGGGCCTGGGGCTGCCGGACCCCGAGCAGCCGGGCCGGAAGGGCACCCAGATCCTGGTCGTGCTGATCCAGTTGCCGCGCCGCTTGAACGGGGATCAGATCGAGCTACTCTCGAAACTCGAAGAAAGCTCGGGTTTCAAGCCGCGCTCGGGGATCTGGGACGAAACCTGAGGCCGACTCGGGTCAGTCGGCGAGGCTGGTGATCGCTTCCCGGGCGACGGCCTCGAAGTAGCGGGCGCCCACCGCGATCGCCCGCTCGTCCCAGTCGAACGCCGGGTTGTGCGCGGGGATGGGGTCTCGGCCCGGGATGCCGCCCCCGAGGCGCACGTAGCACCCCGGCGCGCGCTCCAGGTAGAAGCTGAAGTCCTCGCCGCCCATGTTCGGCTCGGGGAGGCTCTGCACGCCGGCCGAGCCCACGACGGACGCCGCCGCGCGGGCGGCCACCGCGGCCATGCCCGGGTCGTTGATCACGGCGGCGCAGCCTTCGCCGAACTCCACCCGCGCGGTCGCGCCGTGCGCCGACGCGGTGCCTTCGGCGACCCGGACGATCGCGTCCAGGATGGTCCGGCGGACGGCCTCGTCGAAGCAGCGGACGGTGCCCGCGAGCTTCGCCTCGCCCGCGAGCACGTTGTGGCCCGTGCCCGCCTGGAACGTGCCGACGGTGACGACCGCGGGCCGGCCCGGGTGGAGCTCGCGGCTCACGATCGATTGCAGCCCGTCGACGATCCGCGCGCCCACCAGCAGGGCGTCGATGCCCAGGTGCGGCCGGGCGCCGTGGCTGCCGCGGCCGGTCACGAAGATCCGGATCGTGGTGGTGGAGGCGTTCACGGGGCCGGGCTGCACGACGATCTCGCCGGGCGCCCACCGGGTGTCCATGTGGATCCCGAAGACCGCGCCGACGCCGTCCATGTGGCCCGCGTCGCACACGTGCTTGGCGCCGTTGCCCCGCTCCTCGGCGGGCTGGAACAGGAGCCGCACGCGGCCGGCCGGGGGATCGGCGGCGAGCAGCGCGGCCGCGCCGAGCAGGATCGTCGTGTGGCCGTCGTGCGCGCAGGAGTGGGTGACGCCGGGGTGCTTCGACGCGAACGGCAGGCCGGTCGCCTCGGTCATCGGGAGCGCGTCCAGATCGGCGCGGAGGGCCACGATGGGGCCGTCGTCGCCGATGTCCGCGACCACGCCGGTCCCCGCCACCCTGCGCTCGGGCCGCAGCCCGAGCTTCTCCAGCTCGATCGCGATCACCTCGCCGGTCCGATGCTCCTCGAAGGACAGCTCGGGGTGCTCGTGGATGTCTCGACGCACCGCGACGAGGTGCTCGAAGAGCCCGTCGGGGAGGTCCGGGACGGTGGGGCCGTCAGTCATCCGTCGGCTCCACGCCCCAGTCGAGGATCGTCCAGCCGCGCTTCTTCGCGATGCGCCCGAGGCGCACGTCGGGCTGCACGACCATCGGGGTACCCACGCGTTCGAGCATCGGGAGATCCGTCACGGAGTCCGTATAGAAGGTCGAGCGGTCGAGGTCCACCCCGCGCTGCGACGCCCACGCTTCGGCGTGCACCACCTTGCCGCGCCCGTAGCAGATCGGCAGCTGCAGCCTGCCGGTGAACCGGTCCTCCTCGACCTCGTAGCGCGTACACAGGACGCCGTCGACGACGATCCGGTCCTCCAGGCAGGCGCACAGGTAGGGCGACGCCGAGGTGAGCAGCACGATCGCGTCCCCCGCCGCGCGGTGACGCTCGACCGCCTCGAGGCCCGCCGGGGCGATGTGGGCCTCGATCTCCTCCTGGAAGAAGAGGCGCGTCTTGTCCGCCAGCTCCGTCTCCGACTCGCCCGCGATCGTCGCGACGGCCCGACCGAGCGCGGTCTGGGCGCGCATCAGCCCCACCTTGTAGAGGCTCCCCCAGATCGCGGCTTCGACGGCGTGACGGAGCCGCAGCCGCCCCTTGCTGCGCTCCCAGCGGAACCACAGTCGCGCCGAGTTGCAGCGCAGCAGGGTCCGGTCCAGGTCGAAGAAGGCGGCGGCCCCCGACGGCGTCATGCGGGCTGGTCCTCGGCCCATACGAGGTCCCACACGTCGTCCACCGAGTCGATGGACGTGGTGCGGATCTGGTCCCGCAGCGCCTCGGGGATGTCGAGCAGGTCCTTCTCGTTGAGCCGCGGCAGCAGCACGTGCTCGATGCCCGCGCGGCGGGCCGCCAGGACCTTCTCCTTGATCCCGCCCACCGGCTCGACCTTGCCGCGCAGGGTGATCTCGCCCGTCATCGCCAGCTTCGGGTTGACCCGCTTGCCGGTCAGCAGCGATACGAGGGCCACGATGATCGTGATCCCCGCCGACGGTCCGTCCTTCGGGATGCCGCCCTGGGGCAGGTGGATGTGCAGATCGCTGGTCTTGAAGACGGTCGAGTCGATCCCGAGCGCCACGGCGTTCGCGCGCACCCAGGACAGGGCCGTCTCGGCCGACTCCTTCATGACGTCGCCGAGCTGACCCGTCACCTTGAACTTGCGCTCACCGGGCATGCGCGTCGCCTCGATGAAGAGGATGTCGCCGCCCACGCCCGTCCACGCCAGGCCGACCGCGATGCCGGGCTGGTTGGTTCGCTCGGCCATGTCCTGGAAGAACTTCTGGGGGCCGAGCCAGTCGTTCAGGGCGGCCGTACCGATCGCCCCCACGTCCTGCTTCGCCACGACCTTGCGCGCCACCTTGCGGGCGATCTTGGACAGCTCGCGCTCGAGCCCGCGGACGCCCGCCTCCGACGTGTATCGCCGGATGATCTCCGCGACGACGCCCTCCTCGAGCACCCCCGCGCCGTCGGGCAGGCCGTGGTCCTTGCGCGCCTTGGGCAACAGGTGGCTCGACGCGATCTCGAGCTTCTCCTCCTCGATGTAGCCGGGGAGCTCGAGGATCTCCATGCGGTCCTTCAGCGCGGGCGGGATCGTGGTCGAGACGTTCGCGGTGCAGATGAACATCACGCCGGAGAGGTCGAAGGGCACGTCGAGGTAGTGGTCGACGAACGAGTCGTTCTGCTCGGGGTCGAGCGCCTCCAGCAGCGCCGACGCGGGGTCGCCTCGGAAGTCGTTGCCGACCTTATCGATCTCGTCGAGGACGATCACCGGGTTGCGGGAGCCCGCGCGCTTCATCGCCTGGATGATCCGGCCGGGCATCGACCCGATGTACGTCCGCCGGTGCCCGCGGATCTCGCTCTCGTCCTTGACGCCGCCGAGGGCGAGCCGCTGGAACTTGCGGCCCAGGGCGCGCGCGATCGACCGCCCGAGCGAGGTCTTGCCGACCCCCGGGGGCCCCATGAAGCACAGGATCGGGCCCTTCGCGCCGGGGTTGAGGCGCCGGACCGAGAGGTACTCGAGGACCCGCTCCTTGGGCTCCGCGAGGCCGTGGTGGTCCTCCTCGAGCACGGCCTGCACCGCGTCGAGGTCCTCGGCGTCGGCCGTCTCCACCGCCCAGGGCATGTCGAGCAGCCAGTCGATGTACGTCCGCGCGACGGTGTACTCGGCGGCCTCCCGGTGCATGCGGGCCATCCGCTCGAGCTCGCGCTCGGCCTCGGTCTGCACGGCCTCGGGCATCCCCGACTCCTTCACCCGCTTCCGCAGCGTGGCGAGCTCGCCCACCGTGGGGTCGTACTCGCCGAGCTCCTCCTTCACGGCGCGCAGCTGCTCCCGCAGGAAGTACTCCCGCTGGTTGCGGTCCATGGCGGTCTGGACGTTGTCCGTGATCGCGTTCGCGAGCTCCACCATCTCGTGTTGGCGGCCGAGCATGCCCATCAGCAGCTCGAGGCGTCGCTCGACGTCGGCCTCTTCCAGCAGCACCTGCTGGTCGGCGGGCTTCAGGGGGAGGTTGCCCGCGACGTAGTCGCCGAGCCGCTCGGGCTCGGTGAGCGCGTGAACCACGGCGTCGAGCTCGGGGGGCGCCTTGCCGAGGACCCTCCCGTAGGCCTGGAACGCGTCGCGCAGGTGCCGGGACAGGACCTCGCTGCGGGCCGAGTCGGCCCCGCTGGTGGGGAACGGTCGGACCGCGACGCGGCGGGCCGGGGTCGTGACCTGGATCGGGCCGAGCAGGACGCGGCGCAGCCCCTCCACGAGCACGCGCAGGGAGCCGTCGGCGAACCGCAGGACGCGGAGGAGCCGCACGACCGTGCCCACGTCGAACAGCTCGTCGCGCTCGGGGCGCTCGAGGTCGGTGTCCCGCTGCGCGACGAACGCCAGCGGGGTCCCGAGGGCGGCCGCCCTTCGCACCACCGCCACCCCGTCGGGCCGGATGATGACGAGCGGCGTGACCATGCCGGGATAGACGACGAGCTCCCGGGTGGGGACGAGGCCGAGGCTCGAGGGGAGGGGATCGGCGGACGCGAGGCGAACCGGGAGCACGTCGAGGGGCTCGGGGGGGACGCTCGTGAGGTCGCCCTCGTCGCTCGAGTGGGGCTCCGCTCCCTCTTCGGGGGCGGGCGGGGATCCGGGGTCCTGGCTGCGACTCATGGGGCCTTCTTCGAGTCTCGGGCTCGCCGCCGGTGGGGGGGCGATCGTACGGAAGTGCCGGGTTTTACACGGTTCTTCAGGGTGCTTCGAACTTTTTCGAAATTCGTTTGAATAAACGCGACGGGGTCTTCGTCTCAGCCGCATCAACGGGCCGACTGCGCTTCCCGACCTGGACCCTCGCGGGAGCGCGGAAAGACGGAAACAGACAACGCTGCCGGAGTGGGTTCCCGTGAGCTCGTGGGGACGTGCGCCCGCCCGGCCGAACCGGAGGAAACAAGATCATGGCGCGACCCAACCAGGACCCGACCTTCCGCTCGTATCTCACCGACATCCATCGGCACGACCTGCTGACCCGCGAGCAGGAGAACGAGCTCGCCCGACGCTGGGCCGACGACGAGGACCCGGAGGCGGCCGCCGAGCTGGTGCAGCGCAACCTCCGGTTCGTCGTGAAGGTCGCGATGGGCTACCGCAAGTACGGCCGCCCGATCGGCGATCTGATCCAGGAGGGCAACCTCGGCCTGCTCCACGCCGTGCGGAAGTTCGATCCCTCCCGGGGCACGCGCCTGATCTCCTACGCCGTGTGGTGGATCAAGGCCTACATCCAGGCCTACGTGATCCAGAGCTGGTCGCTCGTGCGGGTGGGCACGACGCAGAGCCAGCGGCGGCTCTTCTACAAGCTCCCCCGGGCCCTCGGCGAGCAGGCGCGCGACGGCGAGACCCGCGAGGGTCGCGTCGCCCGTCTCTCCGAAGAGCTCAGCGCGGCTCCCCGCGACGTGGTGCTGATGATGAACGCCCTGCAGGGCCGCGATCTCAGCCTCGACGTCCCGGTGGGCGGCGAAGAGGGCGGGGTCACCTTCGGGGATCGCGTCGCCGACGGCGGTCCCTCGCCCGAGGCCATCACGATCGAGGACGACGACGACCGCGTCCGCCGCAACCTGCTGGACGACGCGGTCAGCAAGCTGTCCGAGCGCGAGCGGGAGATCATCCGCCTGCGCCACCGCACCGCCGAGCCGATGACGCTGCGCCAGGTGGGGCGCGAGCTCGGGATCTCCCGGGAGCGCGTCCGCCAGCTCGAGAACCAGGCGCTGCGGAAGCTCAAGAACATCATGGTGCCCCGCTACGAGCGCTCGAGGTTCCGAGTCGCGTAGCGGCGGTCCTCGACCCGCCTCGCTTCCTCCGTCCCCCCGTCCCGACTTTCGGCGCATTCGAATACGCGTTCACCCGGGACCTCGGCACCGTCGTCGCGATCCGGGCCGAGTCCTCGCCGCCACCGGTGCCGTCCCGCGCGCACGTGTGAGCGCGACGCGCGCGCGCTGCTACAATCCGGTGCTCTGCCCCCCGCGACCGGAGGGCGGTCGGGGACCACGCCGGGATGGCTGACTTCGAACCGATCCGGTTCGGCAAATACCAGCTGATCGAGAAGATCGCGACCGGCGGCATGGCCGAGGTCTACAAGGCCAAGTCCTACGGCGTCGCGGGCTTCGAGAAGCTGCTCGTCATCAAGAAGATCCTCCCGCACCTCTCGCGGAACCCCGAGTTCGTGCGGATGTTCATCAACGAGGCGAAGATCGCCGTCTCGTTGAACCACGCGAACATCGTCCAGGTGTACGACCTGGGGGTCGTCGGCGAGGACTACTACATGGCCATGGAGTTCATCCATGGCCAGGACCTCATGCGGATCATCAAGCTCGGGCGCAAGACCCGGCGCTTCCTGCCGATCCCCACGGGCGTCTACATCATCACCGAGGTCGCTCGCGGGCTCGACTACGCGCACAACCTGACCGATCCGGGCGGCCGCCCCCTCAACGTGGTCCACCAGGACGTCTCCCCCCACAACATCCTCATCTCCTACGAGGGAGACGTGAAGCTCGTGGACTTCGGCATCGCCCGGGTCGGCGAGGTGGTCGAGGAGGAGAAGGGGAAGATGGCGGGCGGCAAGTTCGCCTACATGTCCCCGGAGCAGGCCACCGGCGGCTCGGTGGACGCCCGCTCGGACATCTTCGCCTGCGGGATCATCCTCTACGAGTCGATCACGGGCCAGCGGCTGTACGCGGGCAAGGACCGCCAGGAGAAGATGCGCATGGTGCGCAACGCGGAGATCCCTCCGCCGCGCGCCGTCAACCCCGAGATCCCGGCCCGGCTCGAGGAGATCGCGCTCAAGGCGCTGCACCGCGATCCCGACCAGCGCTACCAGCGCGCGCGGGACCTCCAGGAGGACCTGCTGTCCTTCCTGTACGACGTCGGCATGCGGGTGACGCGCGCCGATCTCGCGCACTTCCAGAAGGAGATGTTCGCCGAGGAGTACCAGCGCGCGAGCGCGGGCTCCGTGGTCAACGCGATCGCGAAGGACATCGACGAGCTCAACCAGCAGCCCGTCATCGTGCCGGACCTGACGATCGACGACGCCCTCGGCAAGGCCGACGAGTCCGAGGGGGCCCTCGTCTCGGGCGAGTGGCAGCCGATCGACCTCAGCTACTCCTTCTCCAACCGCACCGGCTCCACCCCGGGCCTCGGGACCGCCCCCATGGCCCAGGGCGACCGCCGCCAGGTGGAGGTCCTGGCGGTCGAGATCACGGGGCTGACGGACATCGCCGAGCGCGTCGGTGAAGAGCTGCTCCTGCGGCTGAACTTCAGCTTCCTGAAGTCCCTCGCGACCGTCATCAAGAAGTACCGTGGCACGATCGCCCGGCTCGACGCCGACCGGCTCCTGATCTTCTGGGGTCTCGAGGATCCCACGAGCAAGGACCTCGAGCTTTGCCTCAGGTGTGCCAGCGACTTGCGCAGGATCTCGGAGAAATTCGCCGAGGCGAAGGGCGAGCAGGTGCACCTGTCCATGGGTGTGCACCGGGGCGCGGTCCTCGTCGCGGGCGGCAAGAAGAAGAAGCGCAAGCGCCGGCACCGCGGCTACACGCCGTGGGGCGACACGGTGAAGCAGGCGCGTCGGCTCTGCGAGGCGGCGGGGCTCGACGAGGTCCTGGTGTCCGAGAAGGTGTGGGGCCTGACGTCCGAGTGGGGGGAGTTCGACGAGCTCCCCGAGGTCGGCGTGAAGTGGGCGTCGCAGACGATCCGTCCCTACCGGCTCAAGCGCCTGCGCGGGCGCGGTGAGCGCGGCTCCGCGGGGCGCTGGGTCAAGCGAGGCGACGAGTTCGAGATCCTGCTGGGGATGATCAAGCGGGTGGCGCAGAGCCGGGCGGCCGTCCTGTCCCTCGAAGGTGACGCCGGATCCGGGCGGGCGAGGTTCCTGCGGGAGATCCGCGAGATCACTCGGGAACAGGAGATCGCGTTCTACTCGGGCCGCGGCTACTTCTACCGTCGGGAGACGCCGTTCCTGCCGTTCCGGGAGGTCCTGGAGCAGGTCTGCGGCTTCGAAGAGGACGACCCCGAGGAGCTGCGCCGGGAGAAGCTGCTCCGCCTCGCCGAGCTGCGGCTCGACCCCATCGACATCCACATCATCGGCCAGCTGTTCGAGCTCGAGTTCGAGAACAGCAACCTGAAGTACCTCAGCGGGGACCAGAAGCGCATCGGCGTCTTCGAGGCGATCCGCAAGGTCTTCGCGGGCCTGTGCGACGACGGGTTCCTCGTCATCGCGCTGGAGAACTTCCAGTTCGTCGATCACTACACCGGCGAGCTCGCCCTGCACCTGATGCGCACGCTCGGCGACCGCAAGCTGCTGCTCGTCGTCACCCAGCCCCCCAACGGGGAGCTGCCGTTCGACGACGATGCCGTCGTGCGCCTCCCGATGCCGCCCATGAAGCTCGAGGAGGTGCGGCGCTTCACGGCGGAGATCCTGGGCGTCGCGGAGATCCCCGAGCCGCTGGAGGAGCTGGTCTACGAGTCCAGCGGCGGCAACGCCCTGTTCGTCAAGGAGATCGTGGGTCAGCTGAGGCGCCAGGGGATCGTCCAGATCCAGAGCGGGGAGGTCGTGCTCAAGGGGAACCTCGACGAGGCCGGCATCCCCGCGTCCGTCGAGGACCTGATCGGCTCCCGGATCAGCTCCTTGAGCTCGGGCGAGCGGGTGGTCGTGGAGGTCGCGGCGACGATCGGACGGTCCTTCGAGAGGCGGCTGCTCCAGGAGACCACCCAGCTCGATCCGGAGCGGCTCACCGAGGTGCTCGCGCGGCTCCAGGCCCTCAAGCTCGTGCGGCCCATGCGAGCCGAAGAGCAGTCGGCGGAGGCCGACTACACCTTCCGCAACAACCTGTGCTGGGAGGTCACCACGCGCGGGATCCTCGCGGGGCGCGCCAAGGAGTTCCACGTCCGCATCGGCGAGGCGATCGAGCGGCAGCACGAGGACCAGCTCCGGCCCCACTACGAGTCGCTGTCGCGGCACTACCAGGCGGGTGGGCTGCTGCGTCGGGCCGCGGGGTTCGCGGAGCAGGCGGGCATCGCCTACGACCGCGGCTACTTCAACCGCGAGGCGCTGCGCTGCTTCCAGCGCGCGATCCTCCTGCTGCGCGGGGCCGAGGCCCAGCAGGGCGAGGCCCGGGAGACCGCCGCCCACCTCGCCGAGCTGTACCTCCGCATCGGCGACATCCGCGGGCGCGACGTCGCCTTCAAGGAGGCCGAGCGCAACTACGCGAAGGCGCTGGACTTTGCGGGCGAGGCCGACGACGAGAAGCTCGAGACCAAGGCCCTGATCAAGCTGGGCCACGCGCGCGTCGAGCTCGGCAAGCTGGACGCGGCGGGCTCGTTCCTCGCTCGCGCCCAGGAAATGGCCGAGCTCATGGACGACGAGGCGCTCCGCACGGACGCCGACGAAGAGGTCGCGGGCTGGGCCCTCAAGAAGGGCGACTTCGCGTCCGCGCGGCGCGCCCTCACCCGGGCGCTCGAGACGGCCAGGGCCAACGACGACAAGATCCGGGTCGCCCGCATCCTCGGGTCGCTGGGCTCCTACTACATGCGCTCGGGCCAGTACCCGCTCAGCGAGCGACACCTCAACCAGGCGCGGGAGATCGCCATGGAGACCGACGACAAGGTCCTCCAGGGCAAGCTCCTCAACAACCTGGGCGTCACCTTCATCCACATGGAGAAGTTCCGCGAGGCCCTCGACTGCTACCGACAGGCCTGCGAGATCCGCCAGGGGATCGAGTACCGGCGGGGCGTGATCGTCAACCTGCACAACATCGGCGACGTGTACTTCCGCATGGGCGACTACGCCCGCGCGTTCCAGTACTTCGAAGAGTCGCTCGCGGCGGCGGACGCCAACGACTGGGAGCTGGGCCGGGCGATGAACCTCGTCTACCTGGGGTACCTGCAGGCGCTCCGGGGCGAGATCGAGGAGGGCGAGGAGGCCCTCACCAGCGGTATCGCGCGGGCGCAGAAGGCGGGCGACAAGGAGATCGCGTCGCAGGGCAAGGTGTTCCTGGCCCGCGTCTATACGCGCCGGGGCGAGGTCCACAAGGCGCGCGAGCTGCTCGCGGACGCCGACGGCATGCAGCCGATCCCCATCCCCGAGGTCGACGAGGCGACCGCCACGATGCAGGCGCCGGTGTAGGGCCGACCGCGGCGCCGGTCAGGCCGGCGTGAGCGCGAGCTGCACCGCCGGCTCCGGGGGACGCACCCGCACCACCGACCGCCCGTCGCCCACCGGCTCGACGAGGACCTGCGCGGGCACGCGAGCCTTGAGCGCCTCCACGTGGCTGATGATCCCCACCTGGGTGCCGCCCGCCTGGAGCCGGTCCAGCGCGCTCATCGCGACGTCGAGCGTCGCGTGGTCGAGCGTGCCGAAGCCCTCGTCCAGGAGCAGCGTCTCGATCGGCATGCGGACGGTGCGGAAGTCGGCGAGGGCGAGCGCCAGAGACAGCGAGACGAGGAACGTCTCTCCGCCCGAGAGCGTGGTCAGCGGACGCTGCTCGTCGGCCTGGTAGCGGTCCACGACGGCGAAGGAGAGCCGAGGTCGCCCCTCGTCGTCCAGGGCGGGCGTGAGGCGGTAGCGATCCGACAGCCGCGCGAGGTGGTGGTTGGCCTTGCCGATGAGCTCGCCGAGGTTGAGGATCTGGGCGAAGTTCTTGAAGGCCTGACCGTCGCCGACGCCGATCAGCCGGTGGAGCCGCTGCCAGACCTCGGCCCGGGCGCGGGCCCTGCGCTCCTCGGCGAGCAGGTCGCGGTGGCGGCGGCGGTGCTCGTCGTCCAGATCGAGGACGGAGCGGGCGTCGGCGTGCTCCTGCTGGAGCTGCTCGATGCGCACCTCGAGGCGGCCGATGGCTTCGGCCAGGTCCTCGGGAGAGGTCGGATCGTCGGCCCCCTCGGGAGCGCGCTCGTCGTGCTCGGCGAGGGCCGTGGTTCGCTCGGTGAAGACCGTGGCCGCCCGGCCGGCCGCGTCCGCCAGGCGGGTGCGGTCCGTGTCGAGCCGCTCGGCCTCGGCGGGGGACAGGCGGCAGGCGCGGAGGGCGGCGACGTCGCTCAGACCGACGGCCGTGAGCGCCTTCAGGAGCAGATCCTCGCGGCGGAACAGCCGCTCGGCCAGGGCCTCCAGCCGGCGCTTCGCGGCGTCCCGGGCGGAGGTCGCAGCCGCCACCGCCGCCTCCCGACGGGCGACCGCGCGCTTCGTCTCCTCGTCGGCCGCGCGACGCCGCTGCACGGCCTCGTCGGCCTCGGCCTGCAGGGCGTCGAGATCCAGGTCCGCGGGGCGGGCGACCGCGGAGAAGAGATCGAGGGTGCCCGCGGCCTCGGAGGCGTCCGCCATCGCGCTGCGCACGGCTTCGATCGCCTCGCTCTCGGAGCGGGCTCGGCGGCGGCGGTCCTCGTCGCGGCGCTCGGATCGGGCCCGGGCCTCCACCACCGCCCGATCCGCGGCGGCGGCCCGCGCCTCGGCGGCCCGGGCCGCCTCGCCGGTGCTGCGGGCGCGCTCCTCGGCCCCGGCCAACGCCTCCCGGGCCTGGGCGAGGCCCTCGCGCGCGGCCTCGAGGGTGTCCAGGGCCTCGGCGGCGACTCGGCCCGCGGCGACGATCGCGGCCTCGGCGTCGCGCACCGCGTCGGGCCCCGCCGACTCCGGGAGCTCCGCCGCCGTCAGGGCGTCGCTCTGCTCGGCGAGCGCGACCGCGCGGGCGTCGGCCGCCTCCCGCGCGGCCTCGGTCGCGGCCTGCAGGGCGGCACGGCCCTCCGCGGCCTTGGTGGCCGCCGCTCGCTCTTCGGTCGCCGCCGACCCGTGCCGTCGTCGGGCCCGGTCGCGGCGCTCGTCCGCGGCCGCGATGCGCGCCTCCACCTCGGGCTCGTGAGGCGCGGCGTCGGGCGCGTGCTCCGACGACCCGCACAGGGCGCAGGGCTCGCCGGGGACCAGGTTCTCCCGGCCTCGGACCACCGCGAGGGTCCACCCGAGGTTCTCCCGGAGGGCCGTCTCGTCGGCCAGGGCGGCGGCCGCCTCGAGGAGCCCGTCCTTGGCCTCGCGCGCCCCGGCGTCCGCTTCGGCGCAGGCTCGCTCGACGCGGGCGCGGTGCTCCTCGGTGCGGGCGGCGCGACGCTCCGCGGCCGCGGCGCGCTCCCCGGCCTCCAGGGCCCGGCGCAGGAGGGCGCGACGGTCCTGGCCCGCGGCGATCCGGCCGCCGAGGGCTCGCCGCCGGGTCGCGGGATCGGGCTCCCCGTCGAGGGCGTCGGCGAGCCGACCCTCGGCCAGCTCGACCGCCCGCGCGGCCTCCGACGGCGCGGCCGCGGCCTCGCTCGCGCGCTGAGCCTCCCGCGCCGCGCGTCGCGCCTCGTCCGCGGTGTGACGCGCGGCCGCCAGCTCCTGGGCCGCCTCTTCGGCCTGGCGCGCGGCGTCCTGGGCCCGGGCGCGGGCGACCACCGCGGCGTCGAGCGTGGGGTCGAGGGCCGAGCGGCGGCCCTCGGCGTCGGCGCGACGGGTCGCGGCCTCCTCCGCGGCGCGACGGTCCCCGACCAGGCCCTCGATCTGCTCCGTCAGTCGGCCCTCGAACATCCCGAGCTCCACCTCGGCTGCCCCCCGGTCCGCGGACACGACGGTCGCGGACTCCGCCAGCCGCGCGGCCTCCTCGCACCGCTGGTGCTCCCGCAGCCGCTCGAAGTCGGCGCTCCGCTCGGCCCACGCGGCCCCCGCGCCGCGGGCCGCGGCCTCCGCCTCGGCGAGGCGCGCCACGAGCGACTCGCGGGTGCGCAGCCAGGTCAGCCGCTCCCGCCGACGGTCGCGCAGGGTGGTCGCGTCCGCGAGCGCGGCGGCGAGGTCGGCCCGCGCCGCCTGACGGGTCTCCCGCTCCTCGTCCGTGAGGAACTCGATGCCCTCGGCCACCGCGCGGGTCGTCTTCAGCGCCGCCTCCACCGCCTGGCGACGGTGGTTCGCGCGGCTCCCCAGCTGCTTGTAGATCTCGGTGTCCGTGAGCCGCTCAAGCAGCGCCGCTCGGTCCGCCACCGAGGCCTTCAGGAACGCGGCGAAGTCCCCCTGTGCGAGCAGGATGGCGCGGTTGAACTCCGCGGGCGTCATCCCCTCGAGCACGCGGTGGAAGGGCCCCTCGAAGAACTTCCTCCGGTGGTCGCTCACGAGGATCGTCCAGGCACCGTCGTCGCCGCGCACCTCGAGGCTGCGGTGGGGATCCTGCAGGCGACCGTCCGCTCGTCCCCGCGCCCGGGAGCAACGCCAGCGCGCTCGATAGCGCCGACGCAGGGCGTTCTCGAGCTTGCTGAACTCCACCTCCGCCCAGCAGTCCCCCGTCCCGTGCGACATCACCCGCCGCGCGTCGGCGTCCCCGACCTTCACCGACTTCGCCTTCTCGAGCCGCGGCGTCGCCCCGAACAGCGCGAGGCAGATCGCGTCGAGCAGGGTCGACTTGCCCGCGCCCGTCGGGCCCACCACCAGGAACAGGGGCGCGTTCCCCAGGCCCGCGTCGAGGTCGAGCTCCTGCTCGCCGTACAGCGAGTTCAGGTTGCACAGGCGGATGCGGTGCAGCTTCACGCCGGGCCCCCGTTCGCCCCGGCCTCGTCCGCGACGAGGGAGCGGAAGGCGGTGAGCAGCTCGCCGTCCAGCTCGACCCCGGACGCCTCGCACAGGCGTCGGAATACGTCCTCGGGCGTCACGTCGCGGAGCGACGGGAGCTCCGGCGATCGCTCGGCCTCCGCCTCCGCGCCGGCGGGCAGGAATTGGCGGATGCGCACCAGCTTGGGGCGGGCGGCCGGGTCGTCGTCGGGGAACGTCTCGGCCAGCAGCTTGAACAGCTCGGCGGGCGCCTGGGGTTGGAACTCCGCCACGTGGAGGTGCAGGTAGAGCAGGGGCGGCAGCGGGTCCGTCCACGCGAGGCCGGCCAGCTCGGCGCGCACGTCGTCGAGCGACCCCTCCATGCGCAGGAGCTTGCGCGCGAGGGGGACGTCCACCGGCGTCGGCGTCCACACCGGGGCGGGATCGTCCGTGTCCACGATGAGGACGCGGCGGGGCTCGTCCATCTCCCGGATCGTGAGCGGGATCGGCGATCCGCTGTACCAGGCGGGCCCGCCGACCCGCATGCAGCGGTGGATGTGGCCCAGCGCGACGTAGCGGAGGCGGGGGTCGAAGATGTCGTCGGGGAGGCCGCCGATCGTCCCCACGAGGT
Organism: uncultured Rickettsiales bacterium; assembly: GCA_964512225.1. Classification (GTDB taxonomy): domain Bacteria; phylum Myxococcota_A; class UBA796; order UBA9615; family UBA9615; genus CAZEKB01. The sequence goes on along the minus strand of CAZEKB010000017.1, from coordinate 1,071 downwards.
GGATGTCGAGGGGGGCGTCCGCGCGATCCGCGCCCACGCAGGTGAGGTGCCCGGTGGCGAGCACGGGGACGCCCGGGAAGCGCTCGAGGGCGGCGTCCGTGAGGTTGCGGTAGAGCGCCCGGAAGCGCTCCTTGAACGCGGCGCGGATGTGGGACGCCTGGAGCCCCGTCGTGCGGAGGCCCAGGCGGTACTCGTGGACGAACGGGACCGCGAGCAGCACCGCCCGCACCGCGCCGTCCGCGTCCTCCAGGGGCACGACGAGTCGCTCGTGCGCCCCGCGATCGAGCCCCCCCACCACGTGCACCCCCACCGCGTCCAGCACCTCGGCGGGGGCCTCGAGCCGCGCGGCCGAGTCGTGGTTGCCGGCCACGACGACCACCTTGCGGCACGGCGTCCCGCGCAGGCCCACGAGGAACCGGTAGTAGGTGCGCAGCGCCTCCGCCGACGGCTGCCCGTGATCGAACACGTCGCCCGCGATCACGAGCACCTCGACCCGGTGCTCCTCCACGGCGCCCCTCAGGAAGGCGAGGAAGTGCTCGTGGTCGGGCGTGCGCGACGCGCCCTCCAGGCCGGCTCCGAGGTGCCAATCGGCGGTGTGAAGCACTCTCATGGCGGTCCCCAAGGACGTCGGGCCGCCCCCGGTGAGGAGGCGACCCGACGAGATCCTTGCGGTTGGTGCGAGAGGGGGGACTCGAACCCCCACAGCCATACGGCCACTGGACCCTGAACCCAGCGCGTCTACCAATTCCGCCACTCTCGCAAGGAACGTCGCCGGCGAGCGGCGAGCGACGAATCTTATCGCCGCCGGCCTCGCTGTCAATCGACCGGCTCGCGAACGTGGGATGCTGGGGGAGGTGACCGGCGACCTCCCCCGGGGCGCTTCGGCGCCGCTCCGCCTCGCGCTGGCGAGCCTGCTCGCGGGCGCGTCCGGGGGGTGCGTGGAGCCTCCCCCGGAGCAGACGCCCCTGCCCGAGTGCGACGAGCCGGCCGCGGGGCCCCGCGCCCCCGGCGGCCGGGGGGCCCCCCCGGGGGGGGGCGTCGGGGGCCCCCCCGACCGGGGGGGGGCCCCCC
>CAZEKB010000016.1:14259-79754 GCA_964512225.1 uncultured Rickettsiales bacterium | reverse complement strand
AGAATTCGTTCTCGCCGCAGGGAGCTGGGCCCGGCCGACCGACCCCCGGCGAGAATTCGTTCTCGCCGCAGGGAGCTGGGCCCGGCCGACCGACCCCCGGCGAGAACGAGTTCTCGCCACAGGGGCCCCGCCTGCCCGCTCGGGCCCCGGCGCGGTCAGCTGCCGGGTCGGATGAGCACGGTCTGGACCGTCTTGAAGAGGATGAGCGCGTACAGCGCGGGCGTCATCTCCTGCACCGAGTAGAGCTCGTACTGCAGCTTCACGGCGGCGTCCTCCACCGAGGCGCCGTAGCGGTACATGACCTGGGCCCAGCCGGTCACCCCGGGCTTGGCGGCGAAGCGCAGGTTGTAGAAGGGGATCTCCTCCTCGAGCGTGCGCACGAAGTGCTCCCGCTCGGGGCGCGGGCCGACCATGGCCATGTCGCCGCGGATCACGTTCCAGAGCTGGGGCACCTCGTCCAGGCGGGACCGCCGCAGGAACCGGCCGATGCGAGTGACGCGCGGGTCGCCGCTGCCCTGGGACCAGACCGCGCCCGTCTTCGCCTCGGCGTCCACGACCATCGTCCGCAGCTTGAACATGCGGAACGGCCTCTCGTTCTTCCCCAGGCGCTCCTGCGTGAAGAAGATCGGCCCCCGGTCCGTGAGCTTCACCGCCACGGCCGCGGCGAACAGGGCGGGCGCGGCGCACAGCAGGATCGCCAGCGACACCGCCACGTCGACGAGCCGCTGCACCGCCAGCAGGGGCGTCGGGCGATCCGTGAACCCGGGCCCGAAGATGATCCACGAGTCGGCGAGGTGCCGGATCGGCAGCTTCCCCGTGAGGTTCTTGTAGACGGTGGGCATGTCCACGATGCGGACACCCGCCGCCTTGCAGCGCAGCAGGCTCGCCGTGAGCTCGGGCCGCATGCCCCCGTCGATGGCGACGATCAGCCGCCGGATGCGCTGCGCCCGGACGATGGAGAGGAGGTCGTCGGACCGGCCGAGCACGTCGAGGTCCTCGTACCCGTCGACGGCCTCGTCGTCGATGAAGCCCACCAGCGGCTGAGCGCTTCGATGCTCGGGGTTGGACCGGATCGTCTTCGCGATCGTCCGGCCCGCGGTCCCCGCGCCCACGATCAGGGTCCGCAGCCGCCCCGCGCGACGGGGCCGAGCCCGGCTGAGCGCCGACCGCCACCCCGTGAGCAGCAGCCCGAACGACAGGAACGCCGCCGCCGAGATGCCCCGCGGCCACCGCCAGAAGGGGAGCGCGTACTGCAGCATCATCAGCACCGCGAAGCCCGCCACGACGGCCCCCCACAGCCGCAGGACCATGCGCCGCTCGCGGTAGTCGTTGTCGGCGTTGTACGCGTCCATGACGTACAGCAGCACCAGGTGTACGAGCACGAAGAGGAGGGACGCGCCCGTCGTGTAGTCGAAGATCTCGAGCAGGCCCGGGATCGGCAGGCCCCCGAGCTGCAGGCGGATCACGTGGCCGAGCTGCACGGCCATCAGCGCGGCCCCGACGTCGCCGAGCAGGTAGGCGATCTGGCGCAGTCGCACCGGGATCCCGAGGATCACCATCAGGCCACCCGCCCCACCGCCGCGACCTTCACCAGCTCCGCGATCATGACGACGCGCACGGGCGCGAGCCGGTCCGAAGCGTTGACGAGGCGCTCGTACAAGAAGCCCGCCACGTACGTCGGCGCGGTCAGCCTCAAGTACTCGGGCCGCCCCTCGATCAGGTCGATCCCGGCCACCCTCATCCCCGCCGCGCGGGCGTGTCGGTCCAGGTCCTCGGGCGTGTTCGCGAGGTAGGTCGTGGGGAACGTGTCCACTTCGTCGCGACCGCGCTTGGCGTTGTACTTCTGGTGGAACCAATGCGGCGTGAGGCTCGCCGCGAGGGCCACGTAGTGCCGCTTGTTCGGGGTCTTGAGGAGGAACCGCCCGCCCGGCTTGAGCACGCGCGCGACCTCGCGGAACACCGCGCCGGGGTCCGTGAGGTGCTCCACTACGTTGTCGCAGACCACCAGGTCGAACCGCCGCGACTCGAACGGGATCGCCTCCCCGACGCCGACCGCCGCTTCGTCGAGGTGGGGGTTCGTCATCACGCGCGGGTCCGGGTCGACGCCCGCCACGCACCGCACCCGCCCCCGGAGCTGCAGCTGCTCGACGATGCCCGCGCCCGCTCCCAGATCGAGCACGTCGTACTCCGGCCGGAGCCGGTCGAGGATGGCCTCGCGGAACAGGTCCTCGTCCCAGCCGTCGGCGTGAGCGGGGTACAGCGCCCGATCCATCCACTCCGTGAGCCGCGACATCAGGCCGCTCCCCCGGCGGCACGCGCGGGACGAGCCGACGCGCGGTCCCGGATCGAGCCGCTGCCGCCCCCGCTCCGAGCCAGCTCCGCCACGTCGACGGTCACCCGGCTCACCTCGAGGATCTCCGACCAGTCCATCGGCGACACGCCGCCCCGCCGCAGGGCCCCCACGAACGCCGCCAGGGCGGCGGCGTGGCCCTTGTCCCGACGGCGCAGGTCGAACTTCCGGAAGCTCGGCCAGCCCCACCCGCGGAGCGTCTTGAAGTCGCCCAGCTGGAGGACGCGGCCGCCCACGAACACCTCGAGCCGCTCCTTCGGGAACGCCTTGCTGCCGCTGCCGATGTAGTGGACCGTGCCGATGCTCCCGTCGGCGAACGTGAGCGTGATCGAGGCCTTGTCCTCGGCCACCCGGAGCCCGCCCGTGAGACCCACGGTCGCCACCCGCCACGACGTGATCGGGGACCCCACCAGGAACCGCAGCAGGTCGATGAAGTGACACGCTTCGCCCGCGATGCGGCCGCCGCCCGAGACGGGGTCGTGGACCCACACGTCGCTCGGGATCACGCCCGCGTTGACGGTGTACACGAAGGTCTTCGGCTCCCGCAGCGGGGCGAGCAGGTCGCGCATGCGGACGACCTGGGGCGCGAACCGGCGGTTGAACCCCACCATGACCAGCGGCGACTCCGCCTCGCGCCAGGCCGCGTCGAGGCGGTCGAGATCGGCGTGATGGAGGGCCAGGGGCTTCTCCACGTAGACCGCGCGCCCGGACCGCAGCGCCCGCTCGGCGAGGTCGGCGTGGGAGTCGTGGCGGGTGGCGACAAGCACCGAGTCGACGGGCGCGTCGAACAGCGCGCCGATGTCGGTGGTCGACTGACGGAAGCCGAACTTGCGGGCCACCTCCGTCCCGCTCACGCCCCCCGACGTGGCGATCGTATCGAGGGTGATCGGCAGCTTCGCGAGGTGGGGCACGAGCACCCGCGAGGCGAAGTTCCCGGCCCCGATCACGCCGAGCACGGCCCGCCCGGGGCGGCGCGCGACCTTGGCCGTCGTGACGGTACGGACGCGGAGACGTCGTTCGCTCACGGCGCTCACGCGCGGGTACGTCAGCAGGGCTCCGAGCATGTCGGGGTCCTCACCGAGCGACGCGTAGAGGTCCTCGGCGTCCCCGATGTCCACGCGGTGAGTCACGAGCGACGCGACGTCGAGGGCCCCGGACTCGAGCAGCCCCAGCACCGCGCCGAAGTTGCGCTGCTCCGTCCACCGGACGAACCCCACGGGGTAGTCGTGCCCCGCTCGCTCGTACGCGTCGTCGTAGCGGCCGGGTCCGTAGGAGCAGCTCACGCGGAACGAGAGCTCCTTCTCGTAGAAGTCCGCCCGCCGGAGCTGCAGCCCGGTCGTCCCCACGAGCACGATGCGCCCGTTGCGGCGACACATCGACGCGGCCTGGTGCACCGGCTCGTCGCTCTTCGTGGTGAGCGTGAGGAGCACCCCGTCGAGCCCCACGCCGTCCGTGAGGGCGAGACCGACCGCCACCGGGTCGTCGCCGTCGCCGATGCACGCGACCGCCGCCCCGTACCCCTCGGCGAGGTCGCAACGGTCTCGACGTACGTCGATCGCGAGCACGCGGCACCCCGACGCGCGCAGCATCTGGACGGCCGACAACCCGATGGGGCCGAGCCCCGTCACGGCGATCGTCTCCCCCAACGTCGGCTCCAGGAGACGGATCCCCTGCAAGCCGATGGACCCCAAGACGGTCCACGCCGCGTCCTCGTCCCTCACCGAATCCGGGATCTTCGCGCACAGCCGGTGGGGGACGAGCACCACCTCGGCGTGGGGGCCGTTGGAGACCACGCGGTCTCCCGGCTGCAGGTCCGGCACGCCGTCTCCGACGTCGAGGACCACGCCCGCGTTGCAGTACCCCAGGGGGATCTGCGCGTCGAGCTTCGCGCGCACGGCGTCGACGGTGGGCAGCACCCCGTCGACCCGCACCTTGTCGAGCACCTGCCGCACCCTCTCGGGCCGGCTGCGCGCCTTCTCCACCCAGCCCGCGCGCCCGAACTCCACGAGCATGCGCTCGGTGCCCACCGACACCACGCTCGCGGCGGTGCGGATGAGGACGTGTCCGGGCCTCACGCCGGGGGCGGGGACCTCGGACAGCGTCGTCCGGCCGGACTTCAGGCTTTGTAGGACCTGTCGCATGGGATCGACTCCGCCGACTCAGGCGTTGGCGACGCGGCCGCTCACGAGCGACAGCGAGGGGCGCAACCAGCGGACGAGATCCGCCGCGATCCGGGGTCCTGCGCGACCGTCCCACAGCTCGGGGACGCGGTCGAAGCTCGGCCCCGTGCCCCCCAGGACGTCCCGGGCCGCCGCGAGCATGGCGCTCGGGTTCACCCCCACCAGCTGGTTCGTCCCGTCGCGGATCGTCACGGCGCGCTCGGTGTTGTCCCGCACCGTGATGCAGGGCACGCGCAAGACGGTCGTCTCTTCCTGCACGCCGCCGGAGTCCGTGACCACGAGCCGAGCTCGGTCCATCAGCCACAGGAACTGGAGGTAGCGCAGCGACGGGCAGAGGCGCAGGTTCGACCCGCGGAAGGTCGGTAGATCGACGAGGTGCGCGTCCTCGTCGATGAACCCGAAGCCCTTGAGGCGGTGGAAGCTGCGGGGGTGGACGGGGTAGAGCAGCGGCAGCTCCCGGGAGAGCTCCACGAGGGCGTCGAGCATGGGGCCGAACTTCTCCGCCCGGTCGACCAGGGCCGGGCGGTGCAGCGTGACGAGCCCGTAGCCCCGCTCCTTCAGCGCCAGCGACGCGAGCTGCTCGGGGGCCTCGGCCCGCGGACGCAGGCGCAGCAGCGAGTCGATCATGACGTTGCCCGCGAATACGACCTTGTGAGGCGCCACCCCCTCCCGCCACAGGTGGTTGTCGGCCTCGCGGCAGTGCGTGTAGAGCCGGTCGGCGACGGCGTCCGTGAGGAGCCGGTTGATCTCCTCGGGCATCGAGCGATCGCCGGACCGGAGGCCCGCCTCGACGTGCGCGACGGGGATGTGGAGCTTCGTGGCGACGACCGTGCAGGCCATCGTCGAGTTGACGTCGCCGACCACCACCACCGCGTCCGGAGTCACCTCGTCCAGGTGCTCCTCGAACCGCACCATCACCGCCGCGGTCTGCTGCGCGTGAGTGCCGGACCCGACCCCCAGCAGCTTCACGGGCGCGGTGATCCCGAGGTCCTCGAAGAACATGCCGCTGAGCTCGGGGTCGTAGTGCTGGCCCGTGTGGCAGACGAGGCCGTCGACCGACTCGTGCTCGGCCAGCGCGGCCAGGATCGGCGCGACCTTCGGGAAGTTGGGGCGAGCGCCCACGACGAACAGGATGCGAAGCGGAGAAGGCATGCGTGACCTCCGGAACCCTACAGGCCGACCCTGTCGGGGCTACCAATACACAAGCTTGAAACCGGCCTTGTAGACCCACGCCGCCGAGCGATTCACCCTCCTCGCGGCGTAGCTCCCCCACCGGTCTCGGTACTCCTGGAATAAAGGTTCGTTCGTGAGCGCGTGCATCACTTCCAACTGGATTAAGTGCAGCTGGTGATAGAAGGGGCTCGTCGGGGACTGGATCCGCTGCGGCGTGAGCTCGTACAGGGACCAGAAGCCGGTGTCGTAGCGGTGCAGGTTGTTCCTCACGGTGCTCAGGCACGCGTTGAAGAAGGCGCTCGCGGCGGCCGAGCCGGTGGCCAGGCGGTAGTCGTGCACGCCCCACATGGCCCACAGGAACCCATTGAGGATGTGAGTTGGCGGATCGACGATGTACTCCTCGATCCACACGTCCCCGTCGGCGTCCGTGTAGAGCACCCCGCCGTCCGCGATCGGCGTGCGGAGCGACTCGAAGGTCCGGTGCGCGGCCTCGAGGTACCGCGCGTCGCCGAAGAAGTCGTGCGCCCTCACGAGCACGCTCAGCCCCACGCCCTGGGCGAGGCCCGAGTGCCACGGCGCGAGCAGCGGCTTGAAGTACTCGAAGTCGAAGTGGTGGGCCCACACCGGCACACCCTTCTCGTTGGGGAGCAGGTTGTGCAGGAGCCAGTCGGCGCAGGTCCGGAACCGCTCGAGGTGCACGCGGTCCGCGGTCTGCAGGAGCAGGTTGTAATGGCCCAGGGCGTACTGGGCGATGGCGATGGGGTTGTGATGTCGACCGACGTCGCCGTGGTAGTCGAGCAGGGGGACGCCGTCGTCGTCGAACGGGCCCGGGTAGGCGGCCTTGTCGGCGAACGTCATCCAGTACGGCCCCAGCTCGTCGGGCTTCGCCGCCGGGTTCCGGGCGGGCGTCTCGTGCCAGAAGGTGAGCTGGTTGTTCTTCGTGAACAGGTACGACGCGAATACGCGTCGCAGGTACTGGGCGCGGGTCCCGATGCTCATGCGGTCGCCTTTCGTCGGCGGAGGACGGACAGGAGGGTCTCGAGCTCGTCCAGGCGGACGCCCTTCGCCACCGCGACGTACGTCGCCGTGAAGGCCGTCCACGTGGCCGCGATCCGCGCGGGGGAGGACGCCTCGCCGGCGAGCAGTCCCACGATCACGCCGACGAGCGCCGCCGCCCCCGCGGCCGCGGCGAGGCGGGCTCCGAAGGGGACGAGGGCGCCGAAGCGAATCCCGAGCCGGCGGTGCGCCGCGGCCGCGATCCACACCAGGGCCACCGCGTCGGCGCCCGCCCGGGCCACGGCCAGGCCAACCACCCCGAACGGCCGCCACACGAACGGGAATACGATCAAGCAGACAGCGACGCCCACCACGGCCGCGAGGACGGGCGTGCGCACGTCCCGGTCGGCGTAGAAGAGCTCGGCGATCACGCTCCGACCGACCGCCAGGACCGCGGCGGGCACCAGCAGCGCGATCAGCAGACCCGTGAGCGCGACGTCCTCCTCGCCGAACGCCCCGCGTCCGAAGAGCAGGCGCACGATCGGCTCGCTCGCGACGGCCATGAAGAGCACCACCGGCACGAGGCTGAACAGCAGCACCCGCAGGGCCCCCATCGCCATGCCTTCCGCGGCCGCGCGATCGCCGTCGCGGAAGCGCTTCGCGAGCGCGGGCAGCAGGGTCGTCATCAGCGCGTACATCGCGATCGTCAGCGGCAGCATCAGCGCCCGCTCGGCGTACCCGAAGCACGTGAGTCGGCCCTCGGGCAGCAGCCCGAAGAAGAAGCGGTTCACCAGCGTCATCGCGTGGCCGCCCGCGCCCCCGAACGACAGGATCGCCACGGAGAAGGCGAGGACGCGCATCCCGTCCGCGCCTCCGGGCGCCCGCAGCGGCACGCGGTGGAGGACCGCGTATCCCACGAGCACGACGGTGGTGACGCCGATCCCCGCCGTGAGTCCCCAGGCCGCCGACGCGATCCCGAGCGTGGAGCCGAAGACGACCAGGCCGACGATCACGCCCCCGTTCACGGCGAGCAGCCCGAGATCGCCCACGAAGAAGTGCCCGCGCGCCCGAGCCACGGCGAGGAACAGCCCCGCGACCCCGCAGAGCACCGCGGTGGGCAGCGCGATCTCGAGCAGCCGGACCGTGAGCGCGAGCGAGTCCGCGTCGAACCCGGGCGCGATCGCCGCCGCCATGGGCTCGAGGAAGGCCCAGCCGACGAACGTCGCCGCGCCGAGCACGACGACGACCGCCACGAGGACGCTCCCCACGAGCCTGCCCGACGCGTCCCGGTCGCCGTCCAGGGCGACGTACCGCGGCACGACGACCTTGCTCATCGCGAACAGCAGCAGCAGGCCGAACTGGAACCAGAAGGTGAAGACGAGGAAGAACGCGTCGGTCTCGCGCGTGGCCCCGAACTGCGCGGCAAGCACCACGTCGCGGGCGAACCCGAGGAGCTTCGCGCCCATGGCGATCCCCGCCAGGATCAGCGACGTGCGCCAGAGCCCGGAGCGGCGGGGGCCGATCTGCGCGGGCTTCTTCATGGGCGACGGCCGTCGCGGTCCACGAAGATCCGACACCACTGCTCCACGCACAGGACGGCGAACAGGTTGTAGGCGGCGTCCACCCGGCGCGCGCGGTCCAGCTCCACGAGCCGTCGCACGGCGGCGGGGTCGAAGAGGCCGCGGGAGGCCAGGGATGCGGGGCTGAGGAGCTCGTCGACCATCGGCCGGAGCTCGCGGCTCATCCACCGTCGCAGCGGCGCTCCGAACCCGGTCTTCGGCCGGTACACGACGTCGCGCGGCAGCAGCGGCTCCATCGCCCGCTTGAACGCCGCCTTGGGCACGCCCCCCGCCATCTTGCGATCGACGGGGATGCCCGCGGCGTGAGCGACGAGGTCGGGGTCGAGCAGCGGGACCCGCACCTCGACGCCCTCCGCCATGCCCGTCTTGTCCGTGTAGGCGAGGTTGTGATCCGCGAGGAAGTGCCGCAGCTCGAGGTGCAGCATGCGCTGGACGGGGTCCATGCCCGGGGGCAGCGCAGCCAGCGTCCGGGCGAGCGGCGCGTCGTCCCGCAGGCCCGCCCGAACGTCGGGCGAGAGCAGCCCGCGTCGGGTCCGCTCCCCGCCCCAGCGGAAGTAGGCGGCGAGGCGCTGGTCGGCGGGAAGGCCCGCGTGAGCGAGCGCCCTCACGGCCCGGCGGGCGACCCCGCTCTTCATCCACGGCACCGGCACGCGCCCCTCGTGCAGCAGCCCCGCCGCCCCGCCGATCGCGCCCTTCGCCCGGGCCGGGAGCCCGCCCCACAGCCGCTCGAGCCGCAGCGCGGAGTGCCGCCGGTAGCCCGTGTAGACGTCGTCGCCGCCCTGCCCCGACATCAGCACCTTCACCCCGTCCTTCGCCGCCCGACGAGCGATCAGCAGCGAGTGGATCGGCGCCGGGTCGGCCTGGGGTTCGTCCAGGTGGAAGAGGAGCTCGGGGAGCCGGTCGATGATCTCCGGCCCGACCTCGAGCACCCGCAGGTCGACCTTGAGGTGGTCCGCGACGCGCCGGGCGTAGGGGAGATCCTCGGCGTGATCCTCCAGGGTCTCCCCGCCCCGCAGGCCGATCGAGTAGCAGGGGATCCGCGCGTTCGGCTGCAGGCGCCGCATCATCGCGACGATCGCGCTCGAGTCGAGGCCCCCGGAGAGGAACGCGCCGACCTCGACGTCGGCGACCAGCTGCCGCCTCACGGCCTGCTCGAGGTGCTCGCGGATGCCCCGGGAGGTGGCCGCCGCGGACTCCCGTCGGGGGGCGCTCACGGGCGGGCGGTAGAAGCACCACCGCCGCTCGATCGCGCCGCCCCGGACGCGCAGGGCGGTGCCCGGCTCCAGCTTCTCCACGGCCCGCAGGGGCGTCCGCGGCGCGGGGCACCACAGGTAGGTGACGTAGTGGTGGACAGCCACGGGGTCGATGTCGCGCGAGATGGGCGCGGCGAGCAGGGCCTTGAGCTCCGACGCGAAGAGCAGCCCCCGCGACGTCTCGGCGAGGTAGAGCGGCTTCACGCCGAAGCCGTCGCGGGCCAGGAGCAGCCCTCCCCGACCGTCGTACAGGGCGAACGCGAAGATGCCGTTGAGGCGCTCGAGCAGCGCGTCGCCGTACTCGGCCCACAGGTGCAGGAGCACCTCCGAGTCCGTGCGGCTGAAGAAGCGGTGCCCCCGCGCCTCCAGCTCGGCGCGCAGCTCGAGGTGGTTGTAGAGCTCGCCGTTGTAGACGAGCCACATGCGCCGCCACGCCTCCTCGTGCCCCCCGCAGCGGTCGCACTGCACGCCCATCGGCTGACGACCCGCGGCGCTGAGGTCGATGATCGAGAGGCGACGATGCGCGAGACCCACGGGCGGCCCCTCCGCCGGTCGCAGGAGGACCGCGTCGGCGTCGTCGGGGCCCCGGTGGGCGATGCGGTCGCTCATCGCCTCGAGCAGGTCGACGTCGAACGTCCCGGCGAACCCGGCGATCCCGCACATCGCTCAGCCCTCCTCGACGGGCTTGCGGGCCTCGATCAACAGGAACGAGCCGAAGCGATCGCCGAGGGCGCGGACCAAGGGCCTCGGCCAGAAGCGCCAGGCGAGCCGGTCCACCAGCCCGCGGTGCTTCGCCGACGGCTCGTTGAGCAGCAGGTCGGCCGGACACAGGACGGGAGCGCAGCGGCGGACGTCGAAGCCGTCGAACAGGGCCCGCGCCTCGGCGATGGAGTAGACCTTGGTGCCCGGGGACTCCAGGTGCTCGCCGACGACATCGCGGGCCCGCCGGAGGGGTCGCCCCGCGGCCGCGGCGTGGCGCGCCCACAGCATCCAGCCCACCCACGAGGGGCCGTGATAGACCATCACGCGGGCCGTTCCCCCCGGCTTGAGCACCCGAAGCACCTCACGGACCGCCGTCGGCGTGTCCGGGCTGTGGTGGAGGACGCCCCAGCTGTAGACGAAGTCGAAGGTGTCGGCGTCGAATGGGAGCTCCTCCGCATCGGCGACATGCAGATCGGGAGTGAACCCGTAGATCGAGGCCCGCCGGCGCGTCTGCTCCACGGCCCGCGCGGTGAGGTCCACGCCCGTCATGCGGGCCCCGGCCCGCAGCCACTGCACGAAGTCGGCCCCGAGCCCGACGCCGATCTCCAGCCCCCGACGTCCGCGGCCCTCGTGGAACCGAGCGAACTCGAAGATGAACGGCTCGAGCCGGTACCGCGCGTCGGCCTGCGCCTCGAACCGGGCGACGTCGTCGGGTCCCACGAGGTACCGCTCCCCGCAGGACGCCGCGTCCCAGTGCTCGTGCACCGCGCTCTTGGCAGCTCCGTCGAGCATCGTCCCCCGCGCCTAGAGGCGCACGTCCTCGCGCCCGAGCATGCGCAGGGCGACCTTCGCCCGGGTCTTGAACGTCGACAGCGAGTCCACCTCGCGGATGCGTCGGTACAGGTTGCGCGGCGAGAAGTAGAAGCGGCGCGTGACCGCCAGCTGGATGCGCTTGAGCTCGTCGGGCGAGTACAGCGTGTTCATGTACGGCGCCTGCACGTTCGGCCGCGGATCGCGCGCGAACTCCGGCCACGGGTCGTGCGCCAGGTCCCCCGCCTCGGTGGCGCGCCGGTACAGCTCCGTCTTCGGGTAGACGGTCATCACCGAGAAGCTCGCGTAGTCGACGCGGTGGTGCTTGAGGAAGTCGGCCTCCTCCAGCATCTCCTGCTTCGTCTGCCCCGGGAGCCCGAGCATCATGAAGGCGAACACGGGGAGGCCCTCGGCCCGCGCCTGGGCCAGGCAGTCCACGATCTGGGGGACCGTCGTCTCCTTCTGCATGTAGTCGAGGTACTTCTGCTTCGTGGACTCGATGCCGAGGCTCACGCGGCTCACGCCCGCCCTCACCATCGCCTCCATGAGCTCGGGGTTGAGGCCGTCGACGCGGCTGCTCACCTTGAACTCGACCCCGAGTCGGCGGTCCGCGATCGTATTGAAGAGCGTGAGCGCGCGCTTCTTGTTCACGGTGACGTTGTCGTCCACGAAGAAGAACGAGGAGATGCCCTGGTCCACCCAGCGCTCCATCTCGTCGACGATCAGCTCGGGCGAACGGAACCGGAACTGAGTGCGGCGGATGTCGCAGAAGGTGCACGCGAACGGGCACCCCCGCGACGACTCCATCGGCAGCGTGATCTTCGCTCCGCCGAGGATGTGGGAGTAGAGGTCGACGCGGGTCAGCGAGAAGTCCGGGAACGGCACGTCGTCCAGCTCGCGGTCGACCTTGCGCGGGGCGGTCACGACGGGCGCCCCGTCGTCCCCCTGGAACCCGATGCCGAGGATGTCCCCGAGGCCGTCGAGCCCGCCTTCGATCGCGTCGATCAGCTCCACGAAGCTGCGCTCGCCCTCCCCGTGCACCACGTAGTCGACGCACTCCTGCGCGAGCGTCTCAGCGGGGTACAGGCTCACGTGCCAGCCGCCGAGCACGACGACGGGGGGCTTCGAGCAGCGCTTGATGCGCCGGGCGGTCTGCAGCGTGTCGTAGTAGTTGAACGTGAGCGTCGTGAGCCCCACCACGTCGGGGCCGAAGTCCTCGACCAGCTCGGCCATCGCTTCGAAGTCCATCTCGAGCGCCCGGCAGTCCACGAACGACACCTCGTGGTCGGGCCGCGCCCGCTGGAGGAACGTCGCCACGGACAGGATCCCCAGCAGCGGGCGGTGCTCCCGCTTGTGATCGAGGGACTTGTGGATGCTGGCCGTCATGTAGTTCTCCTCGGGGGGAACCAGCAGCAGGACCTTCATGCGCGCACCTCGGCGACGGAGTGGAGAACGGAGAGGAAGTCGCGGGCCTGGCGCTCGCGGCTGTGTCTTCGGGCGGACTCGCCGGTGAGGGCCTGCATCGGGCCCCGCAGGGCGTCGTCCAGGAGGGAGACGACGGTGTCGGCGAGCGCCTCGGGATCCTCGGGCGCGCAGTGCAGCCCCACGCCCTCGGCCTCGACGATGTCGGTCGCCTCGCCGCGGGGAAGGCACATGATCACGGGCAGCCCCATGCCGAGGGCCTCGAAGATCTTCGAGGGGATCACGGTGGAGAACACGGGCAGATCCCGCAGGTGTACGAGCGCGACGCGGCACAGGCTCCAGTACCGGGGCATCTCGGACTTCGGCTGCGGCGGGACCATCACGACGTTGCTCAGACCGCGGCGACGTACGTCGCTCACGAGGCGCTCACGCTCGGCGCCCGAGCCCACGAGCAGGAACTTCGCGCGCGGCGCCCGCTGAGCGAGCAGCGCCGCCGCGTCGAGCACGTTCGCGAGGCCGTGAGCCAGGCCGTGAGTGCCGATGTAGCCCACGACGAAGTCGTCCTCGGCGAGGCCCAGCTCGGCGGCGAGATCCCCGGCGCGGGGCCGCGGGCGGAACTTCGACAGCTCCACTCCGTTGATGACCACGTGGATCCTGTCCCGGGGAATCCCGCGCCCCACGAGGTCCTCCTCGAACGTGCGCGTGAGCGCGACGACGGCGGCGGACCGCCGGTAGAGGAAGAGCTCCAACCGCTCCAGGGCGTCGAGGACGGCCTCGTTCTCGAGCGCGTCGACGTCGCGGATCGTGGCGGGCCACAGGTCGGCCAGCTCGAACACGTACGGGACGTCGCGGAGCGCGCCCAGGGCCCAGCCGGAGACCGCCGTGAAGATCTGCGGCGAGCTGGCGACGATCACGTCCGGCTTCTCGTGGAACAGACCCGCGACGAAGCTCGAGGCCATGTAGCTGAGGAAGTCGGCGACCCGCTTGTACGTCCCGGCGTTCGGCGCGATGTACGTCTTCAAACGCACGACGCGGATGCCGTCCACGGCCTCGATGTTCACCCAGTCGTTGCGGTAGCCCGGGTAGACCTCCCCGTCCGGGTGGTTGGGCGCGCAGGTGAGGACGGTCACGTCGTGGCCCCACCGAACCCAGTGCACGGCGCGCTCGTAGACCCTCGATGAGGCGGCGTCGCGTTCGGGCGGAAATCGATCGGACAGGAAGAGGATTCGCATCTCTCCGAATCGAAGGCCAATTTCGAAGGGCGGCCATAGTTTCTGCGGCATGAGGGATGCGAGGGGTGCCCGGCCGGGCCGCGCGGCCGATGTAGTGATCCTGACGACGCTCGTGCTGGCCGTCGTGCCCTTGGGGACCGTGCGACCCGGGGCCTGGGCGGCGGTCCTCGGGGCGTCGCTGGCGGCCTGGGCCCTGGCCCTTCGCTCCCCGTCGGCCCCGATGCCGCGGCCCCTCGCCTGGGGCCTCGGGGTGTGGGGGGCCGTGCTGCTGGCCTCCCTGATCCCGCTCCCCTTCGGCGCGCTCGAGGTGCTCTCTCCGGCCGCCGCCGAGGTGCGGTCGATGGGCCCGCCCGGCGAAGCGACCCGGCCCGGCTGGGCGCCCCTCCACCTCGCGCCGGGCGTGGGCGCGTTTCGTGTGCTGCGTTGGGCCGCGATCACCGCCTTCGTGGCCGCCTGCTCCGCGCGCATGGGCTCACCCCGGTTCCGCCGCCTGCTCCCCCTCGGGGTGGTCGGCGCCCTCGGTCTCGGGCTGCTGATCACGGGCCTCCAGACGGCGCTGGGCGCGCGGCAGGTGGCCGGCCTCTGGGACGTGCGGTGGGACGTGCGGGGCGAGCTCCTCACGCCCCTGGTCAACGAGAACCACTGGGCGGCGCTGCTCGCGCTGGGCGGCCCCCTCGCGCTGTTCATCCCCTCCCGCGTGGGCACGCCCGCCCGCGTCGCCGCCGTGGCCACCGGGATCCTCGCGACGGGGTTCGTCCTCCTCGGTCCCTCCCGGTCGGGCCTGGTGGGCCTGCTGGTCGCGGCGACGGTGATCGCCCTGCTCCGAACCGGGGTCCGCGGCCGCGCCGCGCTGGGCCTGACGCTCGCGACGGCCCTGGCGCTCGGGTTCGCCCTCCGGGGGGGAGACGTCGTGCGGTACGCCGACACGGGGGCCGTCGCCGAGCACGCCGATCCGCTGGGCAAGGTCGCGGCCCTTCCCGAGGTCTGGGGGGTGGTGGCCGACCACCCCCTGACGGGCACGGGCGCGGGCGCGTTCGTCGACGTATTCCCGGGTCGCCGCGGCGCGAGCCTCGACGACCTCCCGGTGCACGCGGAGAACCTGCCGCTGCAGGCCCTCGCGGACCACGGCCTGCTCCTGGGCGGGGCGCTGCTCCTGCTCCTGGGGTGGGGACTCGCCACCTGCCTGCGCGAGGCGCGGGATCCGGCGCGGGTCGCGGCCACGGCGGGGCTCGTCGGGCTCGCCGTCCACGAGCTCGCGGACTTCGCGACCCACACGGGCGTGGTCGCTCTGTGCGCGGGCGCGTCGGCCGTCTACGTGCTCGGCGTCCGGGAGCGGGTGCCGGGGGCGAGGCGCGGGCATCGGCTCGCCTTCGTCGCCGTGATCGGCGGCCTGCTCGCCACCGCGCCGCTGCTGCCGGACCGCAGCCTCGACGCGACCCAGGGGAGGATGGCCGAGCGCTTCGAAGCGGGGGAGGCGACCTGGGACGAGGTGGCGGCGGCGATGTACGACGCGCGTCCGGCGTCGTTCGTCGCGGCGCAGGAGATCGGGGTCGGCTACGCCCGTCGAGGGGACCCGCAGGCGCTGCGGTGGATGAACCGTGCCCAGCTGCTGGCCCCCGGGCACCCGTCGCCGCACCTCTGGACGGCGCGGGTCCTGCGGCGCCTGGGGGCGAAGGACCAGGCGCTGATCGAGTACCGCCGAGTCCTCGACCTCAACTGGCGATACCAGGGCCGCGCCGTGGTCGAGGAGGTCGCGACGAAGTACGACGGGGCCCGACCGCTGGTGAGGCTGGCCGGGCACGGGGACTCGCTCCGCGCGGCCCGCGTGGCCTGGGAGCTCTTCCAGCTCCAGGACCCTCGCGCCTCCGAGGTGGCCGAGGTCGCGGCCACCGGCAGCGGGCCCCTGTCCAGGCTGGTCCTGGCGCGGGCTCGGATCCTGCGCGGAGCCCCCCGCGAGGGGGTCGAGGTCGCCCGTCGCGCCCTCCAACACCCCGAGCTGACCCCGTGGCTGCGGGCCCGGCTCGTGGAACACATCGACGAAGCCGAGGCGCAGCTCGCGCTGCTGGAGCCGTGATGCTCGACCTGCCCAAGACCACCGCGAAGACGCTGATGAAGGCGTTCCCGTCCGCCCCGCGCGCGGGAGACCCGGCCCTGCAGGAGGTGTTCGACCAGCCCGCGTACGTCGAAGCGGGGGCGGACGAGCGCGAGCAGATCCAGCTCCGCAGCGCGCGGTTCCGGTACGACCTCGAAGGCGCGATGTCGTGGGTGGACAAGTGGTTCGCGAGGGTGCCCGCGGACGCGTTCCGCGGCGCGTCCGTGCTGGATCTGGGCTGCTTCACCGGCGGACGCCTCGTCCGCTGGAAGGAGCGGTACGGCTTCGGGAGGGTCTGCGGGATCGACATCCGCGAGGAGTACGCCGAGGCAGCGGGGCGGTTCGCCGAGACGATGGGCGTCGAGGCCGAGTTCGCGACGGGGTACGCCGAGGCCCTCCCCTACGAGAGCGACACCTTCGGCTTCGTGGTGTCGACGGACGTGCTCGAGCACGTGAACGACGTGGCCGCGGCAATGCGCGAGTGCTTCCGCGTGCTGAGGCCGGGCGGGCGCCTGCTCGTGGTGTTCCCCCAATACTTCCAGCCGCTCGAGGCCCACCTCACGTTCACGACGAAGCTGCCCGCGCTGCACTGGGTCTTCTCCGGGGCGACGCTCGCGCGGGCCGTGCACGAGATCCACGCGGAGCGGGGCGAAGCCGCGTCCTGGTACGCCCTGACGTCCCCCGATCTGCCCCCGTCGCGGCGGCTCCCGAGCCTGAACGGCATCACGGTCCGTCGGTTCCGGCGGATCCTCCGGGAGCTGCCCTGGAAGGTCGTGAGCCAGAACCGCGCGCCGATCCTCACGTCCGGACGACGGGCCTCGCGGCGGGTGTTTCGCGCGCTGCGCCTGGCGTTCGCGATCCCCGCGCGGCTGCCGGTGCTCGAGGAGCTGTTCCTCGACCGGATCTGCTTCGTGCTGAGGAAGCCCTTCGGGCCTACTTGATGCAGACGACGTGGACGTCGCCGCCGTTGCCGAGGGGGAAGCTGATGATGTTCCCGGCGGGCACGTCGGCGGCGATGAAGTTGAGCGTCTTCGTCGTCTGACGCGCGCCCTTCCACTCCTCGGCGTCGCCCGGATCGCTGAGGCGGTCGGCGACGTAGCAGGTCCACTTGGCGTCGCCCGCGTACGCGGACGGCACGGCCTCGCCCACCAAGTTGGTCCCCGCGACGGCGAAGAGCCCGAGGGCGACGAGGGCGAGGAGCGTGCGCAGGGTCTTGAACTGGGTGTCTGTCATGTCGATCTCCGGGAGCCGCGGGGCGCGGCCTCCGCGACCATACGATCGTCCGACCCCAGCCGGCGGAGCAGCGCCTCGTGCTCGTCGGACAGGGCCCACGCGGTGACGGGCATCGCCCCCAGGGCGGCGCGCCAGCGGCGAAGATCGGCCGGACCGATCGCCTTCAGGGTCTCGATCGTGCCCGCGACGTCCGTGACGTCGACGACCACCCCGAGGTCGTGCTCCGTCACCAGCTTCGCGTCGTCCTTGCCCCGCTGCCCCACGATCGGGGTCCCGAACCACCCCGCCTGGTACAGCCGGTTCGACCTCGCCCAGCCCCAGTTCTCGTAGGGCCGGTCGGGGTCGTGGTGGACCATCCAGCAGAGGTCCACGCCGCCGTACATCCCGGGCAGTTCGTCGGGCACGCGGTAGCGCCCCTCGTAGCGCACGTTCGCGAACCCCGCCGCCTCCTCCGCGAGCTGCGCGCAGCCCGCGTACGGGACGCCGCGCAGCACGATCTCGACGTCCTGACCCGCCTCCTCCGCGAGCCGACGGAGGCACGCCCACGAGTACTCGCACCGCAGCATCCCGAACCACCCGATGCGGAGCGGCCCGCCCTCCGCGACGCCCGGCGCCGGTGGGGGCGTGATCGTGGGATCGACCTTGTTCTCGATCACCATCGTCCGGCCGACGTCGAGGCCCTGGATCCCCACGTAGAAGTTCGAGACGTACGCGGGCGACGTCGCCACCAGCAGCGCGTCGCTCCCCAGCACCATCCGCTCCAGTCGGCGCGCGACCCGCCCCCGCCTGCCCTGCTCCACGAGGATCGCGGTGATGTCGCCGACCTCGGTCGCCAGCGCCGGGCGGCGACGCAGCCCCGTGAGCGCCGCCCGGACGAGCGCGAGGAGGTCCACCCCGAACGTGTACACGGCGTCGCTGCCGCGGGCGGCGCGTCGGATCGTCCGCAGGGCTCGGGCGTAGACGGCTCCCCGGCGGGCGAACTCCTCGTTGGCGATCACGCCCAGCGACACCGCCCCGTCCGGCAGCGTGCCGAGCTGCCCCTCCCGCTCGAACGCCAGCACGCGCACGTCGACGCCGAGGCGGCGCAGGGCCTCCATCCGCTTGCGGTGGCGGGGGTGGCCCAGGGTCGGCAGGACGAACGTCACTCGCATCGTCGACATCTCCTCTTCACGCGGCCTTCACGAGGGCGAGGGTCGGCTCCTGCTCGACGGCGGGCAGACCCGCGAACCCCCGGGCGGTGAGGACCATCACCAGGAGCGGCCAGGTCGCGGGCTGGGAGGGCGCGGTGCCCATCGTGTCGAACAGGTAGCTGGGCGCGGTCGCCATCCAGAACAGCCCGATGCTCGGCAGGCAGCGTCGTCCCTCGGGCGTGGCCAGGCCCCGGCCGATCCCCCACAGGATCCACAGGAAGAGCAGGGTCCCCGGCACGCCGGTCGTCAGCCCGTACTCGACCAGCACCGAGTGCGACGTCATCGGCCGGCCCAGCTCCCGGAGGACCGATCGATCGCCCTGTGTGCCGTAGATCTGGAACCCGATCCCGAACACGGGCCGCTCGACGTACCGCCGCAGGTAGCTCGCCCAGATGATCTGCCGGGGCTCCTTGCCCTCGTCCATGAGGTCGCCGGTGCCCGCGAGGCGCTCGAAGCCCGTGCGCCCCACCCCCGACTGCAGCCCCACCCCCACGAACATCGCCGAGACGATGACGGCGAGCCCCACCCGGCGCCGACGGGCGTCCGACCACGAGTGGGCCGCCCAGCTCACGAGGCCCAGCGACGTCCCCAGCAGGGCCGCCCGCGAGGCGCAGAGCACCGAGCAGAGGAGGCACAGCAGGAGGACGGGCCCGAACCAGCGGCCCGTCCGCCCCTCGAGCGCCGCGAGGCCCATGGCCGCGCCGATCGTGATGCAGGCGTGGATGCCGAGGTAGTTCGGCGAGAAGAAGAGGCCCTGGTAGCCGGGGCGCTCGGTGAACCCGACCCCGCGGAACGCCGCCGCGGGCTCGAGACCGGAGGCGATCGCCACCAGCGAGGCCCCGAGGCTCAGCGCACCCACCACGACCAGCCCCCGCAGCCACGCCCCCCAGAACTCGCGCGGCGAGTCGAAGAGCGACATCGCCGCCCCGATGATGATCACCATCAGCGCGAGCCAACCCGTGTGGAAGAAGGAGTGGAACGGGTCGATGCCCGCCAGACCGCTGATGCCGGACCATACGAAGAAGACGAGGACCGGACCCACGGCCGCGCGCGCCGGGCCCCGCAGGAGCCGGTCGTGGGCCCCGGCGACCAGCACGGCGCCGACGAACAGGGTCGCGGGCAAGCGACCGGTGTCGAAGAGCCAGAGGTCCTTGGCGAACCACATCCCGCGCACGAGGTTGACGGCGTGCAGGGCGAGGACGCCGAGCACCGCGATCTCCACGAGGGGCCGACGCCCGAGGTTCCGCGCGATCGGCATCGCGACGAACCCCGCCACCAGGAGGACCCCGAGCGTGGCCGGCCGATACGCCCCCAGCGCGCCGACGGCCACGCCGACGGTCACGAGCGCGCACGCCAGCGCCACCCTCACCACCGTCGCCTCCAGCCCGCCGCCGCGATCGCGAGCAGGGCCGCGGCCGCCGGAGCTCCCCCGCGCGCGCCGTCACAGCCGCAGCCGCAGCCCGGATCCTCGGGATCGGCGCACTCGCCGTCCCCCGTCGACGGCTCGCAGTCGTTGTCGATGCCGTCGCACACGAGTTCTTCGAAGTCGGGCGACCGCGCGGGATCGGCGTCGTCGCAGTCGCCTCCGCAGGCGGTCGTGCCGTCCCCGTCGCCGTCTTCGTGGGACGGGAGCAGGCGCGCGTCGAACGCCGCGTCGACGCCGTCCCGGGTCCCCACGGCCACCACCTCGATCAGCCCTCCCACCAGGGGGAACGCCACGGATCCCGTCCACGCGCCGTCGTCCGCGAGCTCCGCCTCGACGGACCGCCCCGCGACCTCCATCCGCACGCCGTCGACCCCGCGGGAGGTCCCCCGGAGGAGCAGCGGCGACGTCTTGACGCAGTCCGCGGGATCCGGGGACGTGATGGTCACGTCCACTCCGAGCCCGTCGATCACGCGGGCGGTCCCGTCGTCCGCCGCCACGAGGAGCTCGAGGCGGTCGTCCCCGTCCACGTCGGCGGCGGCCAGGTTCACGACCCGGGCCCCGACGAAGATCCGCCAATCGAGGGACGGCTCGGCGATGTCCACGGCGTAGACCCAGCCGTCCTTCGCGCCCACGACCACCTCGAGGGCGTCGTCCCCGTCGATGTCGAGCACCACCTGCGCCGTGAGCGGAGCCCCGCCCGCGCCGACCTCGCCCCGCGCGAGCTCCAGGGGCCAGCCGGGCAGCCGACTCCCGTCCGCCGTCGATCGCAGCTCGAGCGAGCCGTCCGCGGAGATCCACGACACGCTCTCGCCGACCCGGGCGATCGCCTGCTCCACGTCCGCGGGCCCCCGCAGGTCGGTGACCTCCCACAGCGGCTCGAGGGCGGGGACGAGCCGGTAGGCGGCCAGCTCCTGCCGGTCGGCCTGGAAGCTCATCGCCCCGAGCAGCTCGGGGGACCCGTCGGCGTCGAGGTCGTGCCACAGCCCGCGCACGACGAAGTCCGACGTCGGCAGCTCGGCCGTGGGCTCGGCGACCCCGATCTCGAAGACCGACACCGCCCGCTCGGCCACCCGCACGAGCTCCGGGTCCGCGTCGTCGTCGAGGTCGATGAGCAGCGGGGGCACGAAGAAGCTGCGGCGGTTCGCGAGCTCGGCCCGGTGCAGCTCGCTCCCGTCGGCGCCGTCGAGCACCAGCGAGATCGAGTCGAAGCCGCGACGCAGGTCCAGCACGACGTCCGCCACGCCGTCGTGGTTCACGTCGCCCACCGTCGCGGTCCAGGGGTTGTGCACGGCGTACCCGGCGGGTCCCGCCGCCGCGGTCCAGCGCGTGGTGGGATCGGGATCCAGCTCGACGCGGGCGACCTCGACCCCGCCCTCGTCCCCGGTCCAGACCACGGCGTCGGGGGCCCCGTCCCCGTCGAGATCGTCGACCAGCAGCACCCCGTCGCCCAGCCGGTGGTCGGCGTCCGCGCGCTCGGACGGCTCCTGCGTGGTCGCGTACAGGTGGGCGTCCACGAGGGGCGCGGCCCGATCGTCGGCGGGCGCGGTGAGCCACCGCGGGGGAGCGTCGGGGAGGACGGGGAAGGCGGCCCCGCGGGGGGTCCCGTCGGCCGCGTGGGCCCGGACGGTCACCGCCCCCTCGAGCACGGCGATCGTGCCGCCCGCGACGTCCACGAGCGCGTCGTCCGGCCCCACGGGGATCGGCGTGTCGGCGCCGGCCCCCACCCGCACCGGGATCAGCTCGTCCCCGGACCATACGAGCAGCCGACCGTCGACGTCGTACAGGGCCCGCGGGGGCACTCCGGACACGTCGAACCGCTCGGGGTACCGGACGCCGCCGCCTTCGATCACCGACCCCGCGGCCACCCAGGCACAGTCGGGGTCGCAGGCGAGGTCCCACACCCCCAGCTCCCCGGCGAGGGCCCGCCCCGTCGTCGGCTCGACCACCAGCTCGGGCTCGCCGTCCCCGTCGACGTCGGCGACGCCGATCGCGAGCGCGTCGTCCAGAGCCGCGAGGAGGGCGCCGTCGGCCGCGTCGAACACGCCCACGGTCCAGCCCCCGGGGTTGGAGAGGCCGTCGTCGAGGGGCGCACCGTCGAGGCCCGCTTCGTCGGCGCCCGCGTCGAACACGCTCACGACGACCGCGGAGTCCCACTCCGCCGCCACCCCGAGGGGGAGCGACGAGCCCGCGCCGTAGTCGTAGTACCAGCGGTCGAGGCGGCCCCCGGCGAGGGCGTCCGCGACGCTGAGGACGCCGAAGCCGCGGTCCCACGTGGGGATCTCGTTGACGATCACGAGCTCCTCGAGGCCGTCGGCGTCGACGTCCGCGGGGCGGGGCCGAGGGAAGGCCCGGCCGGCCCATACGTCGGTCAGCAGGGCGACCCCGCAGAGGCACACGGTCCCGTCGACGGAGTCGCAGAACGCCCCGACGTCCGTCGATCCGCAGGTCCGGACCACGTCGAGGTCGGTGCTCATCGGGACGACGATCTCCACGCCGGGCTCGTCGAGGGCGTCGACCGCCACGAGCTCGGTGAGGCCCAGGAAGGACCCGGACAGGGGCGCGGACGTCTCCCGGGGGGCGCCGTCGGCCGTCGACAGATCCACGAGGTGCACGTCGTGGGCTCCGTAGATCCAGCCCGTGAACGCGATCTCGTCGACGCCGTCTCCGTCGAAGTCCGCGCGCGCGACCTCTCGCGGGTCCACGCCGGAGCCGAACGCGAGGTCTGTGAAGGACCACAAGGCGGCGCCGGTCGCGAGGTCGAGCAGGTGGATCCCGCCGCCGATGCCCGCGTCCGCCACCAGCACCTGGGCGCGGCCGGTCCCGAGCAGGTCGACCACCTCGACCACGTGGGTCGCGCCGAGCGTCGGGCTGGTCCAGAGCACCCCGCCGTCGAGATCGAACGCGGTGACGCGGCCGCGGGAGGGCATGAGGAGCGCGGACCCGTCCGGCGTGAGCAGACCGTCGGCGGTCGCGACCTCCGGCGAGGCGATGGAGAACCGCTGCCCGGGGGTGTCCTCGAGCGCCCCCGTGATCGCGCCGCTGCCCCCGACCGCGCCGCTGCCCCAGGCGTCGCCCCCGGGCCGCGACCACGGGGACGCGGCGGCCGGGCTCGACCCCATCAGCGCGAGCGCGAGGAGCAGACGGGCGAGCATCGGACCGGCGTCAGGCCCGACGGCGCTTCGGGGGCTCGACGTCGTCTTCGTCGGCGCCGTACCCGTAGCCGTACCCGTAGCCGTACCCGTAGCCGTACCCGTAGCCGTAGCCCCGGCCGGAGGAGCTCAGGTCGTTGCAGACGAGGCCCACGAGATCCGCGTCGACGCTCTCCAGGGTGCGCAGCGCGGCCCGCAGGCGGCGGCGCTCGGTCTGGCCCACGCGCACGACCAGCAGCGTCCCGTCCACCTTCTGGGCGAGGATGCTGGCGTCGGTCACCGCGAGGATCGGCGGCGAGTCCAGCAGCACGTAGTCGTACATCTCCGAGAGCCGGTCCAGTACGGCCGCGAAGGCGTCGCTGTCGAGCAGCTCGGCGGGGTTGTGCGGCGGGGTCCCGCAGCGCACGAGGTGCAGGCCGTCGATCTCGCTCTTGACGATCACCTCGCGCAGCTCGCGGTCGCCGATGAGGACGTGGGAGAGGCCGGGCCCGGTGTCGACGCCGAAGGCCCGGTGGATCCGGGGCCGGCGCATGTCCGTGTCGACGACCAGCACCCGGTTGCCCGCGAGCGCCATCGTGGCGCCCAGGTTGGCGCACAGCGTCGTCTTGCCCTCGCCGGGGCTCCCCGACGTGACGAGCAGCCGCCGCAGGGGACGGGCCTTGCCCGCGAACATCAGGTTCGTGCGGATCGACCGCAAGCACTCCGCCGCGGCCGACTGCTGGGCGCGGCCCGCGAAGACCTCGTGCGTGCCCGTCATGTTCACGGACGGCACGATCCCGATCGGCTGGAGGCCGAAGAGCTGCTCGATGTCGTGGGGGCTCTTGAGCCGCGAGTCGAGCGTCTCGAGCAGCAGCGCGGTGCCCAGCGCCCCCGCCCCGGCGAGCATCGCGATCATCAGCATCGCCAGCAGCACCCGCGGGTGCGACGGGTGCTCGGGCACCTGGGGCTCGTGCAGCACGTTGATGTTCGACGCGTCGATATTCTGGGAGAGCTCCGTCTCCTTCGCTCGGCGCAGGACCTGCTGGTACAGGTTGGCGTTGGTGTCCGCGATGCGCCGCCGCCGGTTGTACTCCACCTCCAGCGCGCCCAGCTCCGTGGCGCGGCGGCTCTGGGACGCGAGGCGATCCTTGAGCAGGGCCTCCTCCTGGACGATCTGGGCGTGCTTCGACTCGATGCCCGCCACCACGCGGGCCACCTCGGTCGCGAGCCGCCCCCGCAGCAGCTCGAGCTCCTCGCTGTCGGCGAGCCGCGCCGGGAACTTGTCCCCGTAGCGGTTGCTGGCCCGCGCGCCCTTGCGTTCGAGCTCGATGATCGCGAGCTTCAGCGATCGCACCATCGTGTCCTCGGCCACGAGCGGGTGGTCGGACAGGGCCCGGCCGCCCTCCGACCACCGGGCGAGCCCCTCGGTGCGGGCCTGCGACGTGGTGCGAGCCCGCTCGGCGACGGCCACGGCGGTCGTCAGCTCGGCCGCCTCCTCGGCGATGCTGTTCCGCCACTCGCTGATGGAGATCGACTGCAGCCCCTGCTCGGCGCGGAAGTCCTGAAGCGCCTGCTCGCTCGTCTCGAGCTGCGCGCGCTGGGAGTCGACCTGGTCGAGCAGCCAGGTGGACGCGTCGCGAGTGAGGTCGAGGCGAAGGGCCTGGGAGTAGTCCTTGTAGGCCTGCGCGAGGCCCCCGGCGAGCCCCGCGGACAGCTTCGGATCGAGGCTCGTGACGGTCAGCTCGAGGATCGTGCTCTGGGGCGACCGGGTGAGCTGCGTCGCCTCCATGAGCGAGGACACGGCGCGTGATCGCAGGACGTCGGGGTCGGGCGCGGGCTCGGCCGGATCGAGCGTGCCGGACCAGTCGGGGTTGGTCGCCAGGTCCCACTGGTCCACGACCATGCCCGCCACGCTCTCGCCGCCGAGGATGTCCTCCTGGGTGTTGTAGTACTGCTCCAGCGCCGCGCGGCTGTAGATGGGGACGTCCTGCTGGATGTCCTTCACCTGGTCGAGCACGCGGGGGACGCGCGGGTGCACGAGGATGCGGACCTGCGCGGAGTACAGCCGCGGCTGCAGCGACAGCGCCGCCGCTCCGCCCGCGAAGATCGCGATCGCCGCGAGCACGGCCCACCCTCGGTACCGAACCACGGAGGCCACCACGCGGTGGAGGAGATCGAGGGACGTCACCGCCGCGGTGGAGGCGTGCCCCTCCGACGGAGGCCTCGGCAAAGGCTGGGGACCAAGAATATCGGGCTCCGAATCGGGTGGTCGCGAGCACCCCGCTCGCCCCGGATCGGAAGCTAGGACCGGTGCTCCCCCGCCGGCACGCGGGAATGCCCGATGGGTGATCCGGTCGGACGGCCGGCGTCACTACCAGTGGAGGGGCGCGCACTCGCTCGCAGCGCCGACGGACCAGGACTGCTGCCATGACCAATCGAACCGCGATCCGAGTGGGGAGCCTCGCGCTCCTCATCGCCTTTGCCTGCACGACCCCCGACCCGGACCAGGAGGAGGAGCGCCCCGGCGAAGAGTTCGTCGAGCAGGCCGAGTCGGCGTACCCCCACACGCTCGACGGAGCGTTCACCGACTGGACGCCGGGGACGCGGGACGAGCACGAGCGGCACGACGTGCGACCAGACGACCCAGGCCTTCCTGGGCGGCACCGAGCTCGCCATCGATGCGGAGGGCGGCGCCGGGTACGGTCGCTCGCCGCGCGTGCCCGACCGCGACCACGCGATCTGGGAGCTCGCCATCCCCGTCCCCCCCCGGGACTGGGCCTGCCGCCTCAAGGATCCGCCCCCCGGCCAGAACAGCTGCGACGAGCTCGAGACCGAGCCGTCGACCCTCGAAGGGACCGCGCGGGCGGGCGGGGGCACCGCCGTGCGGGCCTGGGACGGGTTCGTGACGGCCGCGGGCGTGGCGGCCGCCCGCGACAGCCGGCGGTTCCGCCTCGGCGACCGGGACGTCGCATCCCAGGCGCTCGGCGACGACCGCTACTCGATGGCCTTGGACGTGGCCCCGGGGACCTACGAGCTGGTGGCCGTGGACGAGACGGGGCGGCGATCCCGCCCCTGGGACCTCGAGGTACTCGACGCCGGTGACGACGACGACGTGACCGACGACGACGACTCCGGCCACGAGGACCCGCGCGACTAGCGCGCCGCTCACTCAGTCGTCGGAGTCGGCCGCGCGCTTCTTCCGGTCCATGTGCATCTCGTACCGCAGGCAGGAGAACGCCGCCCGGTAGTACTTCACGCCGTGCTTGTCGGACTTCACCTGCACGAACTTCTTGCCCACGACGCTCCACTGCAGGGCGCGGGGCGGGGAGACGGCGATGGCGTGCACCGTCTTGATGTCCATGGGGACACTCACGAGGAACCGGGCGCGGCTGCTGATCCGCTGGGCCTGCGGGGCGGTGTTGGAGACCTCGATGAGGGTGCCGTCACGGAGCAGGAGGCTGAGCTCCACGTCCCCGAGCTGGCCCTCCTGCAGGTCCGACGTCGCGATGGCCTGGGCCATGTCCGAGAGGTTCCCGGATCCCCTTCGTCACCGACTGCTCGAGCTCGTCGCCGAGGGGCGACCCGATGACGAACAGGTCGCTGCCTTCGTCGGGCGTCCCGCCGCGCGCGACCGCGCAGGGCGACTTGCGGACCTGCGCCTTCACCAGCGCCACGTCGGACTTGCCCGCCTTGCGCAGGACCGGCAACAACCGGCCCGGTTCGCCGAAACACACGAGTTCTTGCCGCCCGGCGGCTCGCCCTGCCGTCGTCGGGGAGCGACTCTGCGCCGGGTCTACCCGTTCCGCAGCAGCGCCATCAGCGGGTCGACGCGGAGGTCGGCCGGGTCTCCCTCGACGCCCGCGTCGTGCATCAGCGCGCGGTAGATGTGCTCCGGCTTGATGATCTCGCCCGCGGGATCCGGCAGGCCGGTGGCGAGGTCGCAGCCGTAGGGGATCATCCCCACGTCGCTCGACTTGCCGATCACCCGGCCGCCCCGGATGCCCGCGCCCGCCACGAAACAGGAGGACGTCAGGGAGTGGTCCCGGCCCGTGTTCGCGTTGAGCATGGCGGTGCGGCCGAACTCGCTGAACCCCACGATCGTCGTGTGATCGAGCCACGTCTCGCCCGTGTCCCGGTACTCGCGCGACTGCAGATCCTCGATCATCCGCGCCACCACGTCGAAGCCCCGCTCCTGGCGCGGCCCGTGGTCGGTCGTCCACTCGTCGTAGTGCGCGTCGAGCCCCGACGCGACCTGGATCGACACCGCCCGGCTCACCCCGCTGGTGAGCGCGGTCACGGCCATCGCCCCCTGCGCCTCGGGCGTCCGCAGGGCCGCCGCCCCGCTGGCGGCGATGCCGTAGTGCTGCCGCAGCGCCGCCATCGCCTCCGTGTTCGCCTGGAAGTCGAACAGGACGTCCACGCCGCTGCCGACCATCGCCTCGACCTGCAGCCGCGACTCCTCCGCCGCCCGGTAGACCGCCGAGCGCCGGTTGCGATCGCACGCCGCCGCGTCCCGGAGCATCTGGTCGATCTGCCGGAGCTCCATGTCCCCCAGGGCGGTCTCGTCGGCCCGCAGCGCCCGCAGCAGATCGGGGACGCTGTTGACGGCGAGCCCGGTGGCGTACGTGGGGTTGTCGACGTTGTAGGTCTCCACCCGCACCGAGAGGTTGGGGATCAGCTCCTGCTCACCGAACAGGCCCGCGAACCACGTGGCCCCGGACGACCCCCGAGCGAGCAGACCGGACGGGGGCTTGCCGGTGATGAAGCGGCGCCGCCCCGCCTCGTGCGTGAGCGTCTCCATGGACATGCCGCGCACCACGGCGAAGTGCTCGAAGTGGTTCCGCAGGTCTCCGATGTAGGGACCGAAGAAGATGCCGTCGCCGACGTCCACCAGGGAGCCGTCGTTGCCGTCGTCGTCGAGCAGGTCGTAGGCGGGCTGGATCCTCGTATCGGACACGACGTCGTTGTTGAACGCGACGGGGTCCCGGGGATCGAGGGACAGCAGCGTGTCCCAGCCGCCGCTGAAGTAGCAGAAGATGAAGTAGCGGTCGGCGCCCCCGTCCGCCCGGGCGAGCCGGGTCGCGGGTCCGAGGCCGCCGAAGGCAGCGAGACCGCCGACCGCGGCCGCGCCGCCCAGGAAGTGCCGACGATTGAGGTCGAGCTTCGCCATGTCCGTCGCTCCTTCCTAGTACGTGTAGAAGTCGGGGTGGGTCATGAGGCCGACGCACACCGCGCGCCAGCCTGCGACGGGATCGGCCGAGACGTGGGTCGTGCTCTCGAACAGCCAGCGCCACGTGTTCAGGGCGTCGGCGCCCGGCTCGAGCGTCCGTCCGTGGTACCGCAGCAGCAGGCTCACGAGGTTCGCCTCCACGCCGTCGGGATCGGTCTCGATCGTGGCCTCGGCCGTCACGCTCGTGAGGAGCGTGCGGTCGCCCTCGGCCCGCTGCGGATCGACCTGCGCGAGCTCGCCGCACACCGAGCCGGCGGCGTCGCCCAGGAACTTCTGGAACAGCAGCGAGGGCGCCAGGTCCTCGTTCGTCGAGTCGGCGTAGTCCGGCTTGCCGAGGGTGGCCGACAGCGCCTCGAACTGGCTGACGTCGCCCACCCGCCAGTAGAGCCCGCCGGTCACCCGCTGGATCGTCGCGTCGAGCTGGTCGATGTCCATGCGCCGCCGGTCCCGCTGCCCGGGCTCGGGAGCGGGGACGAGGTCGGCGGGGTCTCCTTCGCCCACGCCCACGTCCACCGGCATGGCGGGCGGAGCCTCCACGACGACCTCGGGGACCTCCTGGGGGGCGCACGCCGCGAGGAGGGCGGCGAGGGCGACGGCGGTCGAGGTGCGAAGCGTCATCGGACCCTCCGGTAGGCGTCGCTGAGCACGACGGACTTGACCACATCGCGCCAGCTGTAGTCCGAGTCCGCGAAGCCGACGGCCACGTCCTGGACCCACGGGAGCTCCTCTTCGAGCAGGTCGCGACCGATCAGGAAGCGCGCGGCGGACTCGGCCGTGCACGACGGCAGACGCCCGTCGACCAGCCCGCCCTGGACGAGCGCCTCGGGGCCCGCCTCGATGTTCGGCTTGTGGGGCTCGCGCCGGAACTTGTAGGCGTCGAGCATGCCCAGGAACGGGTCCTCTTCCGGGCCCAGCGAGGCGGTGGCGTAGTAGCGCCGGCAGTCGTCGCCGCAGCCGATGCCGTACACGGCGCAGTCGAGGCAGTCCTCGCGCTCGGGCGGGAACCGGACCGGGTCCAGGTAGCCGCCGCCGTTCTCCGGCCAACGACCCCAGTGGGCCCCGGTCGGCTCGAGCATGGCGTGGCAGTAGTCGCAGCCGTCGCGGATCTGCAGGTCGAGGGGCGGCACGAGGTCGGACTCGTTGGGCAGCCCGCCCGCGGGGGCGTTGAAGGGGCTGCACAGGAAGCTGGCGTTGAAGCGAGCCGCGCGCGCCCGGCGGGTCTGGAAGCGCATGAGGAACGCCGGGTCGGTGAAGATCCCCGAGTGGTTCTCCGGGAGCTCGATCTCGACCCAGGTGTCGTAGTCCGTGTAGTCCAGATCGGGCAGCGCGTCGGCGTCGAGCGGCTCGGGGATGAGCCGGACGTTGGCGTACACGCCCGTCTGGTACGTCCAGTAGTGGACCAGCGGCCCGTTCACCCACGCCCGGCGGCCGGTCAGCAGATCGACCCACGACGCGTCCCGGCGGATGTTGTCGGCGACGCGCATCTCGAGGGCCTGCGCGAAGGAGTCCATCAGCGGGTTGCGCGAGCCGTACCGGCACCAGGCCAGGCCGGGGCCGCAGCCGCAGCCGACGTCGGCGACCCCGTCGCGGCTCGCGCACTGCGTGCCGGTGGGGGAGACGTCCTGGGCCTGCGCGTCGAAGGCGCACACCTGCAGCGTCTGGCTCGGATCCCAGTAGGGGTTCACCTCGACCCAGCCCTCGCGTCGGGTGCCGTCCTCCTGGTCGTAGGTCACCGGGGTGCCGTACTGGTCGAACTCGGCCGGCTGATCGAGGCAGGGGACGTTGTCGCCGCGGTAGCGCACCGCGGGGTTCGTGCGCCAATACACGAAGGGGCCGCCGTCGATGCGGCTCCGGCGGATGCCCACCGCGGCGTTGAACAGGTTGATCGTGCGGACGTTGTTCCAGAGCAGGCCGCGGTGGTAGCGCACCGCCCGCTCCACGAACGCCTCCGACGCCAGCCAGTCGTCGATCATCGACTCCGGCACCGCCCCCGCCTCCGTGACCTGCGCGTACTCCTCCATCGTCGGGACCGTGCCCCGGATGTCGAGGCTGAGGGCCCGGAGGTACCGGGTGGGCTCCATCTCGAGCTCGTCGGGCGGACACACCGCCTCGATCGACTCGCCGTCGGCGAAGGCGGGGGACGTCGCGAGCGCCCACAGGAGCAGGGGGAGCAGGACTCTCTTCATGAGATCACTCCGTGGGGAACCCGCCGGCGGCCCAGGCTCGGACGAGCTGGATCTCCGACATGGTGAGCGGATCGCGAGGCGGCAGCGGCATGCGCTCGCCCTCGAGGTTGTAGAAGATGAGGTCGAGGTCGGCCTGCCACGCGGCGGGCGTGTCCAGCGGACGGGAGACGCCCGAGTCCGTGTGGCACTCGGCGCACTCGCGCCGGAACAGGGGCTCGATCTCGCCTGTCCAGGTGGGGGGCACGAACTCCCCGACGCTGAACAGGAGCGAGGCGGTGACGGGGTCCAGGACGTCGTCGTAGGCGACCGTGAACTCGAGCGACTGGGGCCCGTCGGCCAGCTCGAGGGGGTCGAGCAGCAGCGACCACTCGTCGAGCTCCACGGCCTCGCCGTTGAGCGTCGCGCTCAATCCCGACACGTGCAGGGGCGCCGTGGGGAGCAGCCGCAGCACGGCGATGTCGTCGAGCTGGGCGCCCGCCTGCAGCCCGAGGAAGCCGAGGGGACGGTCGGGGGAAACTCGATCGACGCCCGTCTCGGTGAGGACGAGCAGGCGCCCGAGGGAGTCGATGCCCGCGATCTCGCCCTCGGGCCCGCCCACGACGGCGTAGAAGCCCTCGCCCTGGGCCACGAGGAGCTCGTCCGTGAGGATGTAGACGTCGCTGTCGTCCGGGCGGCCGTACAGACCGGCCACCGGGGACGTGGTCACCAGCTCCTGCCAGCTCTCGTCGCCGCTGCGACGGAAGAAGCCGTCCCCCGCCGCCCAGAGGCGACCCGCGGCGTCCGAGACGAGGTGGTCGACGCGCGCCGGACCGTCGACCACCGGCAGCGCCGTGAGGGAGTCCCCGCGGGCGGTGATGCTGTAGAAGTCGTCGCCCGCCGCGACCCACAGGGAGGGCACGCCGTCCACCGTCGGGCCCCACGCGAGCTTCGCGTCCGAGGTCGCCAGGTCCCCCACCGCGATGTCGTGCAGCAGCCCCTCGCGGTGCAGCTTGAGGCCCGCGTCCGACGCGAGCCATAGGTCCAGGTCGTCGTCGCCGCGCGGCACGGCGAGCATGGCCGTGACCGTCTCCTCGGCGAGCATCGTGCTCAGCGGCGACGCGCGCAGGGAGTCACCGTCCAGGATGAAGAGCCCGTCGGCGGCGGCGACGATCGCGGCGGTGTCGTCGAGGTCGGCGATCGCCGAGGGCGTCATGCCGTCGTCGCTCACGAGCACGGGCACGCCCACCAGGGGATCGAGCCGATGCAGGTCGCCGTCGCTGCCGACGAGCAGCCCGTGGGACGGCAGGGCAGCGGCGAAGTCGTGCGGGCCCTCGGCCAAGCGCTCGACGGTCGCGTCGATGTCGTCCCAGGCCGCGGCGAGGACGGTCGTGGGCTCGTGCGTCTCGTCGATCTCCTCGCAGCCGATCGCCGAGAGCGACAGGCAGGCGCAGGCCGAGATGAACGGACGGACGATCACGACTCGAAGCTCCACACATCATTCGGGCCCGGTCCAGACCCGTTCAATCGAGCAATGTAGCGGGTGCGTCCGACCGACGGATCACATATCGGGGGATTTGATTGACGCGCGCCCGCGAGAAGGCCGAAAGTCGCCACCTCCGAGATTTCCGAGGTTGTGATGGTTCGTGCGCGTTTGATTCCGGCCGCCCTGGTCGTCCTGGTGGGATGCCCCACCGAACCCGATCCGCTGCCGGTCGACGACGACGACGCGGTGATCGACGACGACGACGCGGTCGTGGACGACGACGACGCCGTGAAGGTCGAGGACTGCGACCCGGCGCTGGCCTTCGACGTCGCCGAGCGCTGGGCCGTGTCGGACGCCCCCGATCACGTCGACCTGCTGACGCTCGTCCAGGACGCGAGCGGCGGCGCGGGCGAGTACCGCTTCACCCTCACCACCGACGCGTCGGGCGCCGTCCTCAACGAGCTCACCGGGGCCTACCTGCCGGGCGCCACGGTCGGCGTCACGGACGTGGTCGAGCTCACCGACACCACCTGCGAAGGCAGCGCCGAGATGTCGATCCGGGTCGTGCCCGGGCTCTTGGCCGCGCCGCTGCAGGTCGAGCTCGCGCCGTCCCTGTCGTTCCAGTTCTCCGTCACCGGCGGCTCGGGCACCTTCCACTGCGAGGCCGAGGGCGAGTCGGGCAGCGTCACCGAGGCGTGCGCGTACACCGCGGGGGCGAGCGTAGGCACGGACGTCGTGCGGATCGTCGACGACCTGACCGGCCAGACCCGGACCTCCGTCATCACCGTCCTCGCCGACGCGGCCCTCGTGCCCGACCCGGCCTTCGTGGCGCTCCCGCTGGGCGGCACCTACGACCTCCGCGTCCTCGGGGGCAGCGGGTACTTCGAGCTCACGCCGGACGCCCAGGGCGTGGCGACGTACACCGAAGGCAACCTGTCGGGCGACGCTCCGGGGCGGGTCCTGTTCGACGTCGTCGACGAGTTCACGGGCGTCGCGACCGTCGTGACCGTCGAGGTCCTCGAGTCCCTCGCCGCCGACTACGTGCGGGCGGGCGACGGCTTCATCTACGGGCGCGTGGAGTCCCCCGGCGACATCGACGGCGACGGCTTCCACGACGTGGTGGTGTCGATCCCGGAGGCCGATCTCGTCGCCTACAACAGCGGCTCGGTGTTCGTATACGCGGGCACGGCGGCAGGACTGAACCCCACCCCGGTGCGCTCGTTCACCGGCGACGTGTGGGACGAGGAGATGGGCTGGGACTTCGCCACCGGCGACTTCGACCAGGATGGCCTGATCGACCTCGCGATCGGCTCCCGGCGGCGGCACGAGGGGGCGGTCGACAACGGCGCCGTGCTCGTCTTCGACGGGGTCGCAGGCGGCTTCTTCGACGCCTCGCCGAGCACGGTGCTGGCGGGCGAGCGCAACTCCGACTACTTCGGCCGCTCCGTGGGCGCCTGCGACTTCAACGGCGACGGCTTCCTCGACCTCGCCGTGGGCGCGAGCTCGGACGAGGACAACACCGCGCAGCAGGTGGCGAGCACCCAGGGCGGCGTCCACATCTTCCTGGGCTCCGCGGCGGGCTTCCCGCCCCAGGCGAACATGGCCGTGTGGGGCGTCGAACCCGACGGCGCGGGCGGCTGGATGAGCGACTCGGGCCAGCAGCTCGGGCTGAACCTCGAGGTCGGGGACGTCACGGGCGACGGCCTCTGCGACCTGGTCGCGGGCTCCTGGGAGTACGACCAGGCCGGACGACCCGCCAACCAGGGGATCGTGACCGTGCACCCCGGCATCGCGGCGGACGGCGTCACGAACGGGGGCGTGTGGCCGACGCCCGCGGCGGCGTTCACGCCCACCCAGACCAACCAGTCCGGGACCCAGCTCGGGCGCTCCATCGACGTGGGGGACGTGGACAACGACGGCGCCGACGATCTCGTCCTGGGCGCTTGGTACCTGCGGGATCCGAACCAGAGCAGCAACCGGCACGGCGGCGTCGCGGTGTTCACGTCCTACGACTGGGCGGCGAACCCGCGCACGGACTGGGTGGACGTGGAGACCGAGTCCGACTGGCTCGTGACGGGCGACAACTCCTACGACTACTTCGGCCACGGCATCGAGGTCGCCGACCTGGACGGGGACGGCGCGAACGAGCTGCTCGTTGGGTCGATGCAGGACGAGATCGCCGGGGGCACGTCCACCCTCGGCGCCGTCAACATCTTCACGGGCGTCGCCGGGGACTTCCCCCTCACGCCGTCCGCGATCAAGCTCCCGGGCTACACCCAGTACGACTACTTCGGCGGGCGGGTCACCACGTATCCCGACGTGGACGGCGACGGCTCCCGGGAGGTCCTCGCGCACGCGTTCCGAGACGACTTCTACGGGCCGCGCGCCGGGGCGACGTACCTCGTGAAGTCCACCGCGACGGACCCGACCACGTGGGAGCGGCTCGACCTCCCGGGCATGCCCGCCGGTCAGTTCTTCGGGCGCGCGCTCGAGGTGGTCCCCGACCTGAACGGGGACGGCTGGGACGATCTCCTGGTGGGCGTCCCCCGCGCCGACTTCGTGGAGAACGATCGGTACAACGCGGGCGTGGTGCGGATCCACTTCGGGAGCGCGACGGGCTTCCCCGCGGAGCCGGACGTCGAGCTCCGCGACTACCTGGGCTACAGCAACGACGACAACCACGGCTGGGACGTGTCCTCGGCGGGCGACTTCAACGGCGACGGCTTCCCGGACATCGCCGTGGTGGCGCGGTACGACGACCGACCCAGCGGCATGGGCAGCTACGACGGGGCGTGCGGGTCGAGCTACCGGTCGAACGTCGGCGCGCTGCACGTGTTCCTGGGCGACGGCGAGGGCGTGGCCGAGGGCGAGCCCGACTTCGTCTACTGGGGGCCGGACCAGTACGACACGTTCGACCGCGTGGACGGCGGCTTCGACTGGAACGGCGACGGCTACGACGACATCATCATCGGGGCCCCGTCCTGGGATCGGACCGGCGAAGCGAACGTCGGCGGGTTCGCGATCATCGAGGGCCGCGAGAAGACCGGGACGCAGACGAACGCCGTGTGCGCGCCCCTCTACGAGTTCCGGGGCGACGAGACGGGCGGCCAGGTCGGACGCTCGGTGACCGGCATCGGAGACCTGGACGGCGACGGCTGCGACGAGGTGGCCGTGGGCTCGTACCTCGAGGACCAGGGGGTCACCAACCAAGGGCTCGTGCGCGTCTTCTACGGCATGGGCGGGGCGGGCTGCCGGACGGTCGTGGAGGCGTCGGCGTACGGCTCCTACGACTCGAACGCCTACATGGGCTGGTCGATGGACGGCGGCCACGACGTGGACGGGGACCTGGTGCCCGACCTCGTCGTGGGGGGGTTCAACCTGCCGGTCGGCGGCAACGGCGTGGGGGCGGCCTGGCTCGTGCCCGGGGCGTGGCTGAACCAGACGCCCCCGGAGCCCGTGTTCGACGACGTGGCCCCGACCACGATCCACCCCATCGTCAACCTGCCGGGCCGCTGGCGGCTCGAGGGCGAGGTGCCTGTCGAGTACTTCGGTCGCAGCGTGGCGATGGTGCCGAACCTGGACGGCGTGAGGGCCGGCATCGCCGTGGGCAGCCCCCACGGCGCCCGCACCGGCGTGCCGGACAGCGGGGGAGTCCGCATCCACAGCTTCGACACCGACCCCCAGAACTACGGGCTGAAGGTCGTCCCCACGGCGACCATCGGCGGCGAGGACTGGGCCTCGGACTCGTGGCTCGGGATGTGGCTGGCCGCGCAGCCCGTGGGCGGTCGGCCGATCGTCGCCGTGGGCGGGGATCGCGGGAACGGAGCCGGGCAGGACGTCGGCTCGGCCTACGTGGTCGACCTCACGCCCTGACCGCGCCCCCCTGCGGGCGACGCCCCGCGGTCAGGCCAGCGGGTGCGCGCGCTTCGGCCGCAGCCGGAGCAACCGCTCGCGCAGCCTCGCGGCGGCCGGGGGCAGGCGTCGGGCGCCCCGGTGGATCAGGGTCAGCGTGCGGCGGATCGGAGTCCGAGGGTCGTCGACCTCCACGAGCCTCCCGGCCTCGAGGTCGCGGGTCACCGCGGCCCGGGAGATGAGGCCCTTGCCGATCCCGGCGCGGACGTTGCCCTTCACCGCGGCGATGGACGCCAGCTCCATCACCACGTCCGCCTCGGGGAAGTCTCGGTCGAGCAGCGCGCGCAGGCTGCTGCCGTGGGGGAACGATACGAACGACGTGGTGTCCGCCTCCGTGTCGGCGCCGCGCACGACGATCAGCGCGTCGTCGATGCACGGCTCGGCCTCGAACCACGTGTGCCGCGGGGGCACGGTCGCGTCGCTGACCAGCCCGAGGTCGAGCTCCCCTCGCTGCAGGGCGTCCCAGACCGCGGGGCTGTGCGCCTCCTTGAGGAAGAACCGGATCCCCGGCGCCTCGGCGCGGAACGCCGCGAGGGTCGCGGGCAGCAGGTAGGTCGCGGCCGTCGGTCCCACCCCCAGGCGCACGACGCCGACCTCCAGCCCCGCCACCTCCGCCACCGCGCGACGACCGTCCTCCACCGCGGCGAGCGCGTGCTGCGCGTGGGGCACCAGCGCGCGCCCCGCCGCGTTGGGCGACGCCCCCCCGGGACCCCGATCCAGCACCCGCGTCCCCAGCTCCTGTTCGAGCCGCTTGATCGACGCGCTGAGCGACGGCTGCGTGAGGTGCGCCCGGCGCGATGCCTCGGTGAAGGTCCCGTGCTCCACGACGAGCAGGAAGTGACGGAGCGAGTCGAGCATGGCCGAATCATAGGTAGCTTCGATGATAGGCACCAAAACAATCGATTGGTCCGATGCCCCGGGGGACGCCACGATGGATGACGAAAGGGGACGCCATGGTCGTCGTCATCGCGCTGGGGCTCGTCGCCGGTGCCATCACCACCGTCGCGGGCATGGGCGGGGGGCTGGTGCTCACGCTCGCCCTCGCGTCGATCCACGACCCGGTCGTCGCCCTCGCGGCCGCGGGGATCGGGCTCCTGGTGGGCAACGTGCACCGGGTGTGGATGTACCGCCGACGGGTCGTGCGCCCGACCGCGATCCCCTACGTCCTCGGGGCGGTCCCCGGCGCGCTCCTCGGCGGCCTGGTGGCGACCGCGGCCCCCGAGGACCTCGTCCGCGGGGCGATGCTCGTGATCGCGGGGCTGGCCGCGGCAAAGACCGCCCTCGGCGTCCGCTGGAAGGCCCCGCCCGGCGCCATGCTCCCGGGGGGCGTCGCCGTCGGCTTCGTCTCGGCCACGTCCGGCGGGGGCGGGCTCCTCGCGGGCCCCCTCCTGCTCGCGACCGGGCTCAGCGGCCGGGCGTACGTCGCGACGGGCGCGGTGGGGGCCGTGTCGGTGCACGTCGCCCGCCTCACGGGGTACGGCGCGGGCGGGGCCCTGGACGGGAGCGTGCTCGTGCTCGGCGCCGTGCTCGCGGCGTGCATCCCCCTGGGGAACCTGATCGGGGACCGCACCCGGAGGCTCATCCCCGAGGCCTGGGTCCCCCGGCTCGAGATCGGGGTGGTGGTCGCCGGCCTCGCCTTGGCCGTGGTGGGCATGCTCTGAAGGGTGGTACAAAGCGAGGCGATGTCTTCGGCCCGACACGTCCTCCTCGCCCTCCTCCTGCTCGGATGCCCCTCGGAGGTGGACGAGGCCCCGACCCCTCCGCCCGAGCCGACGCCCGAGCCCACCCCGCCGGGCCCGCCTCCGCTCGTGACGGGGCTGGAGATCGCCGCGGTCACCTTCAACCAGGGCACCGAGGGGCGACTCGTGCGCGGCGGGGCGGTCCTCGCCGGCTCCACGATCCCGGTGGTCGCGGGCCGCGCGGGGCTGCTGCGGGCCCACGTCGCGCCGAACAACGACTGGGAGGACCGGGAGGTGGTCGCGACCCTGCAGCTGACGGGGCTGCCCGAGGACATCGGCGACGACGACGACTCCGCCGGCGCCGACCTCGACGTCTACGAGGACCGTAAGGAGATCACGGGCTACTCCGACTCCGCCGACCTCGAGTCGACGTTCAACTTCGAGCTGCCCCCCGACGCGGTGCAGGTCGGGGTGGAGTACAGCATCAGCCTGCGGGAGGTCGAGCACGGCCTGGACGTCCCCGGGGAGGACGCGGGAGCGCGCATGCCCGCCGAGGGCACCGCCCCCCTGCACGCGAGCGACTGGGGCGGGATCCTCCGCATCGAGATCATCCCGGTGCAGTACATGGCGGACGGCTCCGGCCGCGTCGCCACCCTGGACGACGAGCGGGTGGACGTCTACCGCTCCTACTTCGAGCGGCTGTACCCGGTGCGCGAGGTGCAGATCATCGTCGGCGACGTCTACGCCAGCGACATCCCGATCCTGTCCGACGGCACCGGCATGTCGCACCACCTCTCCTTGATGGCCGACATCCGGGAGGAGCGCGGGATCCCGTGGGAGCGATACGTCTACGGGATGCTCTCCCCCATCGCCGAAGACGACCGCGCCTCGTGGTGCGCCCCGAGCTGCACGCTCGGCCTCTCCTACCGCGCCTCGAACCCCAACTCCGTGCGGCGCCGGGTGAGCGTCGGCCTCTCGTTCGAGCCCGAGGGGTCGTCGAAGACGATGCTGCACGAGGTGGGTCACGCCCACGATCGCGGCCACGCCGACTGCGGCGGGGCGGGGAACACCGACGACGCCTACCCCTACGCCAACGGCCGCATCGGCACCTGGGGCTGGGACCTGCAGGAGCGCGTGCTCGTCGACCCCGACGCCACGGCCGACCTCATGAGCTACTGCAGCCCGTGGTGGTTCAGCGACTACAGCTTCGAGGCGCTGTGGGACCGCATCCACATGCTCGAGGGGATCGGCGAGGCCAACGGGCTGGTGCGCGAGACGAAGGAGCCCTGGCGCGTGGTGACCGTGGAGCCCGACGGCAGCCACGTGCTCGGCCCCGTGCGGTGGATCGCGTCGCCCGACGGCGAGCGACGCGCGGTCGAGGTCGTTCGTGAGGACGGCGTGGAGCGGACCGACGGCGTCTTCTGGCCGGTCCACCACCTGCCCGGCGGCACGCTGCTCGTCCCCGATCCCGACGCCGACATCGTCGACGTCCGCTGACCCCGAAGCTCAGCGGACCAGGAAGATCTCGGTCTCCCAGCCGAAGCTGACGCCGCCCCCCGTGTAGAGCGCCATGTGCACCGTCCGCGGGAGGATCCCCGCCGCGGGCAACGCGCCGAGGGTGATCGGCTCCTCCCCGACGTCGCCGTCCGTCTCCGACCCCGACGCCTCGGTGGACCACAGGTAGAACGCCGACTCGCTGTCCTCGGCGGGCCAGTCACCGCCCCCGCACTCGCCGTTGGTGCCGGGCGTGAGGAGGATCCACTCGCCGTCGGTCCCCACGACGTACACCTCCATGCCGCTGCCGGAGCCGTCCTGCCAGGAGTGGCCGTCGTCGTCCGCCGTGGTCGCGACCATGCGGGTATCGGGGTGCAGCTCCGTCACGACGGGCCGCAGCGCCTCCACCGCGAGCCCCGCGAGCACGGAGCCCGTCACCGCGTCGCGAAAGTCCGGCTCCACGGCCTGCTGACCCCCGCCCGAGAAGTCCTGGACCACCGCGGCCTCGTCCTCGAGCCAGTCGTAGTGGGAGACCACGTCGTCCGCGCACTTGAGCCACGGGTTGTCCGCGGAGCTCGTGAGGACGAGGAGGGAGTCGGTGTGGTCGAGGGACAGGCGCAGCCAGCCGCCCCCGTCCGTCGTCATGTCGCAGCCCACCTCGAAGGCGCGCCAGGAGCCGTCGCCCTCGATCCAGTAGGTGCCGTCCTCCGCGTCGGGGCGGTCGGCGAGGATCGCGCGGCAGTCCCGCGCCGGGCACTCCTCGATGCTGCCGAGCGCGGCGTCGAGGCACGGGTCCACCGCGGAGTCGTCGTCGTCGCCGGTCGAGTCGTCGTCGTCCGCGACGTCGTCGTCGTCCCCCGCGGCGTCGTCGTCGTCCCCGGCGGAGTCGTCGTCGTCCCCGGGGCAGGCCGCCACCAGGAGCGCGAGCGCGAGCCACTCAAGGCGCCGAGTCATCGTCTCCTCCGGGGGGCGGCGGGGCCGAGTCGTCGTCCCCCGCGGGGGCGGGGGCGGAGTCGTCGTCGTCCGCGCTCAGGAGCGCGTCGAGGTCGAGGTTCCCGAGGGGCAGCGCCGTGCCGGTCGCGTTGTCGGCGGGCTCGCCCGGCTCGGCGCCTTCCGTGAGGTCGGCTTCGAAGTCGATGCCGCTCGTATCCGAGTCGTCGTGCGCCCAGGTGGTCAGCTTCGGCACGTAGGCGATCACCAGCACCCCGATCGCGAGCATCCCCAGGAAGGGCAGCGCGACGCGGTACATCGTCGTCACCGGCTTCTCGAAGCGGTATGCGCCCAGGAACAGGTTCATGCCCACGGGCGGCGTGAGGTAGCCGAGCTCGAGGTTCGCCAGGAACAGGATCCCGAGGTGGATCGGGTCCATCCCGAACACCTGCGCCATGGGGACGATCAGCGGAACGACGACCACGATCGCGCTGAAGATGTCCATGAGGCAGCCCACCACCAGCAGGAACAGGTTCAGGACGAGGATGAACAGCACCTTGGTGCCGATCTCGGTCTTCGCCCACTCGGTGGCGAGCTGGGGGATCTCGGCGTCCACCAGGTAGTTCGTGAAGCCCAGGGAGACGCCCAGGATGATCAGCACCCCGCCCATCAGCGTCCCGCACTCGACGAACACGCGCGGGACGTCCCTGCGCACGTCCAGGTCCCGGTGGACGACGACCTCGGTGAAGAAGGCGTACGCGGCGGTGAACGCGGCGGCCTCGAAGATCGTGAGGAAGCCGCCGAAGATGCCGACGAGCACGAGGACGGGCATCGCCGCCTCCCACTTGGCCTGCCACAGCGTCTTCAGCGCGGCCCGGGCCTGGAAGCCGGAGCGCTCGACGTCGTTCCGCATCGCGTGCCAGATGCCCATGGCGATGAGCAGCCCCACGAGCAGCAGGCCGGGGACGGCCCCCGCGATGAAGAGCTTGTCGATCGGGACCTGGGCCACGACGCCGTACAGGATCACGGGCAGCGACGGCGGGAAGAGCAGGCCGATGCTGCCCGACGCGATCAGGAGCCCGATAGCGAACTGCTCCTTGTAGCCCGCCTTCAGCAGCACGGGCAGCAGCAGCCCGCCGAGGGCGAGGATCGTGACGCCGGACGCCCCCGTGAACGTCGTGAAGAAGGCGCACACCAGAACGGCGGCCGCCGCGATGCCCCCGGGGAGCCAGCCGAACCAGTCGCGGAAGAGCGCGACGAGGCGCTTGCTGGCGCCCCCCTCGGCGAGCAGGTAGCCCGCGAGCGTGAACAGCGGGATCGCGGGCAGCGTGGGCGAGCTGACGAGCTCGAACGTCTCCACGGGGACGGCGCTGATCGGCGTCGGCAGCGGCTGTCCGTAGAAGAGCAGCATCGCGAGGCCGCCCATCACGGTGAAGATCGGCGCGCCCAGGGCCACGGACAGGAGCAGGATCGCGGACCCGGCCCACACGACCGGCCCCCGGGCCCCCACCGGGATGAAGGCGAGGCCGATCGCCGCCAGGACCACGAGCAGGGCGGTCAGGCGCCCCTTCCACCCGCGGTTCTGGGTCCACGCGAGGTACACGGCGGTCCCCGCGAAGCCGAGGGGCATGATCGCCTGGATGAACCACACCGGGACGCCGCCGGGCAGGTGGTGACCGGCCGCGAACTCCGTCTTCACGAGGAGCACGGAGGCGTAGGCGAGGTAGGCGGTGACGGCCGTCGCGATCGCCGACGTGAACGCCTGGATCCGGGCGAGCAGGCGATCGTCGAGCTTCAGCAGCTCGCCCGTGGACAGGTTCAGGTGGTGCCCCGTCCGGGCCGCGATCACCGCCCCGATGAACGCCAGCCAGAGGTTCAGGTGCTGGACCCAGACGTTGGCCCCGAGCAGCCCCGAGCCGGTCAGCCAGCGCAGCCCGACCGCGCCCACCGGCAGGAGCACCATCGCCGCGAATACGAGCACGAGCAGCCGCTCCTCGATCCTGGCCAGGAACGGGATCGGTGGCGGGGTGGCGGTCTGCGGTCCGGCGCCGGTCATCGTCGGGGGTCTGCTCCGTATCCGGCCGGGACTCTACCCGCGCGCGACCGTCCGCGCCTCGTTCCCCGAATCACCCCCCTGGTCACCGCAGTGACCATGCCGGCGACCTCGAGGTTGCGACGCGGAGGAGAGTCCGGACAGGAGCCCCCGTCGTCGGTTCTTCGGCCATTTGAAAAGAACGCGCGTGTTCTTTCTGTGGTGATCCCGGCTTTCGGTTGTGGATGGATTCGAGAGGCCCACAGTGCGGCCGAATTCAACGCGAAGGACCCCCCGCCATGAATCTCTCCTCCCGGCTCGTCGCCGCTGCCGTCCTCGTCACCGCCGCCGGCTGTTACAACGCCGACGAGCTCGGCATCGGCGTGACCGAGCCCCCCGCCGCCGACGGCACCAAGGACTACAAGGTCGCCTGGACCGACAAGGACGACCCCGCCCTCTTCGGGGACGACCTCGAGTACACGCTGGCGGCGCTGCCCGCGAACGCGACCGTGTCCGTCGCCCCCTGGGCCGGCAACTACTGGCCGGTGTACGAGGACTCCATCAACGAGCGCTGGAACGGCGACTCGAGCAAGTCCCCCGCCGAGAAGTACGGCGAGGCCTTCGACGTCGCGAACGTCGAGGACGAGGTCAGCGAGCACTACGGCGTCGACCACCACTCCTCCCGCACCGCCTGCACCGAGGACAGCCAGTGCAACGCCGACATCGGCGAGGCCTGCGCGATGCGCGAGGGCGCGACCGAGGGCCGATGCATCCCGACCTGGTGGGGCATCTGCCACGCCTGGGCCCCCGCGTCGATCATGGAGCCCGAGCCGGTCAACCCCGTCACTGTCAACGACGTGACGTTCCAGCCCAACGACATCAAGGCGCTCGTCTCGCTCGCGTGGGACAAGACCACCACCAAGTTCGTCTCGCTCCGCTGCGACGACGACATGGGCGCGGGCGAGATCGAGTACGACGGCTACGACCGGCCCACGGGCTCCGACGCCGAGTGCGCCGATACCAACCCCGGCACGTACCACGTGCTCCTGACGAACTACCTCGGCCTCAAGGACCAGTCGTTCGTCGAGGACCGCACGATCGACGACGAGGTCTGGAACCAGCCCCTGCGCGGCTACCGCGTGATCCGCCAGGCCGAGGTTTCGGCCCAGCGCGCCAACGAGCTGGTCGGCGTCCCCGAGGACAACGGCGAGGACACGACCCCCGAGGTCCGCGCCGAGGAGTTCAGCGGGACCGTCGCCCGCGACGCGTGGTTCCACCAGCCGAAGATCGCGGTGGCCGCGGGCGAGACCGTCACCATCACGATGACGGGCTCCGGGGACGCGGACCTCTACGTCCGGTTCGGCTCCCAGCCCACCGCGAACGACTGGGTCAGCCGCCCCTACCTCAACGGCAGCACCGAGTCGGTCGTCGTCACCGTGCCGTCCAACGGGACGGAGCTGTACGTGTCGGTCAACGGCTACGCGACGAGCAGCACCTACGACGTCAAGGTCGAGGTCTCGACCAACCCCGGCGGCGGCGCCGTCCCCTCCGACTACCGCTTCAACGACGAGGCCGCGGCCTTCTTCCACATCGAGCTCGAGGTCGACTACATCACCGAGTCGCCGTCGTCGCTCGACGGCAACCTCGCCGACCGCATCGACGACTTCACCCGCACCGACCGCTACAACTACATCCTCGAGGTGGACGCCGCGGGCAAGGTGATCGGCGGCGAGTGGATCGGCGCCAGCAAGCAGAACCACCCCGACTTCCTGTGGCTGCCCGTCGGCCGCCGGGACACGCCCATCGCGGGCGGGGCCATCACCTACGCCCACATCCAGGAGCTGCTCGACGCGTCGCTCGCGCCCACCACCACGGGCGGCGGCTCGACCGAGATGGCGACCGTGAACGAGTCCGGCTCGGTCGCCCGGACCGCCTGGGAGCACTTCGGCCCGTTCGAGAACGTGTCCGGGACCTTCCGGGTGGAGATGACGGGCA
This sequence comes from uncultured Rickettsiales bacterium, assembly GCA_964512225.1. GTDB lineage: Bacteria > Myxococcota_A > UBA796 > UBA9615 > UBA9615 > CAZEKB01. The sequence goes on along the minus strand of CAZEKB010000016.1, from coordinate 36,067 downwards.
CCGGCGACGCCGACCTGTACGTCCGCGAGGGCGCGCAGCCCACCACGTCGTCCTACGACGCGCGGCCCTACACCAGCGGCTCCAGCGAGACCGTCGCGCTCGAGGGCGCGGGCAGCTACTACGTGTCCGTCCGCGGCTACACGGCGGCCACCTACGACCTCGTCATCACCTACACGACGGCGGGGGGCACGGACACGCCCCCGGACGATCCGACCCCCACGACGACCAACCTGAACGAGTCCGGGCACGTGGGCCAGGGCGAGTGGAAGCGCTTCACGCTCGAGGTCGCCGCGGGCCGCACGGTCGTCGTCAAGACCACGGCGCCGAACGACGTCGACCTCTACCTCCGGCAGGGCACGGCCCCCACGCTGAACGACTTCGATCAGCGGGCCTGGACCTACAGCGGCAACGAGACGCTGACCTTCACCGCCTCGTCGGCGGGCACGCTGCACATCGGCGTGATGGGGTACGCGGCGTCGGACTTCACGCTCACCACGGAGTAGCCCCCGGGGCGCCCTCCGCGAGGGGGGCGCCTACTTCTTCGCGCGGAAGTCCTCGACGTGCTGCTGGGCTTCGTCGAAGACCTCCTCGGGGACCATCTTCCCGCGGAAGACCGCCCAGCTCTTGCGCCCCGCGGCCTGCCAGGCCCCGCGCACCTCGGCGTCCACGGCCGTGACCTTCAGGCCGTACTTCTTCATCACCTCGACGGCCTTCGTATCGAGCTTGCGGACCTCGGTCTTGATGTCCTCGCCCGCCGCGAGCGCGGCCTTCTTGAACTCCGCGTGGTACTGCGCCGGGATGGCGTTCCAGGCGTCGGTGGTGATGACGGTCGCGCCCACGAGCGGCGACCACGGCACGTCGAGCATGTTCTTGGCGAGCGCGAACCACTGCTGCGAGAGCGCGGCGAGGGGCGTCGCCGGGAAGGTGTCGATGAGACCGCTCTGCAGCGACGGGAGCACGTCCGTGGAGGAGAGCGGGACGGCCTGGAAGCCGATCGCTTCGATGGCGGGAGCGCTCGCCGCGTCGCCGCCGTAGCACTTGAACTCATCCGCCTGGGCGGGGTCCGCCAGCGGGTTCTTGCTGAACAGGTGCACCCAGCCCACGTCGCCCCAGGTCAGCAGCACGAACCCCTGGTCGAGCAGGCGCTGCTCGAAGCGGGCGTTCATCTTCGCCATGACGTAGTCGAGCTCGTCGTAGGTGTGGATCAGCCGCGGCGCGGCGGTGACCTGAGCGGCGGGATCGACGTCCGCGAGGCCGACGTTCGTGATCGCGGCGGCGTGCAGCTGACCGATGCGCATCTTGCGGATGGCCGCGCCCTCGTCGCCGACGACGCCCCCGGCGTAGATCTTGACGTTGACCTCGCCCTCGCTGATGCGGGCCCACTCGTCCGCGATCTTGCGGACGGCCTTGTACCAGGTGGACCCCTCGGGGGCGAGGGTGGCGATCTTGATGGTCACGGCCGCCTGAGCGGGGACCGCGAACGCTGTGATGAGCACAGAAGCGAGGGTCGAGAGCAGGGCTCGTCGGTTCATCGGGGCAGCTCCGGTGGGCGCGTCTGGGGGCGTTCCGCTACAGGAACAAGTCGTCGAGGTGGTCGAGGAGGAAGCGGGCCTTCTGCTGGGCGTAGTCGTTGGCGAGGCGGTCGTCGGGGTGAGCGTCGAGGTCGACCGCCAGCGCCCTGTCGAGCAGCTCGACGAAGAGCTCCCTGTCCTGGTTCTTGAGGGCCACGGCTGTTGCGTAGGACACGTGCGGGCCCGCCTTGCGGTCACCCTGGATCTCGCGGGCGCGGTCGTAGTGCTGCTTGCTGCGCTCCTTGCCGCCGGGCATGGGGAGCGCGGGCTCGAGCGAGATGAGGATCTCGTGGATGGCTCCGTCGTCCCAGTCGGGGTCGAGCTCGTAGCAGCGCTTCATGACGTTCGCGGCGACGGCGAACAGGCCGAACATCTCCGGGTTCTCGAGGTTGCTGCTCGCCTGGGAGATCTGCGCCGCGGCCAGCCAGTAGAGGTAGGGGACGTCCTCGGCGGTCATCTTCGCGAGCACGGCGTCGGCGTCCGCCTCGTACTGTGCGCGGAAGTCCGGGTGACGGAGGTCGAGCGCGTCGAGCGCGTAGCTCGCGGCCCGACGGTAGAAGCCGCCCGCGCGCTTCTGCCCCTCGCGGTACGCCGAGAAGTCCTCGTACTTCCGCTGCTCGGCGGGCCACTCCACGAACACGACGCCGTACTGCACGAACCCCGACGCGAGCGTCAGCTTCATGTCCACGTGCTCGGGGACGGCGCCGTTGATGCCCTCCATCAGCTTGAGGGCGAACGGGAGGCTCTCGCCCACGAACTGCAGGTCTTCGTCCTGGGAGAAGGTCCCCCCGGTCCCGCCACTCAGCTCGTCCGCGACGGCCTTGAGCGCGATCTGCTTGATGGAGCAGCCGGACAGGACGACTGCGACGGAGAGGAGGAGCGGGAGTCGAAGGTGTCGCACGGTCGCGGAGACTACTTGGATCCGGGCGGGTTCGGGGCGTCGCCCCAAGCCTTGCCGAGCACGGACCGCATCGCCGGGGTGGACGCCAGGAAGTCCTCGGCGTGGGTGGGCCCCGGGAACCACTTCCACAGGAACGCCCCGCGCACCGCCGGGGTCTCCTCGATGGCGGCGAGCGCGGCGGTCATGCACCGCGTCTGGATGCCCTCCGCGTCGGGGCCCCCCCGGTCGTAGGCCCAGGGCTCGCGGGCCGCCTTCGCCGAGGTGTTGTAGCCCAGCTCCGTGAACACCACGGGGCGGTCCACCCGGCGGGAGAAGTCGGTGAGGGTGGTCATCACGCGCCCCCAGCCCGCGGCGAGGGCGGCGGCGTCGGTGGGGGCGTCGGGGCCGTCGACGAGCGGGAAGTAGGCCTGGATCCCCACGGCATCCAGCGCGTCCCAGAAGGGCACGCTGCCGTAGGAGTCCCAGTTCGACGCAAACGTGAGGGGCCCGTCGTAGCGCGCCCGGACGGAGGCGATCACGCGTCGCCACTCGGCCTCCTGGTGCGTGAGGCGGTCGAGCTCGGTGCCCACGACGAAGAGGTCGGCTCCCGCCGACGCGACGGCCATGTCGTCGATCCACCGGCCGTAGCTGCGCCAGAAGCGCCCGAGCTCCTCACCCTGCAGGTCGATGGCGCCGCGCCAGCTCCACTTGCTCCGCCAGTAGGCGAGGTGGGGCTTGATCATGATCTTCAGCCCCCGCGCGTGGGCCTCGCGGATCGGGCGGGCGATGTGCTCCGGCGGGGCCGCGGGGTCCACGGGGCGGAAGCTCACCGTGCCGTCGTTGCTGATGCGCGCGTAGGGGTGGATCGCGATCCACTCGACGCCCAGCCCCTTCAGCTCGACCATGGTGTCGACCATCTCGTCCGTGCCCCACTCCCAGCCCCAGGTGGGACAGGACACGGTCATCCCCTCGATGCCGTCGGGGACGGCGATGGACGACGCGGCGGCGGGAGCCGACGACGCCGGTGGTGGCGGCGGCGGTGACCGCGGCGGAGCCTCCCCGGCGACCGACCCCGAGCAGCCGAGGGCGAAGGCGAGCGCGGCGAGGACGGCCCTCATCGCGGGGTGTCGTCGACGACTTCCTTGACCTTGTCCAGCTCCTCGCCCGCGACCTTGGCGGCGTGGCGCGCGGCCTGCTCGGCCGCCACGGTCGCCTTGCGCGCCGCGATCTTGGCCCTGCGGGCGGCCTCTCGGGCGATCTCGGCGGCCTCCTTCGCGGCCTCGCCGCCCTCCTTCGCGGCCACGGCACCCTTCTCCTTGGCGACCTCCGCGGCGCGGCCCGCGGCGTCGGCGGCTCGCGAGGCGGCCTCGGCGGCCTTCCCGGCGGCGAGCAGCGCGGCGTCCTTCGCGCCTGCGGCGGCGGCCTCGGCGGCCTCTCGGGCGGCGGCGGCGGCGGCCTTGGCGGCCTCCTCGGCGGCGGCCTGGGCGACGGCGTCGAGGGCCTTCTCGGCCACGTCCCCGGCCTTCTCGGCCACGTCCCCGGCCTTCTCGGCGACCCCGGCGGCGGCGGTCTTCACGACGGCGGCCGCGTTGTCGATGCGCTCCTCGGCGCCCTCGGGAGCGAGGGGACGCAGGAAGTAGTAGATGCCGAGGGAGCCCGCGAGGAGCAGGGCGAGGACGACCGCCATCTTCACCGTCTTGCGCGCGACCGCGAAGAGGAGGAGGCCGGCCGCCACGCCGACGGCGACGCCGAGGATCAGGGGGAGGTTCATGGCTCGAAGTCTAAGGTCGGCCCCCGCGAGTCCGCCGGCCCCGCGGGTCAGAAGGGCAGCAGCACGGTGTCGCCCTCGGCGGTCCCGTCGTTGCCGTTGCCGGTCAGGTCCATGAAGTCGACGTCGAGGGGCAGGTACGCCACGAGGCCCGGCTCGGTGCCGTCGAGCAGCACGCAGCGGTCGGCGTCGATCTCGGCGGCGGTGCGGGCGACGTCCCAGATGCGGACGTCGTCGATCATCCCGTCGACCTCGTCCACGAAGGTCCCGGTCCCGTCGTCTCGCGCGCCGAGGGTCCACCCCCCCGTGGCGTCGAGGGCGAGGCCCGCGGGCTCGGTCGTGCTCCCGGCCTCCACGCCGTCGACGTAGAACCGCTGCACGGAGCCGTCGTACGTCATGGCGAGGTGGTACCACTGCATCACCGAGGCGGTGGCCCCGGCGGAGACCGACGTGGTCGACCCCGTCCACAGGTCCCCGGCGAAGTCGAAGCCCTCGGTGGCGGCGATGAGCACGTCGTCCCCGGTGCTCGAGGCCTTGTGCACGACGGCGCGCTCCTGGGGGTTGCCGTTGAGGAGGAGGTTGTCGAGCCACACCCAGGCCTCGACGGTGATCTCGGCGGCGGGGGCGATCGCGGGCAGGGTGATGCGGTCGCCGAACCCGTCGAGGTCGGCGGCCGTGTACCCGATGTCGGTGGTGCCGTCGCAGTCGTTGTCGTTGCCGTCGCAGAGCTCGGGCGCGCCCGGGTAGGACGTGGGATCGCCGTCGAGGCAGTCGTTGCAGCTGGGGAAGCCGTCCTGGTCGGTGTCGACTTCGCCCGCGACGTCGAAGTCGGTGGCGCCGTTGCAGTCGTTGTCGAGCCCGTCGCACAGCTCGGGGGCGCCGCCGTAGACGGTGACGTCGTTCTCGGCGCAGTCGTCGCAGCTCCAGGCCCCGTCCATGTCCGCGTCGACCTCGGGTTCGCCCTGGTAGTTCGCGGTCCCGTCGCAGTCGGTGTCGAGCCCGTCGCACTCCTCCTGGATGCCGGGGCGCACGGCCTCCTCGGTGTCGTCGCACTCGGCGCAGGCGATGAAGCCGTCGTTGTCGGCGTCGATCTCGGCGTCGGGATCGCCGCCGAAGTCGGCGAGCTCGTTGCAGTCTGTGTCGCGCCCGTCGCACTGCTCCTCGTTGCCCGGGAAGACGCCGCCGTCGTTGTCGTCGCAGTCGTCGCAGTCGGGGAATCCGTCGATGTCCTGGTCGACCTCTTCGCCGGGGCCGGGGTCGCCGTCGCAGTCGTTGTCGTCGCCGTCGCAGACCTCCTCGTTGCCGGGGAAGTTGTCGGGGTCGCCGTCGTCGCAGTCGTCGCACTCGCGCACGCCGTCCGCGTCGGCGTCCGCCTCGCCCCCGGGGAAGTCGGGCCCACCGCTGCAGTCGTTGTCGAGCCCGTCGCAGATCTCCGTGGCGCCGGGGTTCACGCTCGGGTCGTCGTCGTCGCAGTCGCCGTCGCGCGACGCGTACCCGTCGGGCGGGTCGCAGGCCTGGAGGACGCCCCCGTCGGCGGAGCCGTACCCGTCCTCGTCGACGTCGCGGTAGTGCGTGGGCGCGCCGGGCACGTCGCCCGCGTCGACCACGCCGTCGCAGTCGTTGTCCACGCCGTCGCACAGCTCCACCGCGTCCGGGTGGATGTCGGCGTCCCGGTCGTTGCAGTCCGTGGGCGGCTCGAACCCGTCGCGGTCGGCGTCCGAGGAGCCCCCCAGCTCCCCGCCCGTGGGACAGGCGACCAGGAAGGCGGCGACGGCGAACAGCGAGAAGGTCGAGCGCATGCCCGAGCCTACCCCGCGGGCGCCGCGACGGCGGGTGGCGGGCCGGGCGAGTGGGCCGGGCCGAGAGCCCCGGGGCGAGAATCCCTGGTCGGCCCCGGGCTCCGGGCGGGGCCGAGCACCCCGGGGCGAGAATCCCTGCTCGCCCCCGGACCCTGGGCCGGGCCGAGCACCCCGTGCCGAGAATCCCCTCTCGCCGCCGCCGCCTCGGCTCGGCCCACCTCCCCGTGGCCGAGAGACCCTTCTCGCCCTCGGACCCTGGGCCGAGCGCCGGGGCGGCTGGTGGCGCCCTCGGGACCCGCCCGCCGGGAAATACCTCGGCCGCCCGCTGCGTAGGCCCACCCCGAGACGCGATCGACACCTCGTCACGAAAGGACCTCCGTGAAGCGCCTCGTTTCTTCGTCCCTCGCCGCCCTCCTCCTCGCCTCCAGCCTCGCCACCGCCGCCTGCTCGCCGCACACCGTCGAGTCGGGCACCGTCGGCGTTCTCGCCGAGTGGGGCGAGGTCCACCGCGAACCTCGGACCGAGGGGCTCCACTGGCGGACCTGGTTCAAGGACCACTACGTGAACATGCCGCTGAGGGTGCAGAAGATGGAGGCGAAGGCCAGCGCGTCTTCGAAGGACCTGCAGGTCGTGACCTCGATCATCGCCCTGAACTACCGGCTCCACTCCGACCACGCCGTCGAGGTCTTCCAGGACATCGGCAAGCTCGACTCCGTCGAGCAGACGATCGTGGCCCCCGCCCTCCAGGAGGCCGTCAAGGCGTCCACCGCGAAGTACACGGCCCAGGAGCTCGTGACGAAGCGCGAAGAGGTCAAGAAGACCATCGCCGACTACATCACCGCGACGCTCGACAAGAGCCACCTCGTGGTCACCGAGCTGTCGATCGTCGACTTCAAGTTCGACGACAAGTACCAGGCGGCGGTCGAGGACAAGCAGGTCGCCGAGGAGAACGCCAAGAAGGCGACCAACGACCTCCAGCGCATCGAGATCGAGGCCCGCCAGCGCGTCGCCAAGGCCCAGGGCATGGCCGAAGCCGCCCTCGCCAAGGCCCGCGCCGAGGCCGAAGCCCAGACGATGCTGCGCGAGACCCTCACCCCCGAGATCCTGCAGCTCCGCGCGGTGGAGAAGTGGGACGGCAAGATGCCCGTCGTCTCCGGGGACGGGTCCGCCGCCGCCATCGTGGACGTCGCCGCCGTCACCGCGGCCGCCCGCTGACCCCCTCATAGGGTCGAAACCGACGGACGTCCCGGTCCCTTCCCGGCCGGGGCGTCCGCTCACGCGCGCGTGTTACGTTCGGCGCATGCGACGCCTCTGCCTCCTCCTCCTGGTGCCACTCGCCCTCACCGCCACGGCCTGCGAGCCGACGGTCGCCGTCACCGGCTTCGACATCGGTCGGATGTTCCCCGGCACGGCGGGCCACTTCTGGAAGTTCACGCACGACGACGACGCGAACGTCGGATACATGATCAGCGAGGGCAGCGCGACGCCCGCGGGCGAGGCCTGGCAGGCCTACCGCTTCTACTTCGGCGACGCGCAGGCGATGGTCGACGGCTTCGCCCGAGACCAGGCGGAGTGGGACCACTGGTCCGCCGTCCTCTACTTCGTCGACCGCCCCGCCGGCTGGCACTTCATGGGCTGGGACTCCAACCCCGCCGCCATGGACATCGGCAGCCTCTTCATGGACGACGACGGCGTCCCGTTCGCGGTGGGCAACGCCTTCAACGACTCCACCTGGAGCGGCTCGGGGGGCGGCATGGTGTGGACCGTCGCGACCACCGGCGCCATCCAGGAGCCCCTGGAGTTCAACGGCCAGGTCATCGACAGCGCGTGGCACCTCTCGATGACGAGCGACGCGGGCGACACCGAGATGGAGGGCGACTGGTGGCTCGTCCAGGGCACGGGGATCGTCCAGTTCGACGTCTCCGGCCTCTCCCAAGGCGAGCTGAGCCCCTGGCAGCACCAGCACAACGACGTGCTCGCCAACATCACCGGCGTCCCGAACTGACGACCCTTCATGCCCTCGACTAGCATCGGTCCAGGTAAGCGACATGCTTCGCACGTCGTCTACCGGAGGGCCGAGATTTGGACTTCGAACTGATGGCTGAGGACCAGAACTACAAGCACGCTCAGGGGCAGCTGCAGCTGCAGATCGACGACGGAGTCGCCCAGGGCATCTACAGCAACTTCCAGGTCGTGGGGTCGAACGAGACCGAGTTCGTCCTCGACTACGCCTACATCCCCCCCGGGCAGAACAAGGGCAAGGTGCGCTCCCGCATCATCCTGAGCCCGAAGCACGCCAAGGCCCTCGCCGGGATCCTGGGCCAGCGCATCCGCGACTTCGAGAGCCGCTACGGCACGATCCCGCCTCCTGCGTCGCTCCTCAAGAGCGCGAAGGGTGGCGGCGGGCTGCCCAACTAGAGGTGTTCGCCCGGGGGCTCCTCGTCGCGCTCGTCGCGGCGCTGCTCTCGGGCTGCGCGGCCAAGCTCGCGCGTCCCATCGACGACCGCCCCATCGTCCGGGCGATCAAGATCGACGGCAACACCCGCGCCAACCCCGACGGCGAGATCAGGAAGGCGCTGCGCCAGCGCTCGACCTCGTTCCTGCACTTCACCCCCCTGTCGCCGCTCTACCCCCGCTACTACCTCGAGGGGCTCGACTGGCACGACGACCGCACCCGCATCGCCAACTGGTACGCCCTGCGCGGGTACCTCGACGCGCGCGTCCTGGGCTCGCAGCTCAGCCCCTGGGGGCGCAAGCGACCGGACGGCAGCCGCGAGTTCGTGAACATCACCCACGAGGTCGCCGAGGGCGAGCCGAGCCTGGTGCGGGAGGTGCGGATCAAGTTCGTGGGCGACACCGGGCGCGACGATCCCGCGCAGCTCCGACGCGACCTGGTGGACGGCTTCCCCGTGGTCGTCGACGACGTGTTCCGCATGGCGAACGTCGAAGCCGGCGTGAAGCGGATCAAGACCCACCTGCAGGACCGCGGACACGCCCGCGTGAGCGTCGAGCACGTGATCGACGCCTACCCCGAGGACCACGCCGTGGACGTGACCTACACCGTCGAGCCCGGCCCCACGGCCGTCTTCGGCGAGGTGGACATCGACGGCCTCGAAGACGATCTGCGCCGGTACGTCGTGCGCCACATCCGCATCGAGCCCGACGAGCCCTACAGCGCCACGGCCATCCGCAAGACGCAGCGGGCCATCTACGGCATGGGGCTGTTCTCCCTCGTGACGGTGACCCCCCAGCTGCAGGGCGCTCACGACAAGAACGACGCCGGGGAGGAGCGCATCCCCGTGTCGATCAACCTGCAGGAGGCGAAGCCCGGGACCCGCGAGTTCGGCTTCGGGGTCGGCTTTCAGGTCGGCGAGGTCAATACGTACGGCTCCATCGAGATCGCCCACCTCAACCTGTTCCGCCGCCTCGTACGCGCCGAGATCCAGGCGCGCGCGGGGTTCACCTTCCTCAGCGAGGCCGACTTCGGTCCCCTGCTGAACGTCCGCCCCGAGATCCTCGTGCCGGACTTCCCGGCGCGGACGCTGACGTTCCACACGGGCGTCGAGCTCGACCTCGGGGTCGAGGTCGCCTACTGGCTCGGCAGCGTCGAGTTCGACGTCGGCCTCACCTGGGCCCCCGTCACGCCGTTCAAGTTCGACCTCGCGTTCGAGCTCGGGTTCTTCGACCTCTTCAACGACGACCGGCTCGCCGCCCTCGACGCGGTGGTCGCGGAGCTCGGCTTCACGGACCGCTACCTCCTCTACACGCTGCGCCAGTCCGCCATCCTCGACCTGCGCGACCAGCCCCTGCGCGCGGGCAAGGGCATCTACCTCAGCCTCGGCGCCGCCGAGTCGGGGCTCGAGAGCGGCTTCGCGTTCATCCGCCTCGACGGCGACCTCCGCGGCTACGTCCCCCTGGGCACGCCCCACGCCGTCCTCGCGATGCGGGCCAACGTCGCGGGGATCATCGAGGTCGCCGACGACGTCGAGGTCCCCATCTCCGAGCGCGTGTTCGCGGGCGGCGACGGCTCCGTGCGGGGCTGGCGGCTGAAGTACGCGAGCCCGCGGGTTCAAGACACCACGTGCATCGACGAGAACCGCCGCCGAGACTGCATCGTGCCCATCGGGGGCAACTTCGGGCTGTCCGGCACCTTCGAGCTCCGGGGCAACCCCTGGGGCGGGCTGTGGGTCGCGGGGTTCTTCGAGTTCGGACGGGCCTGGTCGAAGCTGAGCGACGTGAAGATCACCGAACTCTTCAATCCGACGACCGGGCTGCAGGTAGGCATCGGAGGGGGCATCCGATACGACACCCTGGTCGGTCGGATCCGCATCGACGTCGCCGCTCACCCCCACGACTGGACCGACCCCGTCTTCCGTAAATCCCGATACTGGAAGGACGAGTGGCTCGAGCCGCCCGTCTTCAGCTTCCACTTCGGCATCGGAGAGTCGTTCTGATGGCCGGACGTGCTCCTCGTCGCCGACTCTGGCGTCGCCTGCTCGCGACCGTCGTCATCGGCGCGCTGACGCTCGCGCTCGTGCTCCTCGTGGTCGTGCGCAGCCTGCTGTACAGCGAGGGGTTCACGGCCTGGGTCCTCGAGACCGCGATCCCGATCGTCAACGACAAGGTCCTGCCCGGCGAGATCCGATACGAGACGTCGTCCGGGGCCCTGGGGCGCGACCTGCGCCTGGAGGGGCTGCAGATCTACGACGAGCGGGGCGTCCTGGCGGTGCGGGCCGACGCCCTCGAGCTGGCGTGGGACGCGCTCGATCTGCTCGCGCGCAGGGTCGACGTCCGCCGCCTGAAGCTGGTCGAGCCCGTCGTGTTCGTGCGCATCCGAGAGGATCGGACGGTCAACTTCAAGGAGGCGTTCGTCAAGCCGCGGACGAAGCCGAAGAAGAAGCGCGAGGGCCCCGTCGAGCTCCCGATCACCCTCGACGTGCGCGAGATCGCGATCGAGGGGGGCTACGTGGAGGTCGTCCTGGGCGACCGGGAGCCCGTGGTGAGGGTCGTTGAGCTGGCCGTCCAGGGCGGGTGGTCCATGCGGAACCTCGACCAGGACTTCTCCTTCTCCAAGATCGAGGCCCACCTCCTCCGCCCCGTCGACCCGGGGCCGATCGCGGCGCACGGGTCGGGGACCCTGAAGAAGACGGACCTGACGCTGGACGCGTTCACCGTGGACTGGGGCGACGACCGGGTCGTGCTGACGGGGGCGTGGCCCCGGGTCGGTCGCGGCACCGCCGATCTCGACGTGGCCGTCGAGCGCCTGGACCTCGCCCACCTGAAGGCCTTCTCGGAGAAGATCCCGCTGGCGGGGGTCGTGTCGGGGCCCCTGACGGTGGCCGGGGCGCTCTCGGACCTGCACGTGACCGGGGACCTCGAGGTCGAGGGCGGAGGTCGCCTCCGGATCGACGACGCGGGCGTCCGGCTCGCTCGAGGCGCGCCGATCGGCCACGTGGTCGACGTCACCGCCGAGGACTTCCCGCTCAGGAGCGTCGTCACCATCGACGCCCTGCCCGCGGAGCTGTCGGGCCGCCTCACCTGGGAGGGCGAGGGCACGAGGCCGCCGTCGCTGAAGGGCGAGGCGTCCGCGGATCTGCAGGGGTTCGTATACCGCTCGTTCCATGTGGAACCGACGACCCTGCGCGCCGCCATCGAGGGTCCGACGATCACGGTCGACGACCTCACCACCGGCGCCGACGGCGTACACCTCGCGACCGCCGGGACCGTCGACATCGACGCCGGCACCTTCTCCCTGGATACGCAGGCGGACGTGGCCGACCTCTCGGGCATCGGCCGCGCGCTGAAGCTCCCGCTCGAGAACGGCTCGGTCCGGCTGTCGGGTCGGCAGGACGGCGCGTGGAAGGCCCCCGGCGCCGCCTTCGTCCTGAACACGGACTCGACGATCTCGGGCACCGTCGTGGCCGTGGGAGGGCTGCTGTTCGACGGGATCGACGGCGACTGGACCCTGGAGGTCGCCCTCGGCCGAGACGGGCGACCGCCCGCGGTGACGGGGAACGTCGCGTTCACGGCCCGGGAGATGACGCTGGGGGCGCTGGCCTTCGAGCAGGTCGTCGTGGAGGCCACGGGCACGGACACGGCCGCGCTGTACGAGCTGCGGGCCACCGAGGGGGACGACCGGGCCGTCATCACGAACGGGCGCGTCGCGTGGGGCGACCTGCCGACCCTGCGGCTCGACATCGACGGCCTCGGCGTCGAGTGGGACGGCGAGAGGGTCCGCGGCGGCGGCATGCGCCTGACCACGACGCGGGGCCGCGTGGAGACCACCCCGGGCACGTTCGATCTGAACCCGGGCGAGCTGGTCGCGGGCGGTGTCTGGGACCCGCGCGGCGACCTCGACCTCGACCTGACGATCACCGGTCTGGACCTCGACCGCCTCGCTCCGTTCCTCCCCGAGGGCCTCGGGCTCGGGGGCACGGTCGACTCGCTCGTCGTGGCCCTCGACGGCACGCGCGCGGCCCCCGAGCTCCGGGTCGACGCGACGGCCGTGGCCATCCAGGCGAAGGGCCGCGGCCCGTTCGACCTCGGGCTCAGGCTGGAGTCCAAGGCCGGCGAGCTGCAGGGCGAGGCCGCCGTGTCGGAGCTCGCCGCCCTCGCGATCGACCAGGTGCCGCTGCACCTCCGGCTCGACGGCTCGGCGCCGGTCGTCATCCCCGCCGACGGCCGGTGGGCGCTCCAGCTGGACCTGCTCCAGCACCCCCTGCAGGACTGGGCCGACCGCCTGGCGATCGGGCTGCCCGAGGCGGCCGAGGGCGGCAACGTGCGCGGGAGCCTGCGAATATCGGGCACCACCGCGACCCCCGAGATCGACGGGGACTTCGACGTCGCCGACCTGAAGCTCCGGGAGCGCGGGGTGCACCTGTCGGCGGGGGTGCAGGTCGCCGATCGTCACCTCACCCTGCGCGACACGCACATCCGAGACGCGTCGGCGGGCACCGTCTTCTCGCTGGCCGCCGACGCCGACACCGCGCTGGGCGACCAGATCCTCGCCCGGCTCGGACCCGAGCCCATCGCGGCCGCGCCCGTCTTCAGCAACCTCGCCGTCGAGGGCGGGTTCCGGCGCCTGCCGCTGGAGATCCTGCACGCGCTCGTCCCCGCGATGGAGCCCCTGCAGGGGGCGCTGCGGGGCCGCGTCGCCCTCGAGGGGCAGCTGTCGGACCCGAAGGCGGCGGTGGACCTCTCGTTGCTCGGGGGGACCCTGGGCGACCGCTCCCTGAAGACGGCGGAGATCGTGCTGAACGTCGGCGACGAGAAGCTCGACGGGGGCCTCGTCGTCGAGCCCGACAGCGGGGGGACGCTCCGGGTGACACCCAAGGCGGTGGTGCGGCCCGCCCTCGACGGGAGCCGCACCCTCGACGAGATGTTCGGGACGCCCAACTCGCTGCACGCGACCGTCGAGGGCGACGGCTTCCCCCTGGAGGTCCTGCTCGCGTTCATCCCGGACATCATCGAAGCGGAGGGCGCGGTCGTCGTGGAGGGCGAAGTCCTCGGCAGCCTCCTGAGGCCCGAGCCGGCGGTCCGCCTGGTGCTCGACCCCGCCCGCGTCTGCTATTCGCGGACCTCCATCTGCTACGAGGACATCCACCTCAACGCGGACCTGGACCCCGACCGGCTCGAGATCACGTCGTTCGACTTCGACACCCTGCCGATCCTGCGGAATCCCCTCGACGCCGCCTTCCGACCCGTCGACGCGGCCCGCGCCGGGGGGCTGAAGGGGCGGGGCCGGATCCAGCTCGACGGGTGGCGCCTCGGCGACATCGATCTGCAGCTGGCGGGCGACAAGACCTGGCTCACCTACTCGCAGGAGGTGCAGACGCTCGTCGACGCGCGCCTGAACGTCCAGGGTCGGTGGCCCGCGCTCGCCGTGCGAGGGAACGTGGACGTCCTCGATCTCAAGGTGGACATGGGCTCCGCCGACGTGCAGCGCAGCGTGCAGCCGATGACGCTGCCGGAGACGATCCGCGTGCACCGCGTCGACTCGAAGCGCGGGCCCGGAGAACGCGAGACCGAGCGCCAGATCCAGCGGGCGGACGAGGAGCCCGAGCCGACCCTGGTCGACCTGCTGGACGTGGACGTCGCCGTGGATCTCGGGGTCAACAACCGGGTGCGCCTGGCCTACGGGGTCGGCGAAGCGCTGGCCCAGTCGTCGGACGACCAGGTGGGCAAGACGTTCGCCCGCGGCATCGACCTCATCGGGAAGATCGAGCCCGACGTGCGCCCCCGAGGCACCGTCCGGATCCTGCTGAAGGACGGCGTGCCCCGCCTCCAGGGGAGCGTGGGGGTGCAGACGAACAGCAAGCTGAAGGTGCTCACCGCGAAGTTCGACCTCGACACGGACAGCAACGTCGAGTTCGGGGGGCTCGTGGGCGACTCCGCGCTCGATCTCCGGGCCGTGCATACGAGCCGCTTCGGCGAGATCGCCGTCGTGGTGGGGGGCGCGATCAGCGGCCCCGAGATCGCCTTCGAGTCCGACGCGTTCGACTCCCAGGCGGACATGCTCGCGGTCCTCCTCACGGGCCGACCCCTCAGCGATCACTCCGCCGCGGAGGGCAACGCCACGACGCGCGCGGTCTCCGGCGCCCTGAGCGGGTTCACGACGAAGCTCCTGGACAAGGTCGTGCCCCTCGACATCTTCCAGCTCGACCTCGGCGACGACGTGTCCAGCGGTTCGGTGGAGGCGGGCAAGGCCGTCCACCCGCGCGTGGTGGTCATCACGAGGTGGACCTGGGGGGGCGAGGACGACGAGAACCGCGTCGAGGCCGAAGTCGAGGTGCTCCTCACCCGCGGCCTCTACTTCAAGACCCGGGTGGGCGACCGCGCGGAGGGGTCCGTCGACGTTGTCTACAAGCAGCGCTTCTGACCGGTAGGATCCTCAGCCATGTCCGGATTCATGACGGGTTTGATCTTCCTCTTCGTCGGCGTGGGCGTGTACGCCTACAACACCGAGGCCCACTCGGGTCAGGTGATCTTCCCCGGCATGAGCCCCGACCAGACCGCGGCCACGCTGCTGGGTCTGGGCGTCTTCTTCACCGCGCTCAACGGCTTCCGATGGCTGCGCGCGCGGGGTGCCGCCGCGGAGCTCGCGGCCTACGGCGACGACGACACGTCCTCCCCGGAGCAGCAGTGACCCGGATCGTCCTCAAGATGCCCACGTTCGAGGCGCTCCAGAAGAAGTGGAACCAGCACCTCAAGCACGGCGTGATCTTCGCGTCGGTGCACCCCGTCCCCAAGGAGGGCGAGGACGTGGAGGTCACGCTCCAGCCCGGCTTCTCGCCGACGCTGGTCACGATCGCCGGGTACGTGGCCCAGGCATCCGTGGGGATCTCCGTCATCCAGCTGCGGGGCCTCGACGCCACCGCGCGGGAGCGGCTGGTGGAGCTCGGGATCGCGGAGGCCGCGGACGCGTTGGTGGGCGACGAGACGTCCTCCACCGGATCCCACGCGCCCGTCGAGGAGCAGGAGGCGGCGCCCGTCGCCGCGTCGGACCCGGCCCCCGCCCCCGAGGAGCCCGCCGAGGCAGCCGTGGAGCCCGCCGCCGAGGCCGCGCCCGAAGCCGTGGAGGAGGCCGCCGCGGGGGGGCGCGACGAGACCCCGCCGCAGCCCGCGCCGAAGTCGAAGTTCACGCCGAAGGCCGCCAAGTTCAGCCCGGGGGGCGGGAAGTTCACGCCGAAGGCCGCCAAGTTCAGCCCCGGGGGCGCGAAGTTCACCCCCGGCGGGGCGTCCTTCAAGCCCCGCGCCCGCGCCGCGGCCCCTGCCCAGGCGCCGCCGAAGGTCGGGGACCTCACGGACATCCGGGTCGTCGCCGGGCTCGGCGGTCCGGCGAGCAAGACCGCCGAGGCGCTCATGCCCGCGGCGGCGTCGAAGGGGGTGTTCGGAGACGAGACCTGGCGCGACGTCGTCCTGCAGCTCACGACGGACAGGGCCACCGGCATCCTCGTCGTGCACGCGTTCCGCGAGATCCGGTGGGCGTACTTCGTGGACGGGGGCCCGGTGCACTTCGCGGGCGACACGCCGCACGCGGGCGAGTACCTGTCGGACGCGCTCGTCGCGGGCGGGCTCGACATGGCGGTCTGGGTCGAGGGCGTGCGCATGAGCAAGCTCCTGGGGATGCGCGCGGGCGAGTACCTCGTCTCCCAGGGGAAGCTCACCCGCGCGACGCTCGACGCGGCGCTCAGCAAGCGGGCCGAACGCATCACCCGCAACCTCATCGGCACGAACTTCGGCACGTGGTCGTTCCACGACGTCCCCGCCGTGCGCTCGATCTTCCGAAACACGCCCGTGAACGCCGTCGAGGTGCTCATGGACTCCGAGCGGAAGGCGCAGGCCGCGCGCGACAACGAGCTGCTGATCCGCGAGTGCGAGCCTTTCTACAAGCACCACGTCAAGCTCGTGCAGCCGCGCAAGCACCTGTTCAAGCAGCTGAAGCTGAAGGAGAACGAGTCCTTCGTGGTCTTCGAGATGATCCCCGCGGGCTGGACGATCGGCGAGCTCGTGGCCTACGGCGGGATGCTCGAGCGGCCCCTGCTGCGGCTGCTGTCGGCGCTGGAGGGCATGGGGCTCGTCGAGTTCGTGGAGGAAGAGGGCGAGATCAGCAAGCGGAACCGCGCCGAGCGCACGCTCTGGCTGGGCAAGCGGGACCTCGAGCGTCGCGATTCGTTCGAGGCGCTGTACGCCCACTGGTCGTCGACCCCCTACGAGCTCAAGATGGGCTACGAGCGGGTGCTGGCGGAGTACGGCATGGAGCGCTTCGGGAAGGTCGCCGACAGCCGCATCAAGGAGCTGATGGCCGAGATCAAGGCCAAGGCGGACGCCCTGTTCAAGCAGCTCTCGGACAAGCGCGGGCGCAAGGCCGCGCGCAAGGGTCACGTGGGCGACGATCAGCTGCTGATGGCGGTGGATCTGCTCGACAAGCAGGCGCAGATGGCGCTGTTCAAGAACGACTTCGCGTACGTGAAGGCCTGCTACGAGCGGGTGCTCGACCTCGACCCCGGCGTCGCCGAAGCGGGGGAAGCCCGCAGGAACGCGCGGCAGGCGATGTCCCGGCCCGAGATCGCGAAAGCCAAGCAGCCCGGCGAGGGCCGCATGCAGGCGCTCTTCAAGCAGATGAACGCGCTCGGCACAGACGACTAGAAACGCCTCCCCGGCAACAAACCGGGGTGTTTCGGCGAACCGGGCGGGTTCTTGCCGCCCTGAGAATCCTATGGGGCGGAAGCCCCACGTCCTTCAGCTCCTGAGGAAGCTGTTCGTGGCAATGCCGCGACACCTCAGGAGGCCGCATGCGACGACACTCTCCCTCCATCCCCATGACGACGGCCGTGGTCGGGATCGACCTCGCGACGCACGACCGAAGCACCGACCGCAACGGCCTGCTCGACCGCAACGAGCTGGGAGTGGGGGACTGCGTCCCCCTACATGATCAGTTGGCGCCCGCGACCCCGGCGACCCCCGCTACGACGTCCCAGCGCTTCCGCTCTCCGCGGCCCGCCTTCGCGATCGTCACCGCTCCGCGGATCGCCTCCCGCCCCAGGATTCCGGTGCGCTGCAGGGCCCGCCCGATCGTCTCGAGCTCGTCCTCGGCCGCCATCACTTCGTCGCCCAGGCGCTCCTCGGCGGCGCCGTCGGCCGACCCGCCGGACTTGCCCCGGACCCAGGCGCACATCAGGTTGACCGCCTGCTCGCCGCCGATCTCGCCCAGCGACCACGCGGCGTTGCGACGCACGACGGAGTCGGGGAACCGGTTGCGGGCGCTCCCGATCGCGGGCGCCGCGGCCTCCCAGCCGAGGCGACCGAGGGCGCGGATGATGTCCGCCGCGACCTCGGGTTCGTCCGCGGCCTCGAGCTCCCGCTCCAGGATCTCGCGGCTGCGCGGATCGGCCTGCAGCCCCAGCGCCATGAGCACCGCCCGACGCCGGAGCCCGTCGGGCTGCTTCGTCAGGAGGGCGCGGAGCAGATCGCCGTCGCGTTCGCGCGACAAGGTCCCGAGCCGCAGCACGCGGTCGACGAACTCCGAGTCCTCGAAGTCCTTCTTCTCCAGGGACAGCCGCAGCGTCTGGGCGACGATCTTGTCCGAGCCCTTGTCGCTGGACATCCGCGGGACCGGCTTGTCCGACTTCAGCCAGGTGCTGGACTTCGACCCCAGCCAGCGGCCGTCCTTGTCGGCGTAGAGGGGGGCCAGCACCCAGGCGAGCTCGGCGGTCCCGGCGGGCTCCCGGCGCGTGGGATCGAGGGCGTCGCGCTCGTCCGGGAGCAGGGGGACGCGGTCGGCGGCCGTGGACTCGACCCACTTGCGGATCGACGCCCAGCCCTCGGGGCGCTCCAGGCGCGCGAGGGCCCGCCCGGCGGCGAGACAGACCGACACCGGGCGGTTGGGGCGGAGGAGCTTCTGCAGGGGCACGAGGGCGTCGCCGTGGAGGAGACGACCCACGGCGTCCGCGGCGGCGCAGAGGATCTGCGGCGGCATGTCGCCGGGCTGGGACCCGAGGATCTCGAAGAAGAGATCCTCGGAGTCGGGGTCGAGCAGCTCGGCGAGGTTGCGCAGCGCGCGGAACCGCAGGACGGGGTCCGAGTGGTACTTCGCCAGCCAGCGGATGCGGCCCCGGGCGCGGTTCGTGACGAGCGCCTCCAGGTCGTCGCCCGCGAGGCGGAGCTTCACCTTGGTCTTGAGTCGATCTCGAAACGACAGGGGGGGCGTCATGGGACGCGCATCTTATCCGCCCCGGGGGCGGCCCGCCAACTACCTGAAATCACTGGATTGTTCGGCGGCCGGTCGGTCCGGATCGGGGCGCCCGCGTCCCCGTCGCCGAGCTCCGGTCAGGTAACCTACGTGTCCCGTTCCCCCCCTCGAGTCCGGAGCCCGTGCGCGCCTTCGTCCGCTTCCTGCTCCCCGACGGCTCGATCCGCGAGCTGGGCCACGGCGACTTCGTGGGACGCCTCGCGTCCGCCGCCCTGCAGCTCGACGACGAACGGATCTCCGAGGCGCACGCCCTGGTGTCCCTGCGCGGCCGCTCCCTGCGCCTGCTCGCCCTGCGCGGACGGTTCGCGGTGGAGCAGCGCCCCACGTCGGACGTCGAGCTCCAGCCCGGCATGGAGATCGAGGTGGCGCGGGGCCTCGCGCTGGGCGTCGAGGCGGTGGAGCTGCCCGGCGCCGTCCTCGGCATCGAGGGGCCCGGCCTGCCCCCCCACGTGCTCTCCGGAGTGTCGTCGCTGCACCTCGCGCCGCGGCCCCGGCTGGTGCCGAAGTACGCGGGCGACGCCGCCGCGTGGCTGTACTCGACGGGCGACGTGTTCCGCGTCCGCGTCCCCGGAGCCCCCCCCGCGGAGCTGGGACCGGGCGGCACCTTCGAGGTCGGGGACAGGACCTTCCGCTGCATCTCGATGCCGCTCGAGTCCGCCGGGCAGTCGCCGACGTTCGTGGGCTCGGGGGTCTACCGTCCGCTGCGCATCGAGGCCCGCTTCGACACCGTGCACGTCCATCGTCCGGGCGAGGAGGTGCTCACGCTCTCGGGCCTCTCGGCGCGCATCCTCAGCGAGCTCGTGGCCTTCGACGGACCCGTGCACTGGGAGGTGCTCGCGGGCGAGCTCTGGAAGACCGACTCGGGCTCCACGCTCCGCCGCGGCAAGTGGGATACGAACCTCGCCCGGCTGCGGCGCAAGCTGCGCGAGGCGCGCGTGCGGCCGGACCTGGTGCGCAGCGATCGGCACGGCCACCTGGAGCTCGTCCTGTACGAGGGCGACCGGGTGGAGGACCGGACCTGACCGGGGACCCCTGGGACGCCGGCAGCGGCCCGACCCCGGGCAGCGGCGTCGACTGGCGCGAGGCCGACTCGGCCGACGAGCGGCCCCACGCGTTCGGCCTGGGGGAGGACGAGCGCTACGAGCGGGGCGCCGAGCTCGGCTGGGGCGGGATGGGCCGCGTGCTCGTGGCCCGGGACCGTCGACTGGGCCGGGAGGTCGCCTTCAAGGAGATGGTGACGGACGCACCCCCGGGGTCGCCCGGGGCGACGCGGCTGGCCCACGAGGCGGCGATCACCGCGGCCCTCGACCACCCGTCGATCGTCCCCGTGTTCGACGCCGGGGTGGGCGCGGACGGGCGCCTCTACTACACGATGCGCCTCGTGCGCGGCCGCACCCTGGGGGCGGCCATGCGGGCGAGCGACGGCCTGCAGGGGCGGCTGGGGTTGCTCCGGCACTTCCTGGACGTATGCGAGGCGATGGCGTTCGCCCACAGCGTCGGCGTCGTGCACCGGGACCTCAAGCCCGCCAACGTGATGGTCGGGGAGTTCGGGGAGACGCAGGTGGTGGACTGGGGGCTGGCCCGTGGGCCGTCCGGCGACCCCCTCGCCGAGCGGGTGGTCGGCACCCCTCACTACATGAGCCCCGAACAGGCGCGCGGGGAGCCGACGGACGAGCGGTCCGACGTCTGGAGCCTCGGCGCCGTCCTGTGGGAGCTGCTCACGGGGCGCGCGCCGTTCGCGGGCATGGACTCCGGGGCCGCCATCGAAGCGGTGAAGCACGGCGTCCCCGCATCCGCTCGGGAGGCCGCCCCCGACGCCCCGACCGAGCTCGCCGCCATCGCCGACCGCGCCCTGCGGCAGGACCGGGCGGACCGCTACCCCAGCGCCAAGCAGCTCGCGGACGACGTCGCGCGCTACATCGACGGACGGCTCGTCGCGGCGTACTCCTACACCCCCCTCGACCACCTGCGTCGGCTCGTGGAGGCGTGGCGGGCCCCCCTGGTCGTGGGGACCGTCGCCGCGATCGCGCTCTTCGCCGGGGGCGTCGTGGCGTACCAGCAGAACCGCGCCGAGCGCCTGCGCGCGACGTCCGCCGAGCGCGACACCGCCCGGGCCCTCGACCTCGCGGACGAGCAGCTCGCCGAGTCGCTGGCGGTGCACGCCGCCCGCGCCGAGTCCATCGGAGCGTGGCCCGAAGCGGAGACGCTCGCCGCCCACAGCCTGCAGCTCCGCGAGACGTGGGAGGCCCGAGGCGTGCTCGCGGGGCTCGCCTCGCTGGCGCCGATCCAGCGGGCTGCGAACCACCCCGCCCCCACCTGCGCGCTCACGCGACCGTCGCCGGACGCGCGCCGGGTGGCCTGCCTCGCAGGGGGCACGCTCACGATGTGGGACCGAGGCCGCTCCGAGCCCGGCTGGGCGGTGGACGGCGACCAGCGCTGGGTCGGCTGGTCCCCCGACGGCAGCTCCCTGGAGGTCGCGGAGGACCTCCGACTCGTTCGTCTCTCGGCGACCGACGGGCGGGTCCTCGCCGAGCGGCCGTGGGCGTGGCCCCGAGGCATGGCCCTGGCCCTCGCGGACCCCGGCGACGGCGGCTTCGCCTTCGTCCACTCGCGCGGGGTCGTGCTGCTCCCGGGGAGCGGCCCGACGACCACGGCCGAGCCGTGCGGCGAGGCGACCCAGACCGCGGCGGCGACCACCGTCGGGGGACTCCTGCTCGCGTGCGACGACGGTCGGCTCCTCGAGACCACGTTCGGCGGCGAGGTCCGCCGCAGTTGGCGGGATACGAGCGGGGGCTCGACGCTCCGGGACGACTTCGTGCGCTCGGTCGACGTGGACTCGGACGGCCGGTGGGTGGTGGGCGGAATGGGCGGCTGGCTCGCGGTCCGAGAGGCGGGCTCCGACGTCGTGAGGCGGCGCATCGAGACCCGCGGCGATCCCGTCGCCGCCGTGCGGTGGCTCCGTGACGGCCGCGTGGCCGTGGCGACCGAGGGGGGAGCCGTCCGGGTGTGGGCCCCGGAGGCGGGCGCGTGGGTGGCCAC
>CAZEKB010000016.1:0-14159 GCA_964512225.1 uncultured Rickettsiales bacterium | reverse complement strand
CCGAGGGGGGAGCCGTCCGGGTGTGGGCCCCGGAGGCGGGCGCGTGGGTGGCCACGCTCCCTCACGAAGCGGGCGGGAGGCTCGGGGTCGACGGCGACCGCCTCGTGACCGTCGGGGACGAGTGGACCGAGTGGATCGTCGGCGAGCGGCCCGCCGCGACCAGCTTCTCCAACGACGCTGGGCTCACGACGGTGCGGACAGCGCCCGACGGCGGCACCCTCGTCACTCTCGACGGCAGCGGAGTCCTGCGCGCCTGGGAGCTGCCGGGAGGCCGGCTCGCGGCGGAGCGTGCCTGGCAGGGCAGCGTGCTCAAGGACGGGGACTTCAGCGTGGACGGGGAGACGTTCCTCACCTCCTCCGCGCTCGGGGGCGCCGCCGCCTTCGAGACGACGGACTGGGCGCTGGTCGAAGGGAGCGTGCGGCCCGGCGCGCGGCGCCGGGTGGTGGCCATGAGCGACGGCTTCGTGCTCGTTCGGTACGAGCGCGGCCACCTGGAGCGGCGAGGCGGGCACGGAGCCACGGCGCAGAAGGTGCGCTTCGTGGGCCCGACCGGGCTGCACGACGCCGCGGCCCGGGCCGACGGCTCCGCCGCCGTGTTCGTCGGCGACGGACACACGCACCGGCTCGACGCGGGCGGCGAGACCACCCGGGAGCTGCCCGGGATCCCCGAAGCGCGGGCGGTCGCCGTCGCGAACGCCTCTCCCCGCCTCGTCGTCGGGACGGCCGACGGGGTGCGCCGCCACGACCCCGACACCGGCGCCGAGCAGCTGCGGTACCCGGGCTCCGACGACCTCATCATCGACGTCGCGATCTCACCGGACGACCGCCTCGTCGCGGCGACCACGCTCGACGGTCAGGTGCGGGTCTGGGAGCTGGAGAGCGGGCGGCCCGTGCTCTCCCTGCGAGCCCACGCGGGGAGGGCCGCTTCCGTCGACTTCGAGCCCGACGGTCGGGGTCTGTGGACCGCGGGCTGGGACGGGACGGCGCGACGGATCGCCCTCACGGACGTCGACCGACCGGCCGACGCGCTCGTGGAGCAGGCCCGCGAGCGCTGGGGCTTGAGCCTGGACGAGGCCCTGGATGCGGTCGCCCGCCAGGGGCACTCCCTGCGCTGACCGCGGGCGCGATCAGCAGGCTCGCTTCCGGCCCTCGCGAACCGCGACGTGCACCGGCACCTCGACCACGGCCCCCGCCCGGAGGATGGTCAGGGATGCGTCGGTGTCGCCGCGCTCCGCGAGGACCGTCGCGAGTTCTTCGAATCGGTGGACGCGGACCCCGTCGACGGCGAGGAGGGCGTCGCCCAGGAGCACGCCCGCGGCGTCCGCGGCGCCCCCGTCCTCGAGCCCCGTGACGAGGAGGGCGCGCTCCTGGCCCGCCGCCTCCGCCGCGGTTTCGGAGAGCGCGACCGGCTGGATCGCGACGCCGAGCCGACCGCGCTTGAGGCCGCCGGGGCTCAGGAGCTTCTCCACGACCGACCGCACCGTCTCCGTCGGGATCGTGGTGCCGCCGCGCACGAGGCCCGCGGTGTTGAGGCCGAGCACGTCGCCTCCGAGATCGGCCAGCGGGCCGCCGGAGCCCCCCCGCGGGAGCGCCCCGTCGACGTCGATGCGGCGCGCGATCTCGGCCGCCGTCGGCGTCCGCCAGGGTCCACCCAGGGAGGAGACGATGCCCAGAGCCGCGTGCACGCCCGTCCGGCCCGCGCCCAGCGCCAGCACCAGGTTCGCGACGCGCACGTCGTCGGTGTCGATCCACGTCGGGACCGTCAGTCCGCCCCCTTCGACCCGGATCAGCGCCACGTCGGTGGCGGTGTCGCGGCCGACGATCACCCCGGGCCGGTTCTCCTCGCCCACGCGGACCACCGCGTCCTCGCGTCGGGACGGCAGGCGATGCGCGGCGGTCACGACGAGATCGTCGGCGTAGACGGTGCCCGTCGCGGGGCGGCGCCCCGTGGCGATGCGGACGATGGAGCCGGCCAGGGTCTCGGCGGAGTCGGCGAGGGCGGCGGAGAGGTCGGCGGCGGTCGGGGAGGGGGCGTCGGTCATGGGAGAGAACCTGCGCTCGACGTCGGCGACGTACACCTGTCCGATCGGCCGGCCGCGTAGACTCCCGACGTGCGGCTCGGGGCCTTCGAGTTGGGAGAAGCCATCGGTCAGGGCAGCGCCGGGACCGTCTGGAGTGCCGTACATGTGGCCTCCGGCACGCCGGTCGCCGTCAAGTCGCTCCGCGCGGCGAACGCCCCGACGCCCTTCCACGCCGCGACCTTCGAGGCCGAGGCCCGCGCCTTCGCGGCGCTCGACTCACCCTCGATCGTGCGGGTCTACGACTACGGCCGCGCCCCGCTCGTCGAAGTGGACCCCCGCATCCCCGCGGGCTCGCCCTGGCTGGCGATGGAGTACGTCGGCGGCGGCCCCCTGGGGGCTCGGCACCGAAGCCTGCCCTGGCCGGATCTGCGGGCCGTACTCCTGGACGTCCTCGCAGGCCTCGCTCACGCCCACGCCCGGGGGGTGCTGCACCGGGACATCAAGCCCGACAACATCCTGCTGGAGCTCTCCGCCGGACCGGGGGCCGGCCGCGCACGCATCACCGACTTCGGCCTCGCCCGGATCCTCGACGACCAGGCCGACGAGGGGCGCGTGTCGGGGACACCGCTCTACATGGCGCCCGAGCAGGTCAACGGCCAGACGGCGCTGCAGGGTCCGTGGACCGATCTGTACGCCGTGGGCTGCGTCGCGTGGACGCTCCTGGCGGGCCGCCCGATGTTCGCAGGGAACGCCCTGCAGGTGATGCGTGCCCAGCTGATGCGCACCCCGCCCCCGCTCCCGGAGAGCGTGGACGTCCCCTCCGGGCTCCGGGACTGGCTCGACCGGCTCCTCGAGAAGCGACCCGAGGAGAGGTTCCAGCACGCGGCGGACGCGGCTCGGTCGTTGGTCAACCTCGACAGCGACCAGCCCACGGGAGCCCCCTCCCTCCCGGCGCGACCCCTGGACCGGCGAACTTCGGGTGCCCCGCGGCTGCTCACGGGCGCCGGGCTCGGCGTGTTCGGGCTGCGGGAGATCCCGGTGGTCGGGCGGCAGACCGTCCGCGACCGACTGTGGGAGGCGCTGGAGGACGTGTCGATCGACGGAGCGGCCCGGGCCGTGGTCCTTCGGGGGCCCGCCGGGGTCGGCAAGAGCCGCCTCGCCCGATGGCTCGGCGTGGAGGCCGCGGAGAGCGGCGCCGGGGACCTGCTGCGAGCCACGCACGGGCCGGTCCCGGGGGGCCTCGACGGCCTCCGCGGGCTGCTGGCGCGGCGCCTGGGTACGGCCGCGAGCCGTGTAGACAAGTTCGATCGTGCCCGACGCCTGCTCGGAGACCACGGCCACGCCGCCCGCGCGGTGGTGGAGATCGCGGACCCCCCACCCGATCCGGCCCACGCGTTCCGCTTTCCGTCGCCCGGGGCCCGGTACGAAGCAGTGGCCACACTCCTTCGGTGCATCCGCACCCGCACCCCCGTGCTCTGGCTCGACGACGCCCAGTGGGGCGTGGACACCCTCCGCTTCGCCCACCACCTGCTCACGGCCGAGGAGCCGGTCCCCTGCCTCCTCGTCGTCACGATCCAGGACGAGGCCCTCGCGGAGCGGGCGGCGGCCTCGGCGGCCCTCGCGGCGCTCACCGAGCACTCTCGCGTGGACGAGATCCCGCTCGCGCCCCTGGAGGCCGACGAGCGTCGCGCGCTGATCCGGGGCCTGCTCGGGCTCGAGCCCCGGCTCGCCCGGCGGATCGAAGAGCGCACCGACGGAAACCCGCTCTTCGCGGTCCAGCTGGTGGGCGACTGGATCGAGCGGGGGCTGCTCCACCCAGGGGCCGAGGGGTTCGAGATCGCCGTCGGGGCCGACGTCTCCCTGCCCCCGAACATCGGAGCGGTGTGGGCCGAGCGCCTCGCGGCGATGCTCGACGACGACGAAGCCGCGCGACGCGCGCTCGAGCTCGGGGCGACCCTCGGAGGAGAGGTCTTCATGACCGAGTGGCTCGAGGCCCTGGGAGACGGGGCCGACGGGGGCCGCCGAATGCTGGACATCGCGGCCGCCCGCGCCCTCGTGGTCACCGACGGCGATCGCAGCTGGCGGTTCGTGCACGGGATGTTCCGGGAGACCGTCCTCGCCGCCGCCGAGGCGGGCGGGCGGCTCGAGGCCCTGCACGCCGCGTGCGCCCGCGCCGTTCGGGCGGTCCACCCGGGCCGAGACGAGCGGATCGGGCGCCATCACCTCGCCGCCGGGGAGCCGACCGATGCCTTCGAACCGCTGCTGCAGGCGAGCCGCACGCGGGCCATCGGAGGCCGGGGAGCGGAGGCTCAGGAGCTGAGCGCGCTGGCGCGTCGAGCCCTCTCCGGGCGATCCCCGCAGGAGGCCGTCGACGAGCACGTGCGACTCCTCCTCACGGAGGCGGGGGTCGCCCTGACGGAGGGCCCGGCCGGGGCGCCGGGGCGGCTGCACGACAAGGCCGAGGCGCTGGCCCGGGCGCACGGATCGCCGAACCTGCAGGCGGAGGTCGCGTCGCATCGCGCGCGGGTCTTCGCGAACCTCGGACGCGTGGAGGAGGCGCGGGAGCAGATCGAGGCCGCGCTGGCGGTCGCCGACGGCCCCGACGGAGACGGGGCCCCGAGCTGGATGCTCGTGACGGCCGCCCTCGTATCGGCACGTCTGGGGCGGACGGAGCCCGCGATGGAGTTCGCGCGCCGGGCGGTGCAGGCCTCCGCCGCGGAGGGCCCCTACACCCGGGCCGCCGCCGAGCTGCGCTTCGGGATCGCGGCGATGCACGCGGGCCGCACCGCCGAGGCCCGGACGGTCCTCACGGCCCTGGCGGAGGACGCGAAGGAGGCCTCGTACACCCACATCGAGCTCCGCTGCTGGAACACCCTCGGCGAGATCGCGCGCGCGGAGGGGGACCTGCGGGCCGCGGCGGCGGCGTACCGACAGGCGCTGGCGGTGCCGGGCCAGGGCGCGTCGGGCACCGCGCTCGTGCGCGTGAACGTGGGGCTGGTCGCGCTGCTGCGGGGTCGACTCGACGCCGCCCGCGACCTCGGCCGGGCCGTCGTCGACTGGGCGGCGCCCCGGGGCGAGCGGTTCTACGCCCTCTTCGGGCGGCTGCTCGTGCTCCCGGCGACCTCCGGAGAGTGGGCCGCCTGGGATCCGGTGTGGGAAGACGTGGACAAGACCCTGGGCGACGGGATGTTCCGGGAAGACGACCTCGCCACGACGCTGCGGCTCATCGCCGACGCGGCCGACGCCGCGGGGTCCCCCGAGCGCTCGGCGAGGGTTCACGCGGTCCTCGACGTGTACCGGGCGCGCTTCGGCCAGGACGGGGCGGCGGCCTCCGTCTAGAGCAGGAGCAGCCCGAGCCGGGCGGCGCGGACCACGGCCTCGGTGCGCGTCGTCGCGTCGAGCTTCTTGAGCAGCCCCGCCACGTGGAACTTCGCGGTGCGCTCGCCCACGTCGAGCTCGGCCGCGATCTCCTTGTTGGAGAGGCCGTCGGCGAGCAGCTCCAGGACCTCGCGCTCGCGGGGCGTGAGGGCGGGGACTTCGGGGTCGAGGTCGAAGGTCGGAACCTCCACGGGCGGCGCGACGAGCTCGAGGCCTTCGTCGACCACCCGGAGGCCGGCGGCGACGGCGCGGACCGCAGCCTGCACGCGGCGGGGCTCGCTCCCGGCTCGCAGCACGCCCCGGGCCCCGAAGTCGAGGGCGTCGCGCGCCTCCTCCTCGTCCCGCACCACCGCCAGCACGGGCTGGGGGAGCTCCGCGAGGTCCGGCGCCCCCAGCGACAGCAGCAGGGTGGGCTCCCGGAGACGCAGCGCGGCGGACATCGATCCGGGGAGGGCGGTGCCCACCGACGTCAGGCCGTCGAGGTCCCCCAGGGTCGCGGCGATCGCCATCCCCTCCGTCGGGTCCTCGGACACGACGAGGACTCGCAGCGACGATGCGTCGGGGAACAGCATCGATCGACCGTAGTCACGCCCGGGTCGCCGGCAAGCGCCGATGTTCGGGCTGTCAGGGTTTGGCAGGGTTGTGGAATTCGGGGGTTGTAACCGACGCCTCGCGGACGCAACGTCTGCCCGTCGCTGCACGGGCGCGAACGGGCGCACGACTCGCAGCAGCCGAGAGACACCCACGAGGAGGCGGTTCGATGAACTTCACCGATACCACCGGCATCAAGGGCCACAAGCCCTCTGATCACGTCGCCCTCCAGTGGGGTCGCGCTCTCGGCATGCCTCGACGCGTTCGTCGAGCCTAGGCCCGAGCCCCTCCCCGAAGAAAGGGGGCGCCTCACCGGAATTCCGGTGAGCGGCCAAGCGTCTTGAAGATGCCCGCAGCGGGCGGATCCCGCAGTCCGAGTTCGAGCACATACAGCCGATTGCCGCCTCCGGAACCGTGTCCCGGGGAGGCGGACGAGGCGCGCCCCGAGACGGGGCACCGGGACACGGAAGCGGGAGGTGACCCATGAGGGTCTCTCGTACCCAAGCCCTTCCCCAGGGGCACGTCGGCGCGCGGGCCGTGTTCCGCCTCGCGTGGCCGATCCTCATTTCGATGTTGTCCTACACGGTGATGTCCGTGGTCGACACGCTCTTCGTGGGGCGTCTCGGCACGGCGCCCCTGGCGGCCATCGGCATCGCGGCGTCCACCGCGTTCATCGTCTTCGGCTTCGCTTTCGGGCTGTTCGGCGGCCTCCGGGTCGTCGTCGCCCAGGAGACGGGGGCCGGGAACGACGAAGCGGCCGACGCGCTGCTGTGGCAGGGGCTCGGCATCGCGGGCGCCTTCGGGGTGCTCGCGGCGTCGTTCGCCGCGGTCGGTCCTCTCCTCCTGCCGTTCCTGTCGGGATCGCCGGAGGTGGCCGAGCAGGCCGACATCTACTTCGGCATCCGCGTCCTGGGCGCGCCCATCGTATTCGTGATGGTCGCGGTCAAGAGCTGGTTCGAGGGCCGCGGGGACACCCGGACGCCCATGAAGGCGAACCTGGTGGCCAACGGCCTGAACATCGCCGTGGACCCGATCCTCATCTTCGGGTGGGGGCCGATCCCGGCGATGGGCATCGGCGGCGCCGCGCTGGCGACCGTCGGCTCGGTGGCGGTGGCGGCGATCTGGCTGTTCCTTCAGAGCGGCCCGATCCTCCGGCGCACGTCGATCCGGCAGCGGATGTCGGCCTGGCGATCCGTCCTGCACGTCGGGGTGCCCCTCGGGGTCCGCTCGGTGCTGGAGGTCGGTGCCTGGGTGCTGTTCACCTCCCTGGTGGCACGGGCGGGCGAATGGGAGCTGGCCGCTCACGTGGTGGTGATTCGCATCATCATGGTCAGCTTCCTGCCCGGTCATGCGATCAGCGAGGCGGTCAGCGTGCTGGTGGGTCAGGCGCTCGGCGCCGGGAGACCTGAAGGTGCGCGCCAAGCATGGAGAGCCGGAACCATCCTGGCTCTCAGCGGGATGACGGTCATGGCCGTCCTGTTCATCGTCGTGCCGGAGCCGCTCATCGCGGTCTTCGGGGCCGAAGAGCAGGTCGTGGCCGTCGCGAGGAACCTGCTGGTGATCGGCGCGTGCTTCCAGATCTTCGACGCCCTCGCGATGACGTCCCACGGGGCGCTCAGCGGGGCCGGCGACACGCGCTACGTGATGGTCGTGGCCGTGGCCGGGGCCTGGTTCCTGAACCTGCCGCTCGCCTGGATCTTCGTGGTCTGGGCGGACCTGGGCGCCGCCGGGGCCTGGATCGCGCTGAGCGTGGAGATCGCCGTGGTGGCGGTCATCTACACCCGGCGCGTCCTGGGCGACCGGTGGATGGAACAGACCGTCGTGGAGGTCGCCTCCCCGGGGCTCGACGAGCCCGCCGGGGAGGACGAGTCGGCCGAAGCGGCGGCGTGACGCAATGAAGCAGCGGCGTCGGGGTATTCGTCCTCGGCGCCGCTGCTACGCTCACGCCCCGCGAGGAACGCATGACCGACCCCGACCACGAGTCCCGCCATCTGCTGCTCGAGCTCGATCCCGAGAAGATCGACGAGAACCTGCGCGAGGCGGGCCGCTGGGTCCGGGAGCAGGTCGAGACGCACCGCTGGACGAAGGTCCGCCTCAACTACAAGGGCAAGCCGCTGCTGCCCGACATTCCCCTGGGCCTGTTCCTGGCGGGCGAGCTCTGGTCGCTCAGCTGGGCGGGCCCGCTCCGGCTCATCCTCGTGAACCTCGGCCTCGGCTCCGTGCTGGACGTCGAGCTGATCAACGAAGCCGACGAGCGCGTCGCCGAGGGTCGGGTCCTCTTCAACGAGGGCGAGGTCGAGGACGCCGAAGCGAAGTACCGCGAGGCCCTGCGCATGCGCCCGGGCGAGCCCGAGGCGCTCCTCGCGCTGGGGGTGCTCCTGCGGGTGACGGGGCGGCTCGACGAGGCCCGCGACGCCCTGTCGAAGGCCGCCGCGGACGCCGAACACCCCGCGTCCGAGAAGGCGCGCGCGATGCTCGATCGCATGGGCGGGGGCACGATCGTCCCCTGAGCTTCAGCTCGACTTGCGCTTGAGCTCGATCTCCGCCACCGGGATCCACGCGTCGGCGGTGGGCGGGGGCGAGAAGTCGCGGCCGATCCACTGCTCCGCGTCCACCGCCGTCTCGTCCACGACCATCCCCCAGTGGAGGTGGGGCCCGGTCGACTGCCCCGTGCTCCCGACGGTCCCGACCCGCCTGCCCCGGGCCACCTCCTCGCCGACGGTCACGTCGATCGAGTGGAGGTGGTTGTACGACGTGGCCACGCCCTGGCCGTGGTGGACGATCACGACGTTGCCGTAGATCTGCTGCTGCTCCGCGAGCACGACCTCGCCCGTCGCCGCCGCGAAGACGGGGGTGCCCGTGCGGTTGGCGATGTCGACGCCGTAGTGGTGCTTCTTCTTGCCGTCGCTGTAGGTGCGGAACTTCCCGAACGTCGACGTGCGTCGTCCGGCCACCGGCTTCACGAACGGCGCGTCCCAGAGTTGCTGGGGGATCGGCGTCGCGTACGCCTCCCCGCGGGCGAGGTTCACGGCCCGGATCCGCTCCTTCTGCTGCCGCGCCTTCTCCTGCGCTTCGGTGAGGCGGATCATCCCGCCCCGCTTGAACTCGCCGTCGTCGATCTCGATCGCGAGGAACGCCCGCCGGACGTTGCCGGCGAGGTCGCGGGCCCGGAGCTCCAGGGGCGTCCGTCCGATCCTCGCGTCCACCGGGACCCCCACCAGAGCGCGGAAGATGCGGCCCCCGTCCTGCTTCGCGCCGCCGTCCAGCGGATGGAAGGTGCGCTCCTTCTTGAGGAGGCCGCCCCGGAACCCGTCCACGGGCTCCGACGTGCGCACGAACAGCGCCAGCGTGCGGCCCTGCCGACCCACGAGCGACGCGCCCGCAATGGACAGGGCGGGCGGGGTGTTGTCCGAGACGAACGTCCCCGAGATGGTCGTGGCGTTCCGCCGGAGGGACCTGTCGACGACCTCGACCACGAACGTGTGAGGCCCGTCCTGGAGGACGGCGGTGTCGAACGTGAGCTTCGCCGGGTCCTTCATGAGGACGGGCGCCCCGCCGTCGATCGCGACCCGGGTGGCGTGCACGCCGGGGCGGGCGTCGGCCACCTTCATCTCCCACACGCCGCGACCGCGGACCGGGCCGAGGGAGACGTCGTCGCCCAGAGTCCGCTCGCCGACCACGATCGCCGCCCGCGGAGCCGTCCCGTCGACGACTTCGAGCAGCAGGACGCCCCCCGCCGCGAAGATCAGGAGGCTCAGCACGACGAGCGCGAGGTTGAGGGGGTTGCCCATCCGACCCCGCAGTCTAGAGCACGGACGCCCGAGGGGTCCGCGGACGGGCCGGACCCGTACACTGCCGCCGTGACGGAGGGCTCCCCGCAGGTTCGGTCCACGCGCGGCGGACCGTCGCCGTCGCCCCGCCGCTCGCTGACGCTGCGGACGCGCGTGGTCGTCGGCTACGGCCTCATGTTGTTGGTGCTCGTGGCGGCGATCGCGTTCGTGCTGGTGGACATGCGCCGGACGCAGCACGGGCTGCTGGCGCTCTCGGCGGGCTACCTCCCGCTCGCGCAGGAGGTGGCGGGCGTGCGCGCGTGGCCCCTGGGCCTCGAGCTGGAGCGCGCGTCGTCGCTCGATCAGCTCTACGGGCTGCGTCGAAACGAGAAGTTCGTGATCGACGGCATGCGCGCGCAGCTGGAGCGGGCGCTGGAGGTGGCCGAGGCGCGCACCGCGGACTCCGAGGTCGCTCCCACCGACGCGGCGTCGTTCCGGCGCATCGGCGCGCAGCTGCTCGTCACCCTGGAGCAGCTGCGGCTGTACGAGCAGGCGCACTCGACGTTCGTGGCGTCCGTCGACGAGCGGGCCGCCGAGGGCGACGACGAGACGCTGTCCGACGACGCCGCGGACGTGCTCCGGGAGCTGCGGCGCAGACGCCGCGCGGTGCAGTCGGACCTGGATCAGCTCTCGCGCCGGATCGCCGTGCGGGTGGCGGCCGTGGTCGAGCGCACGGAGGAGGCCCGCAAGGACTCGCGCGTGGCGCTCCTGACCCTGGGGCTGCTGGCCTTCGTCATCGCGGGCGTCCTGCTGTTCGGGATCCGGTTCACGCTCCGCCCGATGCATCGGCTGACGGCGTCGGCCGAGCGGATCCGGCAGGGGAACTTCGCCGAGCGGGTGGAGGTGTCGGCCGACGACGAGGTCGGACGGCTGGCGCGCGCGTTCAACGCGATGGCGGCGTCGCTCGAGGAGCGCGAAGCCCGCCTCGAGGAGCGCAGCCGTGATCTGGAGCGCGCCCTGGCGGACCTGCGCCAGTCGCAGGACCGGCTGATCCGCAGCGAGCGCCTCGCCGCGATCGGGCAGCTCGCGGCGCAGATCGCCCACGAGGTCCGCAACCCCCTCAACGCCCTCGGCTTGAACGTGGAGCTGCTGGCGGACGAAGCGCGCGACGGGAACGCCGCGGAGGTGAGCGAGATCGTGAGCGACATCCGGGGAGAGGTGGGGCGCCTCACGAAGATCACCGAGTCGTACCTCGAGCTCGGACGCCTCCCCGCCATGAGGCTGGAGCCTCACGCGCTCAACGGCCTCGTCGAGGAGCTCGTGCGGTTCCAGAACGAGGAACTGGAGCAGGGGGGGGTGCGGGTCGAGCTCGCGCTGGCGCCGGGGCTGCCGGCGCTGCAGCTCGACGCCTCCCAGCTGCGTCAGGCGCTGCTGAACATCGTGCGCAACGCGGCCGAGGCCCTCGTCGAAGACGGCGGCGGCTCGCTGCGGATCTCGACCTGGCGGGCCCGCTCCGAGGAGGTCGTGCTGGAGATCGCCGACGACGGCCCCGGCATGGACCCCGAGCACGTGTCCCGCATCTTCGATCCCTTCTTCTCCACGAAGGAGAAGGGATCGGGGCTCGGCCTGCCGCTGACCCATCAGGTCATCGCGGAACACGGCGGCACGATCACGTGTACAAGTACGCCCGGCGAAGGTACGACCTTCACGATTCGCCTGCCCCCGACACCCCCCGTCTCGTAGCTCCCAGGAGTCGTCCCCGTGGCCGCGCCCTCCATCCTCGTCGTCGACGACGAAGAGTCCAACCTCAAGGTTCTGGAGCGGCTGCTCGGCCGCGAGGGCTACGAGGTGCGGACGGCGCGCACCGGCCCCGACGCCCTGGAGGCGGCCCGCGCGAAGACGCCGGAGCTGCTCCTCACCGACCTGAAGATGCCGGGCATGGACGGCCTCGAGCTGCTCAAGGCGGTGCGCACCGTCTCGCCCACGACCGAGGTCATCCTCATGACCGCCTACGGCACGGTCGAGATCGCGGTCGAGGCGATGAAGGTCGGCGCGTACGACTTCGTCACCAAGCCGCTCAAGCGGCACGACATCGTGCGATCCGTGGGCAAGGCGCTGGAGAAGGCGCAGCTGCTCGCGGAGAACCGACGGCTGCGCGAGCAGATCGCGTCCAAGTCGGAGGCGAGCGGGCCGCTCTCGCACCTCGTGGGCCGCTCGGAGTCGTTCCGGACGGTCCTGGAGACGGTGGCGCAGGTCGCTCCGTCCGAGGCGACGGTCCTGATCACGGGCGACTCCGGCACCGGCAAGGAGCTGCTCGCGCGGGCGATCCACGAGCTCTCGGGGCGGGCCGACGGTCCCCTCATCCGCGTGAACTGCGCGGCGATTCCCGAGACCCTCTTCGAGTCCGAGCTGTTCGGGTACGAGAAGGGCGCCTTCACGGGGGCGGCGGGCCGCAAGCCCGGGCGGTTCGAGCTCGCGGACGGGGGCACGCTGTTCCTCGACGAGGTGGCCGAGCTGTCCCCGGCGATGCAGGTCAAGCTGCTGCGCGTCCTGCAGGAGGGCGAGTTCGAGCGCGTGGGCGGCACGAAGACGGTGACGGTGGACGTGCGCCTCGTGGCCGCGACGAACCGCGACCTCGAGCGTCTGATCGCCCAGCGGGCGTTCCGCGAGGACCTGTACTACCGGCTCAACGTCATCCCGATCCGCCTGCCGCCCCTGCGCGAGCGCGCCGACGACATCCCGATCCTCGCCGCCCACTTCGTGCGCACGTACGCCGAAAAGAACCGCAAGGAGATCCGCGGGATCACCGACTCCGCGCTCGAGGCGTTGGCGTCGTACCGCTGGCCGGGCAACATCCGCGAGCTGGAGAACACGATGGAGCGCGCCGTCGTCCTGTGTCGGGACGAGACGGTGGGCGTCGGCGACCTGCCCGCGCACATGCAGCCCGAAGGTTCGGGGGCGACGCGCAAGCTGGTCTTCGCCGTCGGCACGCCGCTGCGGGAGATCGAGGACACCGTGATTCGCGAGACGCTGAAGCACACCGGCGGGGACAAGAAGCTCGCCGCGCGGCTGCTGGGGATCGCGGCGCGGACCATCTACCGTCGCCTCGAGGGCGACAAGGACGACGAATGACCGCGGCCGTCGCGCCCGTCATCGTGCGGAGCCCCGAGCCCGACGAGGCCTGGGTCGGCTTCGGGTCCAACGTCGGCGACCGCTGGGGGACGATCGAGCGCGCGATGGCGGCGTTCGGGGGCGCCCTCGTGGAGGTGTCGCCCATCTACGAGACCGAGCCCTGGGGGATCGTCGAGCAGCCCTGGTTCCTCAACGGCGTCGTGCGGCTGCGGTGGTCCTCCGGGCCCGAGGCGCTGCTCGCGCGGTGCCTCGCGATCGAGGGGGAGGCGGGGCGCATCCGCGAGGCCAAGAACGGGCCGCGGACCCTCGATCTCGACGTCCTCCTGGTGGAGACGTTCGTCGTGGAACGTCCCCACCTCCGGGTCCCGCACCCCGGGATCCTGCGCCGGCGGTCGGTGCTCGAGCCGTGGGCGGACGTCGCCCCCGGGCTGGTCGTCCCCGGCCTCCGCGAGCCCCTCTTCATCCTGCGATCGCGCGCCGGGAGCCTGCCGGGCCAGGCGGTGCGCCGCGTGGAGGCCGTGTGAGCTGGGAGACGGTCGCTTCGCTGGGGGGCGTCGGCGTCTCGATCCTCGCGCCCCTGACGACCCGCCTGGGGGTCCCGCCCATGGGGGCGATGACGCTCTCGGCGGCGGGCGCGGCCTCGGGCATCGCCGGGGCCGTCGGGATCCTGCTCGGCGGCGGCGCGGTGAGCATGGCGATCGTGGCCCTGGTGCCGTTCACCGGCTTCTTCTTCTTCTGGCTCGGGCACCGGAAGTACCCCGTGATGAACGACATCACCACGGACCCGGACGACCCTCCGGAGTACGTCGCGGCGGGGGGGCTGCGGCCCAACCGCAGCCGCGACCTCGCTTACCGCACGCGCAACGCGGCGATGCAGCGGGAGCACTACCCCGAGGTGAAGCCCCTGCGGACGCGAGCGCTGCCGAGCGTCGTATTCGGCGTCGCGAAGCAGGCGGGTGCCGACTTCGGCTGGCACCTCCACCAGGTCGACGACGGCGCCCGACACTTCGAGGCGGTCTCGCTCACGGGGCAGTTCCGGTTCCGCGACGACGTGTGCGTGAGGGTGCGCGTGGTGGACGACGTGACGGTCGTGGACGTGCGCGCCAAGGCCCGCGACGGTCGCGCCGACTTCGGCGCAGGGGCCCGTCGGATCGCGGATCTGCTCGCCGCCGTTCGGGCGCGGCTGCCCGCGGATCTCGAGGCCGATTAGGCGGGTGCTGAAGAACGCCTCCCCTCGAACCTGGAGGGCTCGCCCCGCCGCGGCTCC
>CAZEKB010000015.1:54147-79906 GCA_964512225.1 uncultured Rickettsiales bacterium | reverse complement strand
GGGGCCCCCGGGGGGTGTGCGGGGGGGGGGGGGCCCCCCCCCCGGGGGGGGTGCGGGGGGGGGGGGGGGGGGGGGGGGGGCGGCCCCCCCCCCCCCCCAGCAGCTCGGCCAGGCGCAGGTTCCACGCCACCGCCAGCGACGGCTGCACGTCCGCCCGCACCGCCGACGCGGAGGCCGGGTCCATCTGGAAGGCGCCGTCGCCGATGTCGGTGATGGGGGCGCCGCGGTCGTCGAGCTCCTGGAGCGCCTCGAGCACCTTCAGCTCGTCGACGCGCAGGAGCCCGGCGACGAGCTCGGACTCGAAGGTGTCTCCCACGATCGCGGCGGCGCGGGCGACGCGACGGAGGTCGCGGGGGAGGTCCGCGGTGCTCCACGTCGGCTCGCGTCGGCGCGGCGTCGGCGCGGGCTTCGGAGCGGGGACGGGGACGTCCGCGGGGGCGTGCAGGTCGATGACCCGTCGGCTGCCCTCCACGCGCCGGACGGCGTCCACGAGGCGCCGGGCGGGCCCGTCGGCCGTCCCCCGGACCACGAGGACGAGGGCGGCGCCCGCCCTCCCCGGGTGCCCCACGACCTCTTCGAGCATGGCCAGCGAGGCCGGGTCCGCGGCCTCCACGACGTCGAAGACGAGGGCCGCCCGGGCCTCCGTCTCCTCCTGGAGGCGGTTCAGCGGCTCCACGAGCATCCACGCCCGCTCGGGCTCGGGCTCGTCCGCGAGGAGTCGTCGCCGGATGGAGCTGCGGACGCGATCCGCGGCGAGCTCCCACATGCTCCAGGACTGCCCGATGCGACGCTCGATGCGGCGGCGGGCGTCCATGACGGCCCCGAGGTCTCGCTGCGGCCGGTCGCAGGGCACCACGACCAGCGCTCGCCCCGGTGGGGGCGCGGGCAGGCGTCCGCCGACCACCACGGTGGCATGACCGGCGGCGATCCGGTCCCAGATGTCTTGGGGGGAGCTCACGGTCTCGTTCTCATCGGCGGCCACGGGGCGGATCGTAGCGTCGCTGCGGCGAGGTGCGCGTAGGATGCGCCGCATGTTCGCCCGCACCGCCTGCATCACGCTCGCCTCCGTCCTCGGTCTGCCCGGCGCCGCCCTCGCCGTGACCGAGTCGGCGCCCTACTTCACGTCGCACGAAGAGCAGGTCCTGGGGGTGGACGACTTCGACTTCGACTCGGGCTGGATCCCGTCCGGATCGCCGCTCCAGGTGCGCATGACGGCCCACGCCGGGAACACCATCTACATCGAGATGGACGGCACGGCCCACTACGACTGGGAGATCGACTCGGTGTCGTTCGAAGGCGCCCCCGAGGGCGGTCTCCTGGAGTTCGATCTCGGGCTCGATACGTCGTCGCAGGTCATGTTCGACATCGCGGGCTTCACGTGGACCGGGGACCTCATGGACCCGATCCTGTACGGCGTCTTCGAGACGATCACGTACGACCCGTACCTGCTCCTGAGCCACCCGGGCCGCCCCGCCATCCTCGACGCGGACATGCCGCGGCAGGACGGGTTCGAGATCCCGCTCGGGATCGATCTCGTGGTCGCTTCGGGCAGCATCGCGGTGGACATCGGCGGGCACATCCACGCGGAGCTGACGGGCGAGTACATCGACGTGTGGGACGTGGAGAACCCCACGGAGATCACGACGGTGACGGAGCACCTCGAGTGGGCCCCGCTCACCCCGTCGTCCCGGGAGGAGCCCCTGGTCGTGATGGCGGCGCTCGGTGTGCACCTGTCGGCCGACATCACCTTCCTGATGTACCCCCAGGTCATCGTGACGGTGCTCGGCACCGACTACACGCTCGCGGAGGTCGAGGTCCCGGTGCCGCTCCCGACGGTCGACCAGGACTACTTCATGGAGCCCGTCGAGCTGACGTTCGCGCCGCCGCCGCCCCCCGAAGAGGGCGACGACGACGACGACGACGACCTCGGCCCCGGCGCGGGTCAAGGGGACGATGACGGGGGTCGCGTGAGCGTGAGCGCCTGCGAGTGCTCCGCCGCGAGCGACGCCCGCCCGGCGCTCGGGTTGCTGCTGGTCCTCCCGGCGGCCGCCGTCGTCCGCAGGCGCCGGTGATCCGGGCCGCGGCGGGCCTCACGGAGGTCCCCACCGAGGATCTGAAGCGCTGCCTGCGGGCCGTTCATCGCGGCGATCTGCCCTGCCCGGTGACGCCGGACACGCTGGCGTGCGTCGGGCTCCAGGATCGGTCCCCGCCGCTGATGGAGGCCCTGCGCGATCTCCGCGAGAACGCCGTGCGCGCGCTGCTCGTGGCCGTCATCGCCGAGCGACTCCCCCAGAACCGGGAGCGGCGGATGCGGGCCGAGGCCGGCCTCTGAGTCACTTCAGCTCGACGCGGAGGTCGTACGGCCCCCCGTCGGCCGTCTCGGAGCCGACGAGGATCACCCACGGCCCCGGCTCCACCTCGAAACCCAGCCGCCACCCCTTGACCTGCAAAGAACAACGTCGTATTTGATACGCCGAATCTCGATTCGGTTTTGCAAACCAGGTGGGAAGATGGGCCTCAAGGGACTACGAGAGACACGCCGCGAGCACGCCGTCCGCGTGATCCTCGACGCGGCGACCGAGGTGTTCGCCGAGTGCGGGTACAACGGCACGTCCATGGACGCGATCGCGAAGCGCTGCCAGTGCGCGCCCGCGACGCTCTACGGCTACTTCAAGGGCAAGGCGAAGATCTTCGGACGGATCTGGGAGGAGAAGAGCGGGGAGTACCTCGAAGGAGCCACCGCGGCCGTCGCCGGGGCGAGCGACTTCCAGGGCGCGATCGACGCGTACTTCGCCAACTTCCAGCGCTCGGTGGACGAGAACGGCGACTTCGTCCGCCTCCTCATCGCCGTCCTGCGATCGCACGACATGGGGGCCTTCCCCGACGGCGAGATCCACTCGGAGCACCACCACCGCTACATCGGCCTCCTCTCCGGGGTCATGCAGCGGGGAATCGACGAAGGGGCCCTGGTGTCCCGTCCTCCCGAGCTGCTCGCGGTGGGGTTCGTGGGGATGCTCCACGCCACCGTCTACGCCTGGATGCTCACCGGGGGGGAGGGCTCCCTCGGCCCCCTGCTCGACCACGTCCGCACCCTCTTCCTCGACGGCGCCGCCGCGGGAGCCGCCCGATGACCCGACTCCTCCTCCTCGCCCTCCTCGCCGCGTCCCTCCTCGGGTGCGGCTCGGAGACCTCGCCCACCCCCGAAGCCAACGCCGCCATCGCCCTCGAGGCGTACGCCGTGCCGGTCCGCGTGAGCTCGGCCGAGCTCGGGTCCCTCACCCGGTCGCTGCGGCTGGGGGGCACGGCCCAGGCGTCGCGCAGCGCCCGCCTCGCCCCCACGGGGCAGGGGCCCATCGCGTCGCTTCCGGTCCGTCTGGGTCAGGACGTCCAGCGCGGCGAACTGCTCGCGGCCCTCGACACGTCGACGCTCCGCCTGCGGCTGGGGCAGGCCGCGAAGTCGGCGGACCTCGCGCGGCTCCAGCTGGCCGACGCGGACGCGGAGGTCGTGCGGGCCCGGCGGCTCGCGGAGGCCCAGGCGATCCCCACCCAGACGCTCGACCAGGCCGAGTCCGCCCACCGGCTCGCCCGGGCCCAGCTCGACCAGGCGGAGGCGTCCCTCGCCGTCCTCGACGACCAGGTGGGCAAGGCCCGGCTGGTGGCCCCGTTCGCGGGCACCGTCACGGCCGTCGGGCTCGAGGAGGGCGAGTTCTTCAGCGGCATGGCCGGGCTCGCGGGCCCCCCGATGCTCGTCGAGGTGAAGGCCCTGAACCCGATCCGGCTCGACGTGCACGTGCCCGACGTGGACCTCGCGCGCCTCTCCGTGGGCATGGACGCCGTGGTCACCACGTCGGCGATGCCCGACCGCGAGTGGGCGGGGAAGGTCGAACTGATCAACGCCGCCGCCGACCCCGGCGCGCGCACGTTCCTGGTGCGGCTCGTGATCCCCAACGCCGACCGGAGCCTCCGGCCGGGCCTGTTCCTCGAAGCCCGGCTCGTCCTGGAGCGGCTCGACGAGGTGGTGCTGGTGCCGAACAAGGCCGTCACCACCGCCGAGGCGGGCGCCTACGTGATGGTCGTCGAGGGCGATCGCGCCAAGCGGGTCGCGGTCACGCCCGGGGTGCGGGGCGACCAGGGCCGCCAGGTCCAGGGGCTCGATCCCGGCGCGACGGTCGTCGTGGAGGGCCACTTCGGGCTCCCCGACGGCAACCCCGTGAAGGTCGTGGAGTAGCCCATGAAGATCACCGATCTCGCGGTCGATCGGCCGGTCACGATCACGATGATCGTGGCGGTGGTGGTCGTCGTGGGCCTCATGTCGCTGGCCCGCCTCGGCCTCGACCTGATGCCGGACGTCGACTTCCCCACGATCTCCGTCGTGACCCGCTACGACGGGGCCTCGTCCGAGGACATCGAGCGGCTGCTCACGCGCCCCGTGGAGGGCGCCGTCGCGTCGGTGAACGGCGTGGCGGGTGTGAAGTCCACGTCGCGGGAGGACGTCTCGTTCGTCATGGTGGAGTTCGAGTGGGGCACGGACCTCGACTCGGCCGCCGACGACCTGCGCCAGGCCCTCTCCTTCATCGAGCCGATGATGCCGGAGGACGCGGGCGACCCGATGATCCTGAAGTTCAGCCTGGGGGCGCTCCCCGTCCTCAGCTACGGCGTGAGCGGCATGGGCGGCAATACCATCGCCCTGCGCGAGTACGTGGAGGACCAGCTGCTCGCCCGGCTCGAGCGACTCGACGGCGTCGCGGGCGTGATCCTCATGGGCGGGGCCGAGCGCGAGGTCACCGTCGACGTCGACCGCACCGCCCTGGAGGCGACCGGGCTGTCCCTCGGGCAGGTGACGGCGGCCGTCGCGTCCCAGAACATGGACCTGCCCGGGGGGCGCGTGGTGGAGGGGCGGCAGGAGTACCTGCTGCGCACCCTCGGGGCGTACCAGGATCTGCCCGCCATCGAGCAGACGGCCGTGGGCATGTCCCGGGACGGGACGCCCGTCCGGGTGCGGGACGTCGCCACCGTTGGCGAGGGGATCAAGGACGTCCGCAACGTCATCCGGATGGGCGGCTCCGAGTCGCTCTACATGATCGTCAACAAGCAGTCGGGGGCGAACCCGCTCAAGGTCGCGAGCCGGGTCAAGAGCGAGCTGAAGGAGATCAAGGAGGACCTCGCCGGGAACCTGCAGTTCTCCCTGGTCATGGACACCGGCCAGCAGATCGAGAACATGGCCACGAACGTCTCCAGGACCGGCCTGATCGGCGGCCTGCTCGCCGTGATGTTCATGTTCTTCTTCCTGCGGTCGGTCCGTCCGACCTTCGCCGTGGCCGTCGCCATCCCCTTGTCGATCCTGGCGACCTTCATCCCGATCTTCATCACCGGCGAGACGCTCAACCTCATGACGATGGGCGGGCTGATGCTCGGCGTCGGCATGCTCGTGGACAACGCCGTCGTCGTCATCGAGAACATCTTCCGTCACCTCGAGATGGGCAAGTCCCGCAAGGAGGCGGCCCGCATCGGGGCCCGCGAGGTGGGCATGGCCATCACGGCGTCCACGCTCACGACGATCGCCGTCTTCCTGCCGCTCTACTTCGGCGGGGGCCTCGCGGGCGAGCTGGTGCGGGGCCTCGCGGTGGTCGTGGCGTTCGCGCTGGCGTCGTCGCTGCTCGTCGCGCTCACGATGGTGCCGATGCTCGCGTCGGTGCTCTTCAACACCGAAGACGCGCGGCGCGGGAGCACGATGACGGCCCGGTTCGACCGGCTGCGAGCCCGCTATCGACGTCTCCTGGCGTGGGTGCTCGACCGCCGCAAGCGGGTCCTGGCGGGCGCCTTCGGGCTGCTGGTCGCCGCCGCCGCCGCCCTCCCCCTGGCGGGAGCGACGTTCCTGCCGGGCTCGGACGTCCCCATCGTGATGGGGCTCGTGAAGTTCCCCGTGGGGACCCCGCTCGTGGAGACGGATCGCGCCCTGCGCCGCATCGAGGCGTTCGTGGGCACGTTCGACGACATCGAGACCGTGGGCGCGATGATCGGCGTCAACGAAGACGACCTGGGGGCGGGGCTCTCGGAGATGAGCCCCAGCGGGGTCCACGAGGCGCAGATCTTCGCTCGCCTCAAGCTCGACCGGAAGCTGTCCCCCGACGAGCTGCTCGAGCGGCTCCGGGCGGGGGCCCCGAAGGCCGAGAACATGTCCCTGGAGTTCATGGACATGGGCCAGGCGATGATGGGCGGCGGCGGCAGCAAGCCGGTGCAGATCCAGCTGCGGGGCAAGGAGCTGCCGGAGCTCAGTCGGCTCGCCGATCGCGTGATCGAGACCATCACCGGGATCGA
The DNA here is from genome assembly GCA_964512225.1 of uncultured Rickettsiales bacterium. Lineage (GTDB taxonomy): Bacteria > Myxococcota_A > UBA796 > UBA9615 > UBA9615 > CAZEKB01. Next base: position 73,588 of record CAZEKB010000015.1, on the reverse strand, counting down.
AGGCCTCACCGAGATCGACGTGTCGATGCAGTCCGCGAAGCCCGAGCGGCACCTCGCGATCGACCGCGAACGCGCCACGTCCTACGGGCTGTCGATCGCGGAGATCGCCCGCGCGATCGAGACGGCCGCCCAGGGCATGCCCGCGGGCTACTACCGGGAGGGCGGCGACGAGTTCATGATCCGCGTGCGCTACCGCCCCGAGGACCGCAACTCGTTCGATGCCATGGACCGCGTCGTGATCCCCACCCGCGCGGGCTTCAACGTGCCGCTGCGGCAGATCGCGAGCTTCCAGACCGGGTTCGGGCCCGTGTCCATCACCCGGCAGGACCAGTCGCGGCAGGTGACGGTGAGGGCGAACATCGAAGGGCGCGACCTCGGCACGGTCATGGCCGAGGTGCAGGACACGCTGGCGCCCCTCGCCTCGGCGCTGCCGCCCGGCTACCGGTTGGGGTACGGGGGCATGTTCGAGGAGATGATGGACGCGTTCATCAAGCTCTTCGCCGGGCTGCTGCTCGCGATCCTGCTCGTCTACATGGTGATGGCGGGGCAGTTCGAGGCCTTCGTGCACCCGATCGTCATCATGGCGACGATGCCGCTGTCGCTGATCGGCGTGGCGGTCGTGCTCGTGGCCACGGGCACGCCCTTCTCGGTGGTGACCTTCGTGGGCGTGATCATGTTGGCGGGCATCGTCGTCAACAACGGCATCGTGCTCATCGACCACATCAACCAGCTGCGGGCGTCGGGCCTGCCGCGCCGCGAGGCCGTGATCCAGGGCGGCAGCGACCGCGTGCGCGCCGTGTTGATCACCTCCGGCACGACGATCACCGGCCTGCTCCCCATGGCGCTGATCCCCGGCCGCGGCGCGGAGCTGACCGCCGACATGGCCCTCACCGTCGCGGGGGGGCTCGCCTCCGCGACCGTCCTGACGCTGGTCATCGTCCCCGTCGTCTACGAGATCCTCGACTCCGCGGGCGCCTGGGTGCGAGCCCGGGTGCTGCGGGTCGTCCACAACGAAGAAGAAGGCGGCGACGCCCCATCTCCGGCCGTCCCCGGCCCCGCTCTGGAGGGTTCCCCGTGACCCGATCCCTGCTCGTGCTGCTGCTCCTCCTCCCGTCGACCGCCCTCGCGCAAGGGGCCCCGTCGCTGACCCTCGCGGACGCGATGGAGGAGGCCTTGCGCAACAACCCCACCCTCGAGGCGGGCCTCGAGACGGTGCCCCAGTCCAAGGCCCAGCGCGACCGGGCGCTGGCCTACATCACGCCCCAGGTGAGCGTCGGGTACCAGCACCGGATCAACGACCGGGAGATCGCCTTCGACATGGGCGACTCGTTCTCGGGCGTCGGCGACGCGTTCGGGGGCATCTACGGGAACATCGGGTTCATCTACGGCGAGCTGTTCGCGGCGGGGATGCTCGACGGCGACGACTGCACCGAGATCGCCCTGATCAACGGCTTCGCGGACTGCGCCGAGCTGACCGAGCAGCTCGACGGGGGCCTCAGCGCCGACGACGGCGTCGACATCGGCGGCGACGAAGGCCCCACGGTGATCCAGCCCAAGGAGATGAACGCGGTGGCGGCCAACCTGACCTGGCCGATCAACCCCCGCGTCGGCACGGCCCTGGCGGCCGGCGCGGCCTCGGTGCGGGCGGCGGAGCTGTCGATCGAGAAGGCCCGATCCGACGTGCTGCTCGCCGTCGTGCGGGCCTACGCCGCGGCCTACCGGATGCAGGAGTCGACCGCGATCCTGGCGGAGCAGGTCGCGCTCGCGGCCAAGCACGTGTCCAACACCGAGGTGATGCTCGGGGCGGGCGTCGCGACCCGGGACTTCCTCCTCCAGGCGCAGCTGGAGAAGGCCCGGGTGGAGAAGAGCCTCCGGGACGTGCAGCAGCAGGAGCGGGCGATGCGTCGGACGCTCGCGTTCGCGCTCGGGCGGCGGGACCCCGTCACGGGTGCCCTCGCTTCGCTGCCGACCCCCGAGCTCGACGCCCAGGGCGACGTGCAGACCTGGGTCGACCACGGCGTGCGCACGCGCGCCGACGGGGGCGCCGCGCGCGAGCAGCAGGTCGCCGCGGACGCGCTGTCCGTCGACTCGGCCCTCGCCTTCCTGCCCCAGTTCGCCATCACGGGGGCGTTCAACTGGAGCGACCAGTCCAGCGGGTTCGACGACAAGAAGACGTCGTGGTGGGTCGGGCTCGGCGTGAACCTCCCGATCTGGGACGGGGGCCTGAACGTCGCCTCCGCCCGCGAGGCCGCCTCCCGCAAGCGCCAGGCCGCCGCCCAGGTGCGGGCAGTCGACGCGCAGATCGCGCTCGAGGTCGCCAACGCGTACGACGCCTGGACGTCCGCTCGGGAGGCCGTCCCGGTGGCCGCGCTGGCCCTCGCGCTGGCCCAGGAGGTGCACCGCCTCGTCGACAGCCGCTACCGGGCGGGCGCGGCGCGGGCGATCGAAGTGGAGGACGCCCGCGCGTCGCTCCAGCAGGCCGGTCTCTCACTGCTGGGGGAGCGCGTCGCCGAGCAGCTCGCGGCCGCCGAGCTCCTGGCCGCGGGCGGTGAGCTCCGCCTCGGGAGCTTCGGCGACTAGGGCGGGGAGGCTCTGCCGCCTACTCGGCGGCGAAGGCGTGCACCGGCACGGCGATCTCGTCCTGGACCCACATGCTGAAGTCGACCAACGGGTGCACCGAGCTGCCGAACAGCTCCGGCGTGTCGAAGGAGCCGGAGCCGTCGTTGCGCACCAGGTGCAGGTCCATCGGACCCTCGAGGAACGGGTTCATCGTGACCGTGATCAGGTCGAGGTCCCCATCGGCGTCGACGTCGAGCGGGTACATCCACCCGTAGCCGGCTTCGTTCTGGGAGTTCTCCTCGGCCGGGTTCACGTCGAACGCCTCGCCGCCGCCCACGATCTCGCCCTCTTCGAGGATCCAGATCCAGGCCTGGCCCGAGTCGCCGTCGTCGTCGAGGCCGCCCACGATGTCCACGTCGCCGTCGCCGTCGAAGTCCGCGAACGCCCCGCCGTTCATGAGCGCGTCCATGAGCCAGTCGACGACCGGCTCGAAGCCGCCCTCGCCGTCGCCCACGCTGTACTCGCAGCGCGTCTGCGCGCCCGCGAGGTTGGTGCACTCGAACAGGTCCACGATGCCGTCGTCGTTGCCGTCGGCGGGGGGCATGGCCACGAACTCGCGGCGGTTGCCGTCGTTCGGGCCCCACCAGCGCAGCTCGAAGCCGCCCCGCTGCTCGTCGAAGGTGCCGTCCCCCGCGCCCAGCCACGTGTAGCCCTCGCCCGACGAGTAGTCCCAGCCGATGACGTCGACCGTGCCGTTGCCGTCCACGTCCGAGGCGGTGTGGATGTCGACCGCGCCGCGCACGTCCAGCCCGCGCGGCGACTCCACCTGCTCGAGCTCGCCCCCGCAGCGGCCCTCGTACATGTCGATGACGATGCTCTCGGGGGCGGGGAACTCCTCGAACCGCTGCACGATGAGGTCGAGCATGCCGTCGTTGTTGAAGTCGCCCGCGACCGGCGCGTAGCTGATGCCGACGCCGGCCGGGCTCACCTCCGTGGGGCCCTCCAGCCCGCCGTCCACGAGGTGCCAGATCAGCACTTCGTTCTCGAGCAGGCCCTTGGCCACGAAGTCGACCGGCCCCGGGTCCGCTTCGCCGTCGCAGTCGTTGTCCGCGAGGTCGCAGACCTCCTCGTTGCCGGGGAAGTTGTTCGGGTCGGCGTCGTCGCAGTCGTCGTCGCAGGTCGTGACGCCGTCCCCGTCCACGTCGAGGCAGTCGTTCCCGCCGCCGCCCCCGCCGCCGCCGATCACCACGTCTTCACCGAGGAGCAGGACGCCGGTAGGGCAGCCGAGGAGGAGGGTGACCGGGAGGAGCGCAAAGAGAGTAGAGAATCGGGTGCTCATAGCCCGAGGATATCGCCGGTCAGCCGGTCCGCAACGGGGTGCCCAGATCCTTTGCAATAACTTTGGCTGCGTACTGCCCGGAGAGGGAGGCGCCGATGATGCCCATACCCGATCGCGTCGACGCCCCGCACAGGTACAGGCCGCGCAGCTTGCTCCGCGCGTCGGGCCGATTGTCAGCGAATTGTCCAGGGGTATTGGAGATGCCGTAGCCCGTCCCGGGGATGGCTCGCGTGTACCGGCTGTGGCTCAGCGGCGTGGCCGACTCCTTGAACACGATCTTGTCCGCGACGCCCGGGAACAGCCCCTCCGCGCGGTCGATCAGGTCCTGCTGCAGCTGCTCCTTGAGCTCGCTGTACTGCGACTGCTTGCGGTACTTGCGCTTGTCGATCGTGTCCCGCGACGTGCCCCAGTCCTCGGGCTCGCCCGGCACGAGCGCCATCGCCTCGAGCGTCTGCATGCCCTCGGGCGCGTGCCAGTCCGACGTCGGGTCCTTGAGCGACGCCGACGTGATGTACGAGCCGCGCAGCGGGTGCGGCCCGTCGCGACGCCCGAGCTCGTACATGTGGTCGATGTCGTACCCGTCGAACTGCCAGTAGTTCGTCTTCTCCATGCCGAGCTCGCGCAGGTCGCCTTCGATGCCCAGGAAGGTCATGAAGATGGCCGACGGGTAGTGGAACCCCTCCACTCGCTTCACGAGCTTCTTGGGCAGGTGCTCGGGCCCCACCAGCTCCAGCATGGTGCGCTGGATGTCCGCGTTGGACAGCACCGCCTTCGCCCGCACGGTCTGCTGCTCGCCGCGCTTCGCTTCGGTGCGGACGCCGACTGCGCGGCCGCTCTCCACGAGGATCTTCTCGATGCCCCGCTTGAGGTGGATCGTGCCGCCGTTCGCCTCGATGGAGTCCGCGAGCTTGTCGCTGATCGCCTGTCCGCCGCCCTTCGGATAGAAGGCGCCCTTGCGGAAGTGGGAGATGCAGCCCGCGTGGAAGATGGCGCTGGCTTCGCCCGGGGGCAGCCCGTAGTCGCCCTGCTGGGCCGCCAGGACCGCCTGGAGTCGGATGTTCTTGGTGCAGGCGTTCAGCATCGACTTGAGCGTCGAGTTCTTGCGCCAGATCAGGGCGGGCGCCTTGAACGGGATCTGCAGCAGGACGCTCAGGGGCATGTTCCCGCCGTGGGGCGTGACCATGTACCGGGCCTGCTCCGCCTGCCTGCAGAAGGACAGCCACTTGTCGATGCCCCGGGTCTCCTCCGGGAACATCTCCACGAGCCGGTCCCGGTAGAGGCCGAGGTCGTTGGGCATGCGGAAGCGGAAGTCGGGGAAGACGAACGTGTCGTACCCGTCGGGGTCGAGCTGCTCGAACTCCTGGTGCACGCCCACGTCCGAGAGCATCCGGCCCATGTAGTCGTCCGGGCCCGCCTCGCCGATGTAGTGCAGGCCGACGTCGAATCGGTAGACGCCGCCCCCGACGATCGTGCGGTGGAACTGCGTGGAGCACCCGCCCGCGACGTAGTGGGGGTCGAAGAGCGCGACCTTCAGCCCGGCCTTGGCGAGGTAGGCGCCCGCCATCAGGCCGCCCGTCCCCGCCCCCACGATGGCGACGTCCACCGATTCCGGCACCTCGTTGCGGGTGCGCTCTTTGGTCTTGGCGGTCGGTAGCGGGGTCTCGGACACGTCGGCTCTCCTACGGGCGACGCGTACCTAGCATCAATCGGAGAGCCGGACCAGCGGATGCCGAAGCAGAACGAACCGCTGGTTCGGGGTGATGTCGTCGTTCGGCCCCGACGGATCGAGCAGCGGGTCCATCAGGTTCGTGGCCCAGCAGCTGCTCGCGTTGCAGGACTCGACGGTGTCGTCGAGGTTGTCGTGCTCCTCGCCGCCGACCTGCGACGTGTGCATGAGACCGAGGAAGTGGCCGATCTCGTGCGCCGCCGTGTGCGCCGCGAGATCCTCTTCGCCCCCGAGGATGCGCTGCGTCTCCACCGCCACCCCCGACTGCAGGGTCGCGTGCCGGAGCGCGGGCCCCGGACGGTGCGCGGCCACCCCCAGCACGTTGATGTTCCCGCCCGCGTTGAGGTCGATGTCGTGCACGAAGAAGAGGTCGAGCGTGCGGTCGCTGCCGGGGTTGCCCGACGCGAGCAGGTCCAGGAACTCGGCGTGGGAGTCGACGACCGCGAAGCCGGAGCCGGGCACGTCGTAGAAGCGGAGGATCCCCAGTGTGATGCCCGCCTGCTGGAGGATCGCATCGAGGTGGCCCACGAAGGCGCCGCACCCGGGGTGCGTCGGGGCCGTGGCGGCGGTGAGGCCCGATCCCTGGGCGAAGTAGAGGTCCACGTCGAGCGTCCCGGTCTCCGGCTCCTCGAACGCCCGCTTCACGATCGCGGTGATCACCGCCTCCGCCCCGTTCATCTCGGGGTTGGCCACCGGCCAGAAGGTGTGCTCCCCCGTGGGCCACGTCCGGTGGGGGTGGTTGGGCACGCCGCCCGCCCAGGGCGGGGCCGCCGACGCGGACGTCGGGTAGCGCGGCTCCGGGACGCCACCGATCGCGTACAGACCGCCCGGCTCGCGGACGATCCCGAAGGCGTACGTCGTGGCCGCGGTGGGGACGAAGTCGACCTGGACCTGCATCGACACGGCGACGTCCGGCACGTCGAGCTGCACGGAGGGGTAGTCCGAGTCGTCGAGGACGAGGGGCTCGAGCTCGTAGATCAGCAGCTCGCCGTTGACCAGCTCGATCGTGATCTCGTCGTCGAGCTCGTGCTGCGTCAGCTCCGCGCGCAGGTCGTACTCGCCGTCGGGGTACGGGACGGTGTCGAAGTCGATGCTCGCGGTGCCCGTGTCCACGCCGATCGCGGTCGTGGCCAGCACCTCGCCGTCGAGCGTGATCTCCACCGGCCCGGGGGCGTCCCCGTCCGCCTCCACCACGAAGACCTGGTCGAACCGGAGCTCGTCGCCGTCCTCGGGGGAGACGAAGCGCACGAAGGTGGGCGGGATCGCGGACACGTCGTCGTCGTCGACCGCGTCGTCGTCGTCCACGGCGTCGTCGTCGTCCACGGCGTCGTCGTCGTCCTCGTCGGGGGGCGGGAAGCCGGGATCCTCCTGCGTCGGACAGGCCGCGAGGAGGGCGACGAGGAGGACGTACGCGGGGCGCTTCATTGGATCACGATCTCCCCGAGCCGGACCGTTCGCCGCGAGCAGGCTTCGTCTTCGGCGCGCACCAGCAGATCGTAGGTCCCCGCGGGCGGTGCGAGCTCGACCGACCACGACGTCGACTGCGGCTCGAGCAGCGTGTCGTCGGCCGCGGCGACGTCCGCGAGCGCCCAGGCGTCCGCCGAGCTCCCCCGCGGCTCGACCAGCTCGACGCCCACGATCACGGTGTCGGGGGCGTGGTCCGTGATGGTCCCCGTGAGCACGAACGGCGACGCGAGGGTGAGGTCGATCGGGTCCACGGCGACGGCGGGCGCGGCGTTGAACGCGTGCAGCACGTACGTCGCGGTCCCGGTGGTGTTCTCGTACTCGGCGTCCCCCTCCCAGGCGTTCGCGTCGAGGGCCACCGAGCCCCCGTAGTACACGTGCAGCGTGCCGAAGTCGGGGCCGCCGTCGCCCGCCGCGGGCTCGTAGAACAGGCCCTGGCCGGCGACGGTCGCGCTCCCCGCCGCGGGGTAGGCGGCGAGCTCGAGGACCGGGTTGAGGTCGCACTTCTCCACCCTCGCCTCGCCGCCCCGGCCCGTGCCGAGCGCGCGGACGGTCTCGCCGGTGACCAGCCGATCCCCGGTCCACCAGTGCACCCACGTGTAGGCGCCCTCGGGGTCGAACGTATTGGCGAGCACCCCGGGGACCGTCACGCGATCCGAGTCGAACGCCCCGGGGCTCGGCTCCACCACCGGCTCGGGGAAGGCCTCGGTGGCGGGATCGTCGTGCTTCGTCCAGGTGGTCCCGTCCGTCGACGTGGCGTGGAGCGTCGCGAACGCGCCGGTCCCTTCGAGCGATCGGCCCGTGTACCAGAGGCGGATCAGGTCGCCGTCGTAGTGGGCGATCGGGTGATGCACCTGCCGGCTGTCGAGGTCCGTCGCTTCGGGCCCGAGGTCCAGCACCGGGACGAGCAGGGGCGCCCCGTCGCCGTCCACGCGCTCGAACGGCCCGAGCGGATCTTCGGCGGTGGCGAGCCCGATCTTCCGGCGGGACCCGTCCTTGGCGTGGAAGAACAGGAAGTAGGGCCGCGCGAACGTCGGCACGTACACCACCGTGGGGTTGGAGAGGTTCAGGCCGTCCCACTCGGTGAGGGCGCGCGCCTCGAGCACGGGCTCGGCCCCCACCGGCTCCCACTCCCCCGTGCAGAGCGGGTCGCGGATCACGCCGATCGCGTGCGTCGTCTGCGTGCTGTGCCCGCGGAAGTACAGGTAGCAGGCGCCGTCGATGTCCCGATCGACGAAGTGGGAGGGCTGCTCCACGCGCCCCTCGTGCCAGGTGTCCTGGACGCCGGGATGGACCGCGGCGCATCGACGCTGGAGGCCGGAGGTGTAGTCCGTCGACGGGAACAGGTGCGGGTCCGTGTCGTCGCAGTCCGTGTCGTCCCGGACCCAGCCCTCGGGCGGCTCGTCCACCTCCGCGGTGGTGGTGGTCTCCGGGTCGCCGAAGCCGTCGCCGTCGGCGTCCCGGTGGAACGTGAAGCCGGGATCGTCGTCGTCGTCGTCGGTGGCGTCGTCGTCGTCGGTGGCGTCGTCGTCGTCCGCGGGCGTCTCCTCCCCCGGCTCGGAGGATGGGCAGGCCGCGGCGAGGATCGCGACGAGGAGGCCCCCCGCCCGCTTCACGGGGTGACGGTGGTGGTGAAGGTGAAGCTCACGCCGTCGGCGGCCCCTCCCGCTCCCAGGGTGAGGATGAACACGGCCTGCCCGCCGTACTCGCCCTGCATGCCCGAGCCGCCGTAGGGGTTCACGGCGGGGTTGTTGAAGATCTCCCAGGCGGCGAGGAAGTTCGACTGCTCCTGCGGGGCGAGGGGCGGCGGGTTCGAGATCGCGCTCAGCCCGGCGGTGCCCGCGAGGGTGGTGGGACCGGCGTCGACGAAGCCCGCGTGCGTGAAGTCCAGGCCCAGGTCGGCGTACTTGGCCTCGAGCTCGGCGGCGGTCGTCCCGCCCTGCACCGTCAGGTCGATCCCGGAGGCGGCCAACGTGTTCGAGCCCATGAGTCCGAGGATCCCGGCGAAGTCGCCGTACTGGGTCGGGTCGGTGAGCTGATCGCCGTAGTCCACCCCCAGGCCCGTCACGAAGCCGGGCGCGCAGTGATCCGGATCGACGGTGTTGTCGGTCACGTCGACGAACGACCCCGGCGTGAACGCCATGCTGCCCGGGCAGAGCTGGCAGCCCTGGACGACCGCCGAGAACTGGGTCGAGCCCGTGAACTCGATCACCTGATCGCAAGCAGGGACGCCGTTCTGGATGTCGACCCAGTACGAGAAGACGTACTGCCCGACCACGGTCCCCGGCAGGTTCGCGGCCGCGTCGTCGTCGTCGGTGGCGTCGTCGTCGTCGGTGGTGAAGTCGTCGTCGTCGGTGGCGTCGTCGTCGTCTCCGGAGGAGTCGTCGTCGTCGGTGGCGTCGTCGTCGTCCCCCGTGGCGTCGTCGTCGTCGGTGTCGTCGTCGTCGTCGCGGCTGTTGCCCGGACCGCGGGGCGAAGGGCAAGCGAGGAGGGCGCCGAGGCCGAGGACCGAGAGCAGAGCGAGCGTTGAGCGGGACATGGAACCTCCGATGCCGGTCGAAGCAAAAACCGCACCGCCCCTCAGGGTAGCGGCCGTTCATGGTCATATGCCGCCCATGATCGAACAACCCCGGTACTCGGACGCCGACGGGACGCCCACGGACCTCACCACGGTCGTCCATCCGGACGGTCGCATGTCGCAGTATCCCCCGCCCGAGCGGTGGGACGACTGGGTCGAGTGGGACAGCAAGGCCTGGCCCAAGAAGGTGGCCCGGCGCTACTCGCTGGTGCCCACGATCTGCTTCAACTGCGAGTCCGCGTGCGGGCTCCTGGCCTACGTGGACAAGAAGACGCACGACGTCCGCAAGTTCGAAGGGAACCCCGCCCACCCCGGCTCCCGGGGCCGCAACTGCGCGAAGGGTCCCGCGACCCACAACCAGATGTACGACCCGGAGCGGATCCTCCACCCGCTCAAGCGCGTGGGGGCGCGGGGGGAAGGTCGCTGGAAGCGGATCTCCTGGGACGAGGCGCTCGACGAGATCGCCGAGAAGATGCGCGCGAGCAGGGCGAAGCGGCGGGACGGGATCATGTATCACGTCGGTCGCCCGGGAGAGGACCACTACACCAACCGCGTGATCACGACCTGGGGCGTCGACGGGCACAACAGCCACACGAACATCTGCTCGGCGGCCTCCCGCGCGGGCTACTTCATGTGGAGCGGCGCCGACCGGCCGAGTCCCGACTACGCCCACGCCCGGGCGATCATCCTGATCAGCGCCCACCTCGAGTCGGGGCACTACTTCAACCCCCACGCTCAGCGGATCATCGAGGCGCAGCGCGCGGGCGCGAAGATCGTCACGCTCGACCCGCGCCTGTCGAACACGGCGGCGAAGTCGGACTTGTGGATCCCGTCCTGGCCCGGCAGCGAGGCGACGATCCTGCTCGCCGTCGCCAACCACCTGATCGCGAACGACCTCTACGACAAGGCGTTCGTGGAGCGGTGGGTGAACTGGAAGGAGTCGGTGCTGGCCGCGCCGTCCTTCGCCACGGACCCGGCCGTCCTCAAGATCGCCGCCGAGGCCGCCGCCCGCCCCGACGGTCCCGTGTTCGACGACTTCCACCGCATGCTCGCCGCGCTCTACGCGGGGTTCACGTTCGAGCGCGCCGCCGCGGAGGCGCGGGTCCCCGTCGACCGCATCGAGGAGCTGGCGCGCATCGTCGCCGTCGCGGGGAACCGGGTCGCCGCCCACAACTGGCGCGCCGCGTCCATGGGCAACCGCGGGGGCTGGCAGGTCGCGCGGTCGCTCTTCTTCCTCAACGTCCTCACCGGCTCCGTCGGGGCCGAGGGCGGCACGTCGCTGAACTCCTGGAACAAGTTCGTCCCCCGGCCGCATACGACGCCGGAGCCGTTCACCGCGTGGAACGAGCTGCACCTCCCGGTCGAGTGGCCGTTCGCCTTCTACGAGATGTCGTTCTGCCTCCCGCACTTCCTGGAGGAGGGCCGGGGCGACGTCGACGTGTACTTCACCCGCGTCTACAACCCGCTGTGGATCAACCCCGACGGCTTCATGTGGATGGAGGCGCTGCGGGACGAGGACAAGATCAAGTGCCACGTGGCGCTCACCCCCACGTGGAACGAGTCGGCCTGGTTCGCGGACTACGTGCTCCCCATGGGGCACGCGGGCGAGCGGCACGACCTCATGTCCGTGGAGACGCACTCGGGGCAGTGGATCGGCTTCCGTCAGCCGGTGCGGCGGGTCTCGATGGAGCGCGCGGGCAGGACGGTGAGTCGCACCTGGGAGGCCAACCCCGGCGAGGTCTGGGAGGAGGCCGAGTGGTGGATCGACCTGTCGGTGCGCATGGACCCCGACGGCGCGCTGGGGATCCGCGAGCACTTCCTGTCTCCGTACCGAGACGGCGAGATCGTCACCGTGCACGAGTACTTCCGGTGGATCTTCGAGAACTCCGTCCCGGGGCTGCCCGAAGCGGCCGAAACGGAGGGGCTCACGCCCCTGCAATACATGCAGAAGTACGGCGCGTTCGCGGTGTCCGACGATCGGTACCGCCCGTTCGAGGAGATCGTGGACGACTCGGGGGCGGTGCGTGGCTTCGGTACGCCCTCGGGCAAGCTCGAGTTCTTCAGCCCCACCCTGCACGCGTGGGGGTGGACCGAGCAGGAGTACGCCGTGCCCTGGCCGCTGCCTTCGCACGTGGCCCCGGACGCGATCGATCGGTCGAAGGGCGAGATGCTCCTGCTCCCGAACTTCCGCTTGCCGACGCTGATTCACACACGCTCGGCGAACGCGAAGTGGTTGTACGAACTGAGCCACCGGAACCCGGTCTGGATGCACCCCGAAGACGCGCGTCGGATCGGCGTGCAGGACGGTGATCTCGTCAAGATCCGCACCGAGACCGGGGAGATGGTCGACTCCGTGTGGGTGACCGAGGGGATCAAGCCCGGGATCGTGGCCGTATCGCACCACGCCGGCCGATGGCGGCTCAAGGAGGCCGAGGGCGTCGGGGCGGGCATGTCCAACCTCGTGACGCTCGGGGGAGACGACCGGAACAAGTCGCTGCGCGTGGAGAAGGGCGGCGGGCCCTGGGAGACGACCGACCCCGACACGTCGCGGGTGTGGTGGTCGGACGTGGGCGTGCACCAGAACCTGACCCACGGCGTGCACCCCGACCCGGTGTCGGGTGCTCACTGCTGGCACCAGAAGGCGCTGGCGGTGACGAAGGCGGGGCCCGACGACCGCCACGGGGACGTCCGCGTGGACCTGAAGCGCTCCATGGAGGTGTTCCGCGAGTGGAAGGCCCTGGCGCGGCCCGCCACCGAGCATTCGCCCGACGGCACCCGCCGCCCCTACTGGCTGAAGCGGCCGCTCAAGCCCACGCGCGAGGCCTACAAGCTCCCCGAATGAAGGGCATCGTCGACCTCCTGGAGGGTCGCCCCGGCCCCGCGGCGCGCGCGCTGCTCGAGGCGCGCGGGGTGGATCCCGGCTCCGACGACGACCTCGCCGCCGAGGCCTACGAGATCTTCGGTCGCGGGGTGTTCCCCTACGCGGGGGTGTTCCTGGACGACGACGGCGGCGCCCGTCGCCCGCTCGCCGAGCAGCTGGAGGCCCCCACGGCCGAGACCGCGACGTGGCTGCCTGCGTTCATCCGCGCCCTGCGCGACCTCGAGCGGCCCGTCGCGAGCGCGGTGGCGGACGCGCTCGAAGCCGTGGACACGCCCCCGTCCCCCGTCCCCGTGGTCGGCCCCCCGCCCCCCGATCCCGCGGCCCCGGAGACCGACCTGCGGGCCATCGCGCACCACCTCTGCAGCGCGGCCCGGTGCGGCGTGTTCCTGTCGGCGCCCGTGATCGAGCGCATCGGTCGGGAGGCCGGGGTGCCGCGCGGGTTCGGTCCCCGGCGGCGCATCCTGGAGGAGCTGCTGCGCGCGGCCGGACGGTACGATCGGCTCGACGCGGTCCTGGGGGGCCTCGCGGCCGTGGTCGATCGACACGCGTCCGCCGATCCGCGCGCCGCCGCCACGGGGCGTTGGTTGTCGCGGCTGCGCTCGGCCCTACTGTGACAACTCCGCTAGATTGACGACGAAAGGGAGCGACGTTTGGACCGCAGGCTCGAGGCACACGACAAGAACCAGATCGAGCTGAAGCTGGCCTACCCCGTCGATCCCTCCGAGCGGCGTCAGCGGTATCGGGTCGAGTCGTTCCTGTTCATCCCGCGCTCCCTCGGCATCACGAAGTCGTCGTATCCGCCCCGCCGCTTCTACGAAGACACGGCCGCGTTCGTGCGGTTCAAGACGCCCACGGTGGCGCTGCGGGCGCTCGCCCACGACCCCGACGAGACCTGGTTCCGCGAGTGCCGGGAGAGGCTCGACCGCCTGCTGCGCGGCGACCGCACGGCCCGGGGCGGCGCGATCCGACGACTCAAGCTGCTCGGCTGCCTCTTCAAGTCGGCGTTCCGCGACGAAGGGGCGGCGCTGCTCGAGCGGTTCACCAAGCTGCCGAACCTCGACGGCGGGGCCCGCAAGGCCCGGCGCGCGGCCCTGGCCGACGCCGCGACGCACCTCGCCAAGGACACGGAGGCGGGCCTCGCCCGGCTGCAGTCGCTCGGGCACCGGGCGGAGCAGGCGGCGATGAGCACGCGAGTGCAGTCGACCTGGCGGGCCGTCGACGAGTACGTCTCGCTCGCCGCCGAGGAGGCGCTGACCTCCGTGGTCGTCGCGATCGACCGGGTCTCCGAGCCGGACGACGACGACGCCCTCACCGCCGTGCGCGAGCGCATCGCCACGGCCGCCGTGGGCACCTACCGATACCGCCGCGGGAAGGGCTACCCGAGCTTCATCCGCCCGGGCACCGAGAACGAGGCGATGCCCTACCAGCGTCGGCTCCTGAAGAAGGTGGTCAGCTCGGTGCTGTACCTCGACGTCGAGCGCGCGGACGCGGGCGGGTGGTCGAGCAACATCATCGGCGCGGTCGCCGCGGCGGCGGCGATGGCGTTCGCGGTGGCGGCGACCATCTGGGCCACCCTGAACTTCGGGATGACCTCCGTGCCGTTCGTGGCCGTGGCCATCGGCTCCTACATCATCAAGGACCGCATCAAGGACCTGGGCAAGGCCTGGCTGGGCCACCGCGTGAGCCGGTGGCTGCCGGACCACCGGGTGCGCGTCTGCGACCGGGAGACGACCGAGGTGCTCGGGCTGGCCACGGAGACCGTGGTGACCCGGTCCGCGGCGGAGATCGATCGGGAGGTCCTGCGGGCGCGGCACGCCGAGAACCCGGGGATCATCGCCCGGGACGCCCGTCCGGAGACGGTCGTCCACTGGACGAAGGACGTGGTGCTGCAGAGCGAGCCCCTGGCCGAGCGCCTGGGCGGCGTGGACGGCATCCACGACATCGTCCGCTTCAACTTCCACCGACTGCGCCGCCGCATGGACGACGCGTACGAGCTGCATCGAATCGTCGAGCCCACGACGAAGCGCATCCGCGACGTGCGCTGCTCCCGCGTCTATCACGTCAACCTCGTGCTCCGGCTCACCTTCGAGCGGGGGGGCGAGGCGCGCACCGAGATCGACCACGTGCGCGTCGTGCTGGATCAGCGGGGCATCCGTCGCGTGGAGGAGGTCGCGGCCGAGCTCAGCCCCGCGCGGGTCCGCGCGTCCACGCCGCCCCTGGACGTGGTCACGGACAACCTCCCCGCCGCCGCGGGCTGAGCCGCCTCAGGCGCCCAGGGCCTCGAGCGCGCTCCCCATCCGCGAGACGTCCGTCGGTCGCTTGCGGGGGTCCCGGGACATCATCGCGAGGATCCACCCCTCCACCTCGACCGGCAGGGCGGCGCCCAGCGACGGGGCGAGGGGGGCGGCTTCGACTGCTCGGTGCGGACCAGGAGCGAGACCAGGTCGCTGGCCCGCACCACCGGGCGGCCGGTGACCACCTCGTAGGCGAGGGCACCCAGGGAGTAGATGTCCGTGGCCATGGAGGGGTCTGCGTCGCCGAGGATGAGCTCCGGAGCGGCGTACGACGGCGTGCCGATGAGCGCGCGCGCCCCGTCGACGCGGATGCGCTCGTGCATGAAGCAGGCGCTGCCGAAGTCGAGCAGCTTCACGTCGTCCTCCACGACGACGACGTTCGCGGGCTTGAGATCGCGGTGCAGCACACCGTTCAGGTGGACCGTGGAGACCGCCGAGAACAGCCGCCCGAGCAGGAGCAGCCGGCGCGGGAAGGAGGGCTCCTGTTCGGCGAGCCACTCGTCCAGGGGAGCGCCGTCCAGCAGCTCCATCGTGTAGTACGGCCGCCCGTCCTCGGTGACGCCGTAGTCCCAGGTCCGCACGATGTTGGGGTGCCCCAGCTCGCGGGTGATCCGGGCCTCGCGCCGGAACCGCTCCTCGGCGTTGTGGACCAGCGCTTCGGGGTCCAGCAGCTTGAGCGCGACGGTGCCGCTGAGCATGAGGTCCCGCACCTTGTAGACCGACGCCGTGGCGCCCCGGCCGAGCAGGCCCTCGACGATGAAGCGGCCGCCCACGGTCGCGCCGCGCACGATCGGCTTCTCCCGGCTCATCTTCTGCACGTGGTCGGCGTGCAGGTTCGGCACGGGGATGCCTTCGACCGTGCTGTCCGGGAGCTGCTTGTAGCTGAGGATCTCGCGGATGCTGCGCTCGTCGATCACGCCCTTGACGAAGGCCGTGACGCCCGCGGCCATGAGCATGTCGAAGACCGACTCGCTCTGCGTGTCGTACCGCACGGCGACGAACTGGTGCACGACGTGCGGCGCGAACTCCCCCACCATCTTCGCGAGGGTGAGCCCCTGCAGGCGCTCCCAGCACTGCACGAAGACGATCGCGGGCTCCTCTTCGCGGATCGCGGGGACGGCCTCGGCCAGCCCGCGGCGGACCTTCGTGCGGTAGCCCCACCGGTGCAGGCTCGGGATGTAGCGCCACTCTTCGTCGGGGTCGTCGAGCACGACGAGCGCGAGCGGTCCGGACGGGGGCGGAGGCACGAACGGGACGCCCCCCGCGGGAGGGCGCGCCGAGCCGGCTCCCGTGACGCGGATCCGGCGCATGCGGAGCGTGCCGGTGGCCATCGACAGCTCCACGCCGCGAGACGGGGTCGGGGACTTTCGGGGTGGAAGCACGGCCACGAGCGAAGTCTAGAGGAGTCGGCGGGGCGATTCACGGGCCGCCGGGGGGTACGATTCGCGCGATGCATCGCGCCTTTCTCGGAAGCGTGGCGGCGGCCCTGATCGCCTGCCCCGCGGCCCCCGCTCCCGACGACGACGACCTCTCCGGCGACGACGACGCGGCCGACGACGACGACGCCGACGGCTGGCGCAGCGCGCTCTACCCCGCCGACTGGACCCCCGACGCGACGGTCGAGGGGCGCTTCCTGCACGACTTCTCGTACGCCGGCTACCGCGGCGGCGAGGAGCTGCCGCTGGGGCGCGACGTCCCCACCATCGACGCGACGGACTTCGGGGCCGACCCGACCGGGGCGACCGACTCCACGGCGGCCGTCCAGGCGGCGATCGACGCGGCCGTCGGTCCGTCGGACGTGCTCCTGCCCGCGGGCGAGTACCGGTTCGATCGCACCCTGCGCGTCGCGCTCGACGGGGTGGTCCTGCGGGGCGAGGGCCGCGGCGCGACCCACCTGTGGTTCGGGGGGGTCGACGGGATGTCGGACCGGGGTCACATCGCCTTCGCGGGCTCGGTCGTGCGCGGCGACGATCACCCCCTGGCGGAGGACGGGGCCGCCCGGAGCGTGGAGGTGACGGTGGCGACGCGCGGCGATCTCGCCGTCGGCGCGGACGTCGCGCTGGGCTGGACGATCACCGAGGAGTTCGTGGAAGAGCACGGCATGACCGGCACCTGGGAGGTCTTCAACGGCACGTGGCGCCCCTTCTTCCGCCGGACGGTGGTGGCGATCACCGGCGACGCCCCCGCCGTCGTGACCCTGGACGTCCCCGTCCGCTACCCCGCCCTCGTTCGCGACGGCGCCTCCCTCCGGATCGAGGACGGCTACCTGCGGGAGGTCGGCGCGCGGGACTTCTCGGTGTCCACCGCGGCCACCCGGACCGAGGCCCTGTCGGTCGATCGCACCCACGCGATCCGGATGGAGGGCGTGGCGGACGCGTGGGTCGCGCACATCGAGTCCTACGAGTCGCCCCTGTCCGAGGACGGCCGCCACCTGCTCTCGGGGGGCGTGGCGGTCGTATCGAGCAAGCGGGTGACGGTCGCCGACTCCACGCTCGGCTACGCCCAGAATCGAGGCGGCGGGGGCAACGGGTACCTGTTCGAGGTGTCGCGGAGCTCCGAGGTGTTGTTCCGCGACCTGGCGGGCATCGCGGGGCGGCACAACTTCATCCAGAACTGGGACTTCGGGACGTCGGGCACCGTGTGGCTCCGCACGACGTCTCGGGAGGGCTTCGCGGCCTCGACGGACAACGAATCGCTCGGGCTCGTGGGCCTCAGCGAGTACCACCACAGCCTGGCGATGGCGAACCTGGTGGACGACTCGTCGGCCGACGACGGCTGGGGGGCCCTGAACCGGGGCGGCTGGTCGAGCGGCGCGGGCCACAGCGCCACCCAGAACGTGTTCTGGAACCTCCGCGGCGAGGGGATGCTCCGCTCCTATCAATACGGCGAGGGGTACGTGATCGGCACGGCGCCGACCCTGGACGTGCACGCCGAGATCGGGGGCGACTGGGACCTGTTCGGGGCCGGGGACGGGACGGCGCCGGACGACTACCTCGAGGGCCTGGGCGAGGCCGCGACGCTCCGGCCCCAGTCGCTGTACGAAGACCAGCGCGCCCGTCGGGTCGCCCGGGAGTGACCCCGGTGCCGCTTGGCCGCCCTCGGGCCGGGCCTTAGCATGGGGCCCCGGAGGGCCGTCATGACCCCAGTGCTTCGCCTCGCGTTCCTCGTCCTCGTCGTCGCGGCGTCGGGCTGCGTCCGCCCCCTGACGTTCTGCACGGTCGAGGGGACCCAGGACCTGATCTTCGCGCGCGAGGAGTGCCCCGCGGCGTGCTTCACGGACGCGGACGGGGACGGCTACGGCTCGGAGTTCCACGAGCTCGCCGACGGGGAGGAGTGCACCCGGGAGAACGGCCTCAGCAACCGCGAAGGCGACTGCGCGGACGACGACGACAACCGCTTCCCCAACAACCCCGAGGTGTGCGACGGCCGCGACAACGACTGCCTGCCCCGGGCGGAGCACCCCGAGGGCCAGGACGGCGAGCCGGACTTCGACGTGGAGAACGAAGAGGAGCAGGGCGACGGCACCGCGATCTTCTCGTGCACCCCGCCGTCGGCGTTCAGCGACGAGGAGGGGGAAGGTCCCCTGCCCGCCGACGAGATCCGGTTCTTCCTGCGCGGGGGCGGGAACCTCAACGGCAGCCCGGTGGACGCTCGCAACTTCGAGGTCGTCGTGGCGAGCGGGGAGGAGCTCAGGGGGGAGATCCGGGTCCGCGCGGTCGTGAGCCCGGGCGTCGCCCAGGACGTGTTCGGCGCGGCCGTGGGGTCCTGGGCGGAGGAGCCCTCCGAGCACTACCAGCCGGTCTTCGGCTTCGAGGCGGGCCCCGTCATGCGGCAGATCGCGCCGGGCTACTTCGACTTCGAGATCGAGGTCGGGCGCGGCGAGCTCACCCTCCAGGCGCCGGACTACGTCGACGACGAGCTCGAGAGCGCGAACTCGCACCGCATCACCCTGGCGGCCTCGGGGTGGCTGGGCGAGAGCGAGCACGTCGCGTCGCTGACCGACGCCTACTACTGCTGCGGCCCCGAGGACCCGGCCGACTGCTGGTGCGACGCGGTCTTCAGCGACGTGTGGGACCCCTTCGTGCCCCCCGACGGCCCCGGTCAGGCCGAAGAACTGCCTCCGCCCGCCGACCTGGTCGACCTCGACGCCCTGGACCTCGCCGCCTGCCGCAGCTACGGCGCGGCGCGCGTCCCGATCCTCTTCCGGTCCATCGGGCCGAACAACTCGTCGTGCGACTTCTCGGACGACGGCCCCTGCGTCCCCCTGGTCGAGCGCTTCCAGATCGGATGCGTGTTCGTATCCCTGCTGGTGGAGGAATGAACGTGCGCATCCTCGCCCCGGCCCTGGCCCTGCTCCTCCTCCCCGCCGCGGCGTCGGCGTCCACCCGCGTGGTGCTCTTCGACGACGGAGACGACGTGCAGAAGCAGGTCGAAGCGGCCTGGATGACGCAGTTCGGGAACGACATCGGCGTCCGCTACCTCGGCGTGAGCGCCGTCTTCCCCGCCGGGGAGTCGATCTCCGTGCTCGGGGACGTCGACCTGCAGAGCTGCGCGGGAGAGGGTCGCACCGCCGCCGACTTCGAGGAGGCCGGCCGCTCCG
>CAZEKB010000015.1:0-54047 GCA_964512225.1 uncultured Rickettsiales bacterium | reverse complement strand
CGCGAGCGTGGCGGACGTGGTGGCCTTCCACAGCTACGACCCCATCGGGACGCGGTGGCGCCCCGTGGACGTGCTCGCGCTCGAGCGCTACGTACTCACCGGTCGCCGCATGCGCACCAGCGGCACCGTGATGGTCGTGGGAGGGAGCGTCGCCCTGGGGGTCGGCTCGGTGCTCGCGGGCCTGGGCCGGCTGGGCGCGGAGGGGGCGTACCAGGAGGTCTTCGACGGGAACGGTCGCGGCAGCCGCGGCAAGCTCGACGAGACGATCACGGACTACAACTACCTGCGCGACTTCGCGAACACGGGGAGCGGGATCGCGGTCGTGGGCGGGGCCCTGCTGGTGGCGGGCATCCCGCTGACGATCTTCGGCACCCGCCGGGCCCAGGGGGCCGGGTTCCACAAGGCG
This sequence comes from uncultured Rickettsiales bacterium, assembly GCA_964512225.1. Classification (GTDB taxonomy): domain Bacteria; phylum Myxococcota_A; class UBA796; order UBA9615; family UBA9615; genus CAZEKB01. Next base: position 53,641 of record CAZEKB010000015.1, on the reverse strand, counting down.
AACGTGGCGAAGTGAAGTCGACCCCGGGGATCCGCCGCGAGCTCGTGCTCGTCGGCGGGGGCCACAGCCACATCCAGGTCCTCCGCTCGATGGCGATGTCGCCCGTGCCGGGCGCGCGCACGACGGTGGTGGTGGACCGGTCGGTGGCGATCTACTCGGGGATGGTTCCGGGGTACGTCGCGCGGCAGTACGATCGCTCGGAGATCGAGCTGGACGTGCGTCCGCTCGCTCGTCGGGCGGGCGCTCGGGTGGTGGTCGCCGCCTGCACGCACATCGATCCCGAGCGTCGGCTCGTGCACCTCGCGGGGCGGGCGCCGATCCCGTACGACGTAGCCGCCATCAACGTGGGATCCGCGGTGGCGCGCACGGACCTGCCGGGCGTGGCCGAGCACACCGTGCCCACGCGACCCATCGGCCGGTTCGTCGACCGGATCGACGAGGCCCTGGGGCGGGTGGGGGACGCCCGACCGGTGCGGGTGGTCGTCGTGGGCGGGGGCGCCGGGGGTGTGGAGCTGGCGTTCTGCGCGCGGGAGCGGCTGCTCGCCGACGGGGCCGTCGCCGTGGAGGTCACGGTGCTCGATGCCGGTCGGATCCTCCCGGGGCGGAGCGACGAGGAGCGGTCGCGGGTGCTGGCGGCGGCGGAGGCTCGGGGCATCGTGGTGCGGGAGGGCGTCGCGGTCGTCTCCGTCTCCGCGGACGCGGTCGCGCCGGCCGACGGGGCCGACATCCCCTCGGACCTGACGCTGTGGGTGACGGGCGCCGCTCCCTCGGCGGTGGTGGCGGCGTCGAATCTGCCCAAGAGCGACGAGGGGTTCGTGCTCGTGCGGTCCACGCTCGAGGTCGTGGGGTTCCCCGGCCTGTTCGCGGCGGGCGACTGCGCGGTGCCGACGAGCCGCCCGGACATCCCCAAGGCGGGCGTCTACGCGGTGCGTCAGGGCCCCGTCCTCACCGAGAACCTCCGCCGCAGCCTCGACGGGCGGGCCCTGCGCCGGTACCGCGTCCAGCGGGACTTCCTCTCCCTGCTCAACCTGGGGGACGGGACGGCGATCGGGTCGAAGTGGGGGAGCGTCCGCGGCGGCGAATGGATGATGCGGCTGAAGGACCGGATCGATCGCCGCTTCATGGACAGGTTCCAGGTCCTCGACCCGAGCGGGGCGCCCGCGCCCGCCTTCGCCAAGGGCATGCCCGCGATGGAGCCCATGGACGAGGCGTGCGGCGGCTGCGCGGCCAAGGTCGGGGCGTCGGCGCTGTCGGCGGCCCTCGGCCGGCTTCCGGACGCCCCCGAGACCGAGCTGGACGTGGTGCTCGGCGTGGACGACGCGGACGACGTGGCGGCGATCCGCCGGGGCGGGGAGCTCGTCGCCCAGACGATCGACGCCTTCCCCGCTTTCGTGGACGACCCCTGGCTCGTCGGCCGCGTCGGGGCCGCCAACGCGCTGTCGGACATGCAGGCGAAGGGCATCGCCCCGCGGACGGCGCTGGCGCTGGTGACCGTGCCCGAGGACGACGTGGAGGAGGAGGTGCTCTTCCAGGTGTTGGCGGGCGCGCGGAGCCTGCTCGACGAGGAGGGCGTGACGTTGCTGGGGGGGCACAGCACCGTCGGGCCGCAGCTCGTGGTCGGGTTCTCGGTGACCGGGTACGGGGTCGACGTCGCTCGGAAGGGAGGCCTCCGGGACGGCGACCTGCTCGTGCTCACCCGGCCGCTGGGGACGGGCGTGCTGTTCCACGCGGACATGGCGGGCGGCGCGGCCGGACCCTGGATGGAGGAGGCGGTGCGGTGGATGGCCCGGGGCAACGGGGCCGCCGGGCGGGTCCTCGCGGACCGCGGAGTGCGGGCGGCGACGGACGTCACCGGGTTCGCCTTCGCGGGGCACCTCCACGAGATGCTGATGGGCTCGACGTGCGCGGCGCACGTCGATCTCGACGCGATCCCCGCCCTGCCGGGCGCGCTGGATCTGCTCCGTCGCGGCGAACGTTCCACGTTCCACGAGGCCAACCGTCGGATGCAGCGCGCGGTGGCCGCCACGCCCGCCCAGCAGGCGGATCCGAGGTACGAGCTCCTCTTCGACCCGCAGACCGCGGGCCCGCTCCTGATCGGCACTCCGGACGCCGACTTCATCGCGCTCGTGGAGGCCCTGTCGGCCGCCGGGGAGGCCCCGGTGGTCGTCGGGCGGGCGTTCGCGGATCCGGGGGGCGCCGGGGTGATCCACTTGCGGTGATCCGGTAGCGAAGGGCGGGCTCCGCTAGCCTTGCGCCATGGGTCCTCATCTCAACGAGTGGTTGAGCCTCGCGCTGCGGTGGCTCCATGTGGTCGCGGGCGTCGTCTGGATCGGAGAGTCCTTCTACTTCATGTGGCTGGACGCCAGCCTGGAGAAGCTCGAGGACACCCCCGACGGCGTGAAGGGGGAGTCGTGGTCGGTCCACGGCGGCGGCTTCTATCGCGTGCTCAAGTTCCAGGTCGCTCCGCCCGTCATGCCCAAGACGCTGCACTGGTTCGTGTGGGAGGCCATGACGACCTGGGGCACCGGGATCTTCCTGCTCGCCGTCGTCTACTGGATGCAGGCCGAGGCCTACATGGTCGACACCGGCGTCGCGGACCTCACCGCGATGAAGGCGGTGGGCGTGGGCCTCGGCTCGATCCTGCTGGGCATCGCCGGGTACGAGATCGTGGTCCGCAGCCCCCTGAAGTCCAACCACGCGGCCGTGGGCGCCGTGCTGGCCGTCTACTTCGGCATCTGGGCCTTCGCCCTGACGCACCTGATCGCGCCCCGGGCCGCCTACATCCACATGGGCGCGATGCTCGGCTCCGTCATGGCCAACAACGTGGCGGGCGTCATCATCCCGAACCAGCGCAAGATGGTGCAGACGATGGTCGACGGGGGGGTCGTGGACCCGGCCCTGGGGGCCATCGCCAAGCTCCGCAGCACGCACAACAACTACCTGACGCTGCCGGTCATCTTCGTGATGATCAGCAACCACTACCCGTCCACGTACGGGCACCCCTGGAACTGGGTCATCCTCATCGGCCTGTTCGTCGTGGGGGCGCTGGCGCGCGTCTTCTTCAACCTGCGCAACAGCGGCCGCGACCTCCCCGCCCTCCTCGCCGTCGCGGGCGCGGGCTTCCTCGCCATCGCCCTGCTCACGGCTCCGTGGCCCGCCGACGGAGACGCCGCCTCCCCCGCCGGTGACGCCGACGCGGACGTCCCGAGCTTCGCGGAGATCGAGGCCCTGATCGCCAAGCACTGCCGGACGTGCCACTCGGCGAAGCCCACGGACGACATCTTCAAGGTCGCCCCGCTGGGGGTGAAGTACGACACGCAGGAAGAGATTCGGGCGAAGGCGACACTCATCAAGACACGGGCCGTGGATACGAAGACCATGCCCTTCGGCAACAAGACCGAGATGACCGACCCCGAGCGAGCCGCGCTCGGGCGGTGGATCGACGCAGGGGCCCCGGGACCTGAATGACCGCCTGCCCGCCGGCGCGGTAGGATTCGGGACCGGGGGAGCCCGGGGAGGACCGAAGATGAGCAACGCCGACGATCCGGGTGGAGGTCCCCCTCTCTCCTGAAGAAGCTCGAGAAGACGCTCGAGAAGAAGGTGCCGCGGGTGCTCCGTCCCGCGCCGGACGTCACCCAGCCCTCCACCCCGGCCCTCCCCGCCGTGCCGCCGCCGCCCGTCCCCATCAACGCGGAGGCCGAGCCGAGCGAGCCCGCGAGCCTGAGCTACGAGTCCTGGGGAGCGGACGAGGAGGAGACCGACGGTCCCGGACTCCGCGGGTATCGGTCGCCCCCCGACGGCTCGGTCCTCCATCGGATGGACGGGCCCCGTCCCGGCCCCGTCCCGCCCGGTCCGCCCCCGAGGCCCGGTCCGCCCCCGCCCCAGGAGCTCGTGTGGTCCGAGCCCCTCGCCCTGTTCCGCAGCTCCGGCGAGTGGACGGACGAGCACGTCGCCTACCTCGCGACGGCCCGGAAGGTCCCGCCCGAGGTGGTCAAGGTCCGGATCGGTCGCCTGCTCTCCCGCGCCGACCAGCCCGACGGCGTATGGGCCAAGCTCGAGCTCAACCGCCTGCGGGACGAGGCCGCGGCGGCCAAGTGGACCACCCGGCACCGCCCCCGCAGCGCGACGCTCACCGGCGCGGACCGGCACTCGGCGTGGCTCGCCGCCCTGGAGCGCGGCGACGCGTCCAAGAACCCGGTGGTGGAGGATCGGGACCTCCTGGTGCTGGCGTCGGCGTGGGAGGTGTCGATCGACGCCGCGATGGTCCGCGCGGGGCGCGCGCTGATGGACGGCAAGGAGGCCGCGGACGATCTCGCCGCCCAGCTGCGAGCCACCGACGCGGGTCGTCGCGCCGCGATCGAGGCGGCATCGCAGGTGAAGCTGACGCTTCAGGAGGCCCGGATGCTCGGCCGGTACTTCGCGCTGGAGTCCGAGCGCTGGGTCACCGCGGGCGGCGTCGCGTACCGGGGCGTCGACCCGGCCGAAGAGGCGATGGTCCTCGTGGGCCGCAAGTTCATGCGGGACGAGGTCAAGCTCGGGCGCGGCCGCCCCAAGGCGCTGCAGAAGCTGCTCGACGACGCCCGGCGCGACGAGGCGCTCCTGGAGGCCTGGCGGGGGGACGCGAACTGGGCCGACCGCGACACGCAGCTGTATGCCCACGTCATGCGCCGCGCCAACCGGCTGCGCAAGGGTCCGTCGTCGTCGCACGCCTTCCTCAAGCCGGTCCGGCCCGAGCACCACGGGGGCAGCCGGGAGGCGGCCCTCGAGCTCGGGCGCGTCGGCCTGCCCAGCAGCGAGGCGAGGGACGAGATCGCCATCGAGCGTCGGGTGCAGCAGTGGCTCCGCAAGGAGGAGTACATGCTGCTGCTGGCCGCCTGGAACGGGGAGAGGGACCCGGACGAGGAGGTCCCTCGCATGCTCGCGGCCGGTCAGGAGACCGACCTGTTCGTCCTGCGGGACCGCATCGTCGCGGCCGCCGTGGCCGCCGCCGAGGACGCCTTCGCCGAAGGCGGGCCGTTCGAGAACGAGCCGCGCAGCGCCATCGACCTGCTCGCGTCGGCGTGGTCCGAGCAGCGGGCCTACAACCAGAACTGGGCGCCGGTGGACATCAAGGAGCTGCTGGGCGCGTCGATCCTCCTGGAGAAGATGCCGCCCGCGGCCGCGCGCACCGACTGGCTCAAATCGGCCGACATCTTCCGGGCGTACAACCAGCTCGTGAGCGAGAGCTGCTTCCCCCGGGCCTTCGTGGAGTCGGGGTGGCGCCTGGCGGACGTGTCCCAGCACGCGGACAACACGGAGATGTCGTTCCGCACGGCGCTGGAGGCCGCGATCGTCTCCGCCGTCACCAAGAGCGACGGGCCCGATCCGGCCGCGCTCCAGGCGGAGCGGGAGGCCGCCGGGTACGGGTGGGACGAGTGCATGAAGGCCTTCGACGAGAGCCCGCGTTGGTTCTTGGACGACGCGAGCTTCATCGCCGAGCTGCGCAACACCACGATCAGCGACGTCGCCGAGTGGATGGGCCACCGCCTCCTCAAGGGCAAGGAAGACGACATCGAGTACGCGTACGTGCAGGACCGGATCGAGGAGCAGGCCCTGTTCCGCACCGAGGCGTTCGACCAGCCGTACGTGATCCTGGTCCTCCAGGGCGGGGGCGCGAAGGCCGCCTACCAGGTGGGCGTGTTCGAGGCGCTGGAGGCGCAGGGCCTGTCGCCGTCGTGGGTCCTGGGGATCTCGTCGGGCGCGCTCAACGCCGCGGCGATCGCGGGAAACCCCCCGAGCCGGCGCAGCGAGGCGCTGCACGAGATGTGGGACAAGCTCACCAACAAGTGGGAGATGAGCCCCTACTTCCCCGAGTCGATGAAGCACATCCTGAAGCTGACGGGCGCGTTCTCGCAGCTGATGTACAAGCCGAACTTCTACTTCCCCCACGGCCTGCCCAACATGATGTTCCAGCCCGGGACCGACGGCGCCGTGAGCGACTTCAACAACGCCCCGCTCCGCGGCCTCATGAACGAGGTGTGCGACTGGTCCCGAGTGCGGCGGGAGGCCGTGATCCACCGACGCACGCGGTGGTCGCGACGGCGCTCCCGGACGCCCACGCGGCTCACCGTGGGCACGACCAAGGTGAAGACCGGCGAGTTCGTCTGGTGGGACTCCGCGTCGGCGGACCTGGACGTCGATCACGTGCTCGCGTCCGGCGCGATGCCGCCCGGAGCCCCGGCCGTGCGCCTCGACGACGAGCTCTACTGGGACGGCGGCGTCGTGGGCAACAACCCCCTCGAGCCGGTCCTCGCGGAGATGCTGAACGGCACCATGAACGGGCGCGAGGTGCTCGTGGTCTTCGTGGACCTGTGGGGCAGCGAGGACTGGTTGCCGCGCACCAAGAAGGAGGTCGAGCTCCGGCAGCAGCAGCTGGACTTCACGGGGCGCGTCGACGCCTCGATCGAGCGGTTCCGGCTGGGGCTGCTCCTCGAGGTGGAGAAGCGCCGTCGTCGCCCGGCGTTGGGTTTGGACGAGCGCCCGTGGCGGCCCCGACGGCGCGGCTACGGGACGATCGACCCGCGCTCGCTGACGATCCTGCGCATCGAGAACGCCCGCAACCCCGCGCTCGGCATGTACGACGCCATGGACTTCTCCGTGGACTCGCTGGATACGCGTCGGCAAGCGGGCTTCGACGACATGAAGACCGCCCTGGACGAGTCCGACTGGCGCCGGGCGACCGGGGCGTCGGACATCGGCGGCTCGATCCACCACTACCGCCGCGGGCGGCTCGTGAGCGTGACCCCGGCCGTCGACACCGAGCAGATCCCGGAGGAGTACCGGAACACCTGAGGGCCCCGGATCGAGGGGTCGGTTGAATGTCTCCGCGGGCGGTGCGTCTCACTTCGTACCAACCGCCCGAACGGAGGCTGTCATGAGCCGCACGAACCACCCCGCCACGTCCCCCCGCCGCCGCGCGTTCGTCGCGCTCTCCCTGGCCCTCGCCGCCGTCTTCGCGGTGGGCACCGCCGTCGCGGGGGGCGGCCTGCGCGACCTGCTCCGGGGCGCGGAGGTCATCGAAGGCGAAGCCGACGGGCGCCTCGACGCGCTGGACCGCGAGGTCGACGCGATGCGCGGCGTGCTCCGCAGCCTGCCCCGCAGCGAGCGGCGGCAGGTCCGGGCCCGGATGGCCCGCATGGACCGGTTGATCGAAGAGCTGCGGGACGACACCGACGCCCTCGCGGCGCTCGTCGTGGACGTCTCCGAAGAGGCCCGGATCCGTCGCAGCGACCGTCGCGGCCGCGGCCACGGCCACGGACACAGCAGCGCCGAGCGCCGCGGCCGCTGGGCCCCCGATCAGCACTCCGCGTGCGGCGCGAAGGACTTCACCAACGTCGTGCGCTCCATGGAGATGGAGTGGTTCGACAACGGCAAGATGGAGGTCCTGCGCTCGGCCGCCGGGAGCCGCTGGTTCACCGTCGCGCAGGTCAAGGCGCTCGTCGACCAGTTCAGCTTCGACAGCTACCAGGTCGACGCCGCCGCGATGCTCCACGGCCGCACCGTCGACCTCGAGAACTGGTACCGGGTCTACGACTCGCTGACGTTCAGCAGCAGCAAGCGCGAGCTGAGGCAGCGCGTCGGGGTCTAGAACGTCACTCGCTCCAGCGCCTCCTCCGCCCCGATCCGTCGGGCGAGGGGGCGCAGGACGTTCTCGTCCGGGGGTCGACGCGCGAGGTCGGCGATCGTGTGGGGGAGGGGGACGTCCGTGCGCAGGCGCGAGAGGTTGCGGGCGAGGATCGCCTCGAGGCGGCGCTCGACGAGGGTGGCGGCGAGCCGCGCGGAGCCCCGCACGGGGACGTCCCAGTCGCCGTCGGGGACGTCCTCGATCGTCCCGTAGCGCGCGAGGACGGCGGCGGCGGACTTCGGCCCCCAGCCCGGGAGGCCGCCGAGCCCGTCGGACGGATCGCCCACCAGGGCGTGGTACGCCGGGATCTGCGCGGGACGAATGCCGAAGCGACGCACGACCTCGGCCTCGTCGCTCACCTTACCCGCCCCCCGATCCAGCACGACGACGCGCTCGCCCACGACGCACTGCAGCAGGTCCTTGTCGCGCGTGCAGATGATCGTCCGATCGACGAGATCGCCGTACATCGCGGCCCCGGTGGCCAGCGCGTCGTCCGCCTGGAAGCCGCGGGACATGGGCCACAGGGTCACGCCGAGGGCCCGGACGATCTCGGCCGCCGGTCGGTTCTGGGAGCGGAGCAGGCTGTCGGGGGACCCGTCCTTCTTCGCGGGCGGGGCCATGCGGTCGAAGGCGACGGCGACGTGGGTCAGGTCCTCGCGACGCAGGAGCTTGACGAGGGTCCAGAGCAGCCCGCGCAGGGCCCCGACCTCCGCGCCGTCGACCCGGGCCCGGGGCGCGCCGTGGAAGCACCGGAACAGCTCGAAGGTCCCGTCCACGAGGTAGAGCGCGGTCACGGGTGTCAGGCTACCCGCCCGGACCGGAGTCCGAGATCGGGCCCTTCGAGGTCCTCGGAGCCCCGGATTCCGGACTTCGGTCCGGGGGGGGCGGTGTCCGGCACTGTCCGTCCGGCGCCGTCCGATTCCGTCCGGCGGTGTCCGGCCTTCTCCCCGCCCGCGGCCCCCCGATCGATGGACGTCGCACCCGTGCAGCGGCGGCACGGTCGTTGCGTGAGCACGTCCCCATGCACATCCACCTCACCGCCCGCCTGGCCTTCGGCGAACGCCCGCTGTCCGAGCGTCAGGGCTCGTGGCTCTGGGACGCCCTGCGCCGCTTCGCCCCCGGCGCGCTCGCCTCCGTCCTCATGCCCGACCACCTCCACCTCATCGCCCCGGGGGAGGATCCCGACTCCGAGCGCAGGCGCCTCGCGCGGGTGCTGCAGGGCTTCACCCGCGCCTTCGGGACCCGCGGTTGGTCTTCGCCGCCCGACCCGCGCGTCGTCCCCGACCGTCATCACCTCGCCCGGCAGGTGCGCTACGTCGCCCTGAACCCGTGCCGGGCGGGGCTGGTGCGCGACCCGCTGATCTGGCTGTGGACGACTCACCGCGACGTCGTGGGGGCGGTCGTGGACCCGTGGGTCCGGGGGTCTCGACTCGCGGACGCTCTGGGGGAGCGGCGGCGAGGATTCGCGGCCCGCCATCACCGATACGTCTCCGGCGACCCCTCGGCGGCGGTCGACGGGACCGAGTTCCCGAGCCTCGGCGAGGTCGTGGCCGCGTCGCCGAGGGCGGTGCTGTCCGCGGCGGAGGCCGCCTGTCGGTGGGTGGACGGCCGCGGTCCCGACCGCAGTCGGGAGGCGCTGTACTTCGGTCTGGGTCGTCGCACGCGGTGGACGGTGGACGCGCTTCGCGGGCTCGTGCCCCTCGCTCGGTCCACCGCCTACGACCGCGCCGCCTCGCTCGGCCGGGAGGCGCTCGCCGCCGCCGCTCTGTGCCTCTCGGACGCGCGCCTCCGGGACCCGCGTCGACTGCGCCCGGACCGGAGTCCGAGATCGGGCCCTTCGAGGCCCTCGGAGGCCCGGATTCCGGACTTCGGTCCGGGGATGACGGTCGCGGGCGTGCCCCGGGGCCGCTCTTGACACCCGTCCCCCCGCGCGGGAGGGTCCCCGACCCGCGCCCGACGGTGCGACGGAGGCTCTCGACCATGTCCGACGACCAGATGCAGAAGATCGTCTCGCTGTGCAAGCGGCGAGGGTTCGTATTCCAGTCCAGCGACATCTACGGCGGCCTGCGCAGCGCCTACGACTACGGCCCGCTCGGCGTCGAGCTCAAGCGCAACATCGCCCAGGAGTGGTGGCGCCGGATGGTGCACGAGCGCGAGGACGTGGTCGGCCTCGACGCGTCGATCATCATGCATCCGAAGGTGTGGGAGGCCTCGGGCCACCTCGCGGGCTTCGCCGACCCGCTCGTCGACTGCAAGGTCTGCAAGTCGCGGTTCCGCGCCGACCACGCGCCCGTCCTCGCCGACGGTGAACCCGCCCCGATCACGCTCCCCGACAAGGGCAAGGCGAAGGTCGCCCTCGTACAGATCAACGAGCAGTTCGGGGTCGAGGTCACGCGCAGCAAGCGCACCCTCTCCGGGGCCGTCGCGGGCGACCGCGGCTACGTGTGCCCGACCTGCGGCTCGCCGTTCATGAGCGAGGAGCGTCAGTTCAACCTGATGTTTCGCAGCTCCCTGGGCCCCGTCGATCCCCTGGGCCGCATCGCCGCCGCCATCGAGAACGGCGACCTGGCCGACCTCGACGGGCGCGACCTGCGCAGCGCCCTCACCGGCCTCGCGGCCGAGTCCGCCGTGTACCTGCGGCCGGAGACGGCGCAGGCGATGTTCGTGCAGTTCCTGAACATCCAGCGCTCGATGTCGCTCAAGGTGCCGTTCGGCATCGCCCAGCAGGGCCGCTCCTTCCGCAACGAGATCACGACCGAGCACTTCATCTTCCGCTCGTGCGAGTTCGACCAGATGGAGATGGAGTTCTTCGTCGAGCCCGGCACGGACGACGAGTGGATGGAGTACTGGACCGCCGAGCGCATGAACTGGTGGAAGCGCTACAGCAACGACCCCGAGCGCTTCCGCCTGCGCCCCCACGAGCCGGACGAGCTGGCGCACTACGCCAAGGGCTGCTTCGACATCGAGTACCTGTACCCGTGGGGCTGGGGCGAGCTCGAGGGCATCGCGAACCGCACCGACTACGACCTCGGCAAGCACGCCAAGGCGAGCAAGACGAAGATCGAGTACTTCGATCAGGAGCAGAACAAGAAGTACGTGCCGTTCGTCATCGAGCCCGCCGCGGGGCTGACGCGCGGCCTGCTCGTGTACCTGCTCGACGCCTACACCGAGGAGAAGGTCACCAACAGCAAGGGCAAGGAGGAGACGCGCGTCGTGATGCAGTTCCACCCGCGCCTCGCGCCGATCAAGGTGGCCGTCCTGCCGCTGGTGAAGAAGGACGGGATGCCCGAGAAGGCCCGCGAGATCGTCGAGGCGTTCCTGGCCAAGGGCATCAACGCGTCCTACGACCAGCAGCACGCGATCGGGCGTCGGTACCGCCGCCACGACGAGATCGGGACGCCCTGGTGCCTGACCGTCGACGGCGACACCCTGCAGGACGGCACGATCACGATCCGCGACCGCGACACCATGCAGCAGCGCCGGATCTCCGTCGCCGACGCCGTATCCGAGGTCGAAGCGCTCCTCGCCGCCGACTGAGGGCGCCGCGTCTCGGCCGGCTCAGCCCGGCTCCGGGGGGCGCGACGAATCAGAAGACGAAGGTGAATCCGGTCGGGCCGGCCGTGAGCAGGATCGGGTGACGGGTCCTGCGGGGGTCGATGATCCCCGAGGTCCCGGCCTTCCCCTCCCGATGTCGGGCGCGGGTGCTGCGGATCAGGTCGTCGTAGACGATCAGCGTGGTCGCCGTCCCCCAGAGCGACGCGGGGACGGCCATCAGGGCGATGCCCAGCGAGATGTCCGTCTGCCCCAGCACCACGGCCCCGATCTGCATGAAGACCGACAGCGGGACCGCGACCGACAGGAGCGAGATCGAAGCCGCCCGCAGCCCTCGGGTGATCCGCTTGCCCGCCCGTCGATCGAGGAGGGAGTGGCGAACGCCGCCGATCGCGACGAGCGCGCTGAGCGTGGGGGCCAGCACGGTGATGTTCACGAGCCGGGTCTGCAGCGCGCCGTGTCCCCGGGGGGCGAGGGAGGCGAGGGCCACGGTGTCGACGACGGCCGCGGAGACCCCGATGCCCACGAGCACGGGCAGGTCCCGAGCCGTCCGCTCGAGCACGAGGTCGCGCCACGTGGGCGGGCGCACGGTCGCCGCGTCGCCGGGCTCCTCCGCGGCCTGGTCGGTGATCACCTCGGGGCTCGACTCGGAGCCGTCGGCCGCCGCCGCCACCGTGGGCGCCGACGTGGACAGGGCCACCCCGATCACGAGGACCGCGAGCCAGGCCTCGCGACGCCGCAGGCCTCCGAGCCCCACCAGGAGCAGGCCCACGGGCATCGCCCAGTTGATCGAGTCGCCGTCGTCGCGGCAGCCCGACGCGGGCATCTCCGTGGCCTCCGCGGCCGACCACCCAGAGAACTGCCCGGCGAGGTCCAGCGACCCGAAGCGCACGTCGAAGCGCTCCATGGGGCCGATGTCCTCCTGGAGCGAGATCCGCCCCGCCCCGATGGCGGCGACCGGATCCACGAAGGGGTCCTCGGCGAAGGTCCACGTCCCCCCGGCGCGCCCGGCCAGGTCGAAGACGCCCTGGGAGTCGAGGGTGAACAGCGCCTCGTCCCGGTAGTCCTGGGAGCTGCACCAGTCACCCAGCAGGCTGTAGTCGCTGGCCAGGATCGACGACTCCAGGACCGGCACGGGCGGGGCGTCGCCCGCGGGGCCGTCGAGCGTGCGGAAGGTGGTCACCCCGAGGTCCGTGCCCAGGGGGTGGATCGGGTACTGGATCTCGTGGTCCGTGTCCGGGGCGAGGGGCTCGACGGGGCGGAACGCGAACAGCCCTCGGTTTCCCGCGATCGCCGCGCCCGCGGGCTCGACCTCGACGTCTCCGTCGCCTCCCAGGGACACCACCGACAGCGCCCGCTGGATGCCCTCGTGCGTCGCGAGGCGGTTGTCGCTCAGGTACCAGATCAGGGTGTCGGTGGGGGCGAGCCCGGTCGTGGAGCGGGGGAACACCTGGTTGTCGAGCGTCGTCTCCGGGTCCGGGCAGTCCTGCGCCGACGCCGCGGACGGGACGAACAGGAGCGCCAGGACCAACGCGAGGGCCCTCATCGACGGGCGGCGCGCCGCCGCAGCACGACCGCGGGGACGAGCAGCGCCAGGAGCATGAAGAAGCGGGGGTCCGCGTCGGGCTCGGCGAGGCCGTTGGTGCCCTCTTCGACCCACGTGGGCAGCATCGACTCGGGCCCCATCAGCTCGCCGCTGAAGGTCTGGCAGGTCATGCCCTGGCCGAAGCCGAGCGTGGCGGCCGCTCCGTCGTCGCACTCGCAGGTGGCGAACCCGTTGAGGGCGACGCAGGTGCCCGCGCCGCAGGAGACGTTGGCGCACGGGTCCGGGGGCGTCCCGACGTCGTCGGGCATGCCGTCCATCATGTTGAAGTCGGTGCGCGTGCAGACGACCTTCGGGATGAGCGAGCCGAGCCCGCGCTCGAGGACCGACCGCGCGACCTGACCCTCGGGGCATACGCACCCGGGGAAGCCGCCCATGTCCGCGCACTGCGCGCCCTCGCCGCAGTACACGCCGCCGCAGGCGCTGCCCTGGCCGAACTGCACGTCGCACACGTCCTGGGCGGCGCCCAGCGAGAGGTCCCGCAGGTTGTCGATGTCGTGTCCGTCGCTGGGGACGAACATCGGGTCGTCCGTCATCTCCCAGCCCGAGAGCCGCGTGAACAGCCGCGTGATGTAGGGGGAGTCGGTGAGCGCCGCCACGTCCGCGCCGGCCGGCCGGGCGCCCGCGAACTCGGTGACCCACGCGCGGCCGCCGAGCTCGTCGACCATCCAGGAGACGACCGAGGAGTAGTTGGTGCCCGCGGCGAAGCCCGGGTCGAGCCAGATGTCCGCGGGGTCGACGACGAGGTTCGGCCAGGTCGCGGCCTGGTAGCGCTGCTCGCCGCCGATGAAGATCACGACGCTCATGTCCGGTTCGGCGGCGACCTGCGTGAGGACGATCGGGAGCATCGGCGTCGTCGACGGGTAGGTCATGCGGATCGGCTCGATGTCCCCGATCTCCGCGTCCGGCGCCAGCTTCATGGCGAGGAACTTCATCCCCGCCTCCACGTATCCGGCCACGGCCGGCCGCATGGCGTCCGTGATGAGGAAGTCGTTGTTGATGAGCCAGTTGATCAGCAGCTCGGGATCGTCCGACGACACCACCTCGGGCTCGAAGGGCCCCACGCGGTCGAGGTCGACCACGTCGACGCCGACCCCGTCCACGCCCCCGCTGTCCATGGCGGTCAGGCCGCTGTCGGCGGAGCATCCCAGCAGGGCGAGCGGCGCGGCCGCGACCGTCTCCGCGCCGTTCAGCAGGCTCTGGGCGATCGTCGGTCGGCAGCCGGTCGTATCGGTCCCGCAGACGGTGCGGGGAGCCACGAAGGTGGGCTGCGTGGCCTGGTCCAACGCGACGATCCCCTCCAGGGACCCCAGCTCGAGGGTGGGCTCGTCCGGCACCGGCACGACCCAGGCGAACAGCGCGGGGTCCCCCGTGTAGGAGATCTCGACGGTCGCCGTGATCGTGTCGTCGTCGTTGACCTGGAAGAGGACGCGCTCCTGGGTCTGCTCCACCGCCTGCAGGGGCTGGGGCCCGCCGCGGGAGCAGAAGAAGCCTCCGCAGGCGTCGGCCGGGGAGGGCTGGGCGAGCGCCGCGACGGAGAGGGTGAGGGCGAAGACGAGGGGACGATTCGAAACAGACATGTCCGGATCGACCTGCAACCGCCGCCCCGGGGAACCGGGCAGGGCCGTGCCCGACGCGTCAGTCGCGGAGCAGGGCGGGGATCGTCCGGCGGCCGGGGAAGTCCACGCCGAGCGCGGCCAGCAGGGACCCGTAGACCTCCTCCTCGGCGGGCGGGAGGTTCGGGTGGTTGAACAGCGGGTCCTCCCCGGGGGCGACGTCGTCGTAGGGCGTCGGGGCCCCGGTCTCGCGGTCGAAGCCGGTGAGGAAGCCGTTGTCCGGGTCGGCGGTCCCCAGCGACTGGTTGCCGCGCAGCAGGGGGCTCACCGCCAGCAGGCCGTTGTTGAGGTGGTGGCCGGTGCCGAAGCCGCCGCCGGTGTCCCACTTGTCGCGCCCGAACTCCGTCGCGAACACGATCATCGTGCGGTCCCACAGCGAGGAGCCGTCGGGGCCGTCGGGGCCGACGTACTCCGCCGACGCGAGCAGGCCGATCAGCCGATCCGCCGTGTCGAGGACGCGGTTCCAGTGCACGCGCTGGGCGGTGCGGTGGCTCTGGTGCGACTGGTCGAAGGCGAGGAACCCGTCCGTGCCGGGCTCGGTCAGCGTGACGGCGCACGACGTGCCGGTGCGCAGCAGGAGGTAGGCGAGGGCCGCCTGGGCCTGGAGCCGGTCCTCCGCCGTCCCGGACGTGTTCGCCGGGAACGAGCCGGGCAGCGCGTCGATGACCCGCTGGGACTCGTCGCTCGGCGTCAGCCCGTACTCGCTCTGGGGGAACAGCGAGCCGAGATCGGGCACGTAGAGCAGCTCCCGCATGAGCTCGGCGCCCTCGATCGCGGGCTCGATCCGCGTGCGGTTCCACAGGACGTCGCGGCGGCGAGCGGACGACGCGAAGGTGCGTCCGAACGGCGACACCGACTCCAGCGTCCCGTCCCGCAGCGCGCGGGCCCGGGCGACCATCGCCGCGCGGGTGGTCGGGTCCTGGATCGGACGATCGCCCAGGGGCGCGATGCCCGCGTGCCCGCTCGTCGACAGGGGGAAGATCACCGGGTTGGTGACGATCTCCGCCCGGAACCGCGGGTCGAGCGCCCGGTCCGCGCCCGGCTCGGAGTAGCCGCCGCGGCCCATGTTCACGTTCGGCAGCGTCAGGTCCTCGCCGTGCACCGCCGCGACGGCCTCGGCCAGCGTGCGGCCCGCGAAGACGTCGCGCCCGTTCACCGAGCGGGTCTGGGCGACGAAGTGGTTCACCGACGACGACTGCGTGGACATCGCCACGGTGTGCTCGCCGTGGCGCTCCAGGAAGGTGCGGAAGGCGGGCCGGTCGACGCACCGGATGTTGCTGCCATCGGGCTGCGTCGTGGAGTAGGAGACGACCGTGCCGCGGTTCGGGTGGGTCAGCGCGTCG
The DNA here is from genome assembly GCA_964512225.1 of uncultured Rickettsiales bacterium. GTDB lineage: Bacteria > Myxococcota_A > UBA796 > UBA9615 > UBA9615 > CAZEKB01. The sequence continues at coordinate 37,864 of CAZEKB010000015.1, read as the reverse complement.
CCGCCGTCGACGGGCATGAAGGAGTCCAGCATCGACGCCCCGCCGAAGCAGCCGAGCACGATGAGGTAGCAGGGCCCGTCGCCCGCCGCGGACGCGCGCCGCACGAACCCCGGCGTGAGCGAGGCGGCCCCGATCCCGCCCGCGGCGAGGCCGAGGTTGCGCAGCAGGCGTCGGCGGCTGACGGCCATCAGTACAGGAGCCCTTCCGTGGTGGTCGCCACCGCGAAGCAGGCCATCGCCGCCCACTCGCCGTTGCGGCCGCCGTCCTCGACGATGCCCGCGTGCATCGCCACCACGGCCTCCGCCTCCTCGGGCAGCGGGTCCCGCGCGAGCAGCCGACGGTAGAGGTCCGTCACCTGGGCGACCCCCGCCTCGGCGTCGAGCGCGGTGTCGTCGGCGGGGACCGTGAAGACCACCGGGGCCGCCGCGTCCTCTTCCGTGTCGCGACGCAGCCGCTCCCAGCAGGCGGCCAGAGCGAACCGCTCGAAGGCCAGCCCGCTCGTCACGGAGACGGTGTCCACGGGGCGGAAGAGCCCGTTGTCGATGGACACGCCCCCGAGGGGGACGGCGTGGAGGTCCGTGCAGGGATAGATCCCGGTCTCGTTGCAGACCGCCTCGGGGGGCAGCGCCAGCGCGGCCTCCAGATCCCGGGAGATCTGACGCCACCGCTTCATCTTCAGGTCGCCCTTGATCGAGACGCCGAACCCCTCCTGCTCCACGTCCGGCGGGGGCTCGACGGGCTCGGAGTCGGACGGGCAGCCGACGAGCAGGGCCGCGAGGATCGCGAGACGCAGCCGCATCACGGCGCTCCGTAGGCGTCGGTGAGGATCAGCCGGTGCAGCATCCCCTCCACGTTGCGGCCGCCGTCCTGGAACCCCGCCCGGAGGTCTTCGAACTCGTCCTCTTCGCAGGACAGGGGCGGGCGTCGGAACACGTAGGACCACAGGATGGACACGATGCGGCGCGAGAAGGCGTCGGACGCGACGGCGGCTTCGACCCACTCGGCGGGGGTGTCGATCGTCTCGCCGAAGATCGCGCCCTCGGTGGTGGGCATCACGGCCACCGCGCGGTCCGGCACGTAGGCGCCGGTCGTGCCCCCGTCGAGGTCGATGCCGTTGTAGCGCGCCCACGGGTACGACAGCGGATCGAGCGTGGCGTGGCAGCCCGCGCACTCCTCCTGCCACACGCCCTTGTCGTCGACGTCCGCGGGGGCGGGCCAGTCGTACTCGCCGCTCTCGTCGATGCTGAACAGGCCCTGGGATCGGGCGATGTCGAGGCCGAGGAGTTCGCGGTAGACGTGGGCGGTCAGGGTGCGGGGGACGGGCGCGAACATCACGTTCATGGCCAGCGAGTAGCGGGTGGTGATCAGGCCGAATCGGTCCTCGGCGGCGAGCGGCTGGGCGAACGCCTCGAAGTCCGAGCGCGGGTCGTCGATGGTCGCGAGGCGGCCGGACAGGGGCGGGTCCTCGACGACGTAGTAGTCCGCGGTCAGCAGCTCCGCCGCGTCCCGGTCGCCGCTCATCGCCCAGCGGAACAGCCGGAAGTCCCAGGCCCAGTTCCCGAGGATGTTCACGTCGGTCGCGGGCCCGATCGGGCGCACCACCGGGGCCGCCAGCTCCTGCAGGACCTCCTGCCAGTACGGCGAGCCGAGGCACAGGTCGAGCTGCTCGGTGAGGGCCTCCACGGGGTCGTCGGACGCCTCGAAGGCCTCCCGCTCCTCGTACCGGGGCGAGCGCCCGCAGAAGTCGAGGGTGACGCGCTTGAACGCGAAGCTCGGGTCGTACTCGCCGACGCGGTACCAGGGGTTGTCGAACAGGGTCTGTTCGCCGCACTCCGGCTCGATCGAGGAGTCGAACCCGGGCAGGGAGCCCGCGTCGATCTCCGCCCGGTTGGGGATGCCGTCTTCGTCGGAGTCGAGCTCCTCGACCGCCGGGAGCGCCTCGCGCAGGGCGTCGTCGAACACCGGCAGGGTGAACGCGCGGGCGAGGTCGTCGCCGTACAGGTTGCGCTGGGGAGGGCCGGCGAGCACGTGGCACGTCGTGCACGACGCGGGCCCCGCGACGCACAGCTGGGAGTCCGGGTACGTCTCGCAGAAGATCTCGGGTGCCTGAGGCCGCGCCTGCAGGGTCGCCGGGATCGACAGCCCCACCACCGCGGCGGCGAGCGTGACGGACGCGCGGATCACAGGAACGGCGGCCGCACGGCGTCGGGCGGCGAGCAGAGCCCGATGCCGCCGAAGCCGACGTCGAAGCAGATCTGGCCGGTGGGGCACAGCGACGTCTCGTCGCCGGGGTAGCAGAGCAGCGCGCAGACGGGGTGGTCCAGGTCGACCTTGGCGGTGGCGTCGTAGCAGTACGGGGTGGTGTTCTCTCCGCCCGCGGCGTCCGGGCAGCTGCCCGAGTCGCACCAGGGCAGGCACACGCCGAACTCCGAGCCGACGAGGTTCCCGCCGAAGCAGGACGAGGCGGCGGGGCAGTCGGGGCCGTCCGTGTTCGGGTGCGAGCAGAGCCCGTAGTAGCCCGCGATGCCCGCGACGATGCCCGCGCAGAGGTCGTCGTCGCCCACCGCCCGGCAGGTCAGGTCGGCGGGGCAGGCCGGGGCTTCGCCGGGCTCGGGGATGTCCGCGTCGGGCGGGACGGGGTCCTCGCCGTCGGCGCAGTGCCGGGCGCAGCGGCCGCCTTCGAGGCAGGTGGTGCCGAACTCGAGACCCGGCAGCGCGCACTCGTCGCCCGCGCCGTCGGGATCGCAGGCGGGCGAGCAGAATCGGCCGCCGTAGCCCGGGACGGTCGTGCACGCGGAGCCGGGATCGCACTGCGCCTCGGTGACGCACGGTCGGTAGGCCGGGCCGGAGTAGGCTCGGTCCGCGTCGTCGTCGTCGACCACGTCGTCGTCGTCGATCGCGTCGTCGTCGTCGATCGCGTCGTCGTCGTCTCCCGCCGGGGGCGGATCGGGTTCGTCCACGACGCAGCCCGCAACGAAAAGCTGCGCCGAAAGACACAGGAGGGCGATGCACCATGGGCGACGAACGATGAACAAGGTCTACGAACTCCGGTCGATCGCCGCCGACGCTAGCAGAAGCAACGGCGGATCGAGGGTCCATTCAGCCTCCCGATTCGCGCTGCTCCTCACGTGCTCGGCGGCGATCGCGTGCGGCTCCGCTCCGCCCCCCGCCGCGCCGGAGACCGCCCCGGAGGCGGCGGTCGCGGCGCCGGGCTCGACCTTCTCGTCCGGGGACGGGCCGACCGCGGACCAGGTCGCGGACGAGACGCTGATGTACGCGATGGCGGGCACGCGGATGCCCACGGGCCAGGCCGCGTCGCTCGTCTCGATGCGCCTGAGCAAGGACCCGAAGTGGATCGCGCCGCTGATCGAGATGGTCCGGGTCGCCCCCGAAGCCGACAGCTTCGGCACGGTCCTGCAGGAGATCACGGGCCGGACGTTCGGGATGGACTGGCCGCAGTGGGTGGAGTGGTACGGCACGACCGAGCACGCGCCGCCGTACGGCTTCGCGCGCTGGAAGGGAGAGCTGTTCGCCGAGTACACGGGCCACGAGACTTTCCGCCGGTTCCTCCACGGCGACATGAACGCGACCGTGCGGGTCGAGGAGATCGTGTGGGGCGGCGTCGGACCGGACGGCATCCCCCCGCTGGAGAACCCCGCGTTCGTCGACGCCGACACCGAGTTCTACGACCCGAAAGAGTTCGTGCTCGGGGTCTCCCTGGGCGACGATCAACGCGCCTACCCGCTGCGCATCATGAGCTGGCACGAGATGGCCAACGACGTGGTCGACGGTCGCCCCGTCACGCTCGCCTACTGCACCCTCTGCGGCGCCGCGATCCTGTACGACGGCACCCTCGGCGGCCCCGAGTCGGAGGAGGTGGTGACCACCTTCGGGACGTCGGGTCTGCTCATGCGCAGCAACAAGCTGATGTACGACCGGGCGACGGAGTCCCTGTGGAACCAGATCACCGGGGAGGCGATCGCGGGGCCCCTGGCGGGCACGGCCGCGCTCCAGCGCCTCCCGGTGACGACGTCGACCTGGGGCGAGTGGAAGGCGCGGTACCCGGATACGAAGATCCTGTCGCCCGACACCGGTCACGCCCGCGACTACTCGCCCGGCAAGCCCTACGGCGACTACTTCGCGTCCGAGGCGCTGATGTTCCCGGTGTGGCGACGCAGCGACCGCCTCCCGAAGAAGGAGGTGGTCTTCGCCCTGATCGTGAACGGCGTCCCCAAGGCCTACCCGCTGTCGAGGCTGTCCGAGGGGACGCTGAAGGACGAGGTCGGCGGCACCCCGATCGTGCTGAAGGTGGGGCCCGACGCGCCGGAGACCGACGAGCCCGCGGGCCGTTCGGTGCGAGCCTTCCGCGCGTCCGACATGGCGCCGCTGGCGGGCCACAACGCGTTCTGGTTCGGCTGGTTCGCGTACTACCCTCGAACGGAGGTCCACGAATGATCCTGACCGAACGAGCCGACGGCCTCTGGACCGCGGACGATCCCGTGCAGACCTTCTTCGGGCTGCACGTCGGGAGCCGCGCGACGCTCGTTCGGCTGCCGTCGGGCGGGCTGCTGGTGTACTCGCCGATCCCGCTCACGCCGGAGCTGAAGGCCGAGGTCGAGGCGCTGGGGACGATCGAGCACGTCGTGGCCCCGAACCTGTTCCACCACCTCTCGGCGGGGTCGTGGGTCGAGGCGTTCGGCGCGCGCCTGCACGCGCACCCGAAGCTGGGCAAGAAGCGCAAGGACCTGGTGGAGTTCCGGCCCCTGACCGACGGCCCCGACCCGGACTGGGGCGGCGCGCTCGAGACCCACGCCTTCGTGGGCTTCGACCTGCTCGCCGAGACCGTCTTCTTCCACGCCGCCAGCGGCACGATGATCACCGCGGACCTCGTCGAGAACTTCGTCGACGTACCCGACCACTGGTTCACCCGCATGTACCTCACCGTGGCGGGCATCAGCGGCAAGCCCGGCATCTCCCGGGCGCTTGCCGCGGGCTTCAACGACCGCAAGGGCGCCCGAAGGTCCGTGGACGCGATGCTCGGGTGGGAGTTCGAGCGCCTCGTGATGTGCCACGGACAGGTCATCCCGACCGGGGCCCGAGACGTGCTCCGCGAGACGTTCAAGTGGCTGCCGACCTCCTAGAGCGTCGCCACTGGATCTTCGACCTGGACGGCACCCTCACGGTCGCCGTGCACGACTTCGCCGCCCTGAGGCGAGACCTCGGCATGCACCCCGGAGCCCCGATCCTGCAGACGCTGAGGGACATGCCCGCGTCCCAGTCGGAGCCGCTGATGACGCGGATCCACGACTGGGAGCAGGACCTGGCCATCGACGCCCGCGCCGAGCCCGACGCGCTCGCCCTGCTCGAGCACCTCGTCGCGACGGACCGACGCCTCGCGCTGCTGACCCGGAATACGCGGGAGACCGCCGATCGCACGCTGGAGGCCGCGGGACTCGAGGCCTTCTTCGCCCCCGAGCTGCGGCTCGGGAGGGGGGACGCCGAGCCGAAGCCGTCGCCCGACGGGATCCTGCGCATCCTCGCCGCGTGGCGCGCCGATCCGGGCGACGCCGTCATGGTGGGCGACTACCGGTACGACCTGGAAGCGGGCCGCGCGGCGGGCGTGGCGACGGTCTGGGTCGACCGCCACGGCAAGCACGACTTCACGTCGCTGGCGGACGTGGCCGTCGCGAGCCTGGACGTCCTGCTGGGTCCCTGACCGCGCCCCCCGCGGAGGACGCAGCGCACGTTGTAGACTCCCGGCCTCGCGGAGGAGTCACGCATGGTGGAGACGACGGCGGCGGTCGAGCAGGCCGCCCCCGAGGAGGGTGGGGGGGCCTTCGAGACGACGCTGGCGGTCGCGATCGCGGTCGCCGCGCTGATCGGCCCGCTCATCTACATCCAGTACCGGTACGACGTGTTCACGAGCGAGCACGGGGCGGCTCGCGAGGGGGCGGCGGGAGCGGGCCTCGCGCTGGCCGTGGTCTTCCGGACCGTCAGCCGGACGGTCTTGCGGACGATCGTGCGGACCTCCGCGCGGGCGGGGATGCGGGCGTCCATGAAGGGCGCGCTGCAGTCCGGCATGCGGGTGGCCACGCGCAACCTGCTCGCGTCGATCTTCAAGTCGGCCATGTCGAAGGAGAAGGGTCCGAAGGCGACGGATCCGGCGTCCGTGCGTCGGGCGAACATGAAGAGCCTCGGGTTCGCGTCGGTCCTGCTGTACGCGTCGTGGGTGATCGTGATCGGCCTCGGCCAGCCCTTCACCGAGCTCAGGACCGAGGAGCAGGCGGTCGCCCACGAGGCCCAGGAGGCGGCCGCGGCCAAGGAGCTCGCGGACCGCCCGCGGCCCGAGCACATCGCGTGGGAGCTGCGGCAGCAGTCCCAGGCGAAGCACGACGAGATGCAGGCGACGGGCAAGAAGCTCAAGGGCACCCGCGACCCCGCCGAGCAGCGTCGCCTCGAGGCCCTGCTGATCCTCGAGCAGCTCGAGAAGGACGCGATCGACCACGAGTTCACCGAAGCGTACGACCGCGCGGGGGGCCGCATGTCTCCCCCGGCGCCCCCCGAGGTGGAGCCCGCGCCGACGGCCGTGGACGCGCTGATCGACTGGCTCTTCACCCGGGCGCCGTACCCCGGCGAGACGTCCTGGAGCTCCCCCGTGATCTGGGGCGGGGCGGCCCTGTTCACGATGCCGCTGTGGGTCATCTACTTCTTCCAGGCGGGGGCCGCGCGGCGGCGCGACCTCCTGATGCGGCACGAGACGGGCGTCGACGGCGGCGTCATCCAGCTGTACTTCGCGGGCGCCTTCTCGTTCATGCCGCTCACCTCGGACGTCGTCGTCGAGGGCACCGAAGAAGAGCGGGGACGCGTGGCCCTGGTGGGCCTGCTCGCCCCCACGCTCATCGCCATGGTCCTGTGGGGGAGCTGGAAGGCGACGGGCTTGACCCCGCTGCTGCTCGCGGCGGACGCGTTCCTCATCTACCCGATGGTGCAGACGTTCCCGCTGGACCCGCTGGACGGCGTACGGGTCTGGAGGTGGAACAAGATCGTGTGGACGGGCGTGTTCGTGCTCGTCATGGCGGTGTTCATGTTCGCCGGTTCGGAGGGCCTCAAGAGTGTCATCTGAGACTCCAACTCCCGAGGAACGCGAGGAGGTCCGGGCGGGCGCCCGCGCGACGCTGAAGGTCAGCCTGATCGTCGTCCTGGGGTGGCTGTTCGCCTACAACCTCATCGTGCACAAGATGAACCCGGTCCTCGGGTTCTTCAAGATCCTCGACGGCATCAACGACCTCGTGCTCGGCATGCTGTCGGTCGTCGCGATCGGCCTGGGGATCGTCATCGTCTTCACGATCACGAACCTGTTTACCCAGACGATGACGAACCTCTACTCCATGCGGATCCTCGAGGACCTGATCCGCGACCGTCTCTTCAAGCGGGACTTCCGGGGGTTCGTGCACGGCCTCGTGCACTTCAACGATCAGCCCAAGCCGTCCACGCCGTTCCCCCGGCATACGAGCTCCGCGCTGATGGTCTTCGCCTACCACTACGTGGTCGCGTGGTTCTACCTGGTGGTGTTCAGCGAGTGCCTCTACTTCGCGGCCTGGTCGGCGGGCGTGTACCTCGACCTGTACCCCGAGACCATGAACATCATCCCGATGTTCGCGATCGCGGTGCCGTTCACGGCCCGGCTGATGGCCTACTTCGACTACCCGTACGCCGAGGACTACGCGTCGTTCATCCCCGGGATCCTGTTCGTCGTGGTGCTGCTGCTGGCGTTCGTGGCGTGGATGAACGGCCCGTTCCAGTTCTTCGTCCAGGACATCTACAACGAAGCGAACATGCCGTACTTCAACCGCGGCGCTCTCTTCTGGAAGTTCCTGCGCGACGGGCTGGAGATCGCGTTCTATCCGGTGTTCGGGGAGGTCATCTTCTTCTACCTCCTGTACCAGGACGTCCGTCGGGAAGAGGAGGCCGAGGACGACGCGGCCGCCGCGGCCGCGGGCGACGACGCCGCTTGATCCCGCGGCTCGACGCCGCAGGCCACGCCCTGGAGCGGGACGTGCCCGCCGCCGAGCGCCACGCGCGCGGCCAGTACTTCACCCCCGAGCCCCTCATCCGGTTCGTCTTCGATCGGCTCGAGGACATCGCCGTCCGCCCCGGCGAGGGATGCACCGTGCTGGATCCGGCGTGCGGGTCCGGGCGGTTCCTCCTGGCGGCGGCCGCGCGGTGGGGGGCGCTCCGGCTCCGGGGCTGGGAGACCGACCCGGGGGCCTTCGCGATCGCCCGCGACGCGCTGCCCGACGCGGACCTGCGGACGGGCTCGTTCCTGGACGCGCGCGGCCGGGGCGACGCGGACCTCGTGATCGGCAACCCGCCCTACCTGCGCGACCGCGGGGCCAAGCGGGACGTGTACGTCGACTTCGTGGAGAAGGCGCTGGACCACCTGCGACCCGGGGGGACGCTCGCGCTGGTGCTGTCGACCGCTTGGCTCGACGTCGAGTACGGCGCCGCGGTTCGGCGGGCGCTGCGGTCGCGGGCCGCCATCCGCCGGCTGGTCGAGTCGTCGTCGGAGCGGTGGTTCCCGGGGGCGAAGGTCCACACGATGGTGCTCGTGGCCCAGAGGACCGACGACGAGGCCGAGCGGGAGCGATCCCCGGTGCACTTCGCGGTCGCCGACGCGCCCCTGCCCGCGCCGCCGCGCACCGCCCGGGTGGTCCGACAGGGCTCCCTGCCCGACGGCCCGTGGGGGGTCCTGCTGCGCGCGTCGGACGCGTACCTGACGGCACGCACCGCCCCCGGGACCGCGCCGCTGGGCGACCTGTTCGACGTGCGTCGAGGCTTCACCACGAACAACAACCGCTTCTTCTATCCCCCGCCCGCGGCGCAGCGGACGATCGAGCCCGCGGCCCTCGAGCCCGTGTTCCGGTCGCCCAAGCGCGCTCGGGGCGTCCGGGCGGTGGCGGAGCAGCTGCCCGACCGCGTATTCACCGGGGGCGCGGCGGCGGGTCCCGGGGCGGCGGCGTGGGTCCGTCGGCATCACCCGGGCGGGGCGCCGAAGCTGGGGACTCGGGTGTCGGCGCGTCAGTTCCTGCTCAAGGGGTACGCCGACCGGTTCCGGCAGCCCCTGTTCGACACGGAGCTGCTCTGCGATCAGCAGCTGTACGCGGTGAGGCCGAAGGCCGACGTGGGCGCCCCCGAGGCGACGGCGGGGCTCTTCAACTCCACGTGGATGCACCTCGCGCTGGAGTACACGGGCCGCGTGAACTTCGGCGAGGGGGTCCTCTGGCTCGGTCTCCGAGACGCGCGGGCGCGGATGCGCATCCCGGATCTGCGGTGCGCGCCCCCCGCCGCCCTCGCCGCCCTCGCCGAGGCCTTCGACGCCCTCCCGTCGACGCCCGTCCCGCCCGTGGGCGAGCTGCACGCGGACGCCCGGTGGGGGCCCGCCGTGGAGAGGCTCGACTCGATCGTCGCGGACCTGCTCGGCGTCGACGCCGCCACCATGCGCGTGCTCCGGGACGAGCTGCGGGCCCGGACGGCCGTCCGGACTCGCTAGCGCCCGGTCCCGGGCCCACCTAGGTTCCCCTCGGGATGGAGACGGATCGATACGCGAGCTCGTGGGGCTCGGGGCCCCTGATCGTGGCGTGCGCGCTCATCACCGGGTGCGCGGACTACGCGGAGGAGCCTCGCGAGGGCTGGTGCGGTCACCCCCCCGCCGGGCCGGGGCTGGCCGAGGCGCCGCCCCGGGCGACCGAGCTGCTCGCGGGGCCGACGATCGACCCGGCGAGCATCCAGTGCCCCATGGACCTCCAGGACTCCGTGCCGTTCGTGCGACGCCACACCATCGGGTACATGGCCGAGCCGGAGTTCGGCGGCTTCGACGAGAACTGCGTGCCCCTGCGCGACCTCCAGGGTCGATACGGCGGCGTGGGCCTCACGTACACGCCCTTGACCGTGGCGATGTACGGCCTCGCCCGCTACGGGGACATGCTCTTCGGGAGCACGCCGGCGGAGATCCCCGAGCCCTGCCGGGACCCGGCCGAGGCCGTGACGGCCCAGGCGGAGTGGCTGCGGGGCAACGCGCTCGTTCGCTCCTACCGGGGCGTCGAGCACTGGGCGTTCCCGTACGACTTCCCCAACCCCCAGGGCGAGCTCGAGGCGCCGTGGACGTCCGGCTACGCGCAGGGGGTGGCGGCGCCGCTGTTCATCGCGGCCTGGTGCGTGAGCGACGACCCCCGGTGGCTCGACGCCGCCACCAAGTCGCTGCGGAACCTGGTGGTCCCGGTGGACGACGGCGGCGTCGCGACGTGGGTCACCGAGGAGGCCGCTTGGTTCGAGGAGTCCGTCACGCCCGGCGCCCACTCCAGCCGGAGCCTCAACGGTCAGCTCGCGACGGTCGCGGGCGTGCACGCGGTCGCGGAGTGGACCGGGGCCCCGGACGTCGCCCGGCTCCGGGACGTGGGGTTCGCCGCGGTGTCCCGGGAGATCGAGACCTTCGACGCGGGCTTCATCTCGCTGTATACGAAGTGGGCGGTGGACCACCCGCTCATCGCCCCGCGGCTCGACTACAACCGCTTCCACGTGTCGCTGCTGTCGTGGATGCACTCGGTGACGGGCGATCCCCGAGCGCTCGGGATGGCGCTCCGCTTCGCCCGCTACGACGACCCCCTGCGCACGCTGAGGACGGCCGACGGGGAGGACGTGGACTTCACCCGCCACCTCGTCTTCGACCCCCCGTGGTCGGCTCCGACGCCGGCGGTCCTCGAGGTCGACCACGCGCTCCTGCCGCGGGTCTCCGGGTTCGTTCTGTGGTCCGAGCGCCCCGGCGAGCGGCCGACCGACGTGGAGCTGCAGCTGTCGATGGACGGCGCGAGCTGGTCGAGCTCAAGGCTGCCGTGGGACGGGGACTGCAACGACTTCCGGGGCGCGGTGACGCCCACCTGGGCGAAGCGCGCGCGCGTCGTCCTGCACGGGCCGCCGTCGGTGGGGTTGCGCGGCTTCGGCCTGCTCCGGGATCGAGGCCACCCCACGGGGGTCGCCAACTGGCTCATCCACGGCGCCTACAACCGCCCGGCGATGGCCTTCACGGACGAAGGGTGGGCCTACAACCGCATCTCGAGCGTCGTCTTCGACCTCGACGGGGCCTTCGACGCCGGACTGCGCATCGAGCTCACGGGTCTGCGGGGCGAGGTCCTGCCGACGCTGGCTCGGTCCGACGACTCGGTCGACTTCGAGCCCCTCGGCGCGGCCCCCGTGCGGACGGGCGAGACCGTCACGTGGGAGCTGCCGACCGTGGACTTCGAGTACCTCCGGTTCGTGCTCGACACGCCCTCCGCTCCCGCCGCGGAGCATCGGCTGTTCCTGGGGCCTCCGGGGCCCTGATCAGCGCACGCCGCCCGCGAAGGTGACGCTCGGGAACAGCAGTCGGTCGGCCGACGCCCGAGCGGCGTCCATCGTGCGGACGACGACGTCGTAGGCGATCTCGTCTTCGGGGGCGAGGATCACGGCCTCGTCGGCGGGGTGGTCGGTCTTGATCACCTCCAGCGCTTCGGTCAGCGCGGCGTAGTCCCAGTCGCCCTGGAGGCGAGGGATCGGGTCCTTCGCGAGCCCCTCGGCGTTACCGCGGAGCAGGAAGCCGTCGTCGGTGATGCCCACGGTGAGCAGCAGCGGGTCCTCGGTGGACGCCTCGCCCACCACGATGCCGGGCAGGGACGAGTCGATGACGGCGAGGCTGACGAAGTGGGCGGAGACGAGCAGAAACGGGATCAGGAGGGTCATCAGGTTCATGAAGGGGAGCAGGCTCAGCTCGGCGTCGCCGGTGCCGGAGCGCCTGCGGAGCGAGACGGGGGTGGTGGGGGACATCGATTCTCCAGCGGGCGCCGTGCGAGTTGGACACGGGGGCCACACCGGGGTTCCGTCCTATAGTCGGGATCGCCGGGGAGGAGCCCTTCCAGCGCTTCGCCCGCGAGCGCTACGACCTCGGCGGCACGATCGCCTGGGGCCCCTGCAGCCGGGACGACCTCGAGGACGAGGGTCTGGCCAGCGAAGACGAGCTCGCGGCGGCGACGCGGCCCGGCGAGAACGCCCAGGCGTTCGTGGGTCGGCTCGGGCCCCCGGGCATCGAGGACCCCGAAGACGGCATGCCGATCGTGTGGATGCGCGTGGCCGTGAACCCCGAGCAGAAGTCGGTGCGACGCCTCGGGCAGGGCCTGCACCCGGGCTTCGCGTCGCGGCTCCGGTTCCGCGAGGCCCTCCTCCACGGCGACCGCACCGTGAAGCGGTGGCTCGCCCGGAAGCTCGACGCGGCGTCGGCGAAGGACGTCGTCATGGCGCACGCGTTCGCGGGCGGCGAGGAGGCCGAGCCGAGCGCGGAGGCGATGGAGGCCGTCGAGGGCCGGGACTTCAGCGGGGGCCGGCCCCCGTCGGCAGGTTGAACACCCGCTCGGCGTTGCCGTGGAGGAAGAGGTACTTCGCCTCGTCGTCCAGGCCGAGGTCGTCCACGCCCTTCATGGCCCGCGGGGGCGGGATCATGGGGTGGTTGCTGCCCCACAGGACCTTCGTGCGGCCCCGTCCGCGCATGTAGTCGACGAGCGCCGCGGGGTACCGGTGGGGCGTGTAGGCGGACGTGTCGATGTAGACGTTCTCGTACTTGCGGGCCATGGAGATCATCTCCTCGGTCCACGGGTAGCCGATGTGACCGCCGACGATGACCAGCTCGGGGAACTCGCAGGCGACGCGGTCGAGATACGGGATCGGGCGTCCGGGCTCGGACGGCAGCAGCGGCCCCGCGTGGCCCACCTGCAGGCAGAAGGGCACGCCGAGGTCGATGCAGGCGGCGTACAGGGGGTAGTAGCGGCGGTCGTCGGGCGGGAGCTCCCACAGCCAGGGCAGCTGGCGCACGCCCACGAAGCCCAGCTCTTCGACGCAGCGCCGCAGCTCCCTCACGCCCTCCATCGGGCGGCGAAGATCGACGGACGCGACGCCCGAGAAGCGGTCCGGCGCGCCCCGGACCCAGCCCGCCACGTCGTCGTTGGAGATGAGCGGGCCCTGCGGCCCCCACCACGCCGACAGCAACCCCCGCTCGATCCCCGCGGCGTCCATGGCCCCCAGGGTGAGCTCGACGGGGATGGCGTCGGGCACCACCTGGATGCCCATCCAGCGGCGCAGCGACGCGAACATGGGGTGTCCGACGAAGCCGGGGGTGGGGTGCTGGAGCCATGCATCGATCGTCATGCGGAACATTCTCCCTTGTGATCGGGTCGATCTTCCACGGACCATGGAAACCGTGAGGATCCTCCCCCGTGCCGCCGCCGCCGTCGCGGTCGTCTGCGGCGTCGCGCTCGTCGGCGCGGGCGTGACGGCGGCGACGAACCCCCCCGAGCGCGCGCCGCTGCGCACCGCGCAGGAGGTGGTGATCGAGCCCGACGCGGGCGCGTTCCCGGCGCTCTCGGTGCCGGCGTCCACCGGGGAGGTGCAGGTCGTCGTCTCGGGCTCGTGGCGCTTCGCCCACACCGGCGAAGACCTGGGCGCGGGCGCGCTCATCGGCGGGGTGGAGCTGCCCGGGGTGGGCGAGCGCCCGCTCGTCCGGGTGCAGCCCCGCCCCACGCACGTCGAGGCGGACGGCGACCGCGCCACCCTCACCTACGAGTCCTTGCGGGCGGGCCGGACGGTGACGCTCACGCCCGACACCGACCCCCTCGTCGACGCGTTCCTGATCGCCCCCGCGGTGGCGCGCGCGTCCCTGTCCGGGCAGCTCGACGCGGCGATCCTCCATCGTCCGGCGCCGGCCTCTCCGTGGACGGCCGCCGCGGCCCCGATCGGGGGCGGAGTGCTCCTGCTCCTGGCGGGCGCGGTGCCCCTGGGCCTGGAGGCTCGTCGCCGCCGGAACACCCGCGTGCGTCGCCTCCAGCGGGAGATCGCCGCCCGCATCGCCCGGCTCGGGGGTCGGCTGCGCGACGGCGACGAAGCGAGCGCCTACCTCACCCGTGTCCTCGCCGCGAGCGGGCGCGCCGCCGACGCGCTGGCCGCCGACCTCGCCCGACATCGCCACGTGGCCGGGGACGACCACCCCGCCCTCGCGGGGCTGCAGCGCATCGCCGACGTCGTGCGCGAGCTCGAAGAGCAGGTCCACGCCCGCGCCGTCGAGCGCTCCGGTCGCGACGTCGACGCCGCGCTGCAGGTCGCCGACGTCGCCCGCGACGAGCTCGCCGCCGCCGCACGGTCGGTCGCGGCCGCGGCCGACGAGCTGGACCGCCTCGAAGACCTCCATCGTCCCCGACCTCGTGCCGCCGAGAGATCTCCGTCATGAAGAAACCCCTCCCCGTTCTCCTGACCCTGCTCCTGCTCGCGTGCGGCGGCTCCGACTCGCCCCCCGCGGCCGACGCCGAGGCCACGCCCGCGCCGTCCCCGGGGGACGTCACGTCGGCGGAGCGCACCGCGATCGAGGACAAGATCCGCGAAGACCTGGAGCGCCGTCGGGAGCAGGTGGAGGCGGCGCGGCCGGTCCCGGAGTCGGTGACCGGCGTGAGGTACGGCTCGACGACCACCGCCCGGATGGCCGCGCCCGAGTCGGCCTCCGAGCGGCTGGACCGCTTGGAGGCTCAGGTCGCGGGGGGCGAGATCCTCGCGCTGCGGGCCGAGCCGATGCCGACCGGTCCGGCCCGCGCGCCCCAGGTGCGGAAGCGCATCCAGCGCCGGCGGAGTGAGAGCGCGGACGTCCAGATCACGACCCCGTCCGCGCGCAAGGGGCGAGGGTCCGGCGCCCCGGTCGCGCGCAACGGGTACCTGTCGAGCTCCTACTCGGGCGGCTACGGGGCCCGCGAGCACATGGCCGCCCTCGTCGACGGCGGCATCCTGCTCGACGGAGACACGGTGAAGCTGGAGGCCCTGGCCGCCCAGTACCACCAGCCGGTGCCCGTCCCGACGGAGCGGGCCGTCGTTCTCTTCACCGGGACCGAGCACGCTCGAGTGACCGTCGACGGGGCGGAGACGCACCTGCAGATCGGCGTGCAGGCCACGAACAAGGAGCTCCCCCGGCGACCGCCCCTCCGCCTGGTGCTGGCCCTGGACGTGTCCGGGTCCATGAGCGGCGAGGGCAAGCTGCACTTCGCGCGGATGGCGGCGCTGAAGCTGCTGGAGATGCTCTCGCCCGACGATCACGTGGGCATCGTCACCTACGCCGACAACGCGACCGTGATCCGTCCGCTGCGTCGCCTCCACAACGGGTCCGCCGTGCGCGCGGCGCTGGAGGGGCTCGAGGCGGGCGGGTCGACGAACCTGCACGACGGGCTCGCCGCGGCCCACCGCGTCCTGCGGGAGGGGGCGTCGGACGGCGTGCGTCGGGTGCTCGTGCTGTCGGACGGCGAGCCGACGGCCGGAAACACCCAGCCCGCCGCGATCCGCCGGATCGTGCACGACGCCTTCAAGGCGGGCATCGAGACGACCGCCCTGGGCGTCGGGCTCGACTTCAACTCCGACCTGATGATGAGCCTCGCCGCCGACGGCCAGGGCAACTACCACTTCATCGGCGCGCCGGAGCTGATCGAGGACGTGCTCACCCGCGAGGTCGACGAGCTCAGCCACGTCGTCGCGCAGGCTCTGCGCCTCACGATCCGGGTGCCCGACGACGTGGAGATCGTGGAGGTCCTGGGGGCCGAGGTCCTGGACCGGCAGGCGGCCGCGAAGGCGCGGTCTACCGAGAAGGTCCTGGACGCGCGCCTCGCCGAGGAGCTGGGCATCGCGTCGGACCGCCGGGAAGAGCCGGAGGACGGGCTCAAGCTCCTGATCCCCAACTTCCACCTGGGCCGCCACCACGTGGTCCTGCTCAAGGTGCGGGTCCCCCCCGGCCGCGCGGCGCAGACCCTCGCGACCGTGGAGCTCAAGGGGAAGGACCTGCTCGCGAAGGCGAACATCGAGGAGACGACCGTCGTGAAGGTGGAGCGGGCGTCGTCGCGGGCCGACATGGTCTCGTCGCTCGATCGGGACGTGAAGAAGAACCTGCTCGGCTTCCGGGCGGGCTCGGCGCTGGTGCAGGCGGGGCGGATGATCGAGACGGGCACGCCCTCGGCTGCGCTGCGCCTCATCGACGACCAGATGACGCTCCTCGCGGTCGCGGGCGAGCGGTGGCGGGACGAGGACCTCACCCGCGACTCCGTCCTGCTCGGTCGGTACAAGGACGTGGTGCTGGCCCAGCTCGAGGGCGGGCTGCACTCCAAAGCGCGCAACTACCTGTCGATGTCGCTCGGCTACAACGGCTACAAGCTGATGCGGTAGCGGGCGCGGTCAGCGCCGGGGGACGGCCCGGGTCGTCATGGGGGTGGGAGGCCAGTCGTAGGGGTCGTGCACCGGGGCGAGGTCGGCCGTCTCCCGGAGGAGCTCGGGGCGCTCGTCGCGGGGGGCGTCGCGGCCCACGGTCCACGCGACGCCGACGGACGCGAGGGCGGCGAGGTTCCCCAGCGCTTGGAGCAGGAGCGCGAGGTCCGGTCGCAGCGCGCTGAGCGCCGCCGCCATCGCGTACGCCGCCGCCGCCCCCCACAGGCGCACGTCGATGGCGATGCCCATCACGGCGCAGGCCCCGGCGAGCGCGACCGTGCGCGTCGCCACCGACTCCATGGGGGTGAGCCCGATGCTCCGGGTCACGAGCACGGCCAGCCCCATCGCGGGGATCATCGCCAGCAGCGCGAACATGAGGCGGCGATTGACCTTGCCCAGGAACAGCGTCTTTCGAAACGCCACGACGAGCGCGACGGTGATCAGCCACGCGCCCCCCTGGGAGATGTGGGAGAGCTCGTAGGTGTACTCGAGGCGGCCGCTCGCGGTGAGGAAGTGCACGACCGCGGGCACCACCAGCCACAGCAGCGCGAGCCCGATGCCCATGCGGCCACGCGCCTTGCGAGCGGTGGAGGGGTCGAAGTCCAGGGCCTCCTGGCGCAGCGTCTGGAGCTCCTCGTTGCGATCGTCCCGACGCTTGAGGTGCTTCTGGATCCGACGCTCGAGGCGCGGGTCCTTCTCCTGCAGCTCGCCGTACAGCAGCTGCGCGCTCTGCAGGTTCCCGGCCGACAGCGCCCACCCGATCATGGTGCTGAGGGTCGCGTCCAGGCCCACGCGGGCGTCGGCGTTGTCCGGCCACGCGTCGAGCGCCGCCCGGAACCCGAATCGAGCCTCCTCGGCGGCGCGGTAGGTCGCGGCGTCGTCGCGGTCGCCGCGGGGCTGCGCCAGGGAACGCTCCAGGGCGTACAGACGCTCGAACGCGGCGGCCTCGAGCCGGGCCGACTCCCGGTGGGTGAGGAAGTCCGCGATCGCCCGTCGCAGCTCGTCCGCGGAGTCGTAGCGCTTCGACTTCGCGGCGTGCGTCGCCCGGTTGCAGATGGAGGCGAGCTCCCCCGGGACGGCGGGGTCGAAGACCACCTTCTCGGAGTGATAGACCGCCTTGAGCATCTCCTGGACGGTCGACCCGGCGTGGCGCGGGCGCCCCGTCAGGATGTGGTGCAGGACCGCGCCCAGCAGGTACACGTCGGTGCGGCGGTCGACCCGCCAGGGCGCGGGCTCGAGCATCTCGGGGGCCATGTACGACGGCGTGCCGGACACGGTGGTCGCGTTGGTCAGGGCGGGCAGGCCCGCCGAGGCTTCGTCGGAGATGGGCAGCGCGAGCCCCCAGTCCAGCACGTAGACCTCGCCGAACTCGCCGATCATGACGTTGTGCGGCTTGATGTCCCGGTGGACGATGCCGCGGCTGTGGGCGTAGTGAGCCGCGCGGCAGACCTGCATGAGGATGTTCAGGTGGCCGGCGAGCCGGTCTTCTTCGGGGTGGGCGGGGTGGCTCGCGTCGCGCAGCAGCTCGATCCAGGCCGTGCCCTCGACCTTCTTCATGACGATGACGGGGTGGCCGTCGTCGTCGGCGCAGACCATGTGCACGGGCACGATGTTGGGGTGCTCGAGGCGCGCGTGGATCAGGGCCTCTCGGAGCAGCGCGCGGGCCTGCGACGGTCCCTTGGTGTCCGGCCGCAGGACCTTGACGGCGACGTCGCGCCGGGCCGCGCTCTGCTGGCCCAGGTGCACCTGCCCCATGCCGCCCTTGCCCAGCAGCTCCAGCAGCTCGACGTGCGTGGCGTCCCCCACCAGCGGTGGAAGATCGAGGTCGGTCGACGCCACCTCGCAGTCCGGCCGCATCGTGACCGACGGCTCCAGCGAGAGCGACTCGAGGGCGTCGTCGTCGTTCAGGCGCTCCCACAGGGCGGAGAACTCCATGCGCGGCTCGGGCGGCGGTCTCATGGGTGGTGGCGGCTCCTCCGTCGGCGAGGTCCCCAACCCGCCAGCGCGATGATGGGTAGGACCGCGGCGCCTCCTTCACAACCGGAACATTCGGATCCGTCGTCGTCGTCGTCGTCGTCGTCGTCGTCCCCCGGCGGATCGAAGGGGACGCAGAGCGCCACGCCGTCGCCCAGCGGGATGCGGGTGTCGTCCGTGAGTCCGCAGACGAACCCGTCCGGGCAGTCGCCCGCCTCGCACGCGACCGAGCAGTACCCCGCGCCCTCGGCCAGGCGGTCCAGGACGCAGTAGCCGCCGCAGTTGAGGTCCTCGACCGAGCAGTCCGCTCCCACCCCGTCCCGCGGCTCGTCGCACACGCGGATGCCGTCGATCTCGGCGCAGAAGAGGTCGCTCCCGAGGTCGGCGCAGTCCTCGTCCTCGGCGCACTCGTCCTCGCCGTTGCCGTACAGCTCGCACAGGCCGCGGCGGTCGTCGCCCGCGAGGGTGGCCTGCCAGTCGCCGCCGAGGTACGCGTAGAACATCGTCGACGCTGCGAGGTCGACCTCGTGGGCGAGGCCCGTGGAGTGCCCCATCTCGTGGGCCACGACCGAGTCGATGTTCACCTCGGGGACCGCGAGGTAGGCGTTCCCCGGGCCGCTCACCCAGCGCCAGTCCACGCCGTTGAACGTCATGCCGGCGGCGATGGGCACGACCTCGCCGTCCACGTCTCCGAAGACGATCGCGGTGACCCCGGCGATCCGGGGGTCCTGCTCCCAGACCTCCTCCTCCCAGCGGACCCAGCTGTCGCCGAAGACGACCTCGTCGCCTTCGTAGGAGTCTCCGCGGGCGAACTCGAAGTCGCTGCAGCCGACCTCGTTCCACTGGGCGAGGGCGAGGTCGAGCGCCGCCTCGGTCGCCTCGACGCCGAGGTCGGTCGATCCCGGCACGACGAGGCGCCACACGAGGGGGAGCTGGGAGTCGGGGAACGAGGTGTTGTTCACGTTCCAGCGCGGTCCGTCGGACAGGCGCGTGAGCCCGCGTCCCAGGCCCCGGGGCACGAGGTCCCGGGCGCCGTCGACCAGCTCGACGCGCCACTCCGAGCCGACGTCGAAGCCGGGCACGCCGGCCACGAGGACGCGTTCGCCGTTGTCGCCGGGCACGCGAAAGGCGATGGGCCCGGCGGCGGTGTCGAGCACCACCCGCGTGCTGCCCAGGTCCGTGACGCGGGGCGCCGCAGGCGGCTCCACCACCACCGACGTGACCGTCCCGGAGACGACGAGCGAGGCGGCGGCGATCAGTTCCAGCGACACGGGCGCTCCGGTTCCCCCGCGCCCATCGTAGCGTGCTCTAAACTGACGCCATGCCACACGCCCTGCGCCGGATCCTCCCCGCCTCCCTCGTACTCCTCGGCCTCGGGGTCGCCGCGCCGGCGTCGGCGCAGGTGATCGCCCAGAACGACTCGATGGACTGGTCGATCCTGGATACGAACCCCGCCGAGCAGGCCGTGTGCCCGTGCTTCTGCGAGTTCGAGTGCTTCGGGTCCACGTTCACGGCGCCCGCCGAGTTCAACGCGAACTACATCTACATGCTCTACGGCTCGCTGCAGCCGCTGGACATCTACTTCGACTTCTACATCCTCCAGGGGCCCAGCGCGCTCGGGCCGGGCACCCCGTTCATCGACGGACAGGGGCTCGAGTCCATCGGGATCTTCCTGCCGCTGCAGTCCAACGGCACGGAGCTGCTCGAGGTCCAGGTGGCCCAGTCCCAGGTGACCCCGCCGACCATCGCCGCGGGCGAAGAGTTCTCCGTGGCCTTTTGTTACAACTACGGCAAGGAGAGCCAGACGGAGCTGCGCCCGGGGGTCGGCCACGGCCCGATCCACGACGTCGCGGTGGACGGGGGCCAGTCGGGCGACAACTGGGTCCAGGCGGGCTTCAGTCTGAACCTCGAAGACCCCTGCGACTTCGATCGCAGCACCCTGCGCTGGGTCGACTCCACGGCGGGCGGCGACTGGGCGATCCGCGTGACGGATCAGCCCATCAACTGGCTCGACCCGCCGGGCGACGACGACGACGACGCGGCCGACGACGACGACGTGGGCACGGACGACGACGACGCGACCGACGACGACGACGTGTCCGAGGGCCCGATCGTGCTCAGCGTCACCCCCAACCGCGCCTTCGAGGGCGTGGACACGGTGGTCGCCATCCAGGGCACGGGCTTCGACGAGACGGCGTCGGCGTTCATCGGGGGCTTCGCGATGGGCAACGTGAACCTCGTCTCCAGCGAGAGGCTCGACGCGACGGTGCCGCGGACCCTGCCCGCCGACGCCGTGCCCTACGAGATCACGGTCACGACCTCGGCCGGGTCCAACTCCCTGCCGGGGGCGTTCACGGTCGACACCCTCGACGAGGGGCCCGACGACAACAACTGCGGCTGCCAGGACAACTTCGTCCCCGCGCAGATCGGTCCGTGGCTCGTCGGCCTCTTCGGGCTCCTCGCCGTCCGCCGTCGCCGGGGCTGACATGAAGCGCATCCCCGCCCTCCTCGCCGCGGCCGTCGCGGGCGCCGCCCTGTACGCCTGGGCCGCCCCGCCCGCGACGGTCGTGCACATCGAAGACGCGGAGGCCCGGAGCCCCGAGAGCAAGAAGGCGAAGATCACCTTCCTCGCCCGGGGCGACAACGCGTTCGTGGGCAAGCTGGAGCTCGACGCGGGGGGCAAGGTCCCCGTGCATCGGGACGCCACGGAGGAGTACATCCACGTGCTCGAGGGCACCGGCACGATCTCGATCGACGGCGTGGAGCACGCGCTCAAGCCCGGATCGACCGTCTACATGCCCGCGAACGCCGAGGTGCACTACACCAACGGGGCCGAGCGGCTCGTGGCGATCCAGGTGTTCGCGGGGCCGGAGCCGGCCGCCAAGTACGACGGCTGGCACAAGGCCGAGTAGCTACCTCTTCGCGCGCTCGCTGCGCGCCCTCTTGCGCTTCGCCCGCTCCCGCGCCTCCTCGGCGATGCGCTTCTTGCTCGCCGCCCAGCCGCAGATGAGGCAGTCGGCGAGGTCGTGGTGCTGCGCGGGGCAGTACTCGCGGCCGAAGTAGATGATCTGCAGGTGGAGCTTGTTCCAGAGGCTCCGGTCGAAGGCCTTCTTGAGGTCCTTCTCCGTCGTCGCCACGTTCTTGCCGCTGCTCAGCCCCCAGCGCGCCGCGAGGCGGTGGATGTGGGTGTCCACGGGGAAGGCGGGCACCCCGAACGCCTGCGCCATGACGACCGACGCGGTCTTGTGGCCGACCCCGGGCAGCGCCTCGAGCCCCTCGAACGTGCGCGGCACCTCGCCGCCGTGCTCGCTGCTGATGATGCGGCTCATGCCGAACAGCGCCTTGGCCTTCATGTTCGTGAGGCCGATCTGCGCGATCAGCTCCCGCACCTCGTCCAGCGAGAGCGTCGCCATCGCCTCGGGCGTGCCCGCGACCTCGAACAGCTTCGGCGTCACCTCGTTGACCTTCTTGTCGGTCGTCTGGGCGGACAACGCCACGGCCACGAGCAGCTGAAACGGCGTCTCGTGGTCGAGAGGGATGGGGACTTCGGGGTACAGCCGCTCGAGGATGTCGACGATCTTCGCGGCCTTCTCGCTTCGCTTCATGGAGGTCCGTCCAGCAGCTCGTCGACGGTACGGTCGAAGCCCAGGAAGACGGGCTCGGGGGCGAGCACGACCCCGAAGGTATCGCGGACGCCGCGGCGGATCACACCCGCCAGCGCGATGAGGTCGGCGGCCGTCGCGCCGCCGCGGTTCACGAGGGCCAGGCAGTGGTTCGTGGACAGGCCCGCGGGCCCGTCTCCCCAGCCCTTGGGGAAGCCCGCGCGCTCGATCAGCCAGGCGGCGGACAGCTTCGTGCGGCCGTCGTCGGTGGGGTACCGCGGCATCGGCTCGTCGGTGCGGATCGCGTCGGCCACGCCGGGCTCGACGATCGGGTTGGTGAAGAACGACCCCGCGCTGCGGCGGTTGGGGTCCGTGGGCGAGAGCACCATCGACTTGCTCGCGCGCACCGCGAGCACCACGTCCCGGACGTCCTGCAGCGTCGCCTGGCGGCCGTCGGGGACGCGCGCGTCGAGCTCCTTCCGCAGCCCGGGGTAGCGCACCGCGGGGCGGCCCCCGCGCCGGAGGTGGAGCCGCACCGAGGTCACGACCCAGCGCCCGGCCTCGGCCTTGAAGCGGCTGTGGCGGTAGCCGAACCCGCAGTCCCCGGCTCCCAGCTCGTGGACCGTCCCGTCCGTGACGTCGACCGCCGTGACCGTCGTCACGACCTCGGCGATCTCCTGGCCGTAGGCGCCGATGTTCTGGATCGGCGCCGCGCCGACGAGCCCCGGGATGCCGCTCAGGCACGCGATCCCGGCGAAGCCCCGCGCCCCCGCGTCCTCCACCAGCTCGTCCCAGCTCGCCCCCGCGGCCGCCTCCACGACGATGTCGCCGCAGCCCCGATCGTGGAACGCGACGTCGTCGTCGGCCCACCGCACGAGGGCGCCGTCGAAGCCTTCGTCGGCCACGAGCAGGTTGGAGCCTCCGCCGAGCACCCGGACCACGGCCTCGGTCTCGAGGATCGACCGCAGCTCATCGACGCTCGCCACGTCGAAGACCCGGGCCGGGCCGCCGACGCCGAGGGTGGTGAGGTCCGCGAGCCGGACCCGGGAGGAAACGGCGCCTCCTCAGGCCTGGCGGGCCGAGACGAACAGCTCCCAGGACCCCTCCTCGGACCCCGTGGTCGGCGTCCAGAGCTTCTTGAACTCGATGTGGGGCACGGCGACCAGTTCGGCCGCCGATGCGCACCACACCATCGCGCCGATGAAGTCGTCCGCGTCGAGGAGCAGGCCTCGATGCACGTGGGGCATCTTCTTCGTCAGCTCCGCTTCCAGCGCGATGGGGTCGAACGCCAGCGCCTCGGCTCGATCGCGGTCGGTCCGCACGGCGAACGAGTACGGCGCGCCCAGGACGGCCGCCTCCACCCGGCGCTTCACGGCCGCGCGGATGCGGTTCTCCATCGTCCCGGTCCAGGCCGCGTAGGCCTTCCGCACCGTCGCGTCGCGCGGGGTCAGGTCCTCTTCGAAGAGCACGGCCCCGATCCCCACGACGGCGTGGCGGTGCAGCAGGAGGTCGTCGCCGTCCACGAGCGTGGTGCTCCAGCCGAGATCGACGGCCACCATCTCGCCCGTCTGCATCGGGGGCAGGTTCCCGTGCTCGCCCCCGGGCGCATCGAAGGACGGGTCCCCCGCCCGGCCTCGGCCCGCCGCTTCGCCGAACAGGTGCGAGTCGACCTTGAAGAAGAACGGCCAGATGTAGGGCTCGGCGCGGGCTTCCCCGGCGTGCAGGGCCCGCAGGTGATCGATTCGAACTTCGACGCGCATCCGGCCTCCCCTTCGAGGACCGCGAGCCTACCAGCGGTGGTAGGCGGGGTGCCCCGGCTCCACGGCCACGAACAGGCCGGTGCAGGTCGCGCAGACCTCCCCCCCGCTCGTGAGCTCGGCCGCGACGTTCACCTTCGGGCCTTCGCTGCGGTCGATCCACGCCCGGAGGTGGACCGGCGCCGTCGACGGCGTGGGCCGCCTCAGCTTGATCTCGTACTTCGCCGTGACCGTGCAGGGGGGCGAGTCGAGCCCGTCGCGGGTCATCAGGTGCATGCACGCCGCCCAGTTGCAGTGGCAGTCGAGCAGCGCGCCGATGATCCCCCCGTTGAGCATCCCCGGGAACGCCTCGTGGTGGTCCTCCGGGGTCCAGTCGCACAGCAGCTCGCCGTCGGCGGCGAGCGTGCTCCGGATGCGCAGCCCCTCGGGGTTCGACGGGCCGCAGCCGAAGCAGGTGTTGTGGGGCGCGAAGCGATCCTGGACGGAGTCGGTCATGCGACCGAGGATACCGGCCATGTCCGACTTCCCCTCGACCCACCCCCCCGATCTCGACCCCGCCGTCCGCACCGAGCTGGAGGCCGCCGCGTTTCGCCGCCTCGTCGCTCACTTCCGCGAGCGCACGGACGTGCAGAACATCGACCTGATGATCCTCGCCGGCTTCTGCCGCAACTGCCTGAGCAAGTGGTATCGCGCCGCGGCCGAGGAGCGCGGCCTGGAGCTCGAGTACGAGCAGGCCCGCGAGATCGTCTACGGAATGCCGTACGCGCAGTTCAAGGCGAATCACCAGAAGCCGGCCACAGCGGCTCAGCTGGCGGCGTTCCGGGCCTCCACGGACGACGCTTAGGCTTCGGCGCGTCCCCCTCGGGGTCCACGGACGTCGATCGCACCGAGTCCTCGGTGGGCTCCCGGAACGCCAGCGGCCACAGCAGGAAGCCGGCGATCCCCGCGGCCGCCATGTAGCGGGCGTCCTGACCGGGGTTGGCGAGGACGATCGCCGCCTGCTGGGCGACGAGCGGGGCGGCTGCGACGAGCCAGAGCGGTCGCCGTCGTCGCACGGCTTCGCGCGTGAGGACGATGAGCGCGAGCCCGATCCAGATCGGGGCCCGCCAGAAGAAGGGACGCAGCCCCCGCAGCTCGGTGAGCGACACCGCCTCGTTGAGCCACTCGTCGAGCCCGTCGTGCAGCGGCGCGGACCTCAGCCCGAAGATGTTCCGTTCGATGGCCCGCCCGGCGGTGAAGAACCACGTGTTCGCGACGCCGAAGGGGTGCCACGCGAGCTCGGATGCGCAGATCCGGTGCCGGATCGCGGTCCCGGGCGATCGCACGACCAGGACCCGCCACAGCCGGGGGAGGACGTCCGGAAACTGGTCGATGGCGCCGGGGCGGAAGCCCCCGGTCTCGAGCAGCGGGTGCGCCGACCGACAGTCGTACCCGGCGGCCCAGGCGCCCCGGGCCCCGATCGACTCGACGATCGCCCAGTCCTCGGCCGTCAGCTGGTGGGGCGCGTGGCGGACGTACGCCGCGACCTCGTGGGCGATCGTGACCTGCAGCACCGACTGCTTCGCCGGGGCCACCCCGAGGCCCGGCAGGACCGCGAACCGGACGACCAGGAAGCCGACGGGGAGGAGCAGCGCCGCGAGGGCCGCCCGGCGCCGCAGCCGCGGGAAGCCGATCGCCGTCGCGACCATCACGAGCGTCGCGACGACGACCCCGTTCTGGCGGAGCAGCGCCGCGAGCGAGGCCCAGACGACCGCCCGCAGGAAGAGGGCGCGCAGGGCGATCAGCTGCGCCCCCGGCGTGTCGTCCCCGAGCAGGCGGAGGCGCACCGCCATCATCCGCAGCACCTCGCTGCCGAGCATCAGCACGGCGGCCGTGAAGGGGACGTCCTTCCACAGCGTGACCGAGAACAGGCCCACGGACGGGGCGAGGAGGATCGCCGCCCCCGCGGTGAGGACGGCCCACGTCGGCGCGCCCAGGTGGGAGACGCCGCGCAGGAAGGCGACGATCGCCCAGGTCAGGAAGAGGGAGTGGACGACCGCGAGGACCGCGGGCGAGCCCAGCCGGGCGGCGACCCAGAACCCGGTGGTGGACAGCGCCGGGTGCACGTCGGTCCAGGGCAGCCGCCCCACGGCCTGCGCCCACTGCGACAGGGAGTCGTAGGTCATCACGCCGGGCCAGAACGCGGCCAGGTAGGCCGCGAACGGGATCCACAGCAGCACCACCAGCAACGCGCGCCTCCCCATCAACCCTCCAGGTCGCCCGTGACGACGATCCGGCCGCCGTCCCGCCGGAATCGCAGCTCTGCGCCGACCCGCCACCGGAGCCCCGCGTGGAGCTCGCCGCCCTCGAGGAATCGATGGCGATGCGGGCCCGGCGGACGCCCGCACGTGCACGGCTCGGCGCGGATCTTCGACGCCCAGGGCAGGCCGTCGTGCCACACGTCGAACAGGCGATCCGGGGGCGGGAAGAGCGTCGCGGCGGGCGGGATGCGCACCACGCGCTGCGTCACCTCGTCGGGTTCGAGGCGCTTGAGGAGCTCGGTCGAGGTGGCTCGGACGACGCCCATGACCCCACGTTATCGTGGGAATCCCCCGGTTCGCCCGGCGGCGCCGGCGCCGGTCGTGCATGGCGGGTCCCGAGTGGAGCGGCCGGGATCGGTGGATACTGGCTCGGCCGGGTTCGTGGGAGGTCGATGATGTCGATGATTCGAGGGTTCGCCGCGTGCGCCGCCGTCTTGCTGCTGGGCGCCTGCCCGGGCGACCGGCGCGAGGTCGAGGAGACGCCGCCGCCCGCCGCGGTGGTGGACGAGGACGGCGACAACTTCCCCGTCGAGGTCGACTGCGACGACACGGACGACAGCGTCTTCCCCGGGGCCGCCGAGCTGTGCGACGGGATCGACAACGACTGCGACGAGGTCGTCCCCCTGGACGAGCTCGACGAAGACCTCGACGGCGTCCGCCTGTGCGAGGGCGACTGCGACGACACCGATCCCTTCCAGTTCCCGGGCAACGAGGAGCGCTGCGATCGCCTGGACAACGACTGCGACGGCTCCCCCGGGGCCGACGAGGTCGATCAGGACATCGACGGCGTGACGCCGTGCGAGGGCGACTGCGCCGACGACGATCCCACGGTGTTCCCGTCGGCCCCCGAGCTGTGCAACGGGCTGGACGACGACTGCGACGGCGCGCCGGGCGTCGACGAGGTCGACGAGGACGGCGACACCCACCGCATCTGCGACGGCGACTGCGACGACACCAGCCCCGTCGTCCATCCCCAGCAGACGGAGCTCTGCAACAACGTCGACGACAACTGCGACGGCGTCCTGCGCCCCGACGAGGTCGACCTCGACAACGACAACGTGATGGCCTGCAGCGGCGACTGCGACGACAACGATCCGGCGATCGGGCCGGGGGCCACCGAGCTGTGCGACGGCCTCGACCAGGACTGCGACGGGTTCGCGGACGAGGGGTTCGACGCGGACGCGGACGGCTGGCGCACGTGCGACGGCGACTGCGACGACTTCGACGCGACCGTGAACCCGGGCCTGCCGGAGCTGTGCGACGGCGTGGACAACAACTGCGACCTCTCTATCGACGAGGGCTTCGACAACGACGCCGACGGGTATACGACGTGCGCGGGCGACTGCGAGGACCTCGAGCCGACGGTGAACCCCGGCGCGACGGAGATCTGCGACGGCTTCGACACCGACTGCGACGGCAGCACGCTCGCGGGCGAGACGGACGACGATCTCGACGGGTTCCCGATCTGCGCCGGCGACTGCGACGACACCGACCCCACCGCCTTCCCCGGCAACCCCGAGGTGTGCGACGGCGTGGACAACGACTGCGACGGCACGATCCCGGTCGCGGAGGTCGACCTGGACCTGGACACCTGGTTCGTCTGCGACGGCGACTGCGACGACGGCGACCCCGTGGTGAATCCGGGGGCCGCGGAGCTGTGCGACGGCCTCGACACCGACTGCGACGGGACGCCGCCCGCCGCCACCGAGGCCGACACCGATCAGGACGGCTTCCGGCTGTGCGACGGCGACTGCGACGACAACTCGCCGGTCGTCTTTCCGGGCGCCCCCGAGGTGCTCGACGGCGTGGACAACGACTGCGACGGGACCGTCGACAACGTCCTCCCCGTGGCCGTGGCCGTGCACGGTGTCCCCGCCTGGGTGTGCGACCCCGTCCTCATCGACGGCTCCGGCTCGTACAACCCGATCGGGACCGCGATCATCAACCACGCGTGGCTCTCCACGGGCGCGCCCGCGGGCTCGACCGTCGGGCAGTCGAGCATCGCCTCTCCGTTGGCGCCGTCCACCACGTTCACCCCCGACATCACGGGTCAGTACGACTTCGACCTGACCATCACCGACGCCCTGGGCACCACCGACACGGCCTCCCTGGCCGTGACCGTCGACCCCCGCCCCACGAACGGCCAGCCGACGGCGAACGCGGGGCCGGACATCGTGCTGACGGACACCGTGACCTGCACCACCAACTCCTACGGGGTGGTCATCTGCGGCGCCTGCACCGGGGTCTCGACGACCCTCGACGCGACGGCGTCCACCGACCCCGACGGAGACGCCCTGACGTACACGTGGTTCACCGTGGCCGGGAGCGGCGGGGTCGTCTTCAGCAGCACCACCGGACCGAACCCCGTCGCCACCCTGACCACGACGGCCCCCACGGGCGTCGGCGCGACCGCCACGACGACCTACACCATCCTCCTCGAAGCGGAGGACTGCCCGGGCTTGGCCGACTACGATCTGCTGACCATCACGCACGAGTGCACCGGGCAGTAGCGGCGGGCTATCCTCCGCCTCGACCCGGGAGGTGGTGTGTCGGTCGAATTGCTCTCCGAGCTGGATCTGTTCTCGTTCTTGTCGAAGCCGCAGCTGGAAGCCGTGGCCATGTCCGCCCAATCCGTCACGCTGCACGCGGGCGAGGCGCTGTTCGCGGAGGGGGACGGGGGGGATGAGGTCTACGTGGTCGTCGACGGGACGATCCGCATCCACCACATGATCTCCCTGGACGCGGGCCGCACCCTCGCCGAGCTGGGCCCGGGGGCCATGTTCGGGGAGGCGGCGATCATCGATCGCGACGTCCGCTCCGCGAGCGCCACGGCGGTCGGCGAGACACAGTTGCTCGTCCTCGACGCGGGCCTGCTGCGGGAGTTCATGCTCGGCAACCCCGCGGAGGGCTTGCTGATCATGGGGCGCCTCGCGGCGATGATGATGGAGCGCCTGCGCACCACCAACGACGCGCTCAAGGACTCGATGGCGTGGGGCATCGAGGTGTCCGGGGCGGCGCAGCTCTCGATGCGGGAGCTCGTGACCTCGGGGGCGGAGGTCGACATTCACCTCCGCGGCGAGCGTCACCTCCGGGGTCGGCTCGTCCGCGCCGATCAGGACGCCGGAGCGATCACTCTGTGGCTCCGGACCCCGGACGGTCACCTGCACCTGGTCCCGTTCCACGCGATCAACGAGCTGGTCTGCGGCCCCGACGCCTCGACCGAAGGGGAGGGTTGAGCCATGGCGCGCCTCGACAAGCTGTTCCACGAGATGGTCAAGCGCGGTGCCTCGGACATGCACCTCACCTCCGACGAAGCCCCCCGGCTGCGGGTGGACGGGGCGATGACGGCGCTCCCCATGGACGCGATCACCCCCGACGGGATGGTCCCGCTCCTCAAGGAGATCTGCGACGAAGACTCCTGGCGCGAGTTCCAGGAGACCGGCGACGCCGACTTCGCGTACGAGATCGAGGGCCTGGCGCGGTTCCGGTCGAACTACTTCCAGGATCTGCGCGGCCCCGGCGCCGTCTTCCGGGTGATCCCCAGCGAGATCCTCACCGCCGAGAAGCTGGGCCTCTCGCCCGCGATCCTCAAGCTGTGCGCGCTCAACAAGGGCCTCGTCCTGGTGACCGGGCCCACCGGCAGCGGCAAGTCGACGACGCTGTGCGCGATGATCGACTACATCAACCGCACGCGGGACGAGCACATCATCACGATCGAGGACCCGGTCGAGTTCGTGCACCCGAACAAGCGCTGCCTCATCAACCAGCGCGAGGTCGGCAACCACACCGAGTCCTTCAAGAAGGCGCTGCGCGCGGCGCTGCGCGAGGATCCCGACATCATCCTCGTGGGCGAGCTGCGGGACCTCGAGACGGTCGCCATCGCGCTGGAGATGGCCGAGACGGGGCACCTCGTCTTCGGGACGCTCCACACCACCACCGCCCACCAGACGGTCGACCGGATCGTGGACCAGTTCCCCCCCGAGCAGCAGGAGCAGATCCGCGTGATGCTCGCGGGCACGCTCCGGGGCGTCGTCTCCCAGACCCTGTTGCGGAAGATCGGCGGGGGCCGGGTGGCCGCCATGGAGGTGCTGATCAACAACACCGCCGTCGCCGCGAACATCCGCGACGGGAAGACCCACCAGATCCCGTTGGCCATGCAGACCGGCGGGAAGCTGGGGATGGTCGAGCTCAACTCCGCGCTGCTCGCGCTCGTCGACGACCGGAAGGTGGACGCCGAGGAGGCCTACAAGAAGGCCGTGGAGAAGGACTCGATCGAGCGGGAGCTCCGCAAGCGCGGGTTCGACATGATGCCGCCCCCGGTGGCTCGGGGGGCCGGTTCCCCCGCGGCGAAGACCACCCAGCAGATGCCCCCGAACCAGGGCGGGGCGCCCGCGCAGTCCTTGCGGCGCGCCGGATCCACGGCTACGCAGAAGTCGCAGAAGGACCCACCGCCGTGGTCGCTCCGCGCGGGCAACTCCGGCACGGCGGCCAAGAAGAAGGGCTTCTTCAGCTAGCGAGGTCGACATGACGACGAGACGGACAGTCGCTCTCCTGGGATGCATGACGCTCCTGGGCTGTCCCACCGAACAGGTCGAGAACCAGGCCCCCGTGGTCGTGATCGACGCGCCGGAGGCCGGCTTCTCGGCGCTCGAGGGCGCGGCGATCGAGTTCCTGGGCAGCGCCACCGACGACACCACCGCCGCCGCCGAGCTGGTGGCGACGTGGACCGCGGGCGAGACCGAGCTCGCGTCCGGTCCCCTGGTCGACGGCACCACAACCGCCCCCTGGAGCGCGCTCGCGGTGGGCGCGCACGACGTCGTGTTGAGCGTCGTCGACGCCGAGGGCGCGGCGGGGACGGCCTCGGTCGCGGTCGTGGTCCGGGCGAACTCCGCGCCCGCCGTCTCGTTCACGTCCCCGGTGGCCGACGGCGTCTACTACGAGGGCGTGGACGTGCCCGTCGCGGTGCACGTCGAGGACGCCGAGGACGCGGTCGCGGACCTCCTCTCGGTCGCGCTCACGGACGGGGCCGGAGCGGAGGTCGCGACGCCCGTGCTGGACGACGCGGGCGACTGGTCCACGGCGCTCACGCTCGCGGCGGGGAGCCACACGCTGGTCATCGAGGCCGTCGACTCCGTCGGGCTCGTGGGGTCCGCCGAGGTCGTATTCGCCGTGCGTCCCCCCAACGTGCCGCCCACGTGCGCCATCACCGTGCCCGCCGACGGGGAGGTGATCACCGACGAAGCCACGGTCGTCTTCGAGGGGACCGTCGGCGACGATCAGACGCCCGCGGCCGAGCTCGTGACCACCCTTACGTCGAGCATCGACGGCCCCCTGGCGGACCTCGAGCCCGCGGCCGACGGGGCGGTCTCCTGGAGCTCCGACGCGCCCTCGACGGGCGTGCACACCCTCACCCTCACCGCCGTGGACGACGGCGGGGCGGACTGCTCCGTGAGCGTCGAGCTGATCCGCAGCCGGCCCCCCGGGCTCCTGATCACGGCGCCGGACCGCCACTCGGTGTGGAACGACGTGGACGTCGTGCCCTTCGAGGCGATCGTCTACGACGCCGAAGACGACGAGACCACGATGTCCGTGGACTGGACCTCGGACGTCGACGGGTTGCTGGGCACGTCCTTCGCCGTGGCCTCGGGCGAGACCGAGCTCCCGATGAGCGGGTTGACCCCGGGGCTGCACGTCGTCACGGCCGAGGTCTTCGACTCGAGCGGCTGGTCGGCCTCCAAGGTTCTGCCGATCGTCGTCAACGGCACGCCCACGACGCCGGCCGTCAGCCTCGCGCCCGACCCGGCCCTGACCTCGCAGCCTCTGGTGGTGTCGATCGACACGCCCTCGACCGACGTCGACGGCGACATCCCGGTGTACGACTACGCGTGGTCGGCGGACGGCGTGGCGAAGCCCGCCTACAACGGCCTGCACACCCTGCCCGCGTCGGCGACCACGAAGGGCGAGGTGTGGGAGGTGTCGGTGACGGCGGGGGACGGCATCGGCAGCAGCCCGCCGGACACCGCGACGGCCACGATCATCAACAGCGCCCCCAGCGTGCAGAGCGGGTACATCGACCCGCCCTTCGGCGTCGCTACGACCGTCTACACCGCCCTCGGCATCGGGTTCGTGGACGACGACCAGGACCCCGAGGACTACCTCTACCAGTGGTTCGTGGACGGGAGCTCGCAGGCGGGCGAGACGGCCGCGACGTTCGACGCCACCACCTACCCCCCGGGCTCCGTGTTCCACGCCGAGATGACGGCCTGGGACGGGACCGTGACGGGGAACACGGTGGTGTCGGCGAGCGCGACCCTCAACACGCCGCCCGTGGCCACCGCCGTCGTCACGACGCCCGCGGGCACCGCCGACGAGTACGACGCGATCACCGCCTCGGCCACGACCTCGGACGTCGACAACCAGACCGTCGTGATGCAGTGGCAGTGGCACAACCAGGCCGGTCTCATCGCGGGGGCCACGAGCGCCGCGCTCACGGGCGCGGACTTCGCTCGCGACGACGTGGTGTACGTCGTCGGCACCCCGGACGACGGGGTGGAGACGGGCGCCTCGATCACCAGCGCGTCGGTGACGATCGTGAACTCGCCCCCGACCATCGGGAACGTCACGGTCACGCCCGCGTCCACGCCCGTCTACGTGAACACCCTCCTCACGTGCGCCTACTCCGGGTTCGTGGATCCGGACGGCGATCCGGACTCGTCGACCTTCCAGTGGACCTCGGACGGCGTCTCTCTGGGCGCGGGTCCGACGGTGTCCTCGGGGTACTCGGCCGGCGCGACCGTCCTGTGCGAGGTGACCCCGTACGACGGCCTGGACCAGGGCCAGGTGATGTCGGCCTCGGTGAACGTCGCGAACCGCGCGCCGGTGCTCACGTCGCTGACGGTCGACAGCCCGATCACCCGCGACGCCGCGGCGACGACGAGCTTCACCGCGACGGATCCCGACGGCGACACCGTGTCGCTGATCACGAACTGGACGCGGACCCGGGCCGGGACGTCGGTCCTGGTCGCCGTCGCGCCCACGCTGAACCCGCAGCTGTTCCTCAAGGGGGACCAGCTCAGCGTGTCGTCCGCCGCGTGGGACGGGACCACGCAGGGGAACTCGATGACCGCGGGCCCCGTCACCGTGCAGAACGCGACTCCGACCGCGCCCACGATCCAGATCGCTCCGGCCGCGCCGCTCGTGGCCGAGGGGGGGGCGGACCCCCTGGACTGCACGATCCTGATCGCGTCGACCGACTCCGATACGAACGACACGCTCACCTACAACTTCGCGTGGACGGTCGACGGGGGCCCCTGGACCGGGCCCGTCGCCACGGTGGCCCACCCCGGAGACAGCATCCCGGCGGCCCACACCGTCGACGACCAGATCTGGCAGTGCACCGTCACCGCGAGCGACGACGACCCGAGCCCGGCGACGTCCCCGTCCGACACCGACAGCATCGAGGTGCGGGCCTGCGGCTCCATGGACTTCACCGGGGCCCCCGCCGGGCTGGTCGTGGACTGGACGGGGAACCCGCTCTATCCCGGCTCCCCCCACCCCGACATGACGCTCGAGGCCTACGTGCGGGGCGGGCCGATCGGGGACGGCTACCTGGTCACGTCCTACGACGGCTCCGGCTCCAGCGCGGCCTGGCTCTACGTGGGTCCGGCGGGCGCGCAGCTGCCGGGCGTGTCCAACATGCTGGGGGGCGCGTGGCACCACGTCGCGCGGGTCTGGGACTCCGCGGCGAACGGCGGCGCAGGGGAGATCCGGCTCTACGTGGACGGGATCCTCCGGGACTCCTCGGTCCCCTACTTCGGGCCCTACTTCGGGAGCCTGGGGCTGTACGTCGGGGGCGCCAGCCACGCGGCCTCGGGCAACTACTGGGACGGGGAGATCGCGGGGCTCCGCATCTCGGACACCGTGCGCTACACGGGGTCGGTCTTCAGCGTCCCGACGGTCTACGACTCGGACGCGGACACGCTCGTCTTCCTCCCCATGACGGGGGCGGTGCCCGCCTTCGACGACGGGCCGTCGGCGTACACGGTGACGAGCAATACCAACGTCGCGCCCGAGCCGCTCGGCGGTCCGTACTGCGAATAGGCGGCTCCGGAACGACGAAGGGCCCGGAAGCGACTGCTTCCGGACCCTCGATATGGCGGGATGGACGGGACTCGAACCCGCGGCCTCCGGCGTGACAGGCCGGCGTTATAACCAACTTAACTACCACCCCAGCGCAGTCGTCTTTTCAAAGGGCGCGGCCGCCGTGGCTGCCGTGCGGAGGAGATTTCTAGGGCACGCCCGCCCCGGGTGTCAAGCGTCCCCGGCACGATCCCTGTCGCCTCTCGGAATCAGTCGGGGTCGTGCAGGAACAGCGTGCGGTCGCCGCGGATCTCGGCCCAGCCCAGCGTGGGTCCGACGAGGGCGCCGTCGAGGGTGGGCTCCACCGGGGCCCGAGGGTCGAGCAGACGCAGGCCGAGGGGGTCCCGGACCGTGATCGCGGCGTCTCCTCGGCCCAGGCGCACGGCCTCGAATCGGGGCGTGCCGAGGACGTAGTCGAGGGTGCCGGCGACGGGGTAGAGGCCCGCGGCGGACAGCACGTACCAGGCCGCGAGCGTGCCCGCGTCGTCGTTCCCCGAGAGACCGTCGGGTCCGGTGAAGTAGCGCGTCTCTTCGATCCACCGGCTCCACTGGCGGGTCAGGTCCGGCCGCCCCGCGAGGGCGAAGAGGTAGGCCGCGTGGATGCTCGGCTCGTTGCCGTGCCAGTAGTACGAGCTGGGGAAGCTGAACTCCGGGTCGTCGAGGGCGCCGAGGAAGAACTGCTCCAGCTTCGCCACGAAGGGCTCGGGTCCGCCGAACAGGGCGATGAGGCCGTCGGCGTCGTGCGGGGCCATCCAGGAGTAGTGCCAGGCGTTCCCTTCGACGTACTCGGGTCCGGTGAGGAGGGGGTCGAACGGCTCGGGCCAGGAGCCGTCGGCGTTTCGGGGGCGCAGGAAGCCGGTCTCCGCGTCGAAGAGCTCCCGGTACCCGATCGAGCGCGCGCGCAGGGCTTCGGCGCGGGGGTCGCCCACGTACTCGGCGAGCTCGGCGAGGGCGGCGTCGGCCCAGGCGAACTCGAGCGTGACGGCCACGGAGTCGTCGCCTTCGTCGGCCGCGAGCCACCCCTTCGGATCCCACTGATCCCACCGGTCCCGCAGCGTGGCGGACTCGAGGAGCTGATCGAGCACCGCCTGGGCGTCCAGAACGTCGGCCCCGAGTCCGCGGATCACGGCGTCGGCGATGGCGATGTGCGCGGGATCGCCGACCATCCCGTTCGTATACCCGGTGCCCAGCGGCCACTGGGGAACGCGGCCGATGTCGCCCTGCTCGCCCATCGTGAGGAGGGAGCGGACGAAGTCGACCTGGCGCGCCGGGTCCACGAAGTTCAGCAGGGGGTGCAGGGTGCGGTACGTGTCCCAGAGCGAGAAGTCGGTGTAGTAGGTCCAGCCGTCGGCGGTGTGGATCTCGCCGTCGAAGCCGCGGTAGCGGCCGTCGACGTCCGTGAAGAGCGTGGGCATGAGCAGCGCGTGGTACGCCGACGTGGCGAAGTTGGCGCGGGAGGCCTCGTCGCCGCCCGCCACCTGGAACGCGGACAGGGCGTCCTCCCAGGCGGTCTCGGCCGCGGCGCGGGTGCCCTCGAAGTCCGCGTCGCCCAGCTCGGTGTCGAGGGCCGCGCGCGCGCCGTCGAGGTCCACGTAGGAGAGGCCGACCCGGGCGAGGACGGGGGTGGCGGTGTCGAAGCGGAGGAAGGCCCCGAGGAGAGGCTCGTCGGGGTCGGCGTCGGGGTCTTCGGGGGTCCACGTCTCGGACGAGGTCGGGGGCCGGTCGAAGCGGATCACGAACCACGCCGTCTCGCCGCCGTGTCGGCCGGAGTAGGAGCCGTTGTAGTGGAGGCGGCCCTCCCAGGTGGAGCCGTCGCCCGCGGCGTCGGTCAGCTCACCTTCGTGGAAGGTCATCTCCGGGAGCACGTGGGAGATGTCCAGGAGGACCCCGGCGTCGGGACCGGCGTCGGGGGGGAAGGTGTAGCGGTGCAGGCCGGTGCGGAGGGTGGCGGTGAGGTCGACGGTGACGGGGCCAGCGTCGGTGGCGAGATCGACGGAGTACCAGCCGGGGCCCGCGACCTCGGAGTCGAAGTCCTTGGCGAGCTTGTACTCGCGCTGCGTGCGCTTCGGGGCGGCCCAGCCGACGACGGGCTGCAGGGCGACGATGCCGTAGTCGGGGGTGCCGGTGCCGTGCAGGCGCATGGCGGAGAAGCCGGCGATGTAGGGGTCCGTCCAACGGTAGCCCGAGCAGTGGAGGGACCACAGGGTGCTGGTCTCGCCGCGGGTGTCCGGGCCGGGGCGCGCCATGCCGAAGGGCAGGGCCGGGCCGGGGAAGGCGGACCCGACGCCGAAGCCGAGGCTGTCGGTCCCGGTGAACACGTCGACGGCGTCGTGCACGGGGGCCAGCGGGGCGAGCTCGACCTCGACGACCTGGTCGCAGGCGCCGGAGGTCAGGAGAAGGGATACGAGAAGGAGGCGTCGCACGAGGCGACGATACCGGGGATCCCAAGCAGCCGACCGATGGAGTAGAACCCCCGTCCGTGGGCGGGTAGCTCAGCTGGTAGAGCGTTGCCCTTACAAGGCAGGGGTCGCAGGTTCAAGTCCTGTCCCGCCCACCAACTTCGGCTGATTTAAGGTAGAACTCAAAAGTAGCCGAATGACCTCCTCCTACCACCCTCGAGCGTTGGAGCGCGCCTGGCGGGAGGCATCCGTGCAGTTCCCCGTTCTGCTGCTGACAGGGCCTCGGCAGGTCGGCAAGACGACGGTGCTCCGCCACCTCTGCGAGGACGAGCGTCGCTACGTCAGCCTCGACGATCCGACGCTGCGCCTGCTGGCCGAGGAGGATCCGGCGCTCTTCTTCCAGCGCTTCCCTCCGCCGGTGCTCGTCGACGAGATCCAGTACGCACCGAACCTGCTGCCCTACATCAAGATGCGTGTCGACGAGGCTCGGGAGCCTGGAGCCTTCTGGCTGACCGGCTCCCAGCACTTCCGGATGATGCAGGGCGTCACGGAGACGCTCGCCGGTCGAGTGGCCATCGCGACGCTCCTCGGCTTCTCCGCCCGGGAGTCCGACGGACGCGAGCTCGCCATCCGCCCCTTCCTCCCGACCTCCGAACGCCTCGCGGAGCGCGATCGGAGCGCCGCGGCCGACGACGTGGCGGCGCTGTACGGCAGGATCTGGCTCGGCGGCTACCCGGCCCTGCTGACCGGCGAGATCACCGACCGGGACCTCTTCTACTCGTCCTACGTCCGCACCTACCTCGAACGAGACGTCAGCGACCTCGCGCAAGTGGGCAACCGGCAGACGTTCCTCCGCTTCATGCGCGCCTGCGCCGCGCGCACCGGCCAGCTCCTCAACCTCTCCGAGCTCGCCCGCGACGTCGACGTCAGCGTGCCGACGGCGAAGTCCTGGCTCTCGATCCTCGAGGCGAGCTTCCAGGTCCACCTGCTGAGGCCGTTCCACAGCAACGTGACGAAACGGCTCGTCAAGACGCCGAAGCTCTACTTCCTCGATACCGGGTTGTGCAGCTACCTGACCGAGTGGACCTCGCCCGAGACCCTCGCGGTCGGGGCCATGTCCGGCGCGATCCTCGAGACCTTCGTGGTCGCGGAGATCCTGAAGAGCTGGTGGCACCGGATGGTGGACCCGACGCTGTACTACTACCGGGACCGGGATCGGCGGGAGGTGGACCTCCTCTTCTCTTCGGACGGACGGCTGTATCCCCTCGAGGTGAAGCGCTCCGCGACCGTGCGCCGCGCCTGGCGGCGCGCCTTCACTCCGTTGGAGCCGCTCACGCCCGCGGGCGGCCCCCGCGGCCTCGGGTGCCTGGTCGCCCACCGCCGCCCCC
>CAZEKB010000014.1:0-80451 GCA_964512225.1 uncultured Rickettsiales bacterium | reverse complement strand
TACACCACGAGCGGGCTGCCCACGCTGGGCGTGAAGGTCGCGGTCGAGAAGAAGCTCACGTACTTCCACGTCGCCGGCCACCTCGGCTACCGGTTCAAGCCGCTCCAGGCCCGCCCCGTGGCCACGCTCGCGGTCGACGACGAGATCATGTACGGCATCGGCGTCGGCGTGATCCCCCTGCCCGGCAAGCTCATGATCAACGCCGAGCTCGTCGGCGCGGGCATCGTCGGCCCCCAGCGCGGCGCGGTCCGCCAGATCGACGCCAGCGCCGCCCTCCACAGCCCCCTCGAGGTCATCGTGGACGCCCGGATCATGACGCCGATCGGCCTCGACATCATCGTCGGCGGCGGCCCCGGCCTGACCCCGGCGGCGGGCGTGCCCCAGTTCCGCGTGTTCGGCGGCGTGCAGTTCGCCATGGGTGACACCGACGGCGACGGCATCCTCGGCGACGCCGACAAGTGCCCGCAGGCGCCCGAGGATCGCGACGGCTTCGAGGACAGCGACGGCTGCCCCGAGGGCGACAACGACAAGGACGGCGTCCCGGACGACAAGGACAAGTGCGTCGACACCCCCGAGGACATCGACGAGTTCCAGGACGACGACGGCTGCCCCGACACGGACAACGACGGCGACGGCATCCCCGACGCGTCCGACCGCTGCCCGGACAAGGCCGAGGACAAGGACGGCTTCGAGGACCACGACGGCTGCCCCGAGCTGGACAACGACGTGGACGGCGTCCTCGACGCCGACGACAAGTGCCCGGACAAGAAGGAAGACAAGGACGGCTTCGAAGACGCCGACGGCTGCCCCGACCCGGACAACGACGGCGACGGCATCCTCGACAGCTCGGACATCTGTCCGGACATCCCCGAGGTCATCAACGACTTCAAGGACGAGGACGGCTGCCCCGACGACATGAAGGCCGTGGTGGTCGGCGACGCGATCGTCATCCTCGACAAGGTCTTCTTCCGCACCGGCAAGGCGACGATCCTGAAGAAGTCGTACTCGCTGCTCAACGCGGTCGCGCAGACCCTGCAGGACAACCCCCAGATCAAGCTGGTGGAGGTCCAGGGCCACACGGACAGCGACGGCAAGGACGACTACAACCTCGACCTGTCGAACCGCCGCGCCGCGTCGGTGATGAACTACCTGACGGCGTACGGCGTCGACAAGGCGCGGCTGCAGTCGAAGGGCTACGGCGAGACGACGCCGATCGAGACCAACGACACGGACGCGGGCAAGGCCAAGAACCGCCGGGTCGAGTTCAAGATCCTGAAGCAGGACCAGAAGACCGAGATGCAGGGCGTGGACACCCCCGCCGAGTAGACCCCCCGTGCGGGAGGGCCGCTACCGGATGGCGGTGCCGAAGGCGAGGATCTCGATCCCCGCCGTGCCCTTGCCGTCGGACCGGCCGGACGCGAGGCGGCTCGTCTCGAGGCGCACGTTCACGACGCTGCGGTAGCCGCGTCGGATCGCCTCCTCCTTCATGCGCAGGA
The DNA here is from genome assembly GCA_964512225.1 of uncultured Rickettsiales bacterium. GTDB lineage: Bacteria > Myxococcota_A > UBA796 > UBA9615 > UBA9615 > CAZEKB01. The sequence goes on along the minus strand of CAZEKB010000014.1, from coordinate 78,955 downwards.
TCGCCTCCCGTCGAGCGCGCACGAGCAGCGGCTCGTACGACCGGACGTTGCCCCCGATCAGCGCGCGCAGCACGGCCGCGAAGCGCTTGAAGTAGTCCAGGGAGATCACGACGCTCCCGGTCACCAGCTCGCCCGACTCCATGGAGCGGTCCGGCGGGGGGGTCTTGAGGGTGATGGCGACGGTCGGGGCGGTGGCCTGCTCCCGCTCGGTGAGGGAGGCCAGGTGCGCGCGCTCCAGGTACCTGCCCACGAAGAACGCGACCACCAGCAGGGTGATCGGGACCGCGAAGTTCAGGAGCATCGTCAGGAGCTCGGAGTCGGACACGGCTACTCCACGCGCACGGCGGTGCCGTACGCGAACAGCTCGGCGGCGCCCTGGGCGATGCTGGACGTGGAGAAGCGCACGTTCACGACGGCGTTGGCGCCCATGCGCTCGGCTTCGCGCTTCATGCGGTCGACGGCCTCTCGGCGGGCGTCGCCGATCAGCTCGGTGTAGCCCTTGAGCTCACCGCCGACGAGGTTCTTGAGCCCCGCCATGATGTCGCGGCCGATGTGCTTCGCGCGCACGGTGCTCCCGCTCACGACGCCGTAGTACTCGACGATGTTCTTTCCGGGGACGGTCTCTGTGTTCACCAGGATCATGGGGCCTCCTGCGGCGATGGTACGCGGCGGATGTTGCGGTGTCCGGTCCGGGCAACGTCGGGCCCGGGCGGCAGGGATCACCGGTGCTACGCGCGGCTGGTGTTAGCCTTTCAAGCCGTTCGTACGAGTCGCCGGGGAGCCGGCGCCACCCGGAGAAACGATGTCCCGTCGCCCGCTGCTGCTGCTCCTCGCCCTCCTCGGTCTCGCGTTCGTCCTCATGGCCGCCGACTGCTCCGAAGAGCCCGAGGAGGGTGCGAACCCGGCCGACTGCTCCGACGGGGCGGACAACGACGGGGACGGCGACTTCGACTGCAACGACTCGGGCTGCGCGGGCAGCGACGCGTGCACCGGGACCGACGACGACGACGTGGTGGTGGACGACGACGACGTGGTCGTGAACGACGACGACGCGACCAACGACGACGACAGCGCGGACGACGACGACGACTCCGGAGGCCCCGCCCTGAGCGTCACCGTCACCGAGGCGGCCGGGCTGCCGGTGCCCACGGCGGACGGCTGGACCGTCATCGTGGGGTTCTGGACCGAGGCCAATTGGAACGACGAGACGGGCTGCCCCGCGGGCGAGGCGGCGGGCGACTTCGACCAGGGGGTGTGGGACGGCGGCTACGAGGCCTCGCTGGAGGTGCCCCCCGGGAACTACATCCTCATGGCGGTGACCCACGATCCGGCCGAGAAGCTGTTCGAGCCGAACGCGACCAACCAGGGCTTCGCCCAGCGGGCCGTGGTCACCCCCGAGGACGAGTTCAGCATCGAGCTGACGCGCACGCTCGGGGACGAGTGCCAGCGCGGCGGCGAGCGCTGAGCCGGCTCCTCCTTCGGCCGCTCAGGGCTTCGTGACGACGACGCCTCGGCGCGTCGTCACGCCCTCGTTCACGGTGACCAGGCCGTCGGGCCACCGCACCACCAAGGCGACCTCCTCGTGCTCGTTCACGCCGAGCACGACCTCGTTCGCGGGGGCGGCGCCGAAGGGCGAACCGCCGGCCTGGACCGTCGCGGTCCCCTGGATCTCGCCGTAGCGCCAGCCCTCGATCCGCGCCCCGCGCACGGGCCCGGGGACGGCCGGGTCCACCAGCTCCACCCGGAGCCAGCCCGCCGCGTTGCAGGTGGACAGCGAGACCCCGAGGCCCTCGTACAGGCTCGACCGGACCACGTCGACGAACCCGTTGCCGTCGAGGTCGGCGGTGGCCAGGCCGCGGGTCATCGCCGCGTTGCCCAGGCCCGTATTGCCCGCGATGTTCCGGAACGTGGCGCCGTCCTCGGGCGTCCACAGAATGTCGGGCTGTCGCGCCCGGTTCTCCGTCCCCTCCGGGCCCGCGCCCACCTCGTAGGTGGGCATGTGCCCGTAGCCCGCCAGCAGCTCGGCGCGGCCGTCGAGGTCGTGATCGAACACCGCGCCGCCCCACGCCACGTCGTGGGAGGTGTCCTGTTCCGCGGCCATGCCCCCCTCGGTGGGGCTGAAGCTCCCCGCGCCGTCGTTCAGGTACAGGGTCGAGCGGCCGCTCCGGGGGACGAACACGTCGACCGCCCCGTCGCCGTTCGCGTCGCCGAAGACCGCGCCGTGACCCGCGGTGATGCCGTCCAGGCCGGAGTCGGGGGCGTGCTGCAGCGGGGCGGACGGGTCCCCGGTCCCGAGCAGGAGGAACGAGCCGGGCGGGTCCTCGCTGCCGCGGGGCGCGTCCTGGACCACGAACAGGTCGAGCAGGCCGTCTCCGTCCGCGTCCACGAACCCGCCGCCGATCCCGAACCCGTCCAGCGCCTCGGGGATCCACTCGGCCCGGTCCACGAACGAGCCGTCCGACTGCTGGACGAAGAGGAAGTCGCGGTCGGGCGGCACGGTCTCGTCGGGGTCGGCGCGGCCGCGTCCGTAGGTCGCGATCCACATGTCGAGGTCGCCGTCCGCGTCCACGTCGCCCCAGGACGCGTGCACCGACCACCGGATGTCGGCCCCCAGCCCGAACTCCTCCGAGGCGTCCTCGAACGTCCCGTCGCCCAGGTTGCGCAGGAAGCGGTCCTCGCGCTCCGCGAGCCAGAAGAGATCCACGTCGCCGTCCTGGTCGGCGTCGGCCGCGGACACACCCGAGATGTGCCCCCCCTGGGCGGGCAGGCCCGCGCCCTCGGCGTCGCCGTCCGTGAACGTGCCGTCCCCGTCGCCGAAGACGATGGCGGGACCGCCCGAGCCGTCGCTGAGGACGATGTCCAGGGTCCCGTCTCCGTCGATGTCGGCGACCGCGAAGCCGCCGCGCAGCTCGACCTCGAGGGGCCGCAGGTCGTCGCCGAACCCTTCCCAGGTCGGGGTGGTGGGGATGTGGGCGATGCCGTCGGCTTCACCGAGGTCCTCGAACGGGAGGATCGGCCCGGGCGGACGCGGGAACTCGCACTCCACCGGCTCGCCCAGCACGATCGGGGCGGGATCGCCCTCGGGGAGGGCGGGTTCCATTCCTTCGTCCACCGGGCAGCCGAGCAGGCACAATGAGGCCCCGTACGCCAAGAGGGCAGTGGCCGACAATGCTCGAGGAGGGCTGGACCGCATGGGGCGCGAGTTCCCAAGAGGGGGCATTGTGACGACGATCATAGTCGTCGTCGGCTGCGCGGTGGGGGGCGTCGGCTGCGCCTCCGAGAACGACGTGGTGGTCGCGCCTCTGCCGGACTTCGTCCCCGAGCCGGACCCGATCTGCACCGAGGGCATGTTCCGGGCCGACGTCGGCCGCACCGGCATCACGGCCTCGCCGATTCCCCGCGACGAGCCCGAGCTCGTGTGGGCCCTCAACCTGCACGGCGAGGTCGTCGGCGACGGCCCCCCCTGGCTCGGCGGCTACGAACACGGCGACGAGCCCGGGGACGAAGTCGTCGAGGACCCCAACGACACCGAGAACGACGTCGTCTTCTTGTCCCCCACCCCGATCCCGTGCGGCGATCTGCTGGTCGTGGGGTGGATGGAGGGCCTCCGCGTCGTCGAGCGGGCGACCGGGGAGGAGGTCTGGCAGCTCGAGACCCGCGAGCCCGTGCACGGGACCCCGGTGGTCGCCGACGGGATCGCCTACTTCGGGGCCAACGACGACTTCGTGCGCGCGATGAACATCGCGACGGGCGAGATCGTCTGGCAGAACGTGCTGCGGGGGGACACGCTGGCGTCCCCAGCGCTCGTGGGCGGGCGGGTCTTCACGTCGGACAAGGTGGGCTTCGTGGAGTCGTACGACCGCGAGTCCGGCGAGCTGTTGTGGGAGGTCGAGATCGGCAACACCGTGAGCGCGTCGGCGAGCTTCAACTCGACCGCCGACCTCATGGCCATGGGCTCGCGGTACGGGCCGTTCGTCGGCTTCGATCCCGCCGACGGGGACGTGGACTGGGAGTTCACCGCCGGCAACCACATCCTCTCGACGGCGGCCCAGTACGACGACACGTACTACGTGGGCAGCTGGGACAACAAGCTGTACGCGGTCGACGCGGCGACGGCCGCGGAGCGGTGGAGCTTCGAGACGGGGGCCAACATCACCGCGTCGCCGGCCGTGGACGCCGACCTCGTCGTCCTCGGCGGCTGGGACTGGAACGTGTACGCGCTGGACCGGGCGACGGGCGACGAGGTGTGGAGGCAGGAGCTGCACTCCGACGTGCTGTCGAGCCCGGTCATGAACGGCGACACCGTGCTCATCGTCCTCGAGGACGGCACGGTGCTCGGGCTCGATCGGGAGCACGGCACGATCCTGTGGGAGATCACGGTGGATACGCGGGTCGTGAGCACGCCCGCGGTCGCGCCCGACGGGACGTTCTACTTCAAGACCATGTCGGGCGACCTCTACGCGTTCGGCCCCGCGTCCTGACGATCAGGCCGCCGTCACGTGGCGGCGCTCGCGGATCTCGTCGCGCAGCACCGTGCAGAAGGCGTCGAGGTCCATCGTGGCCTGCTCGCGGATGCCGTAGCGGCGCACGGTGACGGACGTGTTCTCCACCTCGTCCGCGCCCACGACGAGCACGATCGGCGTCTTGCTCGTCGCCGCCACCCGGATCTTCTTCCCGAGGGTGTTGGACGAGTCGTCCACGAACGTGCGGATCATGTCCTTGCGGAGGATGCGCTCGATGCGGCGCGCGTAGTCCAGCTGCGCGTCCGAGATCGGCACCACCCGCACCTGCTCGGGGGACAGCCACGTGGGGAAGGCGCCCCCGTAGTGCTCGATGAGGAACGCGACGAACCGCTCGTGCGTCGACAGCGGGGCCCGGTGCAGGCAGAGCGGCGTCTTCTCCTGGCCGTCCCGGTCCGTGTAGGTGAGCCCGAAGCGCCTCGGGACGGCGAAGTCGAGCTGGTTCGTGGACAGGGAGAACTCGCGGCCGGTGACCGTGCGGAACTGGTAGTCGACCTTGGGCCCGTAGAACGCGGCCTCGCCCTTCACCTTGCGGTAGTAGTAGCCGGACTCTTCGAGCGCCTGCTCGACCACGGCCTCGGACCACTCCCAGTTCTCGGGGTCGTCCACGTACTTGCCCGCCCGCTTGGGGTCGTCGGGGTCCCACTGGGACAGCCGCAGGAAGTAGTCCTTCAGGCCGAAGAGCGCGTAGTAGCGCGCGTGCAGGTCGAGCACGCCCTTGAACTCGTCCAGCAGCTGCTCGTGCGTCACGTACAGGTGCGCGTCGTTCATCGTCATGCCCCGCACGCGGGTCAGGCCCTGCAGGGCGCCGCCTCGCTCGTACCGGTACACCGTCCCGTACTCCGTCAGCCGCAGGGGCAGCTCCCGATAAGAGCGCTTGCGGGCCCCGAAGATCAGGTGGTGGTGCGGGCAGTTCATCGGCTTGAGGTAGTACTCCTCGACGGGGCCGTCGGTGGCCTCCTTGCCCTCCTCGTTGAGGGTCATGGGGGGATACATGCCCTCCATGTAGAGGGGTATGTGGCCCGACGTCTCGTAGAGGCCGCGCTTCGTGATGTGGGGCGTGGAGACCTCCACGTACCCGGCCTCGAACTCGAACTCGGCCACGAGCTTCTCGAGCTCCTTGCGGATGGCCGTGCCCTTGGGGAGCCACAGGGGCAGGCCCTTGCCCACGCGGTCGTCGATGACGTAGAGGTCCAGGGCGGCCCCGAGCTTGCGGTGGTCGCGCTTCTGGGCGAGCTGGACGGCCGCGACGTACTCCTTGAGCTTCTCCTTGCTCTCGAAGGCGTACGCGTAGATGCGCGTCATCATCACGTTGTTCTCGTCGCCCCTCCAGTAGGCGCCGGCGAGCGAGTGGAGCTTGAACCCGGTGACGGGGAGCTCCTTCGTATTGGCGACGTGCGGGCCCTCGCACATGTCGACGAAGGGGCCGTTCGTATAGAAGCCGAGCGACTCCAGGCCGCGGTTCTCGATCAGCTCGCGCGCGTACTCGACCTTGTGGGGCTCGCCCATGCCCTCGAGGCGGGCGAGGGCGTCGTCGGCCGCGAGCTCCTCCTGGGCGAAGTCCTGGCCCGACTTGATGATCTTCTGCATCCGCTTCTGGATGCCCTTGAGGTCGCCGTCCGAGATGGGCTCGGGGAAGAGGAAGTCGTAGTAGAAGCCGTCCTCGATGGGCGGGCCGAACCCCAGCAGGGTGCCCGGATGGAGCTCTTGCACCGCCTGCGCCATGACGTGCGCGAGCGAATGCCGGATGCGGTGAAGGGCTTCGTCTTCCTGCTTTTCGGGGAGGAGAGGCATCGTGTGTTCCGGGTCGGGTGTTCGATGGCCGAGTGCGGCGCGCGAGCATAGTAGAGTCGCCGCCCCGGGCGTCGTCCGGACGGAGGTTTCGTGAGCGAAGACAACGAATTCAATGACAACGTGAAGGCGCTCTTCGAGCAGCTGGAAGGGGGCGGCGGAGACGGCGGGCCCCCCGAGATCCCGGTTCGCCTGGTGCTCATCGGGATCATCGTCGTGCTGGTGCTGCTCTTCGCCAACACCATCTACTACACGATCGAGCCCGAAGAGGTCGGCGTGGTCCTGCGGTTCGGCAAGTACGACCGCGTGGCCGAGCCGGGCCTGCGGTTCAAGGCGCCCGCTCCGTTCGAGCGCGTCGTGAAGGTGCCCGTGCAGCGCCAGCTCAAGGCCGAGTTCGGCTTCCGCACGTCCACGCCCGCGGTGAAGACCTCCTACAACCGGGGGTCGGGGCTCGACGAGAGCCTGATGCTCACCGGCGACCTCAACGTCGCGGTGGTCGACTGGATCGCGCAGTACCGCGTGCGCGACCCCTACAAGTTCCTGTTCAAGGTCCGCAACGTCGAAGAGACGTTCCGGGATCTCAACGAGGCCGTCATGCGGCAGGTGGTGGGCGACCGCACCGTCAACGAGGTCCTCACGATCGGTCGGCAGGAGATCGCCGCCGAGGTGGAGGTGAAGCTCCAGGAGCTCTGCGACGCGTACGCCACCGGGATCAAGGTCGAGCAGATCGTGCTCCAGGACGTGAACCCGCCGGATCCCGTGAAGCCGAGCTTCAACGAGGTCAACCAGGCGCAGCAGGAGAAGGAGCGGCTCATCAACGAGGCGCTGACCGACTTCAACCAGATCATCCCGCGCGCCCGCGGCGAGGCCCTGCGCACCATTCAGGAGGCCGAGGGTTACGCGGCGAAGCGGGTCAACCGCGCCAAGGGCGACGCGCTGGCGTTCACGGCCCTGCTGGAGGCCTACGAGCGCGCTCCCGAGGTCACCCGGCGACGCATCTACCTCGAGACGATGGCCGAGGTGTTCCCCAAGGCGAAGCGCAAGATCGTCCTCGACGACGAGCTCAGCGGCGTCCTCCCCCTCCTCGACCTGAGCGGGGGCAAGTGATGCGACAAGCCGCCGCAGGCTTCGGCCTCATCCTCGCGATGCTCGCCCTGGTGGTCGTCGCGAACGCCTTCTACATCGTGGACGAGACCCAGCAGGTCATCGTCACGCAGTTCGGCAAGCCCGTGGGCATCGCCGTCATGGATCCGGGCCTCAACTTCAAGGTGCCCTTCGTGCAGCGGGTGAACCGCTTCGAGAAGCGCTTCCTCGAGTGGGACGGCGACCCCAACCAGGTCCCGACCCGGGACAAGCGGTTCATCTGGGTGGATACGACGGCGCGCTGGCGCATCAGCGATCCGCTCCTGTTCTTCCAGCGCCTGCGCGACGAGTCGGGGGCCCAGTCGCGGCTCGACGACATCCTCGACGGCGAGACCCGCAACGCGATCGCCAACCACGACCTCATCGAGCTCGTGCGGACGTCGAACCGCACGCCCGCCCGGAACGAGTCCGCCGAGGAGAAGGACACCGAGCCGGACGCCCTCGCGCCGATCACGGACGGGCGCAACGAGCTCGCGGACGAGGTGCGCATGAAGGGCAACGCCCGGGTGAACGACCTCGGGATCGAGATCCTCGACTTCCGGTTCAAGCGGATCAACTACGTGGAGGAGGTCCGCAAGGAGGTCTACACCCGGATGATCTCCGAGCGGCAGCGCATCGCCGAGGAGTACCGCTCCGAAGGGCAGGGCGAGGCTGCGCGCATCTCCGGCGACAAGGACCGCCAGCACAAGGTCATCACGTCCGAGGCCTACAAGACGGCCCAGGAGGTGAAGGGGCTCGCGGACGCCGAGGCGGCCGACATCTACGCGGCGGCGTACAACAGGAACCCCGAGTTCTATCGCTTCCTCAAGACGATGGAGCTGTACGAGCAGACGCTCGGCAGCGAGACGGAGCTGATCATGAGCACCGAGGGCGACTACCTGCGGTACCTGTCCTCCGACCGCTGACGCCGTCGCGCGCACACGGGGACGAGGACCAGGAGCCCCGTCGCCGGGGGCGCGGCCGCCACCGACGACGCGCACGGGCCGGTGTCGAGCTCGTCGCCGCCGTCGCCGAAGATCTCCGGGTTGAAGTCGTCGTCGTCCGACGCGTCGTCGTCGTCGCCCACGGCATCGTCGTCGTCGTCGTCGTCGCCCGGGGCCGACTCGTCGGCGAGGTACAGCAGCAGCCGCCCCGCGTTGAAGTGCGCGCCGTTGTAGCCGCGCGCGCCCACCAGCAGATCCGCCCGCCCGTCGCCGTCCACGTCCGCGCCCGCCACCGCCGAGCCGTAGAGCATCGAGGCCTTCTCGGGCGTGACGTGCCACGTGGGCTCGCCGAACCCGTCGTCGCCGCCGGAGTAGAGGTACGCGTCGCCGTGCTGGTCGAGGTAGAGGACCTCGCGGCCCACGAGCAGGTCCGGGCGGCCGTCGCCGTCCACGTCGCCGGGAGCGGCCACGGCGATGTGGGAGTGCGGGTACTCGCTGTACAGCCCCGACCAGGTCGCCTCGGCGGTCAGGCCCTCGGGGCCGCCCAGGTACAGGAAGACGCGGTCGCCCGTGCGGTCGAGGATGTCCTCGGGGGCCGAGCCGATCACGACGTCGTCCCACCCGTCGCCGTTCACGTCGCCCGCGCCCGTCATGGCGAAGCCGAACGACGCCTGGGACCACGTGGGGGCCGCCGTCCAGTCGGGGGCGTCGCCGGGCCCGCTCGCCGAGCCCCGGAACAGGTGGACTCGGCCGGAGTTGGCGTAGAAGTCGTCCGAGTAGCCCGGCGCCGCCACGAGCAGGTCGTCGAACCCGTCGTCGTCGACGTCGCCCGCCCCCCCCACCGTCGCGCCGAGGTTCTCGCCCGCGTCGGTGCCCTCGAACGTCCAGCTCGGGGTCGACTCGAGGCCGGTCGGCGTGCCCCGGAAGAGGAACGCGCGCCCCTGTCGGACCTGCACGTCGGTGAAGCGGTACGCGCCCACCACCACGTCGGCGTGCCCGTCGTCGTCGACGTCGCCCACGCCCGCCACGGAGCCGCCGAAGCGGTCGCGGTCCTCGCCGCCCGCCGCGGTCCACGCCGGGTCGGCCTGCAGCCCGTTCGCGGAGCCGAGGTACAGGAACGCGCTGCCGACGGGCCCGTCGCCCGGGTCGTCCCCGTCCGCGCCCACCACGAGGTCGTCGTACCCGTCGTCGTTCACGTCGCCCGCGCCCGCCACCGACGCCCCGAACAGGGCGTCCTCGCCGCGGCCCGAGGCGGTCCAGTCGGGGGCCTCGCCGAGGCCGGCGGGGGAGCCGTAGAAGACGACCACGCGGCCCATGTCCTGGGCGTCGCCGTCCCACTGCGGGGCGGCCGCCGCGACGTCCTCGTAGCCGTCGCCGTTCACGTCGCCGATCCCGGCGACGGTCATCCCCAGGTTCTCGGTGTCCTGGCTGCCCTCGTAGGTCCACGAGGCGGAGGTGGAGAGGGCGAAGGCGGGCAGGGGGAGCAGGACGAAGGGGAGGGCGAAGTGAAGTCGGACCACGGCGATGTCTCCTGGGTGCCCCCAGTGTACGGCGTCGTCCGCGTTCTCTTTCCCCCCGATCTCAGCGCTTGGCGGCCCTCGCCGCGGCCCGCTTCGCCGAGCGGGTCAGGCGCGCGTCGAGGCGACGGGCGAGATCGCCGAACAGCTCGGTCGTGGTGGGGTGCGGGAAGATCGTGCTCCCGACCTGGTCGAGCGTGAGGCCGGCCGAGACCATGAGGGCCGCCCCGCTCACGAGCGTGTCGGCGTGGTCCGCGAGCAGGTGGACGCCGACGATGCGTCGCGACCGGTTCTCGGCGACGAGCTTCACGAGGCCGTGCTCCTCGCCGTGGATCATCGCCTGGGCGTCGAGCTTGAGCGGGACCTTGATCTCGCTCACCTCGAGGCCCGCGTCCTCGGCCTGGGCCTTGGACAGCCCCGCGAACGCCGCCTGCGGGCGGGTGAAGATCACGCCGGTGTCCACGGCCTGGTCGTAGGTCCGGTCCTCGCCGAGGATCGTCGCCGCCGCGACGCGCCCCTGCTCGCCCGCGGTGTGGGCCAGCATCAAGCCGCCGATCACGTCGCCCACCGCGAAGATGTGCGGGACCGACGTGCGGCACCGAGCGTCCGCGACGATCACACCCCGATCGGACGCGATCCCCGCGTTGCCGAGGCCCAGGCCTTCGAGCACCGGACGCTTGCCGGTGGCCACCAGCACCAGATCGCAGTCCGCCGAGGCTTCGGCGCCGCCCTTGTGATCCCCGCCCGCCTGCCAGGTGACGGTCATGGCCCCGGGCGTCCCGGAGACGCCGGACACGGCGACCGACGTGAGGACGCGCATGCGCTCCTGGGCGTCGAGGACCGCGGCGAGCTCCCGCGCGACCTCGGGCTCGACCTCCGCGAGGAGCCGCTCCTGCATCTCCAGCAGCACGACCTCGGCGCCGAAGTCGTGGAACATCTGGGCCATCTCGCAGCCGATCGCGCCGCCGCCGACCACGGCGACCCGCTTCGGGGCCGCGGGCAGCCACCAGATCGTGTCGGACGTGTGCACGCCTCCGTCGAGCCCGATCCGCTCGCGGGCGCCCGGGATCGGGGGCACGAACGGGGGGGCGCCGGTGGCGACGACCGCGCACCCGAAGGTGACCGTGCGGGGCGCGTCTTCGAGGCCCGGTGCGAGGCGACGGTGGCGCTCGTCGGAGTTGCCGCCGGTGTGGATCGCGAGCGTGTGCTCGTCCACGAACGAACCGAAGCCCTGGATCGCGGCGATCTTCATGCCCTTGTCGGCCTTCGCGGCCATCTCACCGCGGGCCTCGAGGATGCGGCGCCGCTCGTCCTCCAGCGACGCCCAGTCGAGGGTGCCGGACGTGGTGCCGAACACACCCAGCCGCGCGTCGTCGGCGCGGTCCTTCAGCTTGTCCGCCGCGCCGCGCCACGCCTTGCTGGGGATGCACCCTCGCCAGAGGCACTCGCCGCCCGGCAGGGGCGCGTCGTTGACCATCGCCACCTTCATGCCGTTCTGCGCCAGGTCCCGGGCGCAGTCCTGGCCGCCCGGGCCGCCGCCCACCACGACCACGTCGTAGTCCCAGTCGCCGGGGGGGATCGCGGGGCCGGCGGGGGCGAGCCAGGCGTCGGGCGCCTCGATCAGCCCCTTGAGCGTCTGCAGCCACATCGCGACGTCGGCGCCGTTGTTCACGCGGTGGTCCGCCGTGACCGTGAACGGCGCCGCGCCCTCGGCGTCGGGCCGGGAGATCGCGACGATCGCGGAGGTCCCGGGGGTGGGGATCGCGTCGAACCAGTCGACCCCGAGCATCCCCATGTTGCTGACCATGAACGTCGGGTGAGCCCACTCCTCGGGCTTCAGGCGGCGCTTGCGCGCCCGGCTCACGAGGTCCTTCCAGCTCGTCGTCAGGTCCGCGAGCGAGGCGGACTCCGCGTCGCGCAGCACGGGCACGACCAGGCCGCCGTCGGCGGCGACCGCGATGCCGACGTCGACGTTCGAGCGCTCGAGGATCAGGCCCCCGGGCTGCCAAGCCGCGTTCATCTTGGCGTGCTTGCCCATCGCGAGCGCGCACGCCCGGGCGATGGCCACCGTGAGGCCGACCTTCGCGCCCTTCGCGGCCCGCTTGAGGGACGCCAGGCGGATCCCCACGGACACGCGGAAGGTGGGCATGGTCCAGCCCGCCTGCATCGACCTGGCCGTCGCCGCCTCGATCCCGGTCATGGCGCGGCCCACGCCGGGCGTCGCCAGGTCCGCGTCCTCGATCCCGAGCACGCCGAAGCCCGCGCCTGCGGAGGCCGCGCCGCGGGAGGCCTCGACGTCGGCGGCCAGCACCGCGCCCGAAGGCCCGCTGCCGCGGACGCCCGAGAGATCGACGCCGTACGCCCCCGCGAGGGCGCGCGCGTAGGGGGTTGCGCCGTGCGCCGGGCGGGCCGCGGGAGGACCGCCCCGGGGAGCGCCGATCGGCGCGCGCGCGGGCGGCCGGGGGCCGCCGTGATCCGTCACGACCGTCTCTTCGTCCCCGGCGACCGAGTGCCCCGGATCGGCGGGGGGCGCCTCGGCGACGAACTCGCCCTGCACGACCTCTTCGGCCGTCTTCACCACGTGGCCCATCACGGCCCCGACGGGCAGGACCTCGCCCTCGGGCGCGAGCGGTCCGGACAGGAAGCCCTTGGAGAAGACCTCCACGTCCATGATCGCCTTGTCGGTCTCGACCGTGGCGACGATGTCGCCGCGCTTGATCGTATCGCCGATGGACTTCTCCCAGGACACGACGACGCCCTCGGTCATGGTGTCCGAGAGCTGGGGCATCTTGATCGGGGTCGTCATGCTCAGCGCCCGAACATCTTCAGAGCGGCGGCGAGGACGTCCTTTTCGTCCGGGATCGCGGCCAGCTCGAGGGTGTGGTTGTAGGGGACGGGGACGTTCAGGGCCGAGACGCGCACCGGCGGGGCGTCGAGGTCCCACCAGCAGGTCTCGTTGATGATCGCCATCACCTCCGAGCCGACGCCGACGGGCGCCTCGGCCTCTTCGGCGATCAGGGCCCGGTGCGTCTTGCTCACCGATCGGGCGATGCCCTCGCGGTCCAGGGGCGCGAGGGAGTAGAGGTCCACGACCTCGGCCTCGATGCCGTGGCGGGCGAGCTCATCGGCCGCGCGCAGGCACCAGTGCGTCGAGATGTTGTAGCCGAACAGGGTGATGTCGCGGCCTTCGCGGGCGACGCGCGAGCCCTCCAGCGGGTGGAAGAACTCGTGGTCCGGGACCTCGCCGCGGAGGTTGTACATGCGCTCGTGCTCGTTGATCAGCACGGGGTCCGCGCACCGCACGGCCGACTTGAGCAGCCCGTACGCCTGGGCGGGCGTGGACGGCGTGACGACGCGCAGGCCCGCGACGCCCATGAACACCTTCTCCATCCGGGCGGAGTGCTGGGCGCCCAGCTGGTGCGCCGTGCCCCCCGCGGTGCGCACCACGATCGGGGCGGTGAGCGTGCCCCCGGACATGTAGCGGACCTTCGCCGCGGAGTTGCAGATCTGGTCCGTCGCCAGCCAGGCGAAGTTCACGGACATGATCTCGATGATCGGCCGCACCCCGATGAAGGACGCGCCCACCCCGATGCCCGTGAAGCTGTTCTCGGAGATCGGCGTGTCGATCACGCGCTTGTCCCCGTACTTGTCGTACAGCCCGAGCGTGGCCTTGTAGGTGCCGCCCGCCACGCCGACGTCTTCGCCCAGGACGATGACCATCGGGTCGTTGGCCAGCTCTTCGTCGTGGGCCCGCCGCAGGGCCTCCCAGTATGCGAGGTCCGCCATCAGACCGTTCCCTTCACGTAGGGGTCGTCCGTCGCCAGGACGTGCTTCGCGACGTCCTCCACCGACGGCTCCGGCGAGGACTCGGCGAACGAGATCACCTCGTCCTCGATGCGGTCGATCACCTCCTCGTCCATCGCCTCGTAGGCCTCCTCGGTGAGCCCGCCCGACGCGATCAGGCGCTTCTTGAGGATGTCGATCGGGTCCCGCTCCTTCCACTCGTCGACCTCGGCCTGGGCGCGGTAGGCCCCGCCGTCGGACATGGAGTGGCCGCGGAAGCGGTACGTCTTGAGCTCGAGGAAGTAGGGCTTGCCGTTGCCGCGGACGTAGTCGACGGCCTTCCCGGCGTGGGCGATGACGGTCTCGACGTCCTGGCCGTCGCAGACGTCCGCTTCGATGTTGTACGACGCGACCCGCTTGTACTGGTCGTGTACGGCGGTGGAGCGCGCGAGCGCCGTGCCGATCCCGTACAGGTTGTTCTCGCAGACGAACAGGACCGGCAGCTCCCAGAGGCTCGCCATGTTCATCGTCTCGTGGAACGTGCCCTGGTTGTTGGCGGCGTCGCCGAGGAAGCAGATCGCGATGTCGTCGGTGCCCTGCATCTTGCAGCCCATCGCCAGGCCTGCGGCGAGGGGGAAGGGGCCGCCCACGAGGGCGTAGCCGCCCATGAACCGCTTCCCGACGTCGAAGATGTGCATCGAGCCCCCGAAGCCCCCGGAGCTGCCCGTCGCCTTGCCGTAGAGCTCGGCCATGACCTCCTTCGGGTCGGCCCCGGACGCCAGCGCGTGCACGTGGTCCCGGTACCCGGTGATCACGTAGTCGCGGCCCGGGCGCGCGGCCTCCATCACGCCGATGCAGCAGGCTTCCTGGCCGGGGTAGAGGTGCAGGAATCCGCCGACCTTGCGCTCCATGTACGCCTGGAAGCACCGCTCCTCGAAGCGGCGGGCGTAGAGCATCGACCGAAGCAAACGCGTGCGTGTGGAGTCGTCCATGGTGCGGTGTTCTACACGCTCACGCGGGGGTGCGCGCGAGGTGGAGGCGCGCGACCCTTCCCACGGGCGCGGGGGTCCCTATAGTGCGCGCCCTTCCCCCCGGAGAGCACCATGCAGATCGGAATCACCGGCTTCCCCCGCAGCGGCAAGACGACCGTCTTTCAAGCGCTGGCCCCCGGCGCCGCGCCGGGTCGGGACGTCACGTTCGGCAGCATCAAGGTCCCCGATCCGCGCGTGGTCGCCCTCGCCGAGCACCACGAGCCGAAGAAGACCGTGTTCACGCAGATCACGTTCGTCGACATCGCGGGGATCCCGGGCGCCTCGGAGAAGGCCCTGGACAACAAGACGATCGCGGCGATGAAGAACGTGGCTGCCCTCGTGCACGTCGTGCGCGTCTTCGACGACCCGGCGGCCGTGAAACCCGCGGATCCGGCCCGGGACATCGAAGACTTCGACGGCGAGCTCCTGCTCAGCGACATGGCGCTGACCGAGAAGCAGGTGGACCGCTTCCGGCGTGAGAACCGCAAGGGGATCGAGCGCGACACCATCGAGAAGCTGCACGCGGCCCTCGAGAACCTCGAGCCGCTGCGCGAGGTCGAGCTGTCCAAGGACGAGCAGAAGGCCGTCTCCGGCTACCAGTTCCTCTCGATGAAGCCGCTGGTCACGCTCTACAACCTCGGCGAGGACCAGTGGACGGATCCCGAGTTCGCGGCCTACCGAGAGGCCAACGAGCGCGGCGCCCGGCAGATCTCCATGGCGATGTCGGCGGCCGTCGAGGCGGACATCGCGGACATGGAGCCGGACGAGCAGGCCGAGTTCCTCGAGGCGATGGAGCTCGACGAGCCCGCCCGCGACGTCTTCATCCGCCGGGCCTACGCCCTGCTCGACCTGATCTCGTTCCTCACCGCGGGGCCCGACGAGTGCCGGGCCTGGACCGTGCGCAAGGGCAGCACGGCCCCGGTGGCGGCGGGCAAGATCCACAGCGACCTCGAGCGCGGCTTCATCCGGGCCGAGGTGCTGGCGTTCGACGACTTCGTCGAGCACGGCTCCGAAGCCGCCGCCAAGGCCGCCGGGGTCTACCGCGTCGAAGGCAAGGCGTACATCGTTCAGGACGGCGACATCCTGAACATCCGCCACAACACCTGATCCTTCGGCAAGAAAAACCGATCGTTCTCGAAGGTCGGTCGCACTGCCCCGGTGAGGCGACGCTCGCTCGTCGCTCGAAACTCACCGGAGGATCCCTGTGCACCGCTTCCCCATCGCCCTTCTCTCTCTCCTGTTCCTGTTGCCCGCCGCGGGCTGTCGCTTCGACTGGTCCGACCAGGGCGAGGGCTGCACCGAAGAGGTCAGCATCGCCCCCGGCCTGATCGTCGTCCGCACCTGCGACGAAGACGACGACTGGGGCGACATGCCCGAGTGCGACGCGGCCCCGGACGAGATCTGCGACTCCGACGGCGACACGATCCCCGACGACGTCGAGGGCATGGTCGACAGCGACGGGGACGGCGACCCCGACTGCGAAGACCTCGACTCGGACAACGACGGCCTGCTCGACGAAGACGAGTGCGGCGAGGACCCGCACAACCCCGTGGACACCGACGGCGACGGCTACGAGGACTTCCGCGACCCCGACTCGGACAACGACGGGATCGGCGACGAGGACGAGTGCGGCGACGACGGCTCGCCGATCGACACCGACTCCGACGGCACGCCGGACCACCAGGACGAAGACTCCGACGACGACACCCTGCCGGACGAGTGGGAAGGCAACGACGACACCGACGGCGACGGGACCCCGAACCAGCAGGACACCGACTCGGACGACGACGGCACGCCCGACGAAGAGGAGGGCACCGCCGACTCGGACAACGACGGCACGCCCGACTCCGAGGATCCCGAGTACCCGCCCGCCGAGCACGAGAGCGACGACGACGACGACGACCAGGCGGGCGACGGGTCCGCGGGCGACGACTGCGGCGACGACGAAGCGGGCGACGCCGGCGACTCGGACTGCGACGCCGACGGGTTCGGCGACGGCACGCCCCAGGCGTGCTCGTGCTCGGGCGGGGTCGAAGCGGAGGGCGGCGCGACGCTGGCGTTCCTGCTCGCCCTCGGCGGCCTGGGCCTGCGCCGTCGCGCGACCTGGATCTCGTAGACGAGCGGTCCACGCTCGGGTCCGCGCAGGGGACCCGCGGCGGGGAGCTCGCGCCCGACGGGGCCGGGCTCCTCGCCTGCGTTCTGCTACTCGGGCTTGCCCTCGCGCTCGCACTCCGTGCCGTCGAGCACGTTCACGATCGCGATCTCCACCGTCTGCACCTCTTCGGTGGCCGTGACCTCCGCAAAGCCGTGGTGGTCGCCCTCGGAGCAGACCTCCTCGTCGCCGTTCACGTCCAGCATGGCGATGAGACCGACGGTGGAGCCCACCGGGATCTGGGCCTCGCCGGAGAACCCGTCCTGCCACGTGCCGTCGACCCGGTCTCCGGGCTCGCCGAAGGGGAAGCCGTCGGTCACCTGCTTCGGGTTCATCACGAATACGAAGACGCTCGTGCCGTTCGGGGTCGTGGCCCCGAGGCTCGGGTCGTCCGAGAGCTCGATCAGCACGTTGTTGCTGCCGCCCGCGTCGTCGTCGTCGTCGGGGGCCGAGTCGTCGTCGTCGGGCTTCGCGTCGTCGTCGTCGGGGTTCGCGTCGTCGTCGTCCACCACCACGTCGTCGTCGCCTCCGGCCTCGCAGTCGGGGGACTCGGAGCAGCCGGGGTCGTTGCAGTCGAAGAACCCGTCGCCGTCGTTGTCGGCGCCGTCGACGCAGTCCCCCGCGTTGCGACCTTCGTCGAGCTCGGGCGTGCACCCGACGACGAAGCACAGACCGGCGAAGAGAGTGAAGAAGAGGCGTGAGGACATGGACGTCATCCTTGCACGAGGCGGGCGAAGTTGTGGAGGAGGGCGTCGCCGCCCGGGGTCAGGATGGACTCGGGGTGGAACTGCACCCCGTAGCGCGGCAGCGTGCGGTGGCGCACGCCCATGACCTCGCCCGCCTCGGTGGACGCGGTCACCTCCAGCGAGTGGGGGACCGTGCGCGGGTCGATCACGAGGCTGTGGTAGCGCCCGGCCGTCATCGGGGAGTCCACCCCCTCGAACAGGCCCCGGCCGTCGTGGCGCACGAGCGTGGCCTTGCCGTGCACGGGGACCCGGGCGCGCACCAGCTTCGCGCCCGCCTCCGTGCAGAGCACCTGGTGGCCCAGACAGACCCCCAGGAGCGGGATCCGAGGATCGAGCGATCGCACGACGTCCCGGCAGACCCCGGAGCTGGACGGGGTCCCCGGCCCGGGCGACAGGACGATCGCGGAGGGGGCGAGGGCGGCGATCTCCTGCAGGCCGATCCGATCGTTGCGCACCACCGTCGTGCGGGGCCCGAGCGCGGCGAAGATCTGCTGCAGATTCCACGTGAAGGAGTCGTAGTTGTCGATGATGAGGAGCACGGACCGGGGAGCGTACAACGCTCCGTGCTTGACGACCCGCCGTCCTCCCCTTAGTACTACGGCACCTGCGAGCGACCCTGCTGGTTTCCCGCGCCCGATCAAGGTGGTCCCTCGACCACAGAACATGCCGGTCGGAGGTACTTGTCATCACCCCGGGGCTTCCCCCCGAGTGGACATGCCCTCCCCCTATTTGGAGGCCCGAATGGCCCCGCCCGACCGACGCGACGCCGACTCTGCTCCTTCGGGCTCGGTTCGCTTCATCTCCGAGACGCTCCTGCCGACCGTGCGCGGCGAGTACCGCGTGCGCGCCTACCGGAACCTGGAGGACGGCACCGAGCCCGTCGCCATCCTCGTGGGCGACGTCGAAGGAGCCCGAGAAGTCCCCGTGCGCGTGCACGACGAGTGCTACACGTCCGAGGTCCTCGGCTCGCTCAAGTGCGACTGCCGGGAGCAGCTCGAGTTCGCGATGGAGTTCATCCAGCGCCGCGGACCGGGCGTCGTCATCTACCTGCGCCAGGAAGGTCGCGGGATCGGCCTCGCGAACAAGATCGCCGCCTACGCGCTGCAGGAGGCGGGGCACGACACCGTCGACGCCAACCGCCTGCTCGGGCTCCCGGACGACAGCCGTCGCTACGACGCCGCGGCGGAGATCCTCCGCGACCTCGGCGTGGGGTCGATCAAGCTGATGACGAACAACCCCCGCAAGGAGGAGAAGCTCCGCGGGCTGGGCGTCGCCATCACCGGGCGCATCCCCGTCCTGGTCGAGCCCAACAAGCACTCGGCGGACTACCTCAGCGTGAAGGCCGACCGCATGGGGCACCTCCTCCCGCGCGACCTCGGCGCCGCCGGCTGATCCGCCCCCCTTGACCGAGACCCCGGCGGTCCGCGTCCGCGGGCTGCTCAAGCAGTACGGTGAGCACCGCGCGGTGGACCACCTCGACCTCGAGGTGCCCGCGGGCGAGTTCTTCGGCTTCCTGGGCCCCAACGGGGCGGGCAAGACCACGACGATCCGCATGCTCACGGGCCTGGTCCGACCGGACCAGGGGGAGGCCTCCGTGGCGGGCGTGGACGTGGTCGCCGACCCGATCGGGGTCAAGGCCCGCATCGGGGTGCTGCCCGAGGAGCCGGTGCTCTACGAGCGGCTCACCGGGCGCGAGATGCTCTGGTTCGCGGGCCGCCTCCACGGCCTGGCGGCGGACGTCGTGGAGGCGCGCACCGACGACCTCCTGCGGCTCATGTCCCTGTCGGGGGCGGACGCCGAGAAGCTGGTCGTCGACTGCTCGCTGGGGATGCGCAAGAAGATCGGCCTCGCCGCCGCGCTGCTGCACCGCCCCCGGGTCCTCTTCCTGGACGAGCCCTTCAACGGCATCGACGCCGTCACCTCGCGGGCGATCTACGAGGTGCTCCGCGAGGCGGTCCGGGGCGGCATGACCGTCTTCTTCACGTCGCACGTGCTCGAGGTCGCCGAGTCCCTGTGCACGCGGCTCGCGATCATCCACGAGGGCCGGATCCGGGCCGAGGGGACGCTCGACGACGTGCGCCGGCAGGTGGGCGCGCCCGCCGACCAGCCCCTCGGCGACGTGTTCGTCGATCTCGTCGACCCGGGGACCCGGGAGCGGGCCGCGGGCCTCGTGGAGTGGCTGGTGTGACGAGCCGGCTCGGGCTCCTCGGGACGGTCCTCCGCCTCCGGATCCTGCTGTGGAGCCGGACGCTCGAGAAGCGTCCCGGGGTCGAGCGCCTGGTGGGCTGGGCGGCGCCGCCCCTGATGGTCGCCCTGATGATCGCGCTGTTCGGGTGGGCCCGGGGCCTCACGGCCGACCTGGCCCCGGATCTGCGCGCGACCGCCTGCGCCGTCGGGCTCGTCGTCCTGCACATCCCGCTGCTCATCTCGGTCGTCCGTCGCGCCGCCGAGGGCGAAGGCGGGGCGGCCGCGCTGATCCTCTTCCCCGTCCCCGCGAGCGTCCTCCACGCCGCCGAGACCCTGCTGGGGGCCTCGAGCCTCATCGTGCTCCTGCCCGGCGTGATCCTCGGGGGCGTCCTGGCGGGCGCGACGGGCGTCGGGCTCGGCGCCTTGTGGGGGTTCGTGGCCGTCGCCTACCTCGCCGGGATCCGGCAGCTCACGAGGCTGCTGCTCGCCGGGGTCCTGCGTCGGCGTGGGGTCCGGGAGGTCGTGCTCGCGAGCGCGTCTCTCGCGGGCCTCTTCGCCTGGATGGTCGTCTTCTTCTACTCGGAGAACATCGCCCGCGTGGTCGCCCGGGGGCTCACGGGCACGCTCCCCGAGTACTTCTGGTGGCTGCCCGTGCAGTGGTTCGTCTTGCCCGCGGCCGGGCTCCTCGACGGCGGCCCGGCCGCGGCGAGGACCGTGGGGTGGGTCGGCGCGCCGCTGCTCGTGCTGGCGGTGTTCACGGCGGGCGTCGAGGTCCAGCGGACGACCCTGTTGGGGGAGTCCGAGTCCCGGCGCGGCCGGTCCGGCCGTCGACGGCTGCGGTGGGGGCGGCTGCTCGACCGCGCCCCCTTGGCCTGGGTCCCGGGATCGGTGTGGGCGATGGCGGGCAAGGAGCTGCGCCTGCTGTCGAGGAACCCCTTCTTCGTGGTGATGCTGCTCGGTCAGCTCGTCCTGTGGATCGCGCTTCCGTTCCTGTACGCCGCCATGGGGGTCCGCGTAACCAGCGGCGGCGCCCCCACGTGGCTGCCGTTCGTGACGATCTTCTCGCTGCTCGGGATGCAGAGCTTCACGTTCAACCAGCTCGGGTCGGAGGGGCGCGGCATGCACTTCCTGGCGGGCAGCCCCGTGCCGCGGATGCACGTCCTGCTCGGCAAGAACCTCGCCTACGCCGCCATCGGGGGGCCGGTCGCCGCGCTCTCGATCCTGGTCGCGGCGGTCGTATTCGAGGAGCGGGGCGCGCTCTGGTTCATCCTCGCGGCCGAGCTCGGCGTCGTGGTCATGCTCGGGATCGGCAACCTCGTCTCGGTGCTCCTGCCCCGGGCGCTGCTGGGAGCCCGCGGCGTGTCGGGCGGGGCGAGGGCGGCGCAGGTGGCGGCGGCGGGTGCCCTGCCCCCCAACGGCTGCCTCGTATCCGTGGTCTCGTCCCTGGCGATCCTGGGCCTCTTCGTGGTCTTGCTGCCCGTGCTGGTGGGGATCGCCGTCGCGGCCTGGAAGGGGGGCTCGTGGCCCGCCGCGATCCTCCCCGGGGTCGTGGCCTACGCGGCGCTCGCCTGGCTCGGCCTCACCGCGATGGCGGCGCTGCGACTGACCACCGCGGAGGCCTGGATCCTGTCGCAGATCGCGGGCAAGGAGTCCGGCTGACGGCGATCAGACCGTGGTGAGGTTCTCGGCGGCGTCGAGCACCCGCAGGACGGCGGAGTACCGACCGAAGGGCGGGAAGATGTAGGCGCCGTGCACCTCCGGGAGGGCCTTCGCGTGGCGCAGCGCCTCGGCCGCGATGCGGATGCCCTCCTCCCGCTGCTCCTTGCGCCCCCCGGCCGCCGCCATGCGGCTCCGCGTCGCCGCCGGGATCTGCATCCCCGGCACCTCGTTGTGCAGGAACTCGGCGTTCTTGGCCGACGCGAGGGGGAGGATGCCCACGAACATCGGGATGCGCGGGAACGCCCGCACGCGGCTCACGAACCCCTCGAGCAGGCCCGGGTCGTAGACGGGCTGGCTGAATACGAACTCCGCGCCCGCGTCGAGCTTGCGCCGGAACTTGTCGATCTCCTTGTCCAGCGGGGTGAACCCCGGGTTGCACCCGCAGCCCACCACGAAGGAGGTCTTGTCCCCGATGGGATCGCCCGAGAAGTCGAGGCCTCGGTTGAGGTTGGACACCGCCCGGATCAGGGAGACCGAGTCCAGGTCGAAGACGCCGGTCGCGTCCGGGTAGTTGCCCATCTTCGGCGGATCGCCGGTGACGCAGAGGATGTTGTGGATGCCCAGCGTGTGGGCCCCGAGCAGGTCCATCTGCATCCCGAGCAGGTTCCGGTCCCGGCAGCAGTAGTGGACGATGACGTCGATGTCGGCCTGCTCCCGAACGCGCAGGGCGAGGGCGATCGCGGACATTCGCGCCGTGGCGCGGGGGCCGTCGGCGATGTTCACGGCCTGCACGCCGTTGGCCGCGAGCAGCTTGGCGCCCTCCACCGCCTTCGTGGGCTCCAGCCCGCGGGGGGCGTCGAGCTCCACCGAGACGGCGAACTCATGCCCGATCCGAGCACCCCAGCGGCTGCGGTCGGGGATCGGCGTCGCTTGCAGCATCTTGCTGGCCGCGGGCTCGGCGCGGAGCACCCGGACGCTGCGACGTCCCGGCTCCACGGAGGCCAGGAAGGACCGCATCTCCTTGATCATCTCGGGCGTGGTGCCGCAGCAGCCGCCCACGAGGCGCACGCCGTTCTGCACGAAGCGGCGCGCGTACTCGGCCATGTACTCCGGCCCCGCGAGGTACAGCGTCCGCCCCTCGATCACCTCGGGGACGCCCGCGTTCGGCATCGCGGAGAGCGCCAGGCCCGTGCCCGTCCCCATCCGCTCGACGATGTCGAGCATCATCGAGGGTCCGTTCACGCAGTTGGTGCCGAGCACGTCGATGCGCCAGATGGACGCCTTGCGCACCACCTCCTCGGGGGTGGGGCCGACGTAGTAGTGCCGGACGGGCTTGAACGCGAACGAGGCGACCAGGGGGACGTCCTCGGACACCGATCGCACGGCGTCGACGGCCTCCTCCAGCATCGTCAGCTGGCGAAAGGTCTCGAGCACGATCAGGTCGACGCCTTCTTCCACCAGCAGGGCGACCTGCTCCTGGTAGGCCTCGCGCACCGACGCCCCCGAGAGCGGCCCGGCGGGTCGCATGAGCAGGGGCAGCGGCCCGATCGACCCGGCGACGTAGCCGGTGTCGCCCGCCGCGTCCCGGGCCAGGACCACCGCGGCGCGGTTGATGTCCGGCACCTTGTCCTCGAGGCCGTGGCGGCCGAGGCGGATGCGGGTCGCGCCGTACGTGTTCGTGGTGACGATGTCGGCCCCCGCGGCGATGTACTCCGCGTGGATGGAGCGGACCAGGTCCGGCCGCGACAGCGAGAGCTCGTCGTAGCAGCGGTTGATGAAGACGCCGCGGCGATACAGCTCGGTCCCCATCGCGCCGTCGGCGAGGAGAACTCGGGTCTTCAGCGCTTCTCGAAAGTCGGCGGGCATGCTCGGCAACCTAGGCTGCTGCGGAGCCGATTGCACGCTGGAGCCGCGAGTCGACGTCCGGCCGGCGGCGGATCGTCCCCTGCGGCAAGATGCCTCGCCGAGCCATGACCCCGCCCCCCACCCGCTCCGACCTCCCCGAGACCATCGGCCCGTACCGGGTCGTGGAGCTGTTGGGCCGCGGCGGGTTCTCCCACGTGTACAAAGTCGAGCGCCTCGGCGGCGGCGGGTTCCGACGCTTCTTCGCCCTCAAGGTGCTGGCCCCCGAGGTCGAGGTGACGGCGGATCTCCGGGCGATGCTCCAGGACGAGGCCCGCATCGGTCGCCACCTGCACCACCGCAACATCGCCGCCGTCCACGAGTTCGGGGAGGCCGACGGCGCCTACTTCCTGGTGCTCGACTGGGTCGACGGTCTCGACCTCGGCAGCCTCATGCGGGCCCTCCGCGACGAGGGGTCGTGGCTCCCGCTCCCGGCCGCGCTGGAGGTGGGCGTGCAGATCCTCCACGGGCTGCACCACGCCCACACGCGCATGGGCCCGGGGGAGCTGCCGCTGGGCATCGTCCACCGCGACCCGACGCCGGGCAACGTCCTCATCTCCATGGACGGCTGCGCGAAGATCACGGACTTCGGCCTCGCTCGCATCCGCGACAAGGTCGCGGTCACGCAGGCGGGCATCACCCGGGGGACGTCGCGTTACATGAGCCCCGAGCAGGCCACGGGCAAGCCGCTCGACGGACGCTCGGACGTGTTCGGCGTGGGGATCCTCCTGTACGTGATGCTCAGCCGGAAGGCCCCGTTCGTCGGCGACGACGACTCCGAGGTGATGATGGCCGTGGCCCGGGGAGAGTTCGCGCCGCTGCGCTCGGTCGCTCCGTCGGTGCCCCCGGAGGTCGAGCGCATCGTCCACTGGATGCTCAAGCCCCGTCGCGAAGACCGCCCCCTCGACGCCCTCGCGGCGGCCGAGGTGCTCACCGGGCGCCTGGACCCGGCCTGGGGGGCCCGCCCGCAGCGGACGCTGGCGACGCTGGTGAGGCGCGTTACTGGAGGTTGAGGAGCAGGATCCCGGCGACCGCGGCGAGGGCGAGGGCGAGCCCCCACCCGAGCAGGGTCATCCGGGTCGCCGCCATGCGATCGGGTCGGCTGGCGCTGGCGACCCCCGTGAACGGCTCGAGGGTCTCCACCCCGGAGGGCGGCCGATCCCGCAGATCCCGGCGGTCCCACGGCGCGTGCTGCGACTCCTGGGGTCGACGGATGCGGTGCCCCGGGGCGATCCCGGGGACCCCCGACAGGGACGCCTCCGAGGGCGGCGAGGTGCGCACGGTCTCCGCGTCCGGCGGGGACGTCAGGAACGGCGGGAACGGGCCCGACCTCTCCGGCGGCAGCACGTTCATGCCGCCCACCTCGAAGATCGAGTGCGGGGGCGGCTCCCCGGGGGTGGCGTCCAGGGGGCCGGGCTCGCGCGGCGCGGCGGCCGCCGGGAGCGACACGGACTGGGCGCGGGGGCCGACCCGACCGCGGCCGGGGCGGTCGTCGAGGCGGCTCAGGTTCAGGATCGGCGTGGGGCGGCCGGGGTGGGTGGGCCCGATCGTGATCTCGACGGGATCCACCGGGTCGCCGTGGGGTCCCGCCGGGAAGGTCTCGCCCATGAGGCCGAGCAGGCGGCCCGCTCCGTGGGTCGCGCGTCGGGCCCGGAGCCACGCCTGCAGGTCGTCGCGCAGAGCGCCCGCGTCGTCGTACCGGTCGTGCGGCACCTTCTCGAGGCAGCGCATCACGATCGCGTTGAGCGCGGGGTCGATGTCCCTGCGCAGCTTGCTGGGCGGCGGCGGGTCGTACTCCTGGATGCGCCGGATCGTCTCGTAGTCCTCGTGGGCCGCGAACGGGTGGCGGGCGGTGAGGATCTCGTAGAGGCAGATGCCGAACGAAAAGAGGTCGGAGCGGGCGTCGAGCGCGTTGCACTCCGTCTGCTCGGGCGACATGTAGGGGAAGGTGCCTCGCAGGATGCCGTGCTCCGTCTTCTGGCTGCGGTGTCCGCCCGCGGCGACTCCGAAGTCGGTGAGCTTCACCTCGCCGCTGGTGGACAGCAGCACGTTCGAGGGGTTGAGGTCGCGGTGGATGACCCCCAGGGAGCGGCCGTTGGGCGCCTTGCGCGAGTGGATGTACTCGAGCGCCGAGCACACCTCCGAGAAGACGTAGACGACGATCTCGGGGTCGATGTAGCGGCCCCCGTCGGCCCACAGCGTCTCCATGAGGTCGGCGAGGTTGCGCCCGTCGACGTACTCGAGCACGAGGTAGGAGTCGCCCTGGTGGGACCCGTAGTCGAGGACCTGGACGATGTTGTGGTGGTGCAGGGAGCTGCCGAGGCGGGCCTCGTCACGGAACAGGTCGAGGACGTCCGGGTGGCTGTGCCAGCGCGACAGGATCTTCTTGATCACGACCTGGCGCTCGAAGCCGTCGGCTCCGCGCAGTCTGGCGAGGAAGATCTCGGCCATTCCGCCGATGGCGATCCGCCTCGAGAGGCGGTAGAGCCGTCTGGTCTGAACATCCGACAAGAGGGGACACACATCTCCGGACGCACCTCCAGCTGGAAGTCCGGCCGTCTACGACCTTAGCAGCGCCCCTGGGGGCCGGGCGAGGATCTTGGCTCAGGCGTTCTGCCAGTCCGGTCGCTCGCGGTCGAGGACCGAGCGCAGGCCCGTCAGGGCGTCGGCCGTCCCGAAGATGCCGGCGAGCGCGTCGAGCTCGAGCTGCAGGCCCTCCTGCAGCGTGGTCGCCGTGCCCTCGTCGAGCAGGCGATTCGCCGTGCGCAGGGCGATCGGTGCCTTGCGGCCGATCGCGCGGAGGTCCTTCTCCGCGAGGGCGCGCGCGGCGTCCGGGAGGCCGTCCGGCAGTCGCCCCTCGAGCAGCTGCTCGACGGTCCGGCCCGCGTAGGCGGCCACCACGTCGGCGTCGGCGGCGGGGTCCGCGGCGTACTTGTCGGGCACCCCGGCGGCCAGGAGCGAGGCCACGGCCGCGTCCAACTCCTGGACGGGCACGACGGCGGCGACGAGCCCGGCGGCGTTCGCGGCCTTCGCCGACAGCGGCTTGCCGGTGAGGATGAGGCGGCGGGCGAGCTCCGTCCCGACGATGCGGGGCAGGCGCTGCGTCCCCCCGAGCCCGGGGTAGATGCCGATGCCGGTCTCGGGCAGCGCGAACGACGCCTTCGTGGACGCGACGACCGCGTGGCACGCGAGCGCGAGCTCGACCCCACCCCCGAGCGTCATGCCGTGGATCCGGGCCACGACCGGGACCGGGGCTCCCTCGATCTTGCGCAGCAGATCGTGTCCGGCCTCGGTGAAGCTCACGATGCGGTCGATGTCCCCGGCTTCGATGTTGCGCACGAAGAAGGAGATGTCCGCGCCCGCGACCCACGCCTTGCCCGTGGCGGCGAGCACGACCGCCCGCAGCCCGGGGGTCGCCAGAGCCTCGTCGAAGCGCTCGCCCAGCTGGCCCACGAGCTCCTCGTCGAGCGCGTTGAGCACCTCCGGCCGGTTGATCGTGATGGTGGCCACTCCGTCCGTGACCCTCAGGTCCACCCGGCGAAACCTCCAGGTGGGGTCCTCGGACTCGGCGCGCTTCACCAGCGCCTCGGGCAGCTCGACGAACGAGCCCGCGTCGATCATCTCCCGGATCGCCGCCGCCGCGTCGGCCAGGCCGAAGCGGTTCATCATCTCGAACGGCCCGCGGGCCCACCGCAGCCCGATGCGGGCGCCGCGGTCCAGGTCCTCGGCGGAGCAGACGTCCTCGTCGAGGATCGCGCCCGCGACGGCGAAGGTCACGGCCTGCAGGCGCCGCGCCACGGCCTCGGCCACGGACGGGTCGGCGTCGCCCTCGAGCGACCAGAAGCCCCCCTCGGCGACCTTGGCCCGGAGCGCGTCCGCGGGCTCGTAGAAGGGCCCGAGCTCGGTGCCGAGCGTGCTCGCCGCGTGCATGGCCACGGGGATGCCCGTGACGTTCATGAGCTGGAACGGGCCCATCCCGATCCCGAAGGCGGCCTTGGCGGCGGCCTCGATCGACGGGATGTCGCCGACGCCCTCTTCGAGCATGCGCACCGACTCGTTCAGCCAGGGCACGAAGAAGCGGTTCACCGCGAAGCCGGGCGCGTCCTTGACCAGCAGGGCGGTCTTCGCGTGCCCCTCGGCGAAGCGGAACATCGCCTCCACCACCTCGGGCCGGGTGAGGTGGCCGGGGATGATCTCGAGCAGCCGGTTCTTGGCGGGGTGGAAGAAGTAGTGCAGGCCCACCACGAGGCCGGGGCGGGTCGTCGCCTGGGACAGCTCGGCGACGTAGAACGACGACGTGTTCGTGGCGAAGACGCAGCCCTCGCGGCAGACGGCGTCGAGCTTGCGGAACAGCTCCTTCTTGGCGAGGAGGTCCTCGTAGATCACCTCGATCACGAGGTCGGCCTGGGCGAGCCCTTCCAGCGAGTCGACGGGCGTGATGCGAGCGAGCGCGGCCTCGGCCTGCGGCTCCCCGAGCACGCGCCGACCGACGGCCTGGGCCAGCGACCCGGCGATCTTCTCCTTGCCCGCGCGGGCGCGGTCGCCGTCCATGTCGGCGAGGAGGACGTCGTACCCCTCCATCGCGATCTTCTGCGCGATGCCGGCTCCCATGTTTCCGGCGCCCACGATGCCCACGATGCGGGGATCGAACGTCATTGCATCACTCCTGCAGCTCCGCCTTCCGCGGCGGATCGGGAGTGTGTCGTCAGCGGCCGCTCAGCGCAACAGCGAAGAGGGAGAGGTGCTCAGCCTCCGCAGATGGCGGCGGTGGGGTTGCAGTCGGGGAGCTCGAAGCCCTCGTCGATGTTGCCGTCGCAGTTGTTGTCCACCGCGTCGCACTGCTCGGGCCAGTTCACCGGCCCGTTCTCGCAGTTGATCGAGAAGACCATGCCCGGGTTCACGAACGTGGTGAGCACGCTGTAGACCGGCTCGAAGGGGTTGTACTGCGGGTCCACGTCGAGGCAGTCGGCGTCGAGGCCGTCGCCCCCCGTGTCCCCGCCGGGGCAGGTGGGGTCGCCGTCGTGGTGGCTGTCGCAGTTGTCGTAGCCGTCCCCGTCGAAGTCCTGGCACTCGTCCACGCAGCCGTCGCAGTCGTTGTCGAAGTTGTCCTCGGGGTCCTCGTGGGCGCCGGGACGGTGGACGGCGCTCGTATCGTCGCAGTCGCCGTGGGCTTCGTTGGGGGCCCCGACGCCGTACAGGTCGCTGCACTCGGGGTTGGTGCGGTCGATGAAGCCGTCGCCGTCCTGGTCGAAGTCTTCGTCCACGTCGCCGTCGCAGTCGTTGTCGAGCGCGTCGCACTCCTCCTCGGCCTCCGGGTGGATGCCCTCGTCCCGGTCGACGCAGTCGCCCGCGCAGAAGGTCCAGCCGTCGTTGTCCGCGTCGAAGCCTTCGTCGATCTGGCCGTCGCAGTTGTTGTCGGCGAAGTCGCAGGACTCGGCCTTGTCGGGGTTCGCGTCCTCGTTCTGGTCGTCGCAGTCGTCCCCACCGCAGTTGATGTCGATCCACCCGTCGGCGTCCGCGTCGACGTTGTCCACGGTGCCGTCGCAGTTCGTATCGAGCCCGTCGCACGCGTCCGGCTGCTCGGGGTGGACGGCGGCGTTCTCGTCGTCGCAGTCGATGAGCTCGGCGATGTCGCAGGTGAGGTACCCGTCGTCGTCCTCGTCCTCGCCTTCGTCGATGGCGCCGTCGTTGTCGTTGTCCTCGCCGTCGCCGCAGATCTCGCCTCCGCCCGGGGGGCCGTCCGGGCAGCTGCCTCCCAGCAGGAGCAGGAGCGTGAAACAGAGGACGGCGGCGAGGGAGTATCGAAGGTGGAGAGCGCGCATGGCCGGGACTATACCGATTCGTCGACGATCGGAAGGGGTCCCCCGTGGGCCCGATCAGTAGATCTTCGTGACCTTGGCGTCGGGGTAGTAGCGCCCGAGGATCTCCCGGTAGCTGTGGCCCGCTCGGTCCATGCCTTGGGCCCCGTACTGGCACAGGCCCACCCCGTGGCCGAAGCCGGACCCCTCGAACTGGAACGCGTCGCCTCGGACGTCGACGTCGAAGGCCGCGGACTTGAGGGGGGTCCAGCCCACCGCGGCGCGGAGGTCCTGCCCGCTGAGCTCGACGGTCGCGTCGGTCGTCTGCACGGCGAGGACCGTGACCCGGTCCGACGCCGACCGCTCCTTGATGTGGACGCCGGTCACGTCCCCGACGCCCTCGTAGCCCCCCTTGCGGAGCGCTTCGGCCAGCCGCTCGGGGCTCAGGTCGTGCTTCCACTGGGCGTAGGGCGCGTCGTCGCAGAACCCGCAGGTCACGGAGCGGACGCCGCGGGTGAGTCGGTCGGGCCATACGTGGATCGGGTCCTCCGTGCGGCCCCCGCAGGTCGAGGAGAAGTAGGCCGAGACGAGGTACCCGTCCTGGCTGAGCACCTCGCCGTGGGTGGTGGCGACGGCCGCGCGCGTCGGCCCGTCGCCCGCCGATCCCCCGTAGACCTGGTCGTCGACCGTGGCGGTGACGTGGAACGGCCCCTCGGCCCCCGCGCGCTGCATCAGCGCGTACGTGCGCGCGGCCACGACCTGCGCCTTCTTGGCCTCCATGCCGAAGCCCGCGGGCACCTCCGCCGCGACCACGCCCTGGACGTACCGCTCGAGATCGAGCTCGTTGACCAGGAGCAGCTCGTCCCCCTGGCGATGCAGCTCGAGGCGCCCCGGGAAGGTCTTGTCGCCGACCTCGATCGGCCCGAGCCGGTTCTCGATCGGCGTGCCGTCGGGGAGGGTCCCCACGCCCTCGACGAAGACGCCGCCGGGGCCCTTGCGCGCCACCGCGAGGCCGCCGGGCATGGGGATCGCCTTGTCCTTGCCGGTGACGATGATCAGGCCCTCGCCCCGGAGCTCCACCGAGCCGCCCGTGCGCAGGATCGCCACGCGGATCGTGGGGGCCGCGTCCGCCGTGGGCAGCCTCAGGGCCAGCTTCTCGGCCTCCTTGACGGGCTCCGCGGGGGGCCCGACGTCGGCCTGCGAGCCCGTCGCCGTCGCCGCCCGCGCGCGCAGCTCCTCGAGCTGCTCCTGGAGCGCCTCCGTGCGCGC
Organism: uncultured Rickettsiales bacterium; assembly: GCA_964512225.1. GTDB lineage: Bacteria > Myxococcota_A > UBA796 > UBA9615 > UBA9615 > CAZEKB01. Next base: position 48,534 of record CAZEKB010000014.1, on the reverse strand, counting down.
CTGGAGATCCTCGATCCGGTCCCGCAGGCCGCCCTGGCCGCTCGCCACCCAGGCGGTGGCCACGACGACCCCGGCGGCCACGAGGCCGGCGATGAAGACGGAGGCGAGGAGCAGCGCGAGTCGCGCGGGGCGGATCGCGAACCGACGCTCCCGCCCCCCGACGACCACGGGCGGGACGATGATGAAGGCCGGCGAGGCCCCGGGGGAGGGGGCCGAGCGGCGGGAGGGACCCGGTTGGGGTTGGGGGTCGGTCATTCGGTGCAGGGGCGCCGTGCGAGTTCGCGCACTATAGACTGACCGCGGTCGATCGGGCGCACGGTCGCGCTCGATCGGTGGAAGCTGTAGATGACGGTTCGTTCCCTCTTGATCTCCATCTGGGCCGCGGTCGTGGTGGCGCTCGTCTTCGCCGCGTGCAACCGCGTCCCGTACACCAACCGCCGCAACGTGATCCTCATCGACTGGGGCTCGGAGCTCCAGCTCGGCGCTGACGCGTACAAGGAGATCGTCGGCAAGGAGAAGACGGTGTCGTCGGGCAAGAACGCGCGCGTCGTGGCCCGGGTCGGGGAGCAGCTCCGCCGCACGACGCCGCGGCAGTTCCGGAGCCTCGACTGGGAGTTCCGCCTGCTCGACTCCGAAGAGGTGAACGCGTTCGCGCTGCCCGGGGGCAAGGTCGCCGTGTACGAAGGCATGGTCCCGATCCTGGACAACGAAGGCGGCATGGCGGCGGTCGTCGGCCACGAGATCGGACACGCCGTCGCGCGCCACGGGGCCGAGCGGATCTCGGGGATGATGGTCCTGCAGCTCGGTCTGGCGGCGGCGGACATCGGGCTCTCGAACACCGAGGTCCACGACCAGCTCATGGGCCTGCTGGGCCTCGGCGCGACGGTCGGCGCCGTCCTCCCGTTCAGTCGCGCCAACGAGCTCGAGGCCGACTACCTGGGCGGGATCTTCATGGCCCGCGCGGGCTACGACCCGGCCGAGTCCGCCCAGGTGTGGCGGCGAATGACCGCGAAGTACGGGGACAACCCTCTGGCGTTCCTCTCCACGCACCCCTCCAACGCGAAGCGAATTCAGCGGTTGGAGGAGGAGATGCCGACCTTCGCCAGGTACTACAAGCGAGCGAAGAAGAAGAAGGGCACGGGGAGCGAGCTCGACAAGTAGGCCCGGTCAGGGCTTGCGTCGCCAGAAGCCGCGCTTCTTGGGCTCCTCGTCCTTCTCGACCCGCGCGGAGAGCACCCCGCTCGTATTGATGTTGAACCGACCGCCCGGATCCGGCGAGGGGCGATGCTCCTCCGGCGGCCGCGGCGGCGCACGTCGCTGCGAGTCGGCGGCCCAGGGCTCCGGGCGCTTCGTCGCGGGCGCGGGGCGGCGGGCGCCGGGGCTGACCGCGGGCAGCGCGCCGCCGGTGGACGTGAGGGGCGGCCGCACCCGCTTCGGGCGCTTGCGTCCGGGCACGGTCCCGGTTCGGGGCGAGCGCACGGGCTCCTCGATCTCCGGCGGCGGTCGGCGCCGCACGCTGCGGGCGGCGTCCATGGCGGACTTGCCGTCGAGCATTGCCTCCAGGGCGGCGATCCGAGACTCGGCCTCCCGGTAGCGGGACTCCGCCCCGGAGACCTCGCGCTTGTGGTGCTGGGCCGCGGCCAGCGACTCCCGCAGGCGGTCCTGGAGGATGTGGACCTGCTTGGCCAGCGAACGCGCGCGCTGGGCCTCGAGCGAGGCGAGCTCGTCCGGGGCGAGCGAACCGGGATCCACCGCGGCCTCTTCGAGCCTCCGGGCGGCCCGACGAGCCTCCTCCTGGGCGGCGAGGCGGGCGCGCTCGCTGTCCCGAAGGGCCGATCGGAGCGCCTCCAGGGCGGCGGGCTCGGCGTCGGGCTGGGCGTTCTCGACGTCGGTCAGCCGCTCCTCGAGCCGCGCGGCCCGGGCCTCGGCGTTGGATCGCGCGGCGTCGGCGGCCTCCAGGTCGGCCTCGAGCCGCTCCCGGGCAGCGCGCGCCTCGCGCAGATCCGCGTCGCCGGCGGCCGCGCGCAGCTCGGCCTCGTCGGCCCGCTGCTCCGCGTCGCCGGCGGCCTCCTCCACGATCATTCGCTCGCGCACCGCTTCGTCGAGCTCGTCGCGGAGCGCGGCGACCACGCCTTCGATCTCCACTCGGGCGGCCTCGGCCTCGGCGCGGGCCACGGCCTCGGCCTCTTCGAGCTCGATCACCCGAGCGCTCGCCGCGTCTCGCTCGCGGGCGGCCGACTCCAGGGCTTCCCGGGTGACCGCGGCGTCCTCTCGGGCGGCCATCATCCGCTTGGCGAGCTCGTCGGCGCGCGCGGCGGCCGCCGCGGCGCGCTCGTTCTGGGCTTCGGCGTGGTCGACGGCCGTGGCCGCCTCGCTCCGGGCCTCCTCGATCTCCTCGGTGAGGGCGTCGACCTGCCTGCGGACGCGAGCCTCCGCCTCGCGCGCCTCCTCGGTCTCCTGCTCGGAGGTGCCCAGCGAGCGGCGCAGGTCCATGCTGACGACCCGCTCGCGCTTGAGCATCTGGCGCAGCTCCACGACCTCCTTCGGGTCCGCCGCTCCCCCGCCGCCCTCGCGCGCCGCCTCGAGCATCCGCTCGAGATCGGCCACCCGGCGCTCGGCGGCGTCCCGGGCGCCCACCGCGGCGTCGCGCTCGGCGGACAGCGCCGTCGCGCGCGTCTCGGCCGCCTCGGCGCCGCGGCTCAGCTCCTCGCGGGCCGCCCCCGCCGCCGCGGCCTCGGAGATCGCCGAGATGCGGCCCGTCTCGGCCTCCTCGCGGCGACCCTCGGACTCCTGCAGTCGACGCTCGAGCTCCTCGCGGTCGCGCTCGGCGCGCTCGGCCCGGCGCTCGGCTTCGTGCATCTTGCGCATCGCGTCGAGGGCGCCCGCCTCGGCGCTCTCGCGGGCGGTGAGGGCGTCCGCGATCGTCGACTGCAGCCCCCCCTGGCCGGCGTACGCCTCGAGCCGGCCCTCGGCGCGCTCGAGCGCCTGGCCGAGCCGCGTCGTCTCCTCGCGCGCGGCGTCGAGGGCGGTTCGGCTGCCCTCGAGCTCGGACTGGACCCGCTGCAGGTCCTCGCGCCTGCGCTGCAGGTCCTCTCGCGCCCGCCCGAGCTCCGTCTCCAAGCTCGCGACGCGCTCGGCGGCGACTCGGCGCGCCTCGGCGTCGGCCGCCGCGGCGGACTCCTCGACGGTGCGTCGGCCCGCGACCTCGTCCAGCCGGGCCTCGGCGGCGGCGCGGTCGGCGTCCGCGCGATCGGCGCGACGCTCGGCCTCGTGGAGCTTCTGGAGCGCCTCGAACGCCTTCGCCTCGGCCGATTCCCGGGCGGAGATCGCCTCCACCATCGTCGAGTGCAGCCCGTCGCGCCCGGCCGAGAACGCCTCGATCTGGCCGCGGGCGCGCTCCAGCGCCTGCGTCAGCTGCTGCACCTCCACGCGGGCGTTCTCGATCTCGGCGGAGCGCTCGGCGAGCTCGCGCTCCGCGGCGCCGAGCTGGTGGCGGTCGACGTCGTGCGTGCGACGGACCTTCTCGAGCTCGTCGCGCGTTTGCCGGAGCGTCTTCTCGGCCTCGTCGCGGCGCGTATCCGCGCTCTGCTGGGCGGACACGGCGTGGGCCATGGTCGTGTGGAGGCCCGTGTGCCCCTCGGACAGCGCCTCCAGCCGACCGCGCGCGTGCTCCAGGGCCTGCGCGAGCTCGCTCGCCTCCCTGCGCGCTTCGGACAGCTCCGTCCGCGCCTCCTTCAGCTCGCCCCGCGTCTGGGCCAGGTCGTCTTCGACGCGGACCAGCTGCTTGCGGGACTGATCGAGATCCGTTCGGGCGGCGGCGAGGTCGGCGTCGGCCTGACGGCTCCGGTCGTCGGCGTGCTTGCGCTCGGCCCGCGCGGTCTCGAGCTCGCTCGCCAGCACCTCGAGCCGCGCCGCGTCGCGCGCGGCGGCGTCGAGGGGGCGCTGGTCCTCTTCGGGGAGCTCCTCGAAGAGGGCTCCGAGGACCTTCGTGACGCCCTTGACCCAGAGATCGGACTCGGCCATGCGCTACTCCGGTCCGCCCACGAATTCGTCGAGGAAGTCGCCCACGGTGTCCTTGTAGGCGTCGTTCGCCGTGCAGGGGTCCTCGCCCTCGCGCTCGGGGCAGGGGACGTTGCCGTGCACGGCGCCGTCGACCGTGTACAGGACCTTGGGGTCGCGGGCCGCGTCGAACAGCTGCTGGGCGAACTCGTAGCGCACGAAGTCGTCCTCGGTGCCGTGCATGAAGAGCTTGGGGGACAGCACGAACTCGATCTTGCCGAGGTTGTCGAAGGATGTGTCCATGAACACGGAGCTGTCGAGCCCGAGGGCGATCCCGTCGTCGAGGAACGGCTGCGATCCGGCGTTGGCGGCCTCGAGCACGACCGACGCCGCGCTCTCCCGGGTCGCGAGGTCCACCGCGGCGAGCGAGCCGAGGGAGTAGCCGTAGAAGAGGATGTCGAGCGCGTTGGCCGACGGCGGATCGGACAGGTCCACGTCCGGGTCGCGCTCCACCGCCACGCGCCGGACCACGTGGTCGAAGGCCGCTCGGGCGTCGGCGTAGAGCCCGGCCTCGCTCGGCTCGCCCTCCGAGCGTCCGTAGCCCCGGTAGTCGATCGCGAAGAGGGTGTAGCCGAGCCGGAACAGGATCTCGAGCCGGTCCCAGTAGACGTCGATGTGGCTGCCGTTGCCGTGGAAGTACAGGACCGTCTGGCGCTGGCGCCAGGGGAACGACGTGGGCACGCAGCTCGTATCCGCGACCCCGAGGCACTGCTTGAGCCACACGCCGTGCAGGGTGGTCGTCTCCGTCTCGTCGCCGACCGGCTCGGACTCGACCGTGAGCCACTCCACGCGGTCCTGGGGGATGGCGCTGTCCTCGGACTGCCACGCCTCGTACTCGTCCAGGGCGACGGGGTTGTACCAGAGCGACTCGAGGGAGATGCACCCCGTGGAGGCGAGGACGAGGGCGATCAGGAGAGCGCGATTCATGGGCCCTCCTCGGGGTCGGCGGCGGGGGCCGGCTCTTCGTCCGGCGCTGGAGAGTACTCCGCGGCCGGTTTCGTGTCTTTGCCGATGTACACGCTGATGCCGCCCACGAACGCGATCGCGCCGTGCTTGCCCGGGCCCACGTAGCCCAGGACGGACGGGTCGGTGTCCACCCACGGTCGGTGCCACTTGATCTCGCCCCCGATGCCCAGGCGCCGGTCCTTGCCGATCCGCACCTGCGCGCCGAGGTACGGCGTGAACGTAAAGGGCGCCTTCACCGAGGTGGGGCTCCCCACCATGGGGGTGAAGTAGTTGTGGAAGCCCGCGTATACGAGGTGGCGCTCGCGGGGACCGAACGCCCAGGAGAACGTGGCCTGCAGGTCGAACGAGGCCCACCCGGACTCGCGGTTGATGAGCGGCGACAGCGTGAACGCCCCCGACACCCCCGGAAGCGGCCCCTTCTGGTCCAGGAAGTAGTACGACGCGCCGAGGTCGAAGTAGAAGTTGCCGTTGTTGAGGAACGTCTCGAGGACGTGCCACCCCGCGTACACGTCGAGGCGGTCGGTGACGCCGTACTTGTAGGTCGCCGTGACCAGGGGGATGGGGGTCCTCGAGTCGCCGACGCCGGCGATCGGTCCCCCGACGGACACGTGCACGGCCTGACGACCCTTGCCCAGCGGCCGGGCGGTGTGCGCGACGGAGCACCCGGTCAGCGCGAGCGCGACGGCGGCGAGCGCCGCGAGCGGGAGCGAGAGTCTCACCCCCGGAACCCGTCCTTCATGGAGCGCAGGGCCCCGAGGACCTCGTGTCGGGAGGCCGCGGCCATGCCGACGGCCGCGCGGATCGCGGGGGTGTCGCAGCGCAGGAACGGGTTGATCTCGAGCTCGTCGGCGAGCACGGACGGCACCGTGGCCGCTCCCGCGCCGCGCTTGCGGTCCACCTCTTCGGCGTAGGCGATCAGGGCGGCGTTGTCCGGGTCCACGTGCAGCGCGAACTTCAGGTTCGACTGGGTGTACTCGTGGGCGCAGTACAGGCGCGTCGCCGGGGGAAGCGCGGCGATGACGTCGTTGAGCGCGCGGTCCAGCTGCTCCGCGGTGCCCTCGAACAGGCGCCCGCAGCCGCCGACGAACAGGGTGTCGCCCACGAACGCGGCCCCGTTGGACCAGGTGTAGAGGATGTGCCCGAGCGTGTGCCCGGGGACCTCGCGGACGGTGCAGGTCTCGCCCCCCCACGCGAACGTCTCGCCGTCGACGAGGACCCGCGTCTGGCCCGGGATGCGTTCGTGCTCCCGGTCGTAGCGGCCGCCGAAGACGGCCACGTCGTCGAACGCCTCGAGCAGGGCGGCGTTGCTGCCGACGTGGTCGAAGTGATGGTGCGTGTTGAAGATGTGGGTGAGCCGACGCCCCCTCCGGGCGAGCTCCTCGAGCACCGGCCCCGCCTCCGGGGAGTCCACGACCGCGGCGTCGCCGTCGTCCGCGAGCAGCAGGTAGGCGTAGTTGTCCACCCACACCGGCAGCCGGATGATCTCGAAGGTCATGGAGCGCCGGTCGGCTACGGAGGCGACGACGGAGACGTGCCGTCCCGGAGCCGCTGGTACGCGGCCATGTCGCGTCGGGCCTCGGCGCTGCGCCCGAGGGACACCTGGACGCTCGCCCGCTGGCGGTAGAGCTCGGCGTCCTTGGGCGCGTGCTGGACCGCCTCGTCGAGCTGGGTCAGCGCCGCCGCGCTGTCGCCCTGAGCGTGCAGGACCCGAGCGCGGAGGCTCTCGTAGCGCGCCGAACCGGGCGACTTCGCGATGGCCTGCTCCACCTCGGTGCGGGCCTCCGGATAGCGGCCGGCTTCGAAGGCTTCGGCCGCCTTGGCGGCGGCGGCCTCCGCGTCCTGGTTCACCGGCTTGTCCGGCGGCGGCAGGGCGGCACCCTCGTACGGGGTGATCGCCGCGACGTCGATCGCCGCGGCGGCCCCGACGGTGGCGGGCGCCTCGGCGGGCGTGGCCTCGGCGCCCCGCGCGGGGGGGGCCGCGGGGGGGGCGCCGGCGGGGGCGTCGGCCGGAGCGCCGGCGTCGGCGGGGGGGTCGGCGGGGGCATCGGCCGGCGCGCCGGCGTCGGCCGGAGGATCGGCGGGGGCATCGGCGGGGGCGCTCGACGCGACCTCGCCCGCGGGGGCGGTCTCGGGCTCGTCGTCGCCTGCGAGCCACTGGTAGCCCGCGAACAGGATCACGATCGCAGCGACGATGATCGGCAGCGAAGACAGGGGATCGAGGCCGAAGTCCGACGGCGTGGGGCGGGGAACCGCCGGACGACCGGGGTCGGTGCTCCGCGAATCGCTCGCCGCGGCGGCCACCGGAGTGGGGCGCACCGGGGTCGGGGCGGGCTCGGGCTCCGCTTCGGGCTCGGGCTCCGCTTCGGGCTCCGCCTCGGCTTCGGCTTCGGCCTCGGGCTCCGGTTCGGGCTCCGGTTCGGGCTCCGGCGCCGCCTCGGCTTCGGGCTCCGGCTCCTCCGCCTCGGCTTCCTCCTCCTCTTCGTCGTCCTCCTCGTCGTCTTCGTCCGACTCGTCGTCGCCGTCGGCGTCCTCCTCCGGGGCGTCCTCCTCGGCCTCGGCTTCGTCGTCCTCTTCGGCCTCTTCGACGGCCTCCTCCGCCGCTTCCGGCTCGGGGGTCTCGTCTTCGGGCAGTTCGGTCGGGTCGTTGGCGGCCATCGCGGGTGCCTCCTCTGCACCGTCGTGCGTCGTCTCGACCTCCCCGGTCGAGCCTTCGTCGTCGTGCGTCATCCGTGCATTATCCGCTCCCGGGCGGGCGCGGCAAGCCCCCGGCGCGATCAGCCGATCAGCGCGGCCAGGGACTTCATCGCGCGGATGAGGGCCGGGCCCACCAGGATCGCCGCCGCGGACGGCAGCATGAACAGCGCCTGAACGAACGCGACGTGGATCGGCGTCCGCTTGGCCCACGTCCGCACGCGCGCCGCGTCGGCCATCCGCTGCTGCTCGGCGAACCGCCGCAGAGTCTCGGTGACGTCGGAGTGGCTGCGTTGCGCCTCCTCCAGAGAGCGTCCCAGCTCGCCGAGCTCGGTCACCCCCGTCCGCCTCAGCAGCGCGTCCACGGGCAGCGACTTGTCCCCGCCGAGGGCCCACGCGTCCACGAGCATCGTGAGCTCGCGGCAGAGCGCGGGGGCCGCGTCGTCCAGCTCACCCACCGCGCGCCGCAGCGCCGCCTGCAGCCCCAGCCCTCCCTCCAGGCAGGCGACCACGAGGTCCACGAGGTCCGGCAGCGATCGCCGCATGCGCGCGCGCCGAGCCTCGATGCGGGCCCCCAGCACCCACCGGGGCAGGCCGAACCCCAGAAGCGCCGCCCCGATGGCGAACAGGTTCCGTCCGAGCGGGGGGAGGGCGAGGGATCCGATCGCCGCGAGCAGCCCGAGCGGGAGAAGCAGCGCGAGGCCGATCTGGAGGACGAAGAACCACGCGGCGTCGCCGCTCCCCTCGAGCCCGGCCGAGGCCATGCGACGCTGCAGGGGCGACTCGGGCCGCGGGCGGGGGGCGCCGAAGGGCTCCGTCTCCTCCTCCAGTCCCGCCCCGGGCGGCGGCCGTCGGCGACTGCCGGGGGTCGCCAGCGCGGCGGCGAACAGGCCCACCGCGCTGGCCGCGAGGAGAAGGGCGAGGAGCCCCAGCCAGGTGCCGTCGAGGGTCATCGCGGTCGCCTCAGGAGGCGCACGATCAGCAGGAGGCCCACGGCGATGAGCGCGGCCGCGGCCTGCTGCAGCACGCGCCCCGCGGGGTCCGCCCAGCCCGCCCGGACCCAGTCCGGCTCGAGCACCCAGATCCCGAGCAGGCCCAGGAACGGCATGCCCGAGATGACCCCCGCGGAGAGCCGCGCCCGGGCGGTCTCGGCGCGCAGCTCGAGGTCGAGGGCGATGCGCTTCGAGACGGTGTCCTCGAGCTTCGCCACCGCCACGCCCAGGTCCGCGCCGCTCTCTTCCGCCAGGACGATCGTGGTCACGAGCAGCCGCAGGTCGACGCAGCCGGGCACGCGGTCCGCCATCGCGCGCAGGGCCTCGGCCAGGGGGCGCCCGCGGCGCTGCTCCTCGAACGCTCGCCGCAGCTCGATCCCGAGCGGGCCCCCCACCGACTTCGCCGCCTCGGCGACGATCGCGGCCGAGCCGTGCCCCGCGCCGGAAAGTCGATAGAGCGATCGCATGGCGGCCGGGAGCTCGCCGAGCACCGCCTTGGCCCGCAGCGCCCGGGCGACGTACAGGCCGCCGACGGGCACCGCCGAGGCGGGGATGGCGGCCGCGAGCCCGAGGATCGGGTCCCCGCCGATCGCGATGACGGCGACCTCCACGAACACGGCGAGGAGCAGCGACGCAGCCACGATGGAGAGGCCGCTGCGCTCGCTCCCGGCCTGGGCCTGGAGCTGCTGCAGCCCCCGCATCCCCGGGACCCGGATCAGCACGGCCGCGAGCTTCGGCGACCCGGCCGCGGGGGGGCGACCGTCCCAGTGGAACGGCGTCGCCCGGGTCGCCTGCTCGCGTCGCGCGCCGCTCGCCCACACCGCGGCCTGACCCGCCGCGAGCGCGGCGACGAAGAGCCCCACCAGCAGCACGGTGTCGACGGATCCCACGACGCTCAGCCCAGCGCGTGCTCGAACCGCCACATCGACGGATCGAGACGATGCCCCGCGCGCTCGATGCGATCGGCGAAGGCGGGCCGCACCCCGGTCGCGCGGAAGGTCCCCGCGGCGCGCCCGTCGGGCCCGATGCCGCGGACGTGCAGCACGACGATGTCCTGCAGCGTGATCACGTCGCCCTGCAGCCGCCCCACCTCGGTGATCGTCTCCACCACGCGGCGACCGTCGGCGAGGCGTCGCAGCTGGATCACCAGGTCGATCGAGCGGGCGATCTGGCCCTTGCCCGCGCGCTCGTCGAGGGCCACGTCGGACATCCCCACCATCGTCTCCAGGCGCGCCAGCGCGTCCCGGGGCGAGTTGGCGTGGACGGTGGACATCGAGCCTTCGTGGCCGGTGTTCATGGCCTGGAGCATGTCGATCGCTTCGGCGCCGCGGACCTCGCCCACCAGGATCCGGTCCGGCCTCATCCGCAAGGCGTTGCGCACGAGCGCGCGCGTGGTCACCTCCGCCGTCCCGTCGACGCCCGAGGGCCTCGTCTCCAGGCGGACGACGTGCGTGCGGGCGAGCTGCAGCTCCGCCGAGTCCTCGATCGTCACGACCCGCTCGCCCTCGCCGATCGACGCGCTCAGGGCGTTGAGGAAGGTCGTCTTGCCCGCGCCCGTGCCCCCCGCGACCAGGACGTTGAGGCGGGCCCCCACGGCCGCCCGCAGCAGCGGCAGCACCTGGGGAGGGACGCTGCCGGAGCGGGCCAGGCCGTCGAGGTCGAGGCCCATCCGCCGGAACCGCCGGATCGACAGCACCGTCCCGTCGATCGCCAGCGGCGGGATGACGACGTTGATGCGCGAGCCGTCGGGGAGGCGGGCGTCGACCATGGGCCGGGCGTCGGACACGGGGCGGCCGATCCGCGTCGTCATCCAGCGGGCCACGCGGAGGACCGCGGCTTCGTCCGGGAAGGCGAACTCGACGGCCGCGAGTCGCCCCTCGCGCTCCACGTAGACCCGGTCGCGTCCGTTGACCAGGACGTCGGCGACCGCGTCGTCCTGCAGCAGGGCGTAGAAGGGGCGGAAGGCGAAGGCCTCGTCGGCGAGCTCGACGGCGACCGCGTCCAGCGCTTCGTCGCCCCCGAGGGCCGCCGCCACGTCGGTGCCCCGACGCGCCGCCAGCGTCTCCCGGCACATGCGCCGCACCTCGGCCCGGTGGCCCTCCTCGACCCGGGAGAAGTCCACGCGCTCGAGCAGCGCCTCCATCACGTCCGCCGCCGCCCTCGCGCGCGCGCCCTCGTACGCCCCCGTCACGGCCGCCTCGTCCCGACGCGGTCGGGCTCGATCGCGGCTGCCAGCTGCTCGTACTCGGCGCGGTGGTTGTAGGCCTGGGCGGACAGGCGGCACCACAGCCGCCCCGCGAACCCCGTGACGGCGACTTCGATGCGGTGCCGGTCGCGGATGCGCGCGGCCTCGGCGTTGGCGGCGGGGATGCTCACGTCGTCGGCGCGGCCGGGCATGGGGACGATCGTCAGGGAGCCGAACATCGAGGCGGGCGCGGGCGGCTCGACGCCCCAGGCGTCCGCGAGGATCTCGGCTCCCTCGCGCGCGAGCTCCCGGTTTCGCCGCCGCAGCGCGGGGCCGCCCATCCGCTCGTGGAAGGTGAGCGCCGCGGGGAGCGAGAGCCAGCTGGACAGGTCGCGCGTGCCCACCCAGTCGTGCTCCGCGGGGAAGGGGAGGTCCAGGTTGTGGGAGATGACCGCGGGGTGCAGCGGCACGTCGCGGTGCGGCGACGCGGGGTTCCGCCATACGAACGCCGTGCCCTTCGCGGCGCACAACCACTTGTGGCAGTTGCCGACGTACCAGTCCGCGCCCGTCCCGGGCAGGTCGAGCTCCAGCATCCCCGGGGCGTGGGCGCCGTCCACAAGGAGCGGGACGCCTCGCGACCGGCACAGGGCCGCGATCGGCTCCACCGGGAAGACCAGGGCGGTCTGGCTGGTGATGTGATCGAGCACCACGAGGCGGGTCTTCGGGCTCCAGGCGGCGTCGACGGCCTCCACCACGGCGTCCGGGCCGTCCAGCGGGTAGGGGACCCGCGCGGTGACGAGGCGGACGCCGCGCCTGCGCGCGAGGAACTCCAGGGCGTTGCGGACGGCGGGGTAGGCGTGGTCGGTGACGAGGACCTCGTCGCCGGGGTCGAGGGGGACGGACTCGAGGATCGAGCCCACGCCGGAGGTGGCGTTCTCCACGAGGGCGACGTCGGCTCCTTCGGCGCCAAGGACCTCCGCGAGGCGGGCGGCGGCGACGCGGATCGCCGCCGGGCCGTCCACCAGGAAGAAGCGCGGCGGCTGGCGCTCGGCCTCCACCCGGACCCGGTCCTGCGCCTCGAGCACGGGACGCGGCGTGGCGCCGAACGCGCCGTGGTTCAGGTGGACGGTCCCCTGCTCCAACAACCAGAAGCGGCGGGCGGCCGGGCCCCGCGGGAAGGGCGGCGAACCGGGCTGGGGGCGAGCCGACACCTGCGGAATCTACCAGCCGGGCGGGTTCCCGCGATCGACGGCCGGCGCGCCTGCGGTGCGGGCTTCCTCAAGAAAGTCGGGCCTTCTTCGCCTCCCTCGTGGTGGAGCCCCTCGGGAAAGGGCCCGACGAAGCCCGGCCGACCACCCTTGAAACGGGGTGCGTCGCCAGTACAATGCAGCCTGAAAACTCCCCCGAGACGCGTTTTCGGGGGGTCGTGCGAGGTACAGATGTCTCTCCGTCGTGCTCTTCCTGCCTACCTGATCGCTGCCGCCACGGCGGTATCGCTCGCCGGCTGCCCGGACAACGAGATCCTCGTCGATCCGCTGCGCATCGCCGAGGTCCACTTCGAGCAGACGGTCGTGGCCCCCGGCCAGACCATCGCGATCTCCGCCGTGATCACGGGCGAGTTCGACGGCTCCCCGACCGTGGAGTGGTCGGTCGACGCGGGCGAGCTGTCGGTGACGGACGCGCTCGAGACCACCTGGACCGCCCCCGACACCAACCAGCTGGTCGCGATCCAGCTCGTCGTGTCCGTGGATCAGGAGGGCCTCGAGGACCCGAACACCCGCGCGTTCGAGACCGACCTGATCGTCGGCACCGGCATCGATCACGACGGCGACGGCTTCTCGATCGGCGAGGGCGACTGCGACGATACGAACGGCACGATCTACCCCGGCGCCCCGGACCTCGCGGACGGCCTCGACAACGACTGCGACGGCATCCTCGACGAGGGCTCCCCGGACTTCGACGACGACGGCGACGGCTTCGCGGACGTCGAGGGCGACTGCGACGACGGAGACCCCCTGATCTTCCCCGCCGCCGACGAGCGCATCAACGACCTCGACGACGACTGCGACGGCACGGTGGACGAGGGCACGGACGCCTACGACGACGACGGCGACGGCTACTCCGAGAACGAGGGCGACTGCAACGACATCACGTCCGCGGTCAACCCGGACGCCGAAGAGATCCTCGACGGCGTGGACAACAACTGCGACTCGGTGGTGGACGAAGGCACCGCCGCCTACGACGACGACGGCGACGGCTTCAGCGAGCTCCAGGGCGACTGCGACGACGATCCGCTGGGCGCGGGCACCGCCGCGAGCCCCATCGAGGTCGAGATCGCGGACGGCATCGACAACGACTGCAACGGCGTCGTGGACGACGGCGACTTCGCCACGGACGACGACGGCGACGGCTGGAGCGAGCTCGCGGGCGACTGCGACGATGCGAACGCCTACACGTACCCCGGCGCCGCCGAGTTCGCCGACGCGCTCGACAACGACTGCAACGGGACGGCGGACGACAACATGGACACCACGGACGACGACGGCGACGGCGACTCCGAGGCCCAGGGCGACTGCAACGACTACGACCCCGCGGTCTACGTCGGGGCGCCCGAGATCGACGACGTGCCCATCGACTACGACAACGACTGCGACGGCTTCGTATTCGAGAACCCGCCCTTCGCCGTCGCCGTCGCCAGCAACGGTCCCTACGACACGTGCAACCCGATCCTCCTGGACGGGACCCAGAGCTGGGACCCCGACGGCGACTCCTTCATCCACTACTGGTACTTCGCGTGGCAGCCGATCAACTCGGAGCTGAGCACGCCGGCGGACATCATCGACGGCGGCACCGCGAACGCGTTCTTCCAGGCGGACGTCCCGGGCCTCTGGATCCTGGGCCTGCTGACGAACGACGGGATGTTCAATTCCGCACCTGCATTCCTCGAGTTCGACGTCCTCGACGGCGGATGCCCCTAGGGCACTGGAGAGCATCATGACCAAGCACCCCCGCATCACCTCCCCCGCCCGCCTCCTCGGCTCGCTCGGCACCGCCGCGCTGCTGCTGGCACTGGGCGCCCCGTCGTGCGTCGCCGTCCCCACGGTCCCGGACATCCCCACGATCCTGGGCCTGAACATCGAGACCACGAACGTCACCCCCGGCCTCACCATCTCGATGGACGTGGACGCGGTGGGCGTGGGCAGCCTCACCTACCTGTGGACCGCCGCGCTCGACGGCACCGACGCGGACGTGGACAACCCGGTCGGGGCGTTCTCCGCGGGCGACGAGGTGGCCACCACCTGGACCGCCCCCTTCGAGGAGGGCGTCGTCACCCTGCGGGCCGAGGTGCGCGACGCGCGCGGGGCCTCCTGGATCTCCGTGAACGTGCTCGTGGGCCCCGGCGCCGACAACGACGGCGACGGCTTCGCCGTGACCGAGGGCGACTGCGACGATCAGGACGACACCGTGTACCCCGGCGCGCCGGAGAACCAGGACGCCGAGGACAACGACTGCGACGGCCTCGTGGACGAGGGCGCCGAGGACGTCGACGACGACGGCGACGGCTTCTCGGACATCCAGGGCGACTGCGACGACACCGACGAGACCGTGTTCCCCGGCGCCGCCGAGCTCGAGAACGGGCTCGACGAGAACTGCAACGGGCTCATCGACGACGGCACCGCCGCGTTCGACGACGACGGCGACGGGTTCACCGAGTGCGAGGGCGACTGCAACGACTCCAACTCGTCCATCCACCCGGCCGCGGCCGAGGTGCTCGACAGCGTCGACAACGACTGCGACGACGTCACGGACGAGAACACCGTGGGCAACGACGACGACCGCGACGGCTTCTCGGAGCTCGAGGGCGACTGCGACGACGGCAACGTCGCCACGTACCCCGGGGCCCCCGAGCTGCCCGACGGCCGCGACAACGACTGCAACGGCCAGATCGACGACGGCTCCTTCATCGTCGACGACGACGGCGACGGGTGGACGGACCTCGCGGGCGACTGCGACGACACCAACCCCTATACGTACCCCGACGCCCCCGAGTACCTGGACGGGCTCGACAACGACTGCGACGGCCAGGCCGACGAGGGCATGGACGACAGCGACAACGACGGCGACGGCTTCTCGGAGAGCGAGGGCGACTGCAACGACACCAGCTCCGTGATCTACCCCGGCGCGCTGGAGCTGGACGACGGCATCGACAACGACTGCGACGGGTTCGGCTACAGCAACCCGCCGATCGCGGTCGCTACCGCCCCCGAGACGCCGCAGGCCTGCGGTCCGGTCTCCGTCTCCGCCGAGAACTCCTACGACCCGGACGGCGACACCCTCGACTTCACCTGGTTCTTCACGACGCTGCCCCCGCTGTCGGACCTCAGCGACAACGACCTGCAGGGCCGGACCGAGATGATCACGACGTTCGAGCCCGACACGTCGGGCTACCACAGCCTCGGGCTCGCGGTGAACGACGGCGGGTTCGACTCCCCGCCCGCCACGGTCGGCTTCATCGTGCAGCCGCTGCAGGGCAACTCGCCCCCCGCGGCGATGTTCACGAGCGCGAACATCAGCGACTTCATGAACCAGACCTGCAACTTCGACGCGTACGGCGTGTGCACGGGCTGCTCCAACTGCATCGTCAACTACACGATCGACGCCACCGCTTCGATCGACGTGGACGGCGACCCGATGTTCTACGACTGGGAAGCCGACAAGCTCCAGGGCGACGGCAACATCGAGCTCACGGACAACGGCAACGGCACCGCGAACGTCGAGGTGTCCGTGCCGGTGGGCTGCCCCGTCGACAGCTCCAACGGCCTGTTCCAGGTCGAGGTGCTCGTGCGCGACTGCAACGGCGCCACCGACACCGAAGATCTGCAGATCAACTACACCTGCAACTCGAACTGACGCGCGCGCTCAGGCGCGCAAGGCTTCGATGTCGTCGATCGACTTCGGCGTCGCGGCGGTGAGGTTCTCGTTGCCGTCGGCCGTGACGAGCATGTCGTCTTCGACGCGGATGCCGATCCCCCGGTAGGCCTCGGGCGCCTCCTCGGCGGACGCGGGGACGTAGATGCCGGGCTCGACGGTGATGATCATCCCCGGCTCCAGAGGTCGAGCGGGCCCGTCCGGCAGCTGGTAGCGGCCCACGTCGTGGACGTCGAGGCCCAGCCAGTGCGACGTCTTGTGCATGTAGTACTTGGAGTAGGTCTTCTCCTCGATCGCGGTGTCGAGGGGGCCCTCGAGGAGGCCGTGGTCGATCATCCCCTGGGTGAGGATGCGGACCGCGAGGGCGTGGATGTCGTCGATGGTCGCGCCCGCGACGGTCGCCTCGCAGGCGGCTCTCTGGGCCTCCAGGACCACGGCGTAGAGGTCGCGCTGGGGGCCCGAGAACCGGCCGTTCACCGGGGAGGTTCGGGTCACGTCCGTCGCGTAGCCGTCGACCTCCGCGCCCGCGTCGATCAGCATGAGGTCGCCGTCGCGGAAGCGGGCGTGGTTCTCCACGTAGTGCAGGACGCAGGCGTTCGCGCCGCCGCCCACGATCGAGGGGTACGCCCACCCCCAGGCGCCGCGCCTGCGGAAGGTGTACTCGACCAGGGCCTGGATCTCGTACTCGTGCATGCCCGGCCGCACCTCGGTCATGGCGAGGCGGTGGGCTTCGTCCGTGATCGCCGCGCCGCGACGGTGGATCGCGATCTCCTCCGGGGTCTTGCGCAGCCGCATCTCGGACAGCAGGGCCCCCGGGTCCGAGAGCGAGACGGGGCCGAGCGCGGCCTTTCGCCCCTTGCGGAGGCGGGCGAGCAGGGCGCTGAGCCGGGGCTCCTCGGCCTCGTGGCGGCCGAAGGCGAAGTAGAGGTTCTCGACCGGCTCGAGGAGCGGGCCGAGCTTGTCGTCCAGCTCGGTGACCGGGAACGCTTCGTCGGCTCCGTAGCTCCCGGTGGCGCCCTCGATGCCCGCCCGGATCCCCGTCCAGGTCTCCCGCTCGGGGTCCTTCGGGTTCACGAACAGGACGAAGGTGGGACCGTCGCCGGTCTTGCGGAGCAGCGCCCACGCGTCGGGCTCCGGGAAGCCGGTCGTGTAGTAGAAGTCCGAGTCCGGGCGGAACGGATAGTGGGTGTCCGCGCTCCGGATCAACTCGCTGCCGGTCGGCAGCAGCAGGGCCGCACCGTCCGGCAGCGAGTCGAGGATGCGGCGTCGCCGCTCGGCGAAGGTCTGGGGGGCGATTCGGTCCATGGGGGCCGAATATAGACCCTCAGGCGTCGGACGCCTCGGTCTCCGGGGTCGTGAACGCGGCGATCAGCTCGTCGAGCTCCCGGAGCAGCGTCTTGCGGCTCTTGTTGGCCGCCTCGTAGACGCGGATCGTCCGGATCTCGGCGGCCTTGAGGCCCTCGAGCAGGGGCAGGATCTTGCGGATCGCGAGGTCGTCGTAGTCCTCGATCGGGAGCCCGCCCTCGTAGGCGGAGCGCACCGTGACGATCGCGTCGTCCAGCGCCGCGCGGCCGCGGGCGAGGAACGAAGCGTTGGGGCCCACCAGCTCCTGGGCGCGGGCGAGGAGGTCGCGGGCGCCCTCGAGGGCCGTGGCCTCGAGGCCGAGCAGCGTCTCCTTGCCGGTGCGGGCGGCTTCGTCGGTCTGGCGCAGGAGCTCCTCCTTGCGGTCGAGCAGGGCCTCCTTGCGCTCGAGCAGTGCGCCGCGCTGGGCCGTGCTCCAGGCCTTCAGCTGGTCGCGGGTGCGCTCGAAGATCTGCGCGGGGCCGAGGGTCTCGTCGGCCGACTCGTTGTTCGTGTTCGTTTCCATGGTCTCCATCCGGGTTGCTGAATGACCATTCATTCAGTTCGGGACGGAGCCCAACGTAAACCCGTCGATCCGCCCGTCAAGCGGGTTTTTTCGGGTGGCCTCGGCGGGCGCTCAAGACCGCGTACACGGGGATCGCGAGAACGACCCCCAGCACGGCGCCCACGAACACCCCGCCCACCATCCACAGCATGAAGAAGCGCTTGGCGAGCTCGGCGAAGTCGGTCTCGACGAGGAGCGCCCACGTGAGCTCCTGGAACGAGCCGGTGGTGACCAGGCTGCCGGCCTGGATCGACAGGAACGCCACCAGGGGGGCGAAGGCGGGGAAGGAGACGTTCGTCGCCAGCCAGATCACGAGCTTGTTCAGCCGGAGGAAGACCGCCAGCACGATGACGATGATGTAGTGAAGGCCGTACAGCGGGGTGCAGCCCACGACGGTCCCCAACCACACCGCCGCGGCCATGCGGGCCGGGGCCGAGTGCTCCTTGAGGAGGAGGGGCAGCGCCCTTCGGAACGCCGAGCGGGCGCCCAGGACGTCCCACCGAAGGTCCGGGATCGGGGCCGCCCGATACGCGTCCTGAAACTCCCGGAGGTCGTCGCGGGCCGCGCGGAAGGGGGCCGCGAGGCGCGTGCGGAGGTCGCTCACGTGTCGCTTGTAGCCGGCGCGCGCCCCCCCGCGCAAGCTCACGGTCCGCCTCTGGCAAACTTCTCGGGTGCTCCGTCTCCCCCATACGGCTCGCGGCCGCGCGGTTCTGGTGGTCGCGGCCCTCTTCGTATCGGGGGCGCTCGCGGCGCTGCCGACGGTGAGCGCGCAGGACGCCAAGGCCCCCAGCGGGGCTCCGTGGGGGAGTCGGACGGCGGGCCCGGGCCCGTCTCGCGCGCCCTCGAAGGTGGTGACGTCCACGCCCGACGACCCGTCTCCGGGCCGGCCCAGCGGGACCCAACGCGCCGCGCTGCGCACGCTGTCCGGGGGCCCCGCCGTGCCCCCTCCGCGGCTGTCGTTTCTCCAGGAGGGCGCCGCGACCCGCGCGGCGCGCCACCGCGTGCGGGCCGCCGTCCTCGACGCGCTCGCCGTGCGCGCCGCGCGGCGTCTCCAGGCGCTCGCCCCCCGGGCCGAGGACCGACACGCGTGCCTCGCCGCCAACGCGGCCCGTCGGGCCGTCGAGCTGGCGCTCGTCGCGGGCAGCCGTCGGGCGGCCACGGCGGAGAGCCTGGAGGAGGAGGCGGAGCCGGACGTCGACGAGGCCTCCGGGCGCCGTCCGCCGGAGATCTCCGCGCGCCTCGCCGAGCTCGACGACATCCTCGTCGACGTGCTCGTGCCCGAGCTCCAGGCCGCCCGGTGCGAGCCCGAGACGTCGGCGGCGCTCGAGGGGGCGATGGAGCCCCGCGTGCACCTGGATACGAAGGACCGGCGCCCGCTGGGGGGCCGCGTCGCGTTCTTCGTGAAGGTCCCGCGCGAGACCCCCGTCATCTGGATCGACGGGGCGCCCGAGGGGCTCGCCGGACCCGACGGATGGGGCGTCGTCACCGCCCGCTCCGGGTCCGTGACCGTGTGCGCCGCGCCCCCTCACGGAGGATTCTGCGAGCCGTCGCACCGCGCCCGCCCCGCCATGGGCGACGCCTACGACCTGACCCGCCCGGCGGGCGACATCTAGCAGGCCGGCTGAAGAAGCCGTCTTCGGAGGGGTTCCAGACAGGCCCCCGGCTGCCGATCGCGTTGGTCGGCCTACAGCTCGGGGTTCAGGCGCCGCTTGATGCGAGTCTGGGCGCGGATGCTCTGCGCACAGCCGGAGCCGCGGGTAGCGCGGCCGTCGATCGCGCAGTTGCCATCGACCGATGGCCGGGTGGGGCGTGACGCGAAGATCCCGACCAAGCGCGAACGAACCCTATCGAGTGATGCCCCGCATCAGCCGCCGAGGTCAGGCGGCGAGGCTTGGTGCCGCGGTGTCGCCGCTTGCGGCGACGTCGGAGCATCCGAAGTGCAGCCTCCCGCTCCGCGAAGCCGGCCGCTCGGCTGATCTCGAAGTCGACCAGCAGCCCGTTGCGGTTCTCCATGAGACCGTGGGCCATGTAGGAGAGCTTCGCCTCCCCGGCCGTTGCCCTTGCGATGGAGCCTGGCGTCGGGGTCGGTCTTCGACTCGTGGGTGTCGTTCTTGCGCTTCTTGCCGCGGAAGCCGCCGAAGCCGTTGTTGTCGGAGTCGTCGTCGTCCTTGGGCCGGAAGCTCTTGGCCGAGGCCCAGGCCTCCCTTCGACCCCGCTACGGGTCCACCGGGAGGTCTTCCGTGCCCTCTTCGGGCTTCTCGTGGGCCGTGAGGCGGTGCTCGGCGCCCACGGCGAGTCGCCACAGCCCCTGCAGGCGCGCGCGCTCCCGGTCCTCCCGGAAGGGACCGGCCACCTGCAGCACGGCGTCCGCGGCCAGCGGGTCGAGGGGGGCGTCGCGGCCCGCGCGCTCGGCGCGGTCCATGAGCTCGAGGAACTGCTCGATCGTGCGCTCGGGGATGCGGGACAGCGCCGCGGCCTCGAGGAGGTTCGCCGAGAGGCGGTCGTCCGGCAGCGCGCCGCACGGATCCGGCTCGGCGGGGACGAGGCCCGCGGCGAGGGCGGCCGTGCAGCGGTTCATCCGGTGGCGCACGACGTCGGGCTGGAGCGCGGCGAGCGCGTCGTAGTCGCGGGCGGCCGCCGCCGCCTCCCCCGCCCGAAGCGCCGCGAACGCCCGCATCTCCAGCAGCGACGGCGTCTCCTCGACGAGCTCGTCCTCGGCGAGCCGTCGGGCGACTTCCACGTCCTGCCCCATCGAGAGCTGGACCACGACCCAGCGCCGCAGCGCCTCCACTCGCAGCGCCGGGTCCAGCTCCGCGGCCTTCGCGTAGGCCACCGCGGTGGGCTCGGGCCGCCCGAGGTTCGCCAGGATCTCCCCGCGCAACAGCTGGGCCGCGCCGGACTGCAGGTCGTGCGTGATCCACGCGTCGACCCACCGCAGCGCCTCCTCGTCGCGCCCGATCTCGGGGAGCACGGCGCTCCAGAGGCGGGCCGTCGTCTCCTCGGGGACGAGCCACTCGGGCAGGTGCCGCAGGACGCGCGCGGCGTCTTCGTGACGCCCGCCGCGCAGCAGCTCCCACGCGAGGAACCACTCGACGGGACGCGAGCCCGGGGCGGTCCTGCGCAGGCGGAGCAGCGCCGCCTCGGCGAGGTCGACCCGCCCGTCGGCGACGTGCATCGCGGCCAGGTCCTCGAGGCCGGCGGTGAACCCGATCCGGAGCGCGACGGCCTGCTCGAGGCGGCGGCGCGAGAGCTCCCGGTCGTCGCTGAGCCGGGCCGCCAGCCACGCCGCCTCCGCGAGCGCGTCGGCGGCCTCCTCCAGGGACGCCTCGGGCACGTCCTCCTCGCCCATCGACGCGCGGAGGGCCCGGGCGTACCCCGTCAGCACGGGGCCTCCCGGGGCCGGGTTGCGGCCCCAGTCCTCCTCCCACGCGGTGGTGTCCGCGACGTCGAGCTGCGTCGCGAGCCACGTCAGCAGCTCGCGCTGGGCGCGTCCGAGGCGGTCCGCCGAGTCGCGGATCACCTGGCGGTGCACGCGCCCTCCGGGTCGACACGCGAAGCCTTCCAGGCGGAATCGATCGGACTCGGCCCGGAGCGAGAGGCGGATCAGGAGGGTCTCGCGGGGCCGCGCGGGCGTCGCGGGGACCGCGCTCGGCGAAGCGAGGGACCGGGGCGGGCTCGCCGCCGTGGAGTCCGCCGCGCAGTCGCGCTCGACGACCTTGTCGGCGTCTTCGGTGACGGCCGGCGGGAGCCACGCGATCGACGCCCGGCCGGTCCGCAGGTCGCGCAGCCCCAGCCAGGTGTGCAGGCGGAGGATGGCCTCGAAGTTGCGCATCCTCTCGGCGTCGCCGAGCACGATCCCGGGCAGCACGACGATGTCGGGGGCGGGCACCGCGTGGGCGAGGCTCCCCGGAGCAGGCGCGGGCGGATATGCTTGTTCGTCGTTGGTCGCCGGGTCGACCCGGACCGGGCCGACCGTGCCCGGGTCGGACAGGATCCCGGTGGCCATCACGCCCAAGGAAAGGGCCGCCAGGACCACCACACCGCCCGTGACGAACCCCACTCGCAGACCGCTCGTCGCCCTGCTCGTCGGCTTCGTATCGGGCGTGGTCGTCATCGGCGGCGCGGTCCTCGCGATGGGGGCCTGGTTGTTGGTCCGGGGCCTGCCGGACGACCCGATGGCCGTCGAGGCGTACCGCTCCCCGGAGCCCTCCCGCCTGGAAGCGAGCGACGGTCGGAGCGTCGCCGAGTTCCCGATGGTGGAGGCGGTGGAGCCGCTGCGCGCGGATCCCACCCTGCTCGTGGAAGCGTACCTAGCCCTGCATGACGGCGCATTCTACGAGGCCCGCGTCGATCGCAGCCTGCCCCTCCTGCCGGTGGTCTCGGGGGCCCTGCGCGGGGAGCGACTCCTCGCCTCGCCCCTGTCCCGCGCCGTCGCGAGGTCCCTGGCGGCGGGGACCAAGGCGGGCACCCTGCGGGACCTGCGCACGGACCTGCTCGCCGCGCGCCTCGACGGGGACTCGGAGCTGCATCGACGCACGGCCGCGTACCTCCAGACCCTGCCCCTGTGCCACGGTCGGCGGGGGGTGGTCGAGGCGCTGCGCGCGTGTCTGGGGGTGACGGACGCGGCCGCGATCGGGCCCGCCGAGGCCGCGCTCCTGGCCGCCGCGGCCGCGTTCGAGCTGGACCTGGCGGACGATCTGGAGGTCCTCGAGGCGCGGGCGGCCGCGGTCCTCGACCGGCTCACCCTTCAGCGACGGCTGGACGCCGAAGAGGCGACCTCCACGCTCGCCCTCGCGATGGACCGGGCGCGGAGTCGACGCACGTCGGACCGCGCGCTGGGCGAGGATCCGCTCGTCGTCTCCCTCACTGAAGAGACCCGGCGCCGCTTCGGCATGACGTTGGAGCCCGCCCCCCTCGTGCTCCGCACCACGCTGCGCTCGGAGGCCCAGGCCGGGCTCCTCGCGCTCTCGGCCCTGCGGGGCGGGACCTGGGTGGTCGTGGATCCCCGCGTCGGGGCGGCGACGGCGATGGGGGGCGACCTCTCGGCGCCCATCGATCTCGCCCCGGACTCTCCGCTGTCCATCTTCGTCCCCGGTGAGGACACCCCCGGCGATCGGCCGCCGACGGTGTCGGACCTGGTCGGCGGGCTCCTGGGCGCGGTCGAGGCCCTCTCGGGCGGGCCTCCGGGCGACGCCGCGCCGCGTCGGCTCGAGCCCGTGACGTCCCTGCGCGTGGGCGAGCGCACGCACGACGTGTCCCGGGACGGCCCCGTGGTTCGGGCGTTCGACGCGGCGCCGGAGGACGCGTGGCTCGCGCTGGACGCCCTCCCCCGCGAGGGGAGGCTGCGGGTGGCTCGAGAGGGGCGCTTGCTGGTCTTCGCTCACCCTCGGGCGATCGGGGTCCTCCGGGGGCCCGAGGCGGCGGCGATGGAGGCCCTGCGGCTGCCGCCGAGCGTACTCGCGGCGGCCCCGTCCGAGGACGAGTTCGGGGTGCCGGACGGCCTCTGGGTGGCGACGGACGGGACCGTCCATCGCCGAGGCGCGTCGGCTCAGTAGGAGGAGAGCGCCACGTCCGAGCCGTCGATGACGACGAACTCGGCCCTGCGGTTCGGCCCCTGCGTGCTGCGATCGCCGTCGCCCACGAGCGGGCGGAGCTCGCCGTAGGAGATCAGGGTCAGCCGCTCCTCGGGGACGCCGAGGGCGGTCAGGTAGCTGCGCACGGCTTCGGCGCGGCGCTGACCGAGGGCGAGGTTGTACTCGTCGGAGCCGAAGTGGTCGGCGTGGCCCTCGATGCGAACCGTGACCGCCCGGTGACGGATCAGGATCTCGGCGTTCTGGGCCAGGAGATCGCGGCTCGGCTCGTCGAGCTCGGCGACGTCGAAGTCGAAGTGGACGCGCTGGAAGTTGGCGCGGAGGATGGCGAGCTCCTCCTCGGTGATCGGGGCGTCGGCGAACGTCGCCGGGTCCGCCGCGGCGGTCTCGGGGGTCTGGGAGCCGCTCGTGGCGGCGGCCGTCTGATTCTTGCCGGTGCAGCCCGAGGCGAGCGCCATGAGCGCGGCGGCGGCGACCGCGGTGAGAACCTTGTGATTTCGATCGAATACGAACATGAGCGACTCCGTCCCAGCTGCAGAAAAGCGTTCCCGGCTGCCCCGACGCAGACCGATCACACTTCGGTTGTAGGTGGTTGGACGGATCGGGGCAAGTCCATATTCGGAGAAATGCGACAAATTTGGCGCAAACCCGAAAAGTCCTGATGGATCAGGACGTTCCGGGCCGATGTCCGGTCAAGCCGAGGGACCGGGGTGGCGGCTCTTCTTCGGGCTCCGGTCCGGTCATGCTGCGGGCATGACGTCGCTGCCCCATCGCCTCCTCGCTCCCTCCCTCCTCGTCCTCGCGCTCGCCACGACCGCGGGCTGCCCCACCCGCGGCGGCAGCGGCGGCGGCGGCTCCTCCAACGACCCCCCGAGCGCGCCCGAGATCGAGCTGTCGCCCGCGGAGCCCGGGATCGACGACGACCTGGTGATGACCATCACCGTCGAGTCCGAGGACCCCGACGGCGACGAGGTGGACTACTCGATCAGCTGGACCGTCGACGGAGAGGCCGTGGCCGATCTCGACGGGGAGGACACCGTGCCCGCGGACCGGACCTCCATCGACGAGGTCTGGGTGGTCTCGGTGGTCGCGGACGACGGCGACGACGAGTCCGACCCCGCGACCGCGTCGGTGACCGTCACGAACGCGAAGCCCGAGGTGACGTCCCTGAGCATCAACGACGGGGTGTTCACGGACGACGTGCTCGTGGCGACGTTCGAGACGGCGGACGCCGAGGGCGACGACGTGACCGTGCTGCTCGAGTGGTTCGTGGACGGCTCCAAGGTCGACGAGGACGGCGCCTCGCTGAGCGGCGTCGAGCACTTCGATCGCGACGAGGAGGTCTGGGTGGTCGCCACCCCGAGCGACGCCTTCGGCACCGGCGACCCCGTGGAGTCGAACCGCGTCACGGTGGAGAACACGCCCCCGACCGCGCCCCTCGTCGAGATCGATCCGCGCGAGCCCACCGAAGGCGAGGACGACCTGTTCTGCGGGATCGCGGTGGAGGCCGACGACGCCGACGGCGAATCGATCGAGTACGACTTCTCCTGGACCTGGGACGGCAACGACTACACCGGCACCACCACGGTCCACACCGGGGACACCGTGCCCGGGGGCGATACGCTCGCGGACGAGGTGTGGCAGTGCACGGTCGTCGCGAGCGACGGCGACCTGGAGGCCCCTCCGGCCACGGACGTCGTGACCGTCGAGTCGGCGCTGCCCGACTTCATCGTCGACGGCACGACGACCACGCTCGTCGCCGGGACGTACGCGTACGACGACGTCCACGTGATCAACGGCGGGGTTCTCGAGATCACGGGGCACGTCGTGATCGTGGCGGACGAGTTCATCGTGGACGCGACGTCGACGGTCGACGGCGCCGGGGCGGGTCATGCGGGATCCACGGCGAGCGCCACGGGCGCGGGGCCCGGGGGCGGCGGCGGGAGCAGCAACTCCGGGGGCGGCGGCGGCGGCTACGGCGGCACCGGGGGCGGCGGCGGGTACGACTCGGGGGACACCCCCGGCGCCGGGGGGATCACCTACGGGACGGAGACCGGCGCCGAGGTCCAGATCGGGAGCGCGGGCGGGGGCACGGGCGGCATGGCCGGCGGCTCCGGGGGGGCGGCCCTCGATGTGACCGCGGATGTCGTGGACGTCGCGGGCGTGGTGGACGTGAGCGGCGCGGACGCGCTGCCCTCGACCGACTGCGCCGCGGGCGGCGGTCGCTGCGCCGGGGGCGGCTCCGGCGGCGGGATCCTCCTGATCGGCGACGTCGTGACGCTCACGGGCACCCTCGACGTGTCCGGGGGCGAGGGCGCGACCGGCTCCGAGGTCTTCAACGACGGCGGCGGCGGGGGCGGCGGCGGCCGGGTCAAGGTCTTCCACGACGCCTCGTTCACCGATCTCGGGACCTACACCCTGGGAGGGGGCGACGGCGGCGCGAGCGGGGACGCCGCGAACGGCGCGGACGGCCAGCCCGGGACGGTGCACAGCGAGCAGCAGCCCTTCTGACTCGAAGGGTCCCTCGGGCCGCGGCCTGCGCCGCCCGGGGAGGCCGGCTCAGGCCTTCCAGCGCTTCGGGATCAGCCCCAGCAGCTTCAGGAGGATGCCGATCCGGGCGAGCCCGCCCGTCACCAGCTTCTTGAGGTTGGTCCGGGTCATCGTCAGGTAGTTCGCCGTGAAGGGGAACCACCACAGCTCCAGCTGCTTGTTCGTATCCACGACCATCAGCTTCGGCCGCGTCAGGAAGTCCATGGCCAGGTGCGAGCCCGTCACCCCGTAGCCGGAGTCCTTCACGCCGCACCACGGCGAGGCCGGGATCGACCCCATGAACAGGTGGCTGTTGTTCACGACGGCCATGCCCACGTCGAGGCGGTCGGCGATGGCCCGGCCCCGCCCGACGTCGCCGCAGAACACGGTCGCGCCGAGCCCGTACGGGGAGTCGTTGACCGCCTCGATCGCGGCGTCCACGTCGTCGACCTTCGCCACCGGGACGACCGGCCCGAACGTCTCCTCGGTCCAGATCTTGGCGCTCAGCGGGGCGTCCACGACGACCCCCGGGGTCACCATCCAGCCCGCGCCCGTCGGCTCGCCGCCCACGAGCAGCTTGCCGCCCGCCGCCTCGGCGTCGGCGACGTGGTCCTTCACCACGTCGTACTGCAGCTGGTTGCACATGGGACCGATCTCGCGGACGTCGGCGTCGTCGGCCGTGCGCAGCGCCTCCGTGGCGGCCACGAGCCGCTGGGTGAACTCGTCGTAGATCGGCGCCTCGACGAAGACCCGCTCGATGCCCGCGCAGTTCTGGCCGGAGTTGTGGAACGCGCCGAACGCGAGGGCCGGGATCGCCCGGTCGAGGTCCGCGTCCGCGCATACGATGGCCGCGTCCTTGCCCCCGAGCTCCAGGGACACGGGCACGAGGTTCTCGGCGGCGGCGGCCGCGATCCGCTTGCCCGTGCGCACCGAGCCGGTGAACGCGATGGCGTCGAGGTCGTCGGACGCCGTGATCGCCGCCCCCTGCTCGCCCCCGCCGAGGACCAGCTGCACCAGGCCGGAGGGGATGATCCCCTCGAACAGCGCGGCGATCTCGCGGCCGATGAGCACCGAGTGCTCGGACGGCTTGAAGACGATGCCGTTGCCCGCGATCAGGGCGGGCACGAGCGTCCGCATGGGGATGGCGACGGGGTAGTTCCAGGGCGTGATCAGCGCGAGGACGCCGCGGGGGCGTCGCTCGATGCGGCCCTTCTTGCCCGGGTAGATGAGGGGGTCGATGGGCACCTTGACGTCGCGCAGCCACTTCGCGTCGCGCTTGATGTGGGTGGCGAGCACGGTCGCGGCGTCGGTGACCTCGCTGGCGAGCGCCTCGACCGTCGACTTGCCGTGCTCCTTGCGCACCACCTCGGCGAGGTGCTCGCTGCGCTCCACGACCCGCTGCAGGACGCGCTTCATCGCGTCGGCGCGCTGGTTCAGGGGCCGCTTCGCCCACTCGCGCTGGGCGTCCCGGCAGGCGTCGATCAGGCCGGGGATGTCGGCGACGGGCGTCGGTTCGACGGTCGCCAGGACCTCCCAGGTGAGCGGGTTGATGGCGTGGATCCGGCCGTCGTCGGCGAACTTCGGGGGGGCGGGCGTCTGCATGAGACGCAGTCTGGACTCAGACCAACGTCGACGCCAATCGGTCCGCGAGCAACGAGCTCATGGCCATGATCGTCACCTGCGGGTTGACCCCCAGGACGTCCGGGAACACCGAGCCGTCCATGACGTACAGCCCGTCCGTCCCGTGCACCGCTCCGCGGCAGTCGACGGCCCCCTTCTCCGGGTCGACCGACATGCGCGTGGACCCGTGCGGGTGGCTCGAATACACCGCCATCAGCTGCTTCGGGCGGATGTTCTCGGGCACGAGGAAGCGGTCCGCGTCTTCGATCGTGGACAGGGGAGGGACCCCGTAGATCGCCGTCTGGATGTCGTGCCCGCC
The DNA here is from genome assembly GCA_964512225.1 of uncultured Rickettsiales bacterium. Lineage (GTDB taxonomy): Bacteria > Myxococcota_A > UBA796 > UBA9615 > UBA9615 > CAZEKB01. The sequence goes on along the minus strand of CAZEKB010000014.1, from coordinate 20,747 downwards.
CCCCGCGAGCATGATCTCGACCGTCTTGCGCTGCATCCGCACGAGCCGGTTCTTGTCCGCCTCCGTGAGGTCGTAGCGGACCTTCACGCGCCCGGGCGAGCCCAGGGATCGGATCGAACCCTCGGTCTCGTCCGCGATGACGCCGCCCAGCGCGGCCATGCGGTGGAAGCCGCGCATGGCGGCCGTGCCGTCCATGCCGAACGGGAACGACTGGTAGTAGATCTCGGGGGTGGCCCAGTAGGACTCGAGGATGTACCGGTCGGCGTGGAGGAACTCGTCCACGTAGAAGGCCTGGACCATGCCCCGCCAGCCCTGGATGTCCCGCTCGGTGCTGCAGATCGCGCCGATCCCGGGGTGCACGTGCAGGTGCTGGCCGACGTGCTCGTTCCCGAGGCCGTTGTGGAGCAGGAACGCGGGCGTGCGGATCGCGCCGCCCGCCAGGACCACCGCCCGCGCGCGCACCTCGAACGTGCCGGTCGGCTTCTCCGTGGTGGGATCCAGGGCGGACGCGACCAGCCCGGTGATGCGGGTCCCGTCCATCACGGACCGGTCCGCCCGCGCGTGGGTCAGGAACCGCGCCCCGTGCTGCTCCGCGAGCGGGATGTACGTCTTGACGACCGACAGCTTCGCGCCGCTCGGGCAGCCCGTGTTGCACGCCCCGCAGCCGACGCAGTTGGGCGCGTTGCGCTCCATGGGGCCGCCGGACCAGCCGAGGGTGCGGCGCGCGTCCTCGAGGAACTGGTTGTTGCCGCCCCAGACCGCGGTGTTCACCCGCGCCACGCCGATCGTCCGCTCGGTCTCGATCAGCTTGCCGAGCAGCTCCTCCCACCGGAAGTCGAGCCCGTACTCGTAGTGCCACTCGTCGAACCGCCACCGGGGGATGCGAAAGCAGATCCCCGAGTTGACGACCGTCGACCCGCCCAGCGCCTTGCCCCCCGCGACGGGGATGAAGAGGCTCCCGCTCATCAGGCGCTGGCCGTCGCCCGCGTACAGCTGCCGCCACGCGGTGCCGACGTCCTGGGAGAAGTCCTTCTCGGTGTAGTGGCCGCCCTCTTCGAGGCAGACGACGTCCAGCCCCGCCTGCGCCAGCCGCCACGCGGCCGCGCCGCCCCCGGCTCCGGAGCCGACGATCACCACGTCGCACTCGATCCGCGTCCCGACGTGCGCTCGGCCGGACTCGATCACGACCACTCCTCGCGGGGCTTCGCGTCCGCGACCGTGCCGCACACGCGCTCCATGCCCAGGGCCTCCTGCACCCGCGGGTGCGCGAAGTACCCCATCCCCAGCATCGACTTCAGGGCCGCCGCCAGCATCCGGCGGCTGTAGACCCGGGCGCGCTCCCAGCGACGGAGGTAGCGCTCGCGCGCCCGGGGCGGCAGCTCCGTGAACCGCCGAACGCGGAGGCCGAACGCGAGGGTGCCGTGCTCGAACAGCAGGAACATCGACTTCAGGTCGCCCGCCTTGTCGGGCTCCATGCCCGCGAGGAGGCGGTCGATGTACTCCGGGACGCGGGCCTGCAGTCCGTCGATCCCGAGGGGGTTGCCCGGGGGAAACAGGGCCAGGGCGAGGGCCGCGACGATCGCGTACTCCCGGCGCTCGAGGTACTTCAGCTCGCAGGCCGCCTCGGGCTCCGGGTACAGCCCCGCGTGCCCGTACAGGGAGACGCCCGCGTAGGTCGCGCCCCCCACCGCGACCACGGCGGCGCCGCGACGCAGGAAGGTGCGCCGGGTCGACCGGGTGGCGGGCGGTAGTGCGAATCGAGGCATGGATGTCCGAGTGGTTGAACCATTTAACATGTGGCGACCGGTATCGTCGCGTTCATGTCGCTCGAACCGATCGATAAGGTCGATTGGCCCTCGGTGCTCGAGGAGTCTCTGGAGCTCTTCCGCACGCTGCTGCGCTTCGACACGACCAACCCGCCGGGCGACGAGATCGAGGCCGCGCGCTGGCTGCACGAGCTGTTCACGACCGAAGGCATCGACAGCGAGCTGCTGGAGTCGGCCCCGGGCCGCGGAAACGTCGTGGCCCGCCTGCGCGGCGACGGCTCCGGCGGCGACCCGATCCTGCTGTCCGCGCACCTGGACGTGGTGCCCGCGGACCCCGCCCGCTGGACCCACCCCCCGTTCGCGGCCGAGATCCACGACGGCTACCTGTGGGGCCGCGGCACGATCGACATGAAGAACATGGCCGCGATGGAGGTCACGGCGATGCTGCTGCTGCATCGTCGGGGGGCGAAGCTGAAGCGCGACGTGATCTTCGCGGGCGTGGCCGACGAGGAGGCGGGCTGCGAGTTCGGCTCGCTCTTCCTCGCCCGGGAGCACCCGGAGCTCATCCGCGGCGAGTACGCGATCTCCGAGATCGGCGGGTTCACCCAGCACGTCGCCGGCCGTCGGTTCTACCCGGTGCAGGTCGCCGAGAAGGGCATGTGCTGGATGACGATCCGGGCCGAGGGCACGTCCGGCCACGGCTCGCTCCCCGCGGCGGACAACCCCATCGCGAAGATCGCCCGCGCCGCCGAGCTGCTCGACGCCGTCCGCCTGCCGCACCACCGGACCTCGGTCGTCGACCGGTTCATCCGCACGCTCGCCGACCACTCCCCGTTCCCGAGCTCGGTGATCCTGCGCAGCCTGCTGAGCCCGAGCATGTCCGACGTCGTGCTCGACCGCATCTTCCCGGAGAAGTCGCTCGCGGCGACCTTCGACGCCGCCCTGCACAACACCGCGAACCCCACGATCCTGCGGGGCGGGTCCAAGGTGAACCAGGTCCCGGACTTCGCCGAGCTGCAGGTCGACGGGCGCATGCTCCCGGGCCAGACGGGGGCCGACATCGTGCGGGAGATCCGAGCCGTGATCGGGCCCGACTACGACATCCGCATCGACAAGGAGCTGCCCGCCGTCGTGGGCGACGCCCAGGACCCCATCGCGGGGATGATCACCGAGATCCTCGAGCGGCACGACCCCGGCGCGGTCGTGGTGCCCACCATGATCCCGGGCTTCACCGACGCGAAGGCGTACGACCAGCTGGGCATGAAGTGCTGGGGCTTCTCCCCCGTGAAGCTGCCGCCGGACCTGAACTTCGCGCAGATGTTCCACGGGGTCGACGAGCGCATCCCCGTCGACGGCTACAAGTTCGGCGTGAAGGCCCTCTTCGAGCTGGTGACCCGCCTCGTGCTCTGAGCGGCGGCGCGTCGCGCGGTCGGGCCGCGAGGATCCCCCCGGCGACGGCGTCGTGCCGGCTAGGGTGACCGGGGAGGACCCGTGACCCGAGACCTCGGCGTGGGCGTGTGGGCGATGGTGGCGACGATCTGCGTCGCGGCCCCCGCCGCGGGTGCGCCGGTGCCGTTCGGGCCCGACGTGGACATCGTCCCGGCGCTCTCGGTCGGCACCGCGATCCCCGCCGACATGGACGCGGACGGATCCCTGGACGTCGTCATCCTCGGGGGCTACGGCGTCTACTGGTACGAGAACCACGACGGCGCGCTGGGGGCCACCATCCACCACCCGGTCAGCGGGTACTACATGCTCGTGGCGGAGGTGACCGACGTCGACGCCGACGGGGACCTCGACATCGTGGGCTCGGGCTGGTCCGGCACGTACTGGTGGGAGAACGGGGGCGGCGGGGTGGTCTGGACGGAGCACGTGATCGACCCGGCGCGGTTCAGCACGCTGCGCGCCGCGGACTTCGACAGCGACGGGGACGTCGACCTCGTGGTGCAGACGATGGGCGTGGGCTACGGGTGCTTCCAGCTCCGGAACGAGGGCGGCAACGTATGGACGACCCTGCCCGTCCTGCCCGGGGTCTTCACCAACGGCTCGCTCCGGATCGGCGACATGAACGGCGACGGCCACCCGGACGTCGTCCTGCGGGACACCGGCCCGGGGATCTCCTGGCTCGAGAACGACGGAACGGGCGCGGGCTGGGCCGTGCACAGCATCGGCTCCCAGTCGGTCCTCTACGGGTCCCTGTGCCTCCTGGACATGGACGGGGACGGCGACCTGGACGTGATCGGCGCGCTTCCCTCGGCCCAGCTCATCACCTTCGAGAACACGCTCGGGGACGGGAGCGCCTGGTCGCCCGGCAGCACCACCCCCGGGTCCCCCTGGGGCATCCGCAAGATCGTGGCGGGGGACATGGACGGAGACGGCGACCTGGACATCGTGATCCCGACGTACACCTGGTGGGGCTTTCTGTGGATGGCCTTCGGCAACGTCGACTGGTTCGAGAACGTGGCCGGCGACGGGTCGAGCTGGACGATGCACACCGTGACCTTCGACCCCATGCAGGACGCGGCCGTCGGCGACGTCGACGGGGACGGCAGCCTCGACGTCCTCCTGTACACGGGGTGGTTCGAGAACCAGCAGGGCGACGGGTCCGTCTGGGCGGGACATTCGCCGTGGGTCTCGGCTCCCGGGTCCCGCCCCGCCGTCGTGGACATGGACGGCGACGGCGACTCGGACGCGGTGTACGGCGGCAACCCCGGGTGGCGGGAGAACCTGCAGGGGGACGGCACCGTGTGGGTCGACCACCGGCTCCCGCTCCTGGCGGCCGATCTCGTGGCGGGCGACGTGGACGCGGACGGCGACGTGGACCTCGTGGGCTACACGTGGGGCAGCGTGTCCTGGTGGGAGAACGTCCTCGGCGACGCCTCGACCTGGACGACGCACCCGCTGCCCGCCCCGTCGTCCAGCCGGACCCGGTTCATCGACCTGGTCGACATGGACGGCGACGGGGACCTCGACGTGCTGACCAACGGCCTGCACGGGCCTGCCGGAGTCCCCCCGGCGTGGACGACCCGATGGCTGGAGAACACGCCCGCCGGCACCTGGCCCGCGCACGACGTCGGGAACATGCTCAACGGCGCGTGCGTCGCGGACATCGACGGCGACGGCGACCTCGACGTCGCCGGGGAGATCCCCCCGGGCTCATCCAGCCCGCTCCAGTGGCGCACCGGGTGGTTCGAGAACCTCGGGGGCGCGACGACGTGGACCCTGCACGTGGTCGACGCGAGCTTCGCCCCGCTGAGGACCCGCGCCGCCGACTTCGACGGCGACGGCGCGATCGACCTCGCGGGCGTCGAGCACTGGCCCGGCGAGGTGAGGTGGTGGCGCAACCTCGACGGGCTCGGGGGGAGCTGGGCGGCCACGACGGTCGCGTCGGGGGGCGGGGCGTTGTACCTGGGGGACGCGGTCGACGTGGATCAGGACGGAGACGTCGACCTGGTCGGCGGCTGGACCGGGCTCTCCCCCGGCGTGGGCTGGTGGGACAACGACGACGGGGCGGGGGGCGTGTGGGTCCCCCGCACCGTCGCGGCTCACGCCCCGAGGCTCGAGCCGGAGTGGGCCGACGTCGACGGGGACGGCGTCCCGGACCTCGTCGTGGGCGCCTATCCCTCGCTCCTCACCTGGAACCAGAACCTCTCCGGTCCCGTCGCGGACGCGGGGCCGCCCAACGGCGTCGCCTACACCGGCGACGAGGGCAGCGCGATCCTGCTCGACGGCTCCGCTTCCACGTCCGCGGCGGGCTTCACCCTCGTCGCGTGGGACTGGGACTGCGACGGGGACGGCACCTTCGAGGTCGCGGGCTCGTCGCCCTCGTCGACCTGCGTCTGGGTCGACGAGGGCACCTTCCCGGCGTCGCTGCGGGTCACGGACTCGCGCGGCATCACGGCCACGGCGACCGCGTCCGTGGGGATCGCCAACGTCGCCCCGGCGATCACGTCGCCGTCGACGGGCGCCGCGGGGGAGGGCGCGCCGTGGACCTACGTCGCCACGGCGGCGGACCCCGGGGTGGCGGACGTCCTCACCTGGACCCTGAGCCCCGGCGCCCCGGCCGGGATGACGCTCTCGCCCGGCGGCGAGATCGCGTGGATCCCCGGCTGGACGGACGTGGGGATCGCGGCGTTCACGCTCACGGTGGACGACGGCGACGGGGGCAGCGACTCGGCCACAGTCGTGGTCGTGGTGGCCTTCCTGGACGCCGACGGCGACGGCATGCCCGACACCTGGGAGACGTCGGTCGCCCTCGATCCCGCCGACCCGACCGACGCCGCCGAGGACCCGGACGGAGACGGGCTCACCAACCTCGCGGAGTACCTGGGCGGCACGGACCCCTGGACGTTCGACGGGCCGACGGCCCCCACGCTCCTGGCGCCGATCGCGGGCGAGGAGGTGGCCGACCGCCGCCCGCTGCTCCGCTGGTCCGCGGCCGTCGATCCCCAGGGCGATCTGCTGGTCTACGACGTCGAGGTGTACGCCGACCCGTCCCTCGCCACCCCGCTCGCGGCGCTCGGCGGGGGCGCCGGTACGGCCTGGACCGTGGACGTGCCCCTCCCCGAGAACGAGGACGCGGTCTGGCGGGCCCGCGCGCTCGACCCCTGGACGCCGGGTGCCTGGTCGGGCCTGGAGTCCTTCTTCGTGAACGAGACGAACGAGCCGCCGCCCCCGCCGAGCCCCCTGCAACCGCTCGATGGCGACGCCGTGGACGTCGCGCGGCCGCCCCTGTCCTGGGCCCCGGTCCCCGACCCGGACCGCGACGCCGTCACCTTCGAGGTGCAGGTCCTCGACGGCGACGAGGTGTTCGCGGAGGCGGCCCCGACGGAGCCCTCGTGGACGACGCCCGCGCTGCCCGAGGACCACCCGCTGGCGTGGCGCGTCCGCGCGGTGGACGAGCACGGCCTCGCGGGGTCGTGGAGCGCGTCCGAGGGGTTCGTCGTCGACACGGCCAACGCCCGGCCCACCGACGTCGCGTGGCGGGTGCCCGTGGAGGGCGAGGAGGTCGAGGACCGCGCGCCCCGGGTCGAGGTGAGCGCCGCCGCCGATCCCGAGGGCGACGCGATCGAGTACGTCTTCGAGTTCGACACCGTCCTCGGGTTCGACTCCGGGGACGGGATCACCGCGACCTCGGACGAGCCGTGGTGGGACATCGCCGCCGACGGGCTCCGGCTGCCGGAGAACACGGTGGTGTACGGCCGCGTCCGGGCCGAAGACGCGCGCGGGGCCGCCTCGCCGTGGGCCGTCGTGTCCTTCTTCGTGCGGGGGCCCAACGATGCCCCCGGGGTGCCCGTCCTCGTGGCGCCGGAGGACGGCGCGCGCGCCGCGGGGGCGGTGCTCGTGGTGGCTCACGCCGAGGATCCCGAGGGGGACCGGGTCGAGTACGAGCTGGTCGTCGGCGACGGCCGCGCCCCCTGGGAGGCCGACGACGCCCCGATCGAGGTCCTTCAGCCCGGGGCCGGGCCGGAGGGGACCGCGGACTGGACGAGCCGGCGGCTCGTGGCCGAGCTGCCCGAGGGCGGGAGCTGGAGCGCGCGGGCGGTGGACGATCGAGGCGCAGCGTCGGCTTGGGCTCCCCCGCGGCGCCTCGGGCGCGCGCCCGCCGATCCCCTCGCCCCGGAGCTCCACGCCCCGGACTGCGGGTGCGGCACGACGTCGCCGGACCCCGGGGGAGGGCCCGCGGCCCTGCTGCTGCTCCTCCTGGCGGCTCGGGTCAGTCGAACCCGAGGAGCACCGCGACGGCCACCGCCGCGCCGACCAGCGCGCTGATCAGGACCAGCACCACGCGCTCGGACCACAGCTCGCGGGTCGCCCGCTCCTCGGCGATGACGGCCGCCGAGATCGACGGCGGCGGCGGCTCCTCGCCGGGGCCGAGCTGGATCCGCCCCGCGGAGCGCTGGAACTCGTTGCGCGCGCTCAGCGCCGTGAGTGTGCCCCAAGGCACCACGGAGGCGCCGCGGCCCCAGTCCAGGGCCTCCACCTCGGACGTGTAGAAGGCCCGGTCCAGGGCGGGGACCTCCACGGAGTCCGGCTCCTCGGCGGACGCCTCGGCCGTCCAGAACCCGCTCGTGGGCGACGACCCCTCGATCTCCATGCCGTCGGGGCGGATCGCGGGCAGCTCGACGCGCGCCCGGGGGAAGGACGTGGGCGGGTCCGAGGGCGCGGCGTCCAGCGGATCCGACGCGGGTCCGAGGGCCGGCGCGGGGGGCTCCGTGGGCTCCTCGGCCGGCTCCTCCGCGAGGCCCTCGGCGAGCTGCGGCATCGCGGGCATCAGGACGGTGTTGGGGAGGATCTCCGGGGCCGGGATGGGCTCGCCGGGCGACGTAGTGGCGGTGGTCGCGGCCGTCTCCCCCGGGGGCGGCGCGGGGGAGACGACGGGGATCTCCTTGGCCCAGGAGACGAACGCCGCCGCGGGCACGGCCGGGATGTCGCGCCGGGGCGTGCGCGGCCCGAGGAAGGGCGATCGGCCGAGCACGGTGCGCATTCGCGAGGCGGCGGCCATCGCGTCGCCGGGGCCGGGGTTCGCCTCTTCGGCGGGGACCCCGGCGGGGCGCAGGTAGGCGGGCAGGGGGTCGAGGTTCATGGTGACCGGCGCGAACAGGGGCATGCCGATGAGCGTGTCGGCCTCCTCCTTGGGGTGGTCCGTGTCGGCGGCCCGGCGCCACGCCATCCCGTGGGCCTCCTCCTCCGTCGTGGTGCCGACCCGGTCTTCGCGGTAGGGCGCGTCGGCGTCCACGAAGCGGTTCATCGCGCGGCAGCTGTTGCAGCGGGCGAGCAGCCCCTCGCGGGCGAGCGCGTCGGCCAGGGCCTGCCCGCAGGCGTGGCAGCGCGGCACCTCGCCGACGTCCCGCAGGGGGACCGAGCCGGGCCGGTCCCCCGCCAGCTCCTCCCACTTGAAGAGGAGCCGCGTGGACCCGAAGTACAGCGCGCCCCGGGAGCCCGGGGCCATCTTCAGGAGGGCGCGGTTGCCCCGCAGGATCGCGGTCCCCTCGGCGATCAGGTCCGCGCCGGACACCGCCTGGCCGTCCCGATACATCGTGAGCGTCCAGCCTCGCTTGAACTCGAGCACGCAGGAGGTGCCCCCGACCTCGAAGAGGGGGTGCAGGTCCGGGCCTTCGTCGTCGTCGATGGGACACACGGCCTCGCGCGCGGTGCCGATCGTGACCGACATCGGGGGCCGCACGCAGGTCCGGTAGACGAACCCGCGATTGCGCGTGACGCCGATGCGGAGCTGGGGGATCGAGGTCGCCAAAGCGGGCGCGAGCCTAACACCCCGGACCCCCCGAAAGAGGCACGTCCGGCCCCGGCCCCGGACCGCCCGCGACGGCCGTTGCGTGCTACATTTCGGAGCCTTGGAGGCTCGATGAACCGTCGTCTGTTGCTCCCCTCCCTCTGCATCCTCCTGCCGCTCATCGCGGCGTGCCCCAGCGGCGAGGGCGCCCTCGACACCGAGGGCGTGGGCGTGGCTCGCTTCGGCGTCGATTACAACGCGCAGCTCGGGGTCGTGGACTACGACGGCCCCGCCCGGTACGACCTGGTCGGCGAGCTGCCCCTGGGCCTCACGATGGACGCGGCGGGGCGGATCCTCGGGACGCCCGAGTGGGCCGGCGTCACCCGGTTCGAGGTGGCGGTGAGCGGCCTGCGCGGGATCGAGGACTTCACCGACTTCGCCGAGATCGACGTGCGCTTCGACCAGGTCGAGGGCGCGTTCATCGGCGTGGAGCGCACGTGGCTCAACAACTTCTTCCACGACCCGCCGCACGGCGTGAGCGGCTGGGGCGGACGCTGGAGCGGGCGCGGGCCCGACGACAGCGGCATGTACGACCCCTGGACCCGCCTCACGGGCACGGGCGTGGACGGCATGCACTCCGTGGAGCTCGACCTCGGGCTCTACCTGCCGGGCCCGAACGAGCGGAACGACGGCGGCGGCCTCGACGACGTGCGCATCGGCGACTTCGAGCCCGACGACCTCACGATCATCGTCGACGAGTGGGCTCCGGTGGACGAGGTCGACGCGCGTCCGAACTCGGGCTACCCGTCCGGGCACTACCACGACGGCGACCCGCCGGTGCTGGAGGACGGCGACGACGGCGTCCTCGTCTTCACGGCGGGATCGGACACCGGGACGCTGCGGGCCACGTGGTCGCACGTCGACGTGTTCAACGCCCTGGAGCTGCGCCTGCAGGTCTCGGCGCCCGACTGGTGCCCCGACCCCGGCTGCTGAGCCCCCGATGAGGATCGCGCGGGTCGCCACGCCCGACGGGCCCCGCGCAGGGATCGTCGACGGCGACCGCCTCCGTCCGCCCACCCCCGACGAGTCGCTCCCGGTCCTCCCCGGGCTCGAGCACGCGCTCCTCGCCCCGGTGGCCCTGGCGGGCGCCCGCCTGCTCGCCCCGGTCGTCCCCCGCAAGGTCTGCTGCATCGGCCGGAACTACGCCGCCCACGCCGCGGAGCTCGGCAACACGGTGCCGTCCCGGCCCCTGCTCTTCCACAAGCCCGCGACGTCCGTGATCGGGCCCGGCGACGCGATCCTCCTGCCTCCGGACAGCGCCCGGGTCGAGCACGAGGCGGAGCTCGCGATCGTGATCGGGCGGCGCTGTCGGCACGTCCACCCCGCGCACTGGCGGACGGCCGTGGCGGGCTTCACCGCGCTCAACGACGTGACGGCGCGGGACCTCCAGCGGGCGGACAAGCAGTTCGCGCGGGGCAAGGGCTTCGATACCTTCTGCCCCGTGGGGCCGTGGATCGAGACGGACCTGGATCCGGCCGACCTGGAGGTGGTCTGCCGCGTCGACGGCGAGGTGAGGCAGCGCGGGCGCACGTCCCGGATGATCTTCGACGTCCCCACGCTGATCGCGACGGTCAGCCGGATCATGACCCTGGAGCCCGGCGACCTCATCGCCACCGGCACCCCCCACGGAGTCGGGCCCCTCCCGCCCGGGGCGACGGCGAGCGTCACGATCGAGGGCATCGGGACCCTCACCAACCCCGTCGCCCGCGACCCCGACGCTCCGGAACCGGCGCCGGTCGCGTGACGCGAGCCGGGTGGACGCTGCTCGTCGCGCTCCTCGCGGGCGCCTGCGCGACGGGCGACGACGACGACTCCGCCACCCCCGAGCCCACCCCGGCGCCCGGGCCCGGACGCCTCGACACGTCGGGCGTGGGGGACGCGCGGGTGGGCGAGCCCTACGCCGCCACCCTCGCCGTGGCCGACTACGACGGGCCCGTCACGTTCACCCCCACCGGCCTGCCGCCCGGCCTGAGCCTGGCGGAAGACGGCGAGTTTTCGGGGATCCCCGAGCGGTTCGGGATCTACCAGGCGACGGTCGTCGCGTCGGGGATGGAGGGCGTCCGCGACTTCACGGGCAGGCTCGTGGTCCAGGTCCGGCCCGCGCTCGCGGACGGCCCGTTCCTCGGGTTCGCCCGCACGTACCTGAACAACGCGTGGTTCGACACCGGCGTGCTGCGCGATCCGTGGGTGCGCGTCGGCGACGGTGTCTTCGTCCTGCAGCCCGGGATCTACACGGCGGGCCCCGACGGCGAGGCGACGGCCGGACTCCGCGACGACGAGCTCGTGGAGGCCCTCGACCCGGGAGACGTGACGGTGGAGGTGGGCGAGTTCGTGCCCACGCCCGACGTCGAGCCGAGCCCGCCCGACAACCCCTCGGGGCACTTCGCCGAGGGCGATCCGCCCGCGTGGGACCCGCTCACCGGGACCGTCACCGCGGGCGCCGACGCCGGGGCCGCGACGTACGTCCTGCGCCACCCGGATCACGACGACGTGGCCTTCCGGGTGGCGGTGCTGCCGCCGGACTGGTGCCCGTCCGACCGGGGCACCGCCTGCGAGTAGGCGCGGTCAGAGCAGGAAGAAGACCCCGACGCCGAAGTGCAGCTGCAGCTCCGGCACCACCGGCTCCGGCGGGTCGAACCGGGCGGGGACGACGCGTCGGACGACCCCCGCCCCGAAGGTCAGGTCCAGGCCGACCCGGGGCGTCAGCTCGAGGCCCGCGCCGAGCATTGCCCGGACCCCGGGCTCGAACACCGGCTCGTCGACGCACCCCAGCCCCGCGCACCACTCGCCCACGAAGCCCGTGAAGTCCACGCCGCCGAACAGCGAGAAGCCCCGGGGCAGCTCGCCGAGCCCGCGCAGGCCCACGTGGAAGGGGACGACGAACGCCGCGTCGATGTCCGGGTCGTCCACCGCTCGCGCGTGGAACCCGCCGCCGAGCGCGAAGAACACGGCCCCGCCCAGCCGGATCCGCCCGGAGACCCCGACGCGGCCGAAGTCGGCTCCGTGGAGCCGGGACACGCCGCCGTCGATCCGCAGGTGGGCGCGGGCCGCCCGCCCGGTGCTCGGCGACGCCTCCTTCGGCGCGAGGTCCCGGGCGGCCACGAGCTCCGCCACCGCGGCTTCGTCCAGGGGCTCCGTGGCGGTCGCGGCCGCCTGGGTGAAGGTGGTCCGCGTCCCCGCGGCGAGCGTCCGCCCGATCCCGCCGACGATCAGGCTGGGCTCCCCGCGCAGGACGGTCACGTCGCCGTCGCCCGCGATCGTGCGGTTCACCCGGAAGTCCGCGTCGTCGGCCGCGACCGTCACCGCGTCGACGGTCACCCGGACCGGCCCCGTCCCCGCGAAGTCCAGGAGGCCGAGGCGGTGGACCCAGGCGCCGTCGTGCTCCAGGCGGGCCTGCGATCGCTCCCCCACGAGCGTCGTGCCGCCCTCGGACAGCGCGATGATCACGCGCCCGCGGCCCGTGCGGACGGCGTCTCCGGCCACGATCGGGAGCCCCGGTGTGGCGGGGATCTCTACCCCCGCGCGCACGATCTCCACCTCCGCGCTGCGCACCTTCACGTCTCGGAACCGCCCCGCGGACCAGTCCTGCAGCGCCGCGATCGAGCCCCTCACGACCGGAGCCGGGGCCTCCTCCTCCGCCGCGGCCGGGGCGGCGACGCAGAGGAGCGCGAGGGCGGCGAGCGCGACCCTCATCGTTCGACCGTGAAGGGGAGGGACGCGAGCACGCGGTCGGACTCGTCCACGATGTCGACGCGCCACGCGCCGGGGCCGTACACGGGGATCGACGACCAGGTGCGCCACGTCTTCCCCTTCACCGACAGCGCGATCGACGACTTGCGCTTCCCTTCGTGGAACCACACGTGGCGGATCCGCCGACGCACGTCGCTGGGGTTGCCGAGGCGGTTGAAGCAGTAGACCTCCACGCCCTCCTCGAACAGCGCGGACTCCCGGACCGGCTTTCGGTCCACGACGTCGTGGGCGAGGACGGCCGTCGTGACCTCGATCGCCGCCAGCTTCGAGGCGTCCACGGGCGGGGCCTCGGGCGTGGGGGCCGGGGTCGGTCGGGCGCGCGGGGTGGGCGTGGCGGGCTCGGCGGGGAGGAGCTCGTCGAGGGCCGTGTCTTCGGGGTAGCCCGGGGCGGGCGCGGCGGACGGGGCCTCGGGGGAGGGCTCGGCGGCGGGGGCGGGCGGATCCCCGCACCCGGCGAGCAGGAGCAGGAGGATCGGAGCGGTGAGGCGCATCAGTGGGGGCGATGGTACGAGAGGCCGAAGCCGAAGCTCACCCCCTGGGCCGCATTCCGTGTCCAGACCTCACCCTGGAAGCGCGCCGAGATGGACAGGCCCTTCCACACGTTGACCGCCAACGACGGCCCGATCGCCAGGCGCTCGCGCGTGACGAGGTCCTCGACGAAGTTCTTGTTGCCGTCCAGGTTGAACATGACGTGCACGGGGCCCGGGCTCCCGCCGAACGTGTACGTGAAGCTCAGGGAGTCCACGAAGTCGATGTCGGTGTCCCACCCGACGAACGTGGAGGTGCGGTGCAGGTAGCCGACGCCCAGCGTCATCCACAGGGGGACGTCGGGGATGCCGCCCCCGACATGCAGCCACGGGTTGACGTCGATCTGCCCGTCGCCCGGCATCGGGAAGACCTCGCGGTAGCTCGAGAAGTCGAGCCCGACGCGCCCGTTGGAGTACATCGGGATCTTGACCTCGAGGCCGATCGACAGCTGCACCGTCTTCTTGAGGAGCGCCCCCTGGACCCCGAGGCGGAGGTCTCCGAACCGCGTCGTCGTGGCCCGGGCGCTCTCGTCCCCGAAGGTCTTGGGGTCCGAGAACGTGACGGTGCCGATCGAGACGGGCACGTGCACCGAGACCTGGATCGGCCACAGGGGGAACACCCCGACCTCGAGGTAGAGCCCGTAGCTCTGGCCGAAGAACGCGTCGGAGGTCTCCTCGCCCGTCTCGGGATCGACGTACGCGGCGGGCTTGTAGTAGTCCCCGCCGACCTTGACGTAGTACGCGCCGAACTCCTTGGTCCACGCTCCCGCCTCCGCCGTGGCGGGGACGAGCAGGACGAGCGCGAGGGTGGCGACGACGGCGCGGATCACGTGATCCTCACCGTGATCTCCATCCCGCCGTTGTAGCCGTCCTTGTCGGCGGTGCCCGCGGGGTGGAGATCGCTCTGCGTGCCGTCCTCGTCGGTCACCCGGCACTGGATCGTGAAGTCGCCGGGGCGATCGAGCGTCCAGTCGTAGCGCCACAGGGTCCACACGTGGGAGCCGGGGTCGCCCTGGTAGGTGATCTCCGCGTCGGTCCAGGTGGCGCCGCCGTCGGTGGTGACCTCCACCCGATCGATGCCGCGCTTGCCCGCGAACGCCGACCCGACGATCCGGATCGTATCGGCGCCCAGGGCGGCCATGTTCGGGGGCGACAGGATCATGCCGTTGGTCAGGTAGCGGGCTTCGTCGCTCCAGTTGCCCCGCGAGTCCTCGGCCCAGTAGCCGGTCGACAGCTCCCGGGCGAGCTCGAGGGTGGAGACCCACTTCGGGTTCTGGGTGCCGTACCGGCCGGGCGTCAGGAAGCGGAACGGGGCGCCGTGGCTGACCGTCAGGGGCTCGTCGTTCATGCCCCAGACCAGCCACAGGGGCCCGGTGCCGTCGTCGCCGCCGTCGTCGAGGTCGGAGGGGGGCAGGTTCTCGTAGTAGCCGTCCGCGCACGTGAAGCGCAGCTCCACCACGTCGTCCGGGATCGGATACTCGGCGTCGTCCCCGGTGACCGCGAGGTTCAGGACCTCCCGGAAGGGCAGGCCCGTCCAGATCGCGTTGGAGATGAACAGGAACCGGGGCCGTGCGCCGATGCACTGCAGCGTGTGCTCGCGGGTGCGGGCCTCCAGGCTCTCCACGAAGTCGCGATCGATCGTCCCGATCACGTCGCCGTCGTAGACGATCTCCATGACGAACGTCGCGGGATCGACGTTCGGGGTTCCGCAGCAGTGCTGGAGGTAGAAGTCCTCCTGGGCCGTGATCGGGGGGACCTCGTCGAGGAGCTCGACGGCGGGCAGGGAGAGCGAGTCGCAGCCCAGGGCGGTGGACGCGACGGCCGCCGCGCCCCCCGCTTTGAGGGCCTGACGGCGGCTGAAGAGGGCGAACTCGAAGTCGAAGGCTCGTTCCGTCACCGCAACCCCTTTCTTGCCCTCGTGCGGTCTGCGGACTAGTTTGCCGGCCGACCTCCTATAGGAGGCTCGCGGGAGCAATCGGATGCAGATCGATGTGTACGGACTCGGAAACGCCCTGATCGACGCCCTGGTCGTCGGGGACGACACTCCCATCCTCGCGCGCCACGAGCTGCGTCGAGGGACGATGCTGCTGGTCGACCACGACAAGTGGGACCAGGTGTACGAGGAGGTCCGCGGGTCGGGCGTCGAGCTCCACCCCGGCGGCTCCGCCAGCAACGCGATCTGCACGGTCGCGGCCCTGGGCGGCAGCGCGGGCTTCTGCGGGCTCGTGGGCGACGACGAGCTCGGCAAGCAGTACTCGCGGTGCCTCACGGACCTGCTCGGGCGGCACGACCTCGTGCACTACGCGGGCGCGCCCACGGGCAAGTGCCTGTCCCTCGTATCCGACGCGGACGCCGAGCGCACGATGCTCACGAACCTCGGCACCGCGATGCAGCTCCCCCCCGAGCGCCTCCCCCCGGAGACGCTGGAGGCGTCGGAGTGGTTCTTCCTCACGGGCTACCTGTTCACGGGCGAGCGCATGCCGGAGACGGCGTGGCGGGCGCTGGAGCGGGCGAAGGCGGCGGGCGTGCGGATCGCGTTCGACGTGGCCGACGCGTTCGTGATCGAGCATTGCCGCGACGCCGTCAACAAGGTGATCGACGCCTACGCGGACGTGGTGTTCATGAACGAGGCCGAGGGGCGCCTCCTGATCGGCGGAGAGCCCGACGAGATCTTCGCGGGCCTCGAAGGCCGCTGCGAGATCGTCGTCCTCAAGCGCGGCATGCACGGCAGCATGATCCGGGCGGACGGCGCGACCACGCACGTGGACGTCGTGCGGGTCGACGCCATCGACACCACGGGCGCGGGCGACTCCTACGCGGGCGGGTTCCTGTACGGCCTGGCCCACGGCTGGGACCTGGCCCGCTGCGGTCGGCTCGCCTCGTCCGTGGCGGCCCTCACGGTGTCCCAGGTCGGGGGCGTCGTCCGGGACGCCCAGGCGCTGCGCGCGCTCCTGTAGTCGAACCCCCGGCGCCCGACCCTCGGGCGACCTGCGAGCCGCGGCGCTCGGGTCGTGGTGCGTAATCTCGTACGCGCCTGGGCCGGCGCGTTTCTCCATCCGTAGCCGGAGCCCCAGAACGACAAGAGGCGACCCCTCTCGGGATCGCCCTCGTCGAGGTCCTGCGGCGAACCGCAGGATCCTGCTTACATGGCCGAGTCGTCGTCGCCGCCACCGGAGTCGTCGTCGTCGGTGGAGGGCGGGCAGCCCGTGAGGGTCGAGAAGGCGAACAGGGCGCCGAGCAGGATGAGGGCGAACTTCTTGAGCTTCATTTTTTCTTCTCCCTTTGCGCAAGGAATTGGGTTGACGGCGAACGGTGCGCGACCGGACCCCGATTTGCAAGGTCTGTGGGTTTTTCTTTCAAAGAGAAGAGAGGCGGCCCCGAAGGACCGCCTCTCTCGGCGAAGTTTCCGCGGATGAATCCGCGGTCACTGCTCAGGTGGCCGAGTCGTCGTCGCCGCCACCGGAGTCGTCGTCGTCGTCGGCGGTGGTGGGGCAACCCGTGAGGGTCGAGAAGGCGAACAGGGCGCCGAGCAGGATGAGTGCGAACTTCTTGAGCTTCATTTCTATCTTCTCCCTTTGCGCGAGGAGCGGGTTAACGAGGGGTCAAGAAGCAATGCCCGTGCCGGCGCCGCGCTCGATGTTCATCGCCAGGTCGCGAGGGCGTCGAGCATGGCCGTGCGCGCGCGGGCCGGTCCGGCGAAGACCACGTGCACCCGATCGCCGGACAGCACCACGGTCGCGCCCTCGTGGCGCCCCCGGAGTCGACGGGCGATCTCCGCCGCCTCCTCCCCGTCTCGCCACCGGCTCGCCCACACCACCGCGTAGGAACCGGGCACGAATGTGCCCGGTGATGCTCCGGGGGCCCGGTAGAGCGCGACATGGTCGCCTCGCCATCCGGCGCCGACCACGACATTCGTGTCCGGATCCGACACCCCCCAGCGTCCGCCCTGAGGATCGCCCGCGGACGGATCTACCTGATTTGTCAGGAGAACCCAGACGAGCAGCCGGCCGAGGCTCGTCTCGTGCTCGAGATTCCATCCGGGCACGAGCACGCCCGATTCGACCAGTTCGGGCATGAACGTGCCCGACTCCCACAGCGACGGGTTCAGGACCTCGGCGGTGTTGGTGGGCAACCGCGCGTACAGGGCCGCGCAGCCCGGGTCCTCGGGGTGGGTCGCTCGGTAGCCGGCCGTGAAGTCCGCGCCCGTCGTGTAAGGGAACAGGAGCTGGGTGGTGAGGACGGGGTTCCCCCGAGGCATGAGGCCCGCGAGGGCGCCGCTGGACCCCGACCCTCCGCCGAGGTCGAGCATCGAGCTCGCCGCGGCGAGCGCCTCGTCGGGGTCCACGTCCTCGAGCCCGAGCGTCTCCATGAGCTCGGCCATCATCCCCGGGGAGAGGTCCCCCGCCCCGGTCAGGCCTCCGAGGCTCGCCAGCGTGGCCCGGTTCATGACGTCGACGGCGTGCCCCTCGAGCACCGCCTGGAGCGCCGCGGCCCGGTCTTCGTCGTCCTGGGCCTCGGCGATGCGCGCCGACAGGTCGTGGTGCTGGTCCTGCAGGGCGTGGACGAGCTCGTGCCGCACGACCGGCACCTGGAGCATCATCGGGAGGTCCTCCAGCAGGACCAGCTCCTTCTTGCCGGGGTCGTAGAAGCCGCCGGCCTGCCCGCCGAAGAGGGAGGTGATCTCGTCCGCCAGGGACGCGTCGGGGGCCAGGAACCCCAGCGCCTTGTAGACCACCTCGACCCGCGCCAGCTTCGGGGGCGGGAGCTGCGCGGCCAGGATGTCGCGGATGTGCTGGATCGCCTCCTCGCGCGACACCATGCGGACGGCGATCGGGCCCTTGGCCTTCATCCCCGCGAGCCGCTCGACCGTCGGCAGCTCGGCCGCGACCAGCGCCTTCGGGTCGAGCTCCCCGTCGCCGCCGAGGCCCCCGAGCATCGCCCGGATCTCGTCGATGATCTGCTCGGACTCCTCCTGGGCGGCCGCGGGACCTCGGAACAGGAGGCCGATCGTGAGCGCCGCGACGGCGCAGACCGTGAGGATCGAGCTTCGCCTGACCATGGCCCGAGCCTAGCCGCCGAGCGCGGTATCGTCCGCGGGATGCTCCTGCGGCGGCTGATCCGGATCACGGCGGGGCTGCTCGCGCTCGCCGTGGTCGTCTCCCTGGGGGTGCAGTCGTGCTCGCCGCCGGACGTGAAGTGGCATCGGGGTCGGGCGCTGGGCGGAGACCTGCTGTCCTTCTGGGCGGGGGGTGCGGCGCTCCGCTCCGACCACCCGGATCGGCTCTACGACCGCCGCTTCACGGTGCGGTTCGAGCGCGAGATCATCGAGCGGAAGAAGGGCTACTTGCTGGCCTACCCGCCGCCGGTCTACCAGGCCGCCTCCCGCCTGGTGCCGCTCGGCTACCCGGCCGCGGCGCGCGCGGCGATGGTGTTGATGGTCCTCCTGACGGTGGTCGGCACCGCGGCCCTCGTGCGCGCCGGGCCGGGACTGCCGGGCCCGCCGTGGGTCCCGGGCGCCCTGATCGTCGGGTCTCCGGCCGGCCTCGCGCTGGTGGGCACCGGGCACGTGGGGGGGGCGTGGATGGCCGCGCTGGGGGTCGGGCTGCTGCTGTGCGACCGAGGCCGACCGGTGCTCGGGGGCGCGGCGCTGGGGCTGCTGTGCGCGAAGCCCTCGATCGCGGCTCCGGTGCTCGCGGCCCTCCTCCTGGCGGGCCGCGGGCGCGCCTCGATCGGGTTCGTGCTCGGCGGGGCCGGGCTCCTGCTCGCTTCGCTCCTGGCCGACGGCGTGGGGCTCTGGGTCGCGTGGATCGAGATGCACGAGTCGACCGACGGCTTCGCGCGGCGGATGTGGAACTTCCCTCACCGCCAGCTGACGCTGCGGTCGGCGCTCGCGATGGGGGTGGAGCGCCGCTCGTCGACCGCGGTGATGCTCGGCCACGTCGGCGTCGGCCTCGGCGCGCTCCTGCTCGGCGGGATCGCGATCGTCGCCCGGCGAGCGCGGGGGGGCGCGCGCGATCGGGGTCGGGACGCGCTGCTCTTCGGGGCCCTGCTGACGGCGTGCCTCCTGGCGACGCCGCACCTCTTCGACTACGACACGATCCTGCACGCCCCGGCCTGGCTCGCGTCGGCCGCGTGGCTCGCGTCCGGCCGGGCCCGCAGGCCGCGCCTCGGGTGGACCCTGCTGGTGGGAGCGTGGCTCGCGCCCGCGTTCTCCTGGGTCGCCCTGCACGCCCAGGTGCCCGTGGGCGTCGCCCTGCTGACGGGGTGGGTGGTGTGGATGGGCGCCGAGCTCTCGGGGGCCGGTCGTGGACACGCGTACTCGAGTGATGGGGACTCTTGAAGAGCGCCTCCAGGGCGGCTTCGCCCGGTGAGGCCATTCGGCATCACATCGGGGTCTGGGCTGGATCAAGCTCCAGGGTGGAGTTGGAGTTGCCCCGGTTTAGTGGACAGTGCTGGACTTCGCTCAGGAGTTCACAGTGGCCCGAAGATTCAGACGTCCATACCCGCCCGAGTTCAAGGAGCAGATCGTCGCGCTGCATCGCGCCGGTCGGTCACTCCGCAGCCTTTCCAAGGAGTTCGAGCCGTCGCACGAGACGATTCGAGCCTGGGTCCACCAGGCCGAGGCGGATGAGGGCGCTCGGTCCGACGTGATGACGACCATCGAGCGCGAGGAGCTGCGCCGGCTCCGCAAGGAGAATCGGCAGCTGAAGGTCGAGCGTGAGATCTCGGCAAAAGCCGCGGCCTGGTTCGCCCGGGAGACCGTGCCCCCGAAGTCTTCGGGTTCGTGAGGGCGCACCAGGCCATGTTCCCCGTCTCGTCGATGTGCCGCGTGCTGGAGGTCTCCACCAGCGGGTACTACGCGTGGCTCAAGCGTGAGCCGTCTCCGCGTGCGCGTGAGGACGCCGTGCTCACGGAGCGCATCCGCGAGGCCCACATGCGGTCGCGGGAAACCTACGGCTCGCCGCGCATCCACGCGGAGCTCCGGGAGGACGGCGTGCGCGTGGGCCGTAAGCGCGTCGCCCGTCTGATGCGCGCACACGGCTTGGAAGGCGTGAGCAGGCGCCGTCGTGGCCGCAAGACGACCGTCCGCAATGCGTCGGCCCGTCCGGCCGCGGACCTCGTCGAACGCGACCTCACGGCAGACGGTCCCGACCAGCTCTGGGTCGCCGACATCACCTACATCCCGGTCGCCGGCGCCTTCCTCTATCTGGCCGTCGTCCTCGACGCCTTCAGTAGGAAGATCGTCGGCTGGTCCATGGCAGCTCACATGCGCAGCGAGCTCGTTCTGGACGCCCTCGACATGGCGCTTCAGCAGCGTCGCCCCGACGACGTCGTCCACCACAGCGACCAGGGCAGTCGGGTCTGGTTCCGACATTGATCACCGCGGCGGCGTGATCGAAGACGGCGGCG
>CAZEKB010000013.1:79661-81476 GCA_964512225.1 uncultured Rickettsiales bacterium | reverse complement strand
CCGCGACGAGCTCACCAAGGAGACCTCCCGCGTCCTCGCCGAGAAGACCGACGAGATCGAGGTCCTCAAGACCGCCCACCGCACCGAGATCGCCCGCATCCGCGACGAGCTCACCAAGGAGACCTCCCGAGTCGTCGCCGAGAAGACCGACGAGATCGAGGTCCTCAAGACCGCCCACCGCACCGAGATCGCCCGCATCCGCGACGAGCTCACCAAGGAGACCTCCCGAGTCGTCGCCGAGAAGACCGACGAGATCGAGGTCCTCAAGACCGCCCACCGCACCGAGATCGCCCGCATCCGCGACGAGCTCACCAAGGAGACCTCCCGAGTCGTCGCCGAGAAGACCGACGAGATCGAGGTCCTCAAGACCGCCCACCGCACCGAGATCGCCCGCATCCGCGACGAGCTCACCAAGGAGACCTCCCGAGTCGTCGCCGAGAAGACCGACGAGATCGAGGTCCTCAAGACCGCCCACCGCACCGAGATGTCACGGGTGCGGACGGAGATGACCGCGGAGACGACGAGGGTGCTCGCCCAGAAGACGGACGAGGCCGAGCTCCTCAAGACCGAGCACCGCGTCGAGGTGACGCGGATCCGCGACGAGCTCACGGCCGAGACGGCCCGGGTCGCGGCCGAGAAGACCGACGAGATCGACCTGCTCAAGGCGAGTCACCGGGACGAGACGGCCCGCGTCCGGTCGGAGCTGACCGCGGAGAACACCCGGCTGCTCGCCTCGGCGACGCGCGAGCTGGACCTCGCTCAGGCGGAGGCGCGCGCCCTGCTGGTGCGCGCCGACGAGTTCCGCAAGGAGGAGCTCTCGCGGTTGACGACCCGCCACGCCCGCGAGCGGGAGGAGCTGGAGCGGGATCACCAGGAGACCGTGGCCCGGATGGAGACCGTCGCGCGCGACGATCTGGCCCGGATGCAGCGCGACCACCAGGCGGTGCTCTCACGGATCGAGGACGAGCGTCGGGCGGACCTCGCGCGGGCCGAGGAGGAGCGTCGGGCGGAGATCGCGCGGGCCGAGGACGAGCGTCGGGCGGACCTCGCGCGGGCCGAGGACGAGCGTCGGGCGGAGCTGACGCGCATGGAGGAGGAGCGTCGGGCGGAGCTGACGCGCATCGACCTGGAGCGTCGCGCCGAGACCGTCCGCGTCGACGAAGAACGGCGAGGCGAGGCGGCGCGCCTCCACGACGAGCACCAGGCCGAGCTCGCACGCCTGCGCGCCGAGCACGTGGGTGAGATCACGCGCCTGCAGGCGGATCACACGACCGAAGCCAACCGCGTGCAGACCGAGCGCGTGACGGAGGCCGCGCGGGTCCAGACCGAGCACCGCGCCGACATCGCGCGCCTGCAGGACGAGCACCGCGCCGAGGTCACGCGCCTCCAGACCGACCAGAAGGCCGAGGTCACCCGCCTCCTCGACGAGCACCGCACGGAGACGGCGCTGCTGCAGGAGGACCACAAGGCCGAGGTCGCCCGGCTGCAGACCGAGTTCCGCGGCGAGATGACGCGCACGCAGAACGAGCACCGGACCGAGGTCACCCGCCTGCAGGACGACCACCGGAGCGAAGTCGGTCGGCTCCAGGACGACCGCAAGGACGAGGTGGCGAGGCTGCAGCAGGAGCGCAAGGCCGAGTTCGCGCGCGTCGAGGAGGAGAAGCGCTCCGAGATCGCGCGCGTCGAGGAGGAGAAGCGCTCCGAGCTAGCGCGCGTCGAGGAGGAGAAGCGCTCCGAGTTCGCGCGCGTGGAGGAGCAGCAGCGCTCCGAGTTCGCGCGCGTGGAGGAGCAGCAGCGCTCCGAGATCGCGCGGCT
>CAZEKB010000013.1:0-79561 GCA_964512225.1 uncultured Rickettsiales bacterium | reverse complement strand
AGCGCTCCGAGTTCGCGCGCGTGGAGGAGCAGCAGCGCTCCGAGATCGCGCGGCTGCTGCGCGAGCAGCAGGCGGCCATCCAGCGCGTCCAGGAGGGCCGCACCGAAGAGCTCGATCAGCTGCGGGAGGAGCACCTCGCCGAGTCCGCTCGCCTCAAGACGGCCCAGGCCGCGGAGCTCGCTCGGATCCATCGCGAGCACGGCGCCTCGAGCTCGCGGCTGCAGGAAGAGCACCGGGCGGTGTTGGCCCGCGAGCAGGAGGACCGCCGCGAGGAGCTGGCCGTCGCGCTCGAGACCCACCGCGCCGAGATCCAGCGGCTGCTCAAGCAGCAGCGCGGGGAGCAGGAGCGGGCGGAGAAGCGCGCGCTCGCGGAGGCCTCCCGCGCCGACGAGCTCGCCCAGGAGCTCGCGGACACGTCCACCGAGCTCGTCCACGTCAACGCCCGCCTGTCCGACGCCGTGGGCGACGTGCGCAAGAAGACGTCCGAGGTCGAGACCCTGCAGCGGCGGATGGCGGAGGAGCGGGTCCAGGCGCTGGCGGCCCTCGACGAGGCGGGGGAGCGGGCCCTGGGCGACGTCCAGCGCGCGCGCATGGACGCCGAAGCGCACCTGAGCGCGCTGCGGACCGAGACGGAGGCGCGGATCCAGTCGCTGCAGACGCTCGCGGACCAGCGCCTGCGCCACCAGCACGACGAAGCGACCGCGCGCATCACCGCGGCCGAGGGGCGGATCAACGACCTGACCGTGGAGCGGGCCGACCTCGCCGACAAGCTCGAGCGCGCCGAGTACGAGCTGGGAGCCCTGCGCTCCAGCCACAAGCAGGCGTCGAACCTGCTCGAAGCGGCGCAGTCCCGGCGCGACGAGCTGCAGAAGAACCTCGACTCCGCCCTGCGCGCCCACGCGGCCGCCAAGGAGCAGGCGTCGACGAAGGGCGCGAAGCTCGAAGCGCGCGTCGAGGAGCTGCAGTTCGAGGTGGAGGCGCTCCGCGCGGACGAAGCCTCGAAGGTCACCGAGCTGCAGGCCGCCTACGCCGCCCGGGACGCAGTGCAGAAGGACATGGCGGCCGTGCACCAGGCGGCCGAGCGCCGCGTTCGCAAGGCGGACAAGAGCCTCGCCGCGCGCGATCAGCGCATCGAGGAGCTCGAGTTCGAGGTCGAGAACGTGATGAAGGAGGTCGAGAAGAAGAGCACCGAGATCAAAGACCTCCGCAACGAGACGGACAGCCGCATGAAGGCCGTCACCCAGGAGTTCGCCTTCGAGGAGCGCTCGCTGCGGATGGACCTGGACAAGAAGTCTCGCGAGGTCGACGCCCTCATCACGCAGCGCTCCTCGCTGCAGGGGGAGATGTCCGAGCTCGAGGCCGAGCGCGTGCGCCTCGACGGCACCGTGCGCGAGCTCGACTCCGAGGTGCGGTCCCTGCGCGAGCAACTCACGGCCGCCGCGGCCGAGGCCCTCACGAAGGCGGCCGCGAAGGCGATGGGCCGCGGGGGGAAGGGCAAGGCCGCCAAGGCCAAGGCCGCCAAGGCCAAGGCCGCCAAGGCCAAGGCCGCCAAGGCCAAGGCCCGGGGCAAGGCCAAGCCGAAGGCCAAGGGCAAGCCCACGAAGAAGCTGCCCGCGCCCGAGGAGGCCGTGGCGGGCAACGGGGCGGGCGAGGCGTCGGACGCGAAGGACGACACCAAGGGCAAGGGCGGCGGCGGCATCGGCGCGCGCCTGCTGCGCCGTCTCTAGGCGTCGAGGTCCATCCGCGCGGTGTAGTCCGGCCATGCGTCGAGTCGGCCCACCTCTTCGAGGTACCCGTGCACCTCTTCGGGGCTCATCTTGTAGAAGTTGATGCCGCCGCAGGCCCAGCACTTCGGGATCTCGTCGAAGCGCCCCTGGATGTGCAGGACGCGGTACTTCGTCATCGTCTCGCCGAACCAGAGCTCGTCGAAGGTGTGGTCCCGCAGGCTCCCGACGCTGATCTCGCCGTCGATGTCCGCGCAGCAGGCCATGAGCTCGCCGTCCCAGCGAATCACGGGCGTCTTCCACAGGCCCGGACAGGGCATGCGGTCGTTCTTCACCGGGGCCTTCGCGGCCGCCGCCTCGTTCTTGGACAGGACCCGCAGCAGCTGGGACCCGCGCGCGCCCTTCGGCCTGGCCTTGGCCATCAGGCGCGCAGGTCCGGCTTGGCGAGGCCCGTGTCGCCGAGATCGAGGTCGGTGACGGTCGCCTCGGGGTCGTCGTGCTCTTCCCAGGCCCGCTCCATCCACAGCTTCAGGTGGATGTGGTCCTTGCTGAACGGCTCCAGGCCCTGCTCGGTGATCGTGTCGTGATAGATGCGGTCGGCGGCGTGCTGCTTGTCGCCGCCGGTGCCGACGCTCAGGCGCTTGACCATGATGTCGTTGTAGCCGACGCCGTGGTTGTCCCGGGAGCAGTACTCGTCCCAGTAGTCGACGAACTGCCGGGCCTCGTGCGCGTTGCCCGCCTGCATCACGAACTGGAACTCGGCGTTGAGGTTGATCGACGGCAGATCGAGCTCCCCGCGCCGCTTCAGGAAGTAGTGGACGTTGTCCATGACCGTGTCGAAGTAGTCCCGACCCTTCACGACCTTGTAGGTCTCGCGGGTGATCGAGTCGAGGCTGAAGACCATCAGCACGGGCGTGAGCGGGTGTCGCGAGTAGGCCTCGATCAGCTGCTCGACGCGATCGGGGGTGAACAGGATGGCGTTGGTGTCCACGCGGAAGTAGTCGGCGCGGTCCCCGATGTGGTCGAGCGCATACCCGACCATCTCGAACAGCTCGGGATGCAGGCTCGGGTCGCCGAGCCACTGGAAGATGACGTGGTCGAAGCACACGTCGCTCGCGGCCATGCCGTCGATGATCTTCTTGAAGAGGCTCGTATCCATGTACCCCTTGAGCAGGTCGCCGTGCAGCGTCGGACGGAAGCCCTGCTGGGGGTGGCACATGGGGCAGGTGAGGTTGCAGAAGTCCGTGGGCTCGATCTGCAGGACGCCGCAGTTGCGACGCGTCTTGGAGGCTCCGGACATTCGACCGGATCATTGCCGCCCGGCCGGCGAACGTCCACCTCGAGCCCGGGGCCCGGGGGGGCGACGGAGGGCGGGCGCGCACGTCGCCTTGACCCTGTTCGGGGTGCGGCCTACCATCCCCACGCGCCGGTTTCGGCGCTTGATGGAGACCCAGCCCTGCGGCGGAACCTCGGCTTCTCGGTGCTCCTCGGAGCCCTCTTCGCCACCGCCTCCGGGTGCAGTCAAGAGTGCCTCACTCTGTGCAACGTCTGGTTCGACTACCAGCGAGACGTCTGCGGAGAGACCGAGGTGGAAGACGAGCGGGTCGGCTGCATCTCGGACTACCGGTCCGGGCAGGCCACGGAGGCCGAGTCGACCCAATGTGCGTCGCGGGCCGCGGAGATCGAGGCGTTGACCGACGCTTCGTGCTGCGCGGGAGCCGCGTCGACCTGCGATTCGATCGTGGGAGCGGACGACGACGACTCCGCCCCCGGGAGCTGACATGAGCCTGCGCCACGCCGCCCTCGCCGTCCTCGTCGCCGTCCCCTTCTTCGGGACCGGCTGCCTGAACGACTGTCAGCGCCTCTGCAACGAGATGGCCGATTACTGGGACGAGTGCCCGAACATCACGTTCGGCGACTCCGAGGCGGCGGACTGCCGCTCCACGTTCCGCGACGAAGAGCTGTCCACGAAGTACGCGGGCGCCTGCGGGGCCCTCATACGCAACGCCCAGGACGCGGACGGGAACGTCACGACCGCGCTGCGCGCCGAGTACACCTGCGAGGACATGGAAGACGGCCCCGGCGGCGCCTTCGGCGACGGCGAGTAGACGCCCCCGCCCGGGCGCGGGGCCCCCCGACGACTCAGGGCTTGTAGAGCAGCAGCTCCATGTTGGGTCCGGCTTCGTCGACGCCGCCGACGCCGAGGACGTCTCCGGTGCCGAGCGTCACGAGGCGCGTGCCGTCCCGCGCGTCGGCCACGCCGCCCGGATCGGCCGCGGGGACCCACCCCTCTCCCGCGCCCGCGGTGAACACCTCGCACCCGAGCACCGGCCCGAGCTCGTTCGCCCCCCCGCAGGCGAGGACTCGACCGGTCGCCCCGACCGCCACCCCCGGGTTCCAGCGGGCGACGCCGAGCAGGGGCCCTTCGGCCCACGTCTCGGTCGCGGGGTCGAAGAGCCACGAGTCGTCCAGGGCGACGGTCCCGTCGCTCGTCGAGCCCCCGAATACCAGGACCCGCCCGTCCGGCAGCAGCGCCGCGCCGTGCTCGCCCCGGGCGGGCTCGATGTTCCCCGCGAAGGCCGACTGCCCGGACTCGGGGTCGAACAGCTCGGTCGATCCCACGTCCGTGAGGCTGCCGGGGCCGACCCCGCGCCCACCGACGATGAGCACGCGACCGTCCGCCAGCTTCGTCGCGGTGTGCGCGAAGCGATTCGCGCCCACGTTCGGGCCCCGCTCGAAGTCGCCGTCGGGGTCGATCAGGAGCGTGTCTCCGGGGAAGTAGATGCCGAGCCCGCCGTTGTCGTCGAACTGGACGCCCCCCGCGAGGAAGACGCGCCCGTCGTCGAGCAGGGTCGTGGTGTGCCGCCCGCGCACGAAGATGTCCTCGGTCTCGTCCTCGAAGTCGAGGTCGACCAGGGGCCGAAGCGAGTCGTCCGCGGGGTCGTAGATCTCCGGGACCGCGGCCTCACGGGCGTCCTCCAGCGCCGACGTGCTGCCCTGGTCGATGAGGACGGTGAAGCTGCCTCGGGGGTCGTACAGCGGCAGCGTCCCCGTGACGAGGATGCGCCCGTCCGCGAGCGGGACGGCGGCGTGGTCGCGGCGGCGCGCGTCCATCGACCCCACCTCGTGGAAGGCGAGCGAGTCGCTGCCTCCGTCCGCGTCGAACCGCAGGACCCGGCGGGTCCCCTCGTCTTCGTCGGCGCCGCGACCCCCGAACGACACGGCGCCCCCGTCCGGCAGCGGCGCGACGGCGTGGTGCTGGAGGCCGTCCTGCACGGCGCCGGTGAGCCGGCCGAGCGCGTCGCGACGCGTGAAGAGGACGCGCGCCCCCTCCCGGTCGACGTCCGTGTCGGGGCCGATCGCCAGGGGACCGACCCGGCCCGAGCTGACCACCAGGCTGTTGCCCGCGGTGACGGGATCGGCCACGCGACCCTCGAGGCGCAGCACCACGTCCCCCGGCGGGACCTCCCCGAGCGACCACGCCCCCGACGCCGGATCCTCGGATACGAAGGTGTAGACACGCCCGTCCCCGTAGTCCGTCGTGAGCGCCAGGTGGTCGAGCCCGGTCAGAGCCCCCTGGCCCTCGGCGACGACGACGTCGAGCGAGACGTCGAACGTGCCGCACCCGGCCAGGAGCAGCGCGAGCGCGATGGGGGACAGCCGCATCATGCGCGAATCCTATCGTCCCCGGGGTCCGCTCGCCCCGGGCCCACCGGGGAAACCGGGGGGGGCGCTCCCTGGTAGGATGCTGGGCTCCGATCTCCGCCCGCGCGCACCCGCCCCGGAGGCGACGCGCCCCCCCCCGACCACGACCCCGAGGATGCCTTGGAGAGCCGAGACGAGGCCCAGCCGCAGGCTCCCGCGAGCGGTCCCCCGGGGATGCGCCCGGAGATCTTCGGGAAGTACTACCTGCTCGACCGCATCGCGATCGGCGGCATGGCCGAGGTCTTCCGGGCGAAGACGTTCGGGCACTCCGGCTTCGAGAAGACCCACGTCATCAAGCGAATCCTCGGGCACTACGCGCAGTCGCCGGACTTCGAGGCGATGTTCGTGGACGAGGCGAAGCTCTCGGTGCAGCTCAGCCACCCGAACATCGTCCACATCTACGACTTCGGGAAGATCGAGTCGAACCTCTTCCTCGACATGGAGGCGGTGGACGGCAAGAACCTGAAGCTGCTGATGCGGAGGCTCGCCGAAGGCAGCGAGCGGATGCCCGTGAAGGTGGCCGTGTACATCGCGCACGAGATGGCCAAGGGGCTCGACTACGCGCACCGCAAGAAGGACGCGTCGGGGGTCCCGCTCAACATCGTGCACCGGGACATCTCGCCCGCGAACATCCTGCTGTCCTACGAAGGCGGGGTGAAGATCGTCGACTTCGGCATCGCGCGCGCGGACTCCACGCAGCCCGAGCCGGACAATGTCATCAAGGGCAAGTTCCAGTACATGTCGCCCGAGCAGGCCGAGCGGGTGAAGCTCGACCACCGCAGCGACCTCTTCTCCGCGGGCATCTGCCTGTGGGAGATGCTCACGGGCAACCGCCTCTTCCAGCGGTCGTCGGACGTCGAGACGGTGCAGGCCATCACCGAGGGGCGCTATCCCCTGCCGAGCTCCTACAACCCGGCCGTGCCGTCGGAGCTCGATCGGGTGGTCCTGCGCGCCCTGGCGCTCGACCCCGAGGAGCGCTACCCCGACGGCGCCGCGCTGCAGCGGGACCTGCAGGACTTCCTGCTCCCCGACACCCCGGATCGCATCGCGCCGGTCCTGTCGACCCTCCTGCGGGCCCGCTTCGAGGCGGAGATCGTGGACGAGCAGACCCGGCTCGAAGCCGCCACGACGCTCGTCGCGGACCTCCACTACGGAGGCGAGCTCGACCTCGAGATGGACGACGACTTCGAGGAGGAGCCGCCGCCGCCCACCCTCGAGAGCATCCGCCCGGTGGGAGAGGCCCCGCCCCCGCCCCGCGCCGCGAGGAAGGAGCGTCCACTCCTCTACTTCACGCTCGCGCTGCTCGTGCTCCTGGGCGCCGCCGGGCTGTGGTTCGGCAAGCCGGAGGCCCCCACGACGGGCACCCTGCGCGTCAACGTGTCGCCCCCCGACGCGGCCGCCGTGGCCCAGCTCACCCTCGACGGCGACTCGATCGGCGACGTGGTGGACGACGTGGTCCCCGACGTGCAGCACGTGCTCCGCGTCGTGGCCCCCGGGTTCCACACCAAGGACAAGTCGATCGAGCTCGTGGCGGGCCAGGTCTTCTCCGTGGACATCGAGCTGAGCCCGGACGTCCCCGAGGCCACGCCGCCGCCGGAGCCCGAGGTCACCCCCAAGCCCCGGCCCCGGCCCCGCCCGCCCGTGGCGGCGACCCCGAAGCCGACGCCCACGCCCGCGCCCGTGGCCGCCAAGTCCGAGATCTCGTTCGACTCCGAGCCGCCCGGAGCGCGGGTGTTCGCCGAGGGGCGCGTCGTCGGCCGCACGCCGTTCGTGTGGCAGGCCCCGGACCCGGAGACGGCCTACCCCGTCGAGTTCCGCCTCCCCGGACACTCGTCGTCCCAGGCCGTCGCGCGCAGCCCGAAGGCGGGCGAACAGGTCACCGTGTACCGCGAGCTGACGCCCAAGGAGACCCCCACGCTCGGGCGCCTGAGCGTCACCGCGCTCCCCGGGTGGGCCCGCGTCTACATCAACGGCGAGTTCGTGAAGACGACTCCGCTCTACGAGCACGAGCTCAAGCCCGGGAAGTACGACCTCCGGCTCACGAACGAGCGGCTCGGCGTCGACATCCAGGACTCCGTCTCCATCGAGGCGGGGGCCGTGACCCGAAAGTCCTATCGGCTTGACGAATAAGGGCAAAGCCCGCCCGGAGCGGCTCCTCGTCCCCCGGCGAAAGCTCCGCTGGCGCTGCCCCCGAGGCTGGACGTCGGCGCCGGATCCCGTACCGGACGCGCCGCCTCCCCTCTGGGCCCGGCCGCGCGTGGTGGGCGAGCTGCAGGCCGCGGCCGCCGCGTTCCGTCGGGGCGTCGCGCGGCACCTCGAGGTGTCGGTCCCCGCGGGCCCCGGCTGGGTCCGGGTCGTCGCCGCCGCGTTGGGGGGCGCGGGTCCGGTGGTCCATACGCTGGAGCGCGCCTCGGAGGATCAGCTGCGGGGCAAGGGCGGACCCGGCCGACTCGCGGCGGCGGACCACGGGATCGTCGTCGTGGACGTGCACGACGCCCGCCCGGAGAAGGCCACGGCCGCCCTCACCGAGGCCGCGGTCTGGGGCTCCGTGCTCCCCCTCCCGAGCAAGAAGAAGGACGACGGGCCGGACCTCGAGCCGCTGCCCGCGCGCGTGCTGATCGTCGTGGTGGGCACCGACGGGGGCCTCAAGAAGTGGCGCGACGAACGCCCTCGGGTGACGAGCTGGATCCACCGCCGGGTCGTGGTGGCAACGGACGTGCCGTCGACCCGGGACAACGCGCGGTTCCTCAGCGAGCGGCTGCGCCGATTCGCGGCGGCGGCGAGCCTCGACCGGCCGCGGGTCTCGGCCCTGGAGCGGCTGGTCGAAGACGCCCACGCCGTCGGACGGCGCGGACGGATGATCACCAACACCGCGTACGCCGAAGACGTCCTGCTCGAGGCGGGGTCGAAGCCCGATCGGGAGGCCGTCGAGGCCGCGATGGCCCGCATCGCGGAGCGCCGATCCGAGCGCGCCGCGGCCCACCGCGAGCGCCTGACCAACGGTCGGCTGCGGGTGCGCGCCGCGGGCACGGAGCGCGGCGTGGTCAACGGCCTCATGGTCTACGGGAGCGGCCGCGAGGCCTACACGATCCCGGGGCGGATCTCGGCGCGCGTCGCGGTGGGGCGCGAGGGAGTCATCAACGTCGAGCGGGAGGCCAAGTACAGCGGGAGGTCCTTCGACAAGGGCGTCCTGCTGCTCTCGGGGTTCCTCCGGGCGACCTTCGCCCACAGCGCCCCGCTCGCGGTGGCGGCGTCGCTCGCGTTCGAGCAGAGCTACGGACGGATCGACGGCGACTCGGCGACCGTCGCGGAGACCACCGCCATCCTGTCCGCGCTCTCGGGCCTCCCCTGCCGCCAGAGCGTGGCCGTCACCGGCGCCATGTCCCAGCGGGGCGAGCTGCTGCCGGTGGGGTCGCTGTCCCTGAAGGTCGCGGGCTGGTGGCGCACCTGCCGAGCGCTGGAGGCGGGCGACGACGCGGGGGTGCTCGTGCCCGCCGCCGCCGTCCCCGACCTCCACCTCCCCCGGGAGGTCGTCGAGGACGTCGAGGCGGGCCGGTTCTCGGTGTGGGCGGCGTCCAC
Source organism: uncultured Rickettsiales bacterium (assembly GCA_964512225.1). Taxonomy (GTDB): domain Bacteria; phylum Myxococcota_A; class UBA796; order UBA9615; family UBA9615; genus CAZEKB01. The sequence continues at coordinate 70,553 of CAZEKB010000013.1, read as the reverse complement.
GATCGAGGACGCGCTCGAGGTGCTGCTCGATCGTCCGGCGGGGACCCGACGGGGCGGCAAGTACCCCGCCGGGAGCGTCTACGGGCGCGCCGCCGCCACGCTCCACCGCATGTCCGAGCGCCTCTATCCGCCTCGCCCCGCCCGCGCCGCGTCGAAGAAGAAGAAGGAGGAGGCCTGATGCACGCCTGGATCTCCCGCGCCCGGATCTGGGCCATCTTCGTCTGGATGCTCGTGACGGTGCCGATCTTCATGGTCCCCTGCATCTTCCTGATGCCCTGGCGCACGGCTCGGATCCGCGTCGGGAACGCCTACGGCGCCTTCCTGGGGCGGAGCGCGACGTTCCTGCTGGGCGTGAAGGTGGTGGTGGACAAGCCGGGACGGATCGAAGAGCTGAAGCCCGCCATCTACCTCAGCAACCACAGCTCGGCCCTCGACATCTTCGTGGGCATGTGGAAGTGCCCCTGGGGCGGCTGCGGCGTGGCCAAGCGGGAGATGGCCCGCATCCCGCTGTTCGGGCAGCTCTACTGGCTCACCGGCCACCTCCTCATCGATCGCGGGAACCGCGAGAAGGCGATCGAGCGCATGAACGACACCACGCGCTTCATGCTCGAGCACGGCATCAGCTGCTGGATCTGGCCCGAGGGCACGCGGTCGCGCACGGGCCGGCTCGGCAAGCTCAAGAAGGGCTTCGTGCACATGGCCCTGGCCACGCGGCTGCCGATCGTGCCCGTGGTCGTGCACAACGCCACGGATCGCTGGCCCATGGGCCCGTGGCGCATCCACCCCGGCGTCCTGAACATGTCGATCCTGGACCCCATCCCCACCGACGACTGGTCGGTGGAGACGATCGACGAGCACATCGAGCACATCACCGAGGTGTTCCTGGGGCAGCTCGGGGACGAGTGGCGCCCCCTGCCCGAGCCCGACGAGACAGTCCCGGACACGGATGGACGGTCCCGGACGGACACTCCCGGACAGTCGGCTCCCGCCTAGGCACGTAACCCCCTGAATCGACTCGGGTCTTTGAAGACCGCTCGAGCCGGCACGCCGCGTGCTCTTTGCTGCGGCCGAGCGAGGGACGCTCGTCTCCGCACCTGCCACCCGAGCGGTGTGCGGGGCGAACGTTCACCGGTCGGCGCGGGCAATCCGGCCCGCGTCGTCCGGTACCTCCCGCTCAGATGTGGATGACGCGCCCGCCCGCGTCCAGGGCCGCCTCCTTGACGACCTCGGACAGCGTCGGGTGCGCGTGGCACGTGCGCGCGAGGTCCTCGGCGCTCCCTCCGAACTCCATGGCCACGCACACCTCGCCGATGAGCTCGCCCGCCATCGGACCCACGATGTGCGCCCCGAGCACGCGGTCCGTGTCCGCGTGGGCGAGCAGCTTGACCATCCCCTGCGTCCCCTCCATGGCCCGGGCTCGGCCGTTCGCGAGGAACGGGAAGCTCCCCACCACGTAGGGGATGCCCGTGTCCTTCAGCTCCTGCTCGGTGCGGCCCACCCACGCCACCTCGGGGTGGGTGTAGATGACCGACGGGATCACGTCGTAGTTCACGTGCCCGGGCAGGCCCGCGATGATCTCCGCGACCGCGACCCCTTCGTCCTCGGCCTTGTGGGCGAGCATGGGGCCGCGCACGACGTCACCGATGGCGTACACGTTCGCCGCGGTCGTGCGGAAGTGATCGTCGATGACCACCCGCCCCCGCTCGAGCCCGACGCCCGCCGCTTCGCAGCCCAGGCCGTCCGTGTTGGGGCGACGACCGACCGCGACGAGCAGCCGATCGCAGCGCAGGGACTGCTCCTCGCCCCGATCGTCGAAGTAGACGGTGACCCCGTCGTCGTCGGCCTCGGCGCGCGTCACGGCGACACCGAACTTGAACTTCAGCTTCTGCTTGCGGAAGGCCCGCATCGCCTGCTTGCTCACGTCGGCGTCGGCCGTGGGGAATACGCGATCGAGGTACTCGAGGACGGTGACCCGCGCGCCGAGGCGCCGCCACACGGAGCCCAGCTCCAGGCCGATCACGCCCGCGCCGATGACGGCCAGGTGCTCGGGGACCTCGGGCAGGGCGAGGGCCTGCGCCGAGCCGAAGATGCGGACGTCGTCCCGCACCACGCCGGGGAGGTCGCGGACCTTGCTGCCGGTGGCGACGACGACGGAACCCGCCTGCAGCACGAGGCCCGGGACGCCCCCCCCGCCCCCGTCCGCCGCGCTCCGCGGCTCGACGACGAGCTCGGCGGGGGATCGGAACACGGCTCGGCCTTCGTACCGGTCGATGCCGTGCTTCTTGAAGAGGCCCGCGACCCCGCGCGTGAGGCCCTCGACGATCTTGTCCTTGCGGGCGTGCATCGCGGGCAGGTCGAGGGTCGGCTCGACGACGATCCCGTGCTTGGCGAACTCCGACCCCGCCTTGTGGAACAGCTCGCTGCTCTCGAGGACCGCCTTGCTGGGGATGCACCCGACGTTGAGGCAGGTGCCGCCGAGGGTCGGCCAGTACTCGACGCAGGCCGTCTTCAGCCCCAGCTGGGCGCAGCGGATGGCGCACACGTAGCCGCCGGGGCCGGAGCCCACGACGACCACGTCGTAGCGGGTGGGGTCCCCCACGTCACACCTCCAGCAGGAGGCGGGCGGGGTCTTCGATGATCTCCTTGATGGTGACCAGGAAGCGGACGGCTTCGGCCCCGTCGACGATCCGGTGGTCGTAGGACAGAGCCAGGTACATGACGGGCCGCACCTCGATCGCGTCGCCCACGACCCACGGCCGCTTCACGATGTTGTGCATGCCGAGGATGGCCGACTGGCCGCCGTTGATGATCGGGGTGCTCAGCATCGACCCGAACACGCCGCCGTTGGTGATGGTGAACGTGCCCCCGGACAGCTGATCGAGGGTGAGCTTGCCGTCCCGGGCGGCGCCCGCGAGACCCCGGATCTCCTGCTCGACCTCGGCGAGGCTGAGCCGGTCGGCGTCGCGGACCACGGGGACGACGAGCCCGCGCTTGCTGGACACGGCCACGCCCACGTCGAAGAAGTCGTTGTAGACGATGTGGTCGCCGTCCACCGCGCCGTTGATGGCGGGGTACCGCTTCAGGGCCTCCACCGAGGCCTTCACGAAGAAGCTCATGAAGCCCAGCTTGACCCCGTGCCGGTCGACGAACCGCTCCTTGTAGCGGGCGCGCAGGTCCATCACCGGCTTCATGTCCACCTCGTTGAAGGTGGTGAGCATGGCGGCGCTGTTCTGCACCTCCTTGAGCCGCCGCGCGATCGCGCGACGCAGCCGGGTCATCTTCACGCGCCGCGTGCCCCGAGCGGCGGGCTCCACGGGGCCTCCGGGGGGCGCGGACGCCGCCTCGGAGGCACCTCGCCAGGGCAGCTCCAGGCCCACGGGCGCCACCGCGATCGTGGACATGCCCGAGCCGAAGCGCTCGGGGTCCACGTCGGGCTCGGTGAGGCTCACGAAGCTCACGCCCGTGGCCGGATCGGAGGAGTCGGCGACCGCCGGGCCCTCGACGAAGGCGAGCACGTCGGCCTTGAGCAGCCGACCGTCCTTGCCCGTGGCCGGGATCTGCGAGGCATCGAGGCCGTGCTCGGCCACGAGCCGACGGACCGCCGGGGAGAGGGGCGCGGCCTCGGAGGGCTTCGCGACCGCCGGAGCGGGGGTGGTCGTGGCCTCGGGGGGCTTCGCGGTCGACGCCGACGCCGCGGCGCCGGGCTCGATGCGGCCCACGACGGCCCCCACGGGCACGTCCTCGCCGTCGCCCAGGAGGATCTCCGTGAGCACGCCCGCGACCGGCGCGGGCAGCTCGGCGGTGACCTTCTCGGTCTCGAGCTCCAGGAGGGGCTGGTCCTCGGCCACGGCCTCCCCGACCGCGACGAGCCAGGTGGTGATCGTGCCCTCGGTGATGGACTCCCCGAGCTCGGGGACGACGATGTCGATCAGCATCCGTGCCTCATTCTTGGTTTCGTCAGGCCGAACGCGCGGCGCCCGACGCGGGCCGCAGCGCCTGGTCGATCAGCGCGGCCTGTTCTTCCTCGTGGAGGTACTTGCTGCCGGTGGCGGGCGCGGCGGCCCGGGCCCGCCCCGCGTAGCCGATGCGCCGGTCGTCGAGCAGCTCGCGCAGCAGCGGCTGGATGTACGCCCAGGCGCCCATGTTCGAGGGCTCCTCCTGGCACCAGACGATCTCCGTCGCCGCGGCCCAGCGCCCGAGCACCACGGACAGCGCGTCCGCGGGGAACGGGTACAGCTGCTCCGCGCGCACGATGGCGATGTCGTCGATCCCGCGCTTCTCCCGGGCGCCGAGGAGGTCGTAGTAGACCTTCCCCGAGCACAGGACCACGCGGCGGCACCCCGCGGGGTCGATGGCGTCGTCGTCGAGCACCGCCCGGAACCCGCCCTCGGACAGGTCGGTCAGCTTCGACAGCGCGCGCGGGTGGCGCAGCAGGCTCTTCGGCGTCATCAGCACGAGCGGCTTGCGGAAGTTCCGATGCAGTTGGCCCCGCAGGGCGTGGAAGAGCTGCGCGGGGGTCGTCAGGTTCATGACCCGCCAGTTGTCGTCGCCGCTCAGGTTCAGGAACCGCTCGAGCCGCGCCGAGCTGTGCTCGGGCCCCTGCCCCTCGTAGCCGTGCGGGAGCATCATCACGAGGCCCGAGCAGCGGTTCCACTTCGCCTCGCTGCTGCATACGAACTGGTCGATGATCACCTGCGCGCCGTTCGCGAAGTCGCCGAACTGCGCCTCCCAGATCACGAGCGAGTTCGGGCGCACGAGCGTGTAGCCGTACTCGAAGCCGAGCACCGCGGCTTCGGAGAGGGGGCTGTCGATCACGTCGAAGGAGCCCTGCCGCTCGCCCAGGCGGGTGAGCTGCATGAGGGTGGAGCCGTCGACCTGGTCGTGCAGCACCGCGTGACGGTGGCTGAAGGTCCCCCGGCCCGCATCCTGGCCCGAGATGCGGATGTCGTACTTCTCTTCGAGCAGGGTCGCGAAGGCGAGGGTCTCTCCCAGGGCCCAGTCGAAGGCCGCGCCCTCCTCACCCGTGGCGCGGCGCTTCTTGAACACCCGCTCGAGTTTGTTGTGCGGCGTGAAGCCCGCGGGCACCTCGGTCAGCCTCAGCGCGAGCCGACGCAGCGTGGCCTCCGGGACCTTCGTCGGTCGGTCCACCGCGGACGGCGCGTAGCTGAGCTGGAGGCCCTTCCACAGCCCGCCGAAGCCCGCCGCCTCGGGGGCCGCCGCGCGCTCGCGAGCCCGGGTGAGCTCCGCGTCCAGGTGCGTGCGGATGGCACGGTCCGCGGCGTCCATGTCGTCCCGGGTGAGGACCCCCTGGGCGATCGCTCGCTCCCGGAACAGCTCCAGGGGCGTGGGTCGCGACTTGATGGCCTGCACCATCATCGGGTTGGTGAACGCGGGCTCGTCCCCCTCGTTGTGCCCGTACTTCCGGTAGCACCACAGGTCGATGACGATGTCCTTGCGGTACTTCTGGCGGTACTCCGCGGCGAGTCGGGCGACGAACGCGACCGCGCCGAGGTCGTCGCTGTTGACGTGCAGCACGGGCGGCAGGATGAGCTTGACGACGTCCGTGCAGTGCTCGGCCGACCGCGACGACTCGGGGGGCGTGGTGAACCCGATCTGGTTGTTGATGACGATGTGGATGGTGCCGCCGGTGCTGTACCCGGGGAGCCCGCCGAGCTGGAGCGTCTCGGTGGCGATGCCCTGCCCCGCGAAGGCCGCGTCGCCGTGGATGATGATGGGGACGGCCTCCATCCCCGTCGTATCCCCGAAGTGATCCTGTCGGGCCCGCACCTGGCCGGTGACGACGGGCGCCACGAACTCGAGGTGCGACGGGTTGAACGCGAGGTTCACGTGGATCCGACCGGCCGGGGTCTCCACGTCCGTGGCGAACCCCAGGTGGTACTTCACGTCGCCGCTGCCGAGGTGATCGGGGCGCTCGAAGGCGTCTTCGAACTCTTCGAAGATGTCCGCGTGGGCCTTGCCCAGGATGTTGGCGAGGACGTTGAGGCGGCCGCGGTGGGCCATCCCGATGACGGCTTCCTTCGCGCCGAGCTCGCGGAGCCCCGAGAGCACCTGGTCGAGCAGCGGGATGATCGCCTCGCCGCCCTCCACCGAGAAGCGCTTCGCGCCGAGGTACTTCGTATGGATGAACTGCTCGAGCTTGTCGGCCGCCGTCAGCTTGTCGAGCACCCGCAGCGCGGTCTCGCGCGTGAGGGGGATCCGGCTGCCGGACTCCTCGATGTTGCGCTCCACCCACCGGCGCCGCTCCTCCTCGCGGATGTACATGAACTCGCTGCCGACCGAGCTGCAGTACGTCGCCCGGCACCGCTCGAGGATGTCCCGCAGGGTCGCGAACTTCGGGCCCGCGAGGCGACCGGTGTGGAACGGCGTGTCCAGGTCCGCCTCGGACAGACCCCAGTACTCCAGCGACAGCTCCCGCGGCTTCTGGATCGCGCGCAGCCCGAGGGGGTCCAGGTCGGCCACCAGGTGGCCGTTGCGGCGATAGCCCGAGATCAGCTGCAGGACGGCCGCGGACTTGCGCGTCTGCTCGGCCTGGTCGGCCACCCGGCCCGCCGCCTTGCCCCCGAAGATCGAGCGACGGATCGGCTCCGGGCCGACCACCGCCTCGCGCGACAGCGACCGCTCGCCCAGGGCTTCGAAGACGGAGCGCCACCGCCCGTCCACCGACGACGGGGCCTCGAGCCAGTCGGCGTACAGGTCTTCGATGTACGCACGGTTCGCGCCGTTGAGGCCGGATACGAGGGGACCGAGCGCGCGCTCGATGGCTGCTTCGTCGGCGCTGCCGCCCATCGATTCTCCTCCGGCCGAGGGGGTCGGCCGCGAACGAACGAGGAGCCTACATGGCGGGGCCGGCGGGGGGCTAGGACGTGAAGTCGAGCCGCGCGCGGGCCGCGCGGGCGTTCCGCTTGGCCCGCTTCCAGTCCTCCGCGGAGTCGAACGCGTAGCGACGGTCGCCGTGCAGGACGGTCCACCGGCGCCCGCTGAGGGCGCAGAACAGCAGCTCGAACAGGTGCTTGATGTAGTCGTCGTGCACGAAGGTCTCGCCCCCGGCCCAGCGCGCGTGCCGGGCGTAGACGATGTCGCGCTCGATCATCTTCTCGTTGACCACCCAGTGGCCGTCGACCACGGCCTTGCTGCCCACGTCGGGGTGGTCGAGCCACAGGAAGTCGGGCTGCCGCTGCCAGTCCGCTTCCCCCTGGACCGGGCAGTACGCTTCGGGCTCGCCCGTCGTCGACCGACGCACCAGGTACTCCAGCGTCGCGGACCCGAAGCGCGCGGTGAAGCGGTACCGCCAGTGCTCGGTGCGCGCGTCGAGGTTCTCGCCCTTGCGGGCGGCGTCGATGCCGGTGACGACGCCGTTCCACACCTCCGACTCCTGGTCGGTGTCGGCGCAGATGTTCTGGGCCGCGCGCAGGGCCACGTCGAGCAGCGTCTGGAACCCCTCGGGCTGGTCGCGCTTCATCTCCCGACTCAGCGTCGCCGTCCCCCCCTGGATCAGCGGGAGGGTGTACGCCTCCGCTTCGTCCTCCACCGCGGTCCACGCCCCGTCGACGTGTTCGTAGCGGTCGAGCGCGCCGACGATGCGGGCCGACTCGCCGGTGTGCAGGTAGAAGCGGTATACGAGGCGCTTGCCCGCGTCGTACAGGTAGGTGCCGAGCAGCTGCTCGTCCCCCTCGGCGTCGGGGCCGAGGTCGACCGTGAGCGTCTCCGTCTTCTGCACCGGGTAGCCGCTCGACGGGTCGATCGAGTCGATCTTCACGGCGGCTTCGATCTTCGTGCCCGCCACGTCGATGAGGCTGTAGTCGCCCTCGACGACCTTCAGGTAGGCCGGGTTGTCGGCGAACGTCACCGCGTCGACGTCCGGCAGGTAGCGGAAGAAGGCGTAGTTCAGGTCCACCGCCTCGCCCTCCCGCTCCACGCGGGTGACCGTGAACGTGTCCCGACGTCCCCCGAGCGGCCAGCGGAAGTGCCGCCCCCGGCCCTCGCCCTGGAACTGGAGTCGGTCCGGCCGGGAGTCGTTCCGGGAGCCCCCGAAGAGGTGCTTGCCGAGCATGACGCGACCGCCGCCGTCGAGCCTCGCGTACAGCGATCCCAGCTCCATCGTGGCGGTCAGCATCTCCAGGATCTGGTCGTTGTCGTACTCGGTGACCACGCCGGTCTCGGCGCACAGCTCCTGTACGCGCTCGTCGTCCTCGAGCGTGCAGCCGAGCGACTCCACGATCGCCTTGACGTCGCAGTGGCCCGCCCAGCCGATCCAGTCGATCGCGTCCTGCTGCACCCAGCCGTTGCCGTCCCAGTCGAACCGCACGCCGTCGCGCAGGTTCTCGTCGTCCGGCGCGCGCTTGAACGTCAGGTCCTCGGTCTCGACCGCGATGCGGACCATCTCTCCCTCGTCGACCTCCACGACCGTGAAGTCGTCCTCGAGCCGCAGCCGGTCCCCGGCGCGGTGGATCCAGGCGCCCGCGTGCTCGTGGTCGGACGTGGGGTCGATGCGCAGGAGCTCGTAGCCGGGCGTGAGGTCCGAGGCGGACTCGGGGGTCTCGGACGCGATGTGCCGGGTGTCCCGGTCCACCAGGAACCCGCCCAGGGACTTCTCGATGTCGCGCTCCTCGATCCCGTGGAACGCGTACTTGTGGCGCATCAGGTAGTCGAGGTGGTTCTGCGCCTGCTCGCGGCGGCGGCGGACGGCCTCCTGACGACCGGCGTCGAGGGCGGCCCAGTCTTCGGACTCCTCCTCGGGCAGGGAGTCGAGCATCGCCTCGAGGTAGTGGACGAACGGGGCGTCGTGCCCGAACGAGTGGTAGGTGCCGGTGTTGTGGTCGTCGTACCGGTTCTCGCCCGAGTACGCGGTGTCCTCCTTGCTCGCCAACGCGTACAGCGCGGCCTCGCGGTCGGCGCCGGTCATCGGCCCCCGGGCGACGAGCGCGCGGGCCCGCTCGAAGTAGCGCGCCACCCGCTGCGCGCGGATGCTGTTCCGCCAGTACCGCTCCGAGTACTTCGGCGCCGCCTCCGGATCGAGGTCCTGCCCGGCCAGCGCCTTCTGCACGTCCTCCGTCCCCAGGTGCGCGACGAGGGCGAGGCGGAACGCGACGGGCGTGGTCGCGGTCGCCAGCGCGTCGGCGGGCGCGGGCATCGCGTCGGGGTTCGGATCGGCGGCCGGGGGCATGCTCCAGGACATGCGGGGGTGGCCGCGCTCGTCGTCCTCCGGCCGGGAGAACAGGGTGAGCTCGGCGCGTCCCCCCGGGGTGAGCGTCTCGCCGCGCAGCTCCTTGACGCGCGTGCCCTTGAACCAGGCCCGACCGGGCATGTCCTGGAACGTTCGCCAGGACCGATTCTGAACGACCTTCATCCCACCTCCCGAGAACGCGCGGAGGGTACCAGGGAGGTACACTCCGGCGCTCCCCGTCCCCCGGAGCCGACATGACCTCGAACATCCCCGACGTACGTCGAGTGGACCCCCTCCTCACCGCCGACGAGCTGGAGGCGAAGGTCGCCGAGCTGGGGGCCCGCATCACGGCGGACTACGCCGGGCGGGACATCACGCTCGTCGGCATCCTCAAGGGCTCGCTGCCGTTCTTGAGCGACCTCATGCGGGCGATCGACCGACCGGTGCAGATCGACTTCCTCGAGTGCTCATCGTACGAGGGGGGGCTCCAGTCCACCGGCGTGGTGCGCCTGGTCAAGGACCTCAGCCACACGATCCGGGGCAAGAACGTGATCATCGTCGAGGACATCGTCGACACGGGGCGCACGCTCGCCTACCTGCTCGACAACTTCGCCGCGCGGGGGCCGGCGAGCACCGCGATCTGCACGCTGCTCGACAAGCCGTCGGGGCGGCTCGAGGGCGGCGACATCGCCGTGGACTACGTGGGCTTCACGATCCCGAACCACTTCGTCGTGGGGTACGGGCTCGACCTCGCGGGGTACTTCCGCAACCTGCCGTACGTCGGCATCTACTCACCGCCGGAGGCCTGAGCGATGGCCGCGAACCGCGCGATCCACACGGACGGCGCCCCCGCCGCGATCGGCCCCTACAGCCAGGCCGTGGTCGCGGGCGACTTCGTCTTCACGGCGGGCCAGATCGGGCTCGACCCGGCCACCGGGGCGATGGTCGAGGGCGGGGTCGAGGCCCAGGCCCACCGGGCGCTCACCAACCTCGGCGCGGTCCTCGAGGCGGCGGGCTCGGGCTTCGACCGGGTCGTCAAGACCACCGTCTTCGTCGCCGACATGGCCGACTACAAGGCCGTCAACGCCGTCTACGCGCAGTACTTCCGAGCGCCCTTCCCCGGCCGCTCGGCGGTCGCCGCCGCCGCGCTCCCCGCGGGCGCGCTCGTGGAGATCGAGGCCGTCGCGCGCGCGGGGTGACGCAGATCCCGAAACCGACGGGCGCTTCGCGGATCTATGGTGATGCCATGCCCTCGTCCGTCCGCTGGATCCTCGCCCTCACCTTCCTCGTCCCCGCCGCCGCCGGGGCGGAAGAGACCACGTCGCAGCGGTCGTTCACGGTGGTCGACAACTGGGTGACCGCCCTCACCGCGGAGGAGCGCCGCGCGCTGGTGACGATGGACCGCGAAGAGGAGGGCATCGACGACGACGCCCCCACCTTCGACCCGCCCCGGCGCGACGGCGAGCTCCCCGCGAGCTTCTCCTGGCAGGACGACGACGGCGTCGACTGGCTCATGCCGGTGCGCAACCAGCGCCGATGCGGGTCGTGTGCGGCGTTCGGCATCACCGGCATGCTCGAGGCGCTCGTGAAGATCGAGCTGAACGAGCCCGGGCTCGAGATCGACCTGTCCGACTCGCACTGCCTCACCTGCACCGGCGGCGACTGCGACAACGGCATCAGCCTCAGCGGGGGCATCGGCACCCTCATCGACGAGGGGCTGCCCACCGAGGAGTGTTCGCCCTACAACGAGTTCCTCGACGGGACCGTGGAGCTGACCTACTGCGACGAAGCGTGCGACGGTGGCGACCGCGGGCGCGTCTACCTCGACGCGGCCGAGCGCGTGCGCGTGGACGAGCTCGAGACCGCCGAGCAGGTGGCGATGATCAAGGAGGCGATCACGCGGGCCCCGGTGCTGATCTCCATCGGCGTGTGGAACGACCTGTTCGGCTACGGCAGCGGCGTCTACGTGGCCGAGGACGAGTCCGAGGAGACGCGGGTGGGCATGCACGCCCTCCTGCTCGTCGGCTGGGACGACACCCGCGGGGCGTGGCTCGCGCGCAACTCCTGGGGCGACGGCTGGGGCCTCGACGGCTACCTCTGGATCGGCTGGGGGACGTCGTGGTCGCACCGGTCCGTGTGGAGCCCCGTGTCCACCAGCTACCACGCGCTGTACGACCTCGATCGCGACGGCGCGGCCGCGGTCTCGGACGGGGGGCGGGACTGCGACGACTTCGACGCGTCGGTGTTCCCCGGGGCGGCCGAGGTCCGCGGCGACGGCATCGACCAGGACTGCGACGGCGTGGATCCCGACGGTCCGGGCGACGGCGGCTCCGGCTGCACCTACCTCGGCACCGCCGCCCTCCTCCCGCTGCTGCTGCTGCCCCCGGGCCTCGCCCGCCGACGCGTCTGAACCCGGGCGGGCGGACGCGCTGGTAGCGTCCGCCCGATGTCCGACGTCCGCTGGGATCTCAGCCCCCTCTACTCCGGCTTCGACGATCCCCGCCTGATCGCGGACCGGGATCGGGCGGTGGCCGCGGCGGCGGCGTTCGCCGCGCGCTATCGGGGCCGCGTGCGCGACCTGGACGCCGCCGAGCTGCTCGACGCGCTGCGGGCGTTCGACGACCTCACCCGCCTCAGCCGACGCGAGGGCTGGTACGCGTCGCTCCGGTTCGCCGAGGATACGACCGACGATGAGGCCCGCGCCGCCCAGGCCGCGGCCCACGCGACCGCCGCCGAGGTGGGCGCGAGCGTCGTCTTCTTCGGACTCGAGCTCAAGGACCTGCCCGCGGACCACCTCGACCGCCTCGGCGCCGACGACGACCTGCGGTCCTACGCCCACTACCTCGCCTACCAGCGCATGTTCGCGCCGCACTTCCTCGACGAGGCGTCGGAGGCGACGATCACGCGCAAGGAGGTGACCGGCAAGACGGCGTGGGTCCAGCTCTACCTGCAGATCGCGGGCGGGCTGAAGTTCCCGGTGGACCACGGCGGCGAGGTGAAGGAGCTCACGGCGGGCGAGGTGCAGGCGCTGTTCGAGAGCCCCGATCGCTCCCTGCGCAAGGCCGCCTCGGAGGCGCGAGCCGCGGCGTACGCGCCCCACCGCGACGTCCTCACGTTCATCGTGAACACCCTCTTCGAAGACCACCGCAGCGAGATGGCGACGCGCGGGTACGAGCGGGTGACCGACTTCACCGTGCTGCACGACGACCTCACCGTCGAGATCGTGGACGCGGTGCTCGACTCGGTGACGAGTCGGGCCGACCTCGCCCACCGCTACAACGCGCTGCGGGCGCGGGTGTCCGGTCTGGACGACTACGCGTCGTACGACCGCTCCGTCCCCCTGTTCGGCGACGCCCCGGACATCCCCTGGGAGGACGCGCAGGCGCTCGTGCTCGGGTCGTTCGAGGACTTCTCCCCGGTGGTCGCGGCGGCGGCCCGGGCGTTCTTCACCGAGCAACGGATCGACGCCTTCCCGCGGCCCGGCAAGAACTCGGGCGGGTTCTGCTCCCCCGGGATGCCGCCCGATCCGCCGTTCATTCTCATGAACTACACGGGGAAGCTCGCGGATGTCTTCACCCTCGCCCACGAGCTGGGCCACGGGGTGCACTTCTCGCTGTCCCTGGAGCAGGCGCCGGTGAACTACTGGACCGGCATGCCGGTGGCCGAGACGGCGTCGATCTTCGCCGAGCTGCTGCTGCACGAGCGGCTCATGAAAGCGAGCGCCGACGATCCGGAGGCCCGGATCCGGCTCCTGGACCACCAGGTGCGCTCGGCGATGCGGTCGGCGTGGACCCAGATCGCGTTCGTGCGCTGGGAGATCGCGGCTCACGAGCGTCGCGCCCGGGGGGCGGCCACGACGGAGGAGCTGTCGGCGCTCTGGGTCGAGCAGATGCGGGCGCTGTGGGGCGACGCGGTGGCGGTCACGGACGCGGACCGGGACGCCTGGATGCGCATCCCGCACTTCGTCTTCGCCCGCTTCTACTGCTGGTCGTACGCCTTCGGCAAGCTGCTCACGCTCGCGCTCTACGGCGTGTGGGCGGAGCGCGGCGACTCCTTCGTGGACGACTACGTGGCGCTGCTCGCGGCCGGGGGCTCCCGGTCGCCCGCGGACCTGGTGGCGGGGCTCGGGCTCGACCTCGCGGACCCCGAGTTCTGGGCGCGGGGGGTCGCGGTGGTCGAGGCGCAGCTCGCGGAGCTCGAAGCGCTCGTATGAAGCGCATCGCCGGACTGCTGGCCGTGGTCGCGGTGACCGCGGTGACCGCGGCGGCTCTCGGCGACGTGGAGTTCGACGCCTCGATCGAGGCCTGGTTCCTCGACGACGACCCGGACCTCATCGCGTATCACCGCTTCCTCGAGCACTTCGACACCGACCAGATGATCCTCGTGGCCTGGGACGACCCGAGCCTCTTCACGCCCGAAGGCCTCGCGTTCGTCCGGGACCTCACCGAAGCGCTGGGGGAGCTGGACCACGTGCAGTCGGCCGTGTCCCTCGCCACCGCCAGGCAGCTCGTGGCCACGCCCGGGGTGATCGCCGTCGAGCCCCTGATCGACTGGGACGCGCCGCCGGATCCCGAGGACCTCCGCGATCGGGTCCTCGGCGACGACCTCTACGTCGGCAAGCTCGTCTCCGCCGACGGGCGCGTCCCGGCGGTCGTGCTCTGGGTCGACAACCTCATCGAGGAGCAGGGCGCGAAGACGGACCTCGCGCACGCCGTCGAGGCCGTGGGTGAGCCGTTCGCGGCCCGAAGAGGCGTCGATTTTGCGTACGCCGGACCGACCATGCTCGACGAAGCGTTCTTCGAGTACACGGCGCGCGACCTCAAGACGGTATTTCCCGCGATGCTCGTGGTGATCGTGGTCGCCATCCTCGCCCTCTTCGGGTCTCCCGCCGCCCTCATCCTCCCCATCGCCGTCGTGAGCCTGGCTTGCCTCTGGATCACGGGCGGCCTCGCGCTCTTCGGGGGGCGGATCACGGCGGTCAGCTCGGCCGTGTACCCGCTCGTGCTCGGGGTGGGGATCGCGTCGGCGGTGCACATCACCAGCCGCTACCTGCTGCTGCGCAAGGACGGGTTGGAGGCGCAGGAAGCGAGCGAACGCGCGCTGCGGGGCCTGCTCGCCCCCTGCTTCTTCACCGCCGCCACGACCGTCGCGGGCCTCGCGTCCCTGCAGACGGCGACGCTCGGGCCGGTCCGCCAGTTCGGCGTGCAGGCCGCCGCCGGCGTCGCCGCCGCCTTCCTCCTCACCTTCGCCCTCGGGCCCTGGATCCTGCCCCGGATCGGGGGCCGCGCCTTGAAGGAGAGCCGCGGCGCCCGGGCGCTCGACGCGTGCCTCGCGGGGGCGGGCCGGTTCGCCCTGGGCCGCCCGAGGGTGGTGCTGGTGGTCTCCGCCGTCCTCCTGGTGACGACCCTCGCGGGGCTCGCTCACCTCACGATCGGGAGCAACGTCCTCAACTACTTCCGGGACGACGCCCCGGTGCGCACCGACCTGCTGCTCGTGGACGCGGCCCTGGACGGCACCACGACGCTGGAGATCCTGGTCGAGGGCGCCGAGCCCGACGTCCTCAAAGACCCGGAGCTCCTCGAGGGGATGCGCCGCGTGCAGGACTACGTCGGGCCCCTGACGGGCGTGGGCGCGACCGTCTCGCTCGCCGACTACCTCATGGAGGTGCGCCGCGCGGCCCGGGGCGGGGACGAGGCCGAGCGTCGCCTGCCCGCCAATCGGCGCGAGGCGGCCCAGCTGCTGATGATGTTGGACGACAGCGAGGACCTCGAGCGCCTCGTGGACTTCGACTTCCAGCGAGGGCGGATCACGGCGACGGTGAAGATGTCGATCGTCGAACAGTTGGCGAGCGACGTCCCGGAGATCGAGGCTGCGGTGAAGGGCATGTTCGAGCCGCCGACGAAGGTCTCGCTCACGGGCACGAGCAAGCTCATCCACAACATGCAGACCTACCTGCTCGAGTCGCAGATCCGGTCGCTGTCCCTCGCCTTCGTGACGGTCCTCTTCGCGCTGATGATCGCCCTGCGGAGCGTGCGCCTCGGGCTCTTCTCCATGATCCCGAACGTCCTCCCCATCGGCATGGTCCTGGGGCTGATGGGCTGGACCGGCATCGGCCTCGACCCCGGCACGGTCATGTGCGGCGCCGTGGCCCTGGGCCTCGTCGTCGACGACACCGTGCACTTCCTGCACCACTTCCGAGCGGAGATCACCGCGGGCGCCTCCCTCGAGGACGCCGTGCACGCGACGCTCCAGGCGACCGGGCGGGCGCTGGTGGCCACGACGATCATCCTCGTCGCGGGCTTCTGGGTGCTGACCACGGCGTCGTTCCGCCCGAACATCTACTTCGGGCTGCTGAGCGGGGCGGCGATCGGCTTCGCCCTGGTCGCGGACCTCGTCACCCTGCCCGCCGCGCTGGCGGTGGTCCGACCGAAGCTCAGCAGGCGGTGAGGCGCAGGAGCACGAGGAGGACGATGGCGATCGCGGCCACCGACACCGCCGCGACCGCCTCGAGCGCCCGGCGACGCGACGCCCGCCGGCGACCGCCCTTGCGGCGAGGCTTGCGGGGCCGGCGCTTCGGCGGGGGGGCCGGGGGGAGCGTCGGGGGGACCTTCGCGAGCTCGGTGGCTTCGTCGTCGGCTTCGACCTCCGGCTCGGCGCCGCGGGCCGCGAGGGCGGCGAGCGACACCGGCGGGGGCAGCTCGGGGCGCGTCATGGGGTGGGTGACCTCGTCGGGCTCCGTCCCGGGGGGGAGGCGGGCCCGCCGCAGGGTGCGCTCGGATCGGATCGTCTCCTGCCCCTCGGCCCCGAGGCGCTCCCTCACCTGGAACCGGAACGCGGCGGCCGAGATCGGGTGCTTCGCCGCCGCCGCCGCGATCTCGCGGACCAGCTCTCCGGCGTGCGGGATGCGCTCCTCCTTGCGGATGCGCCAGCACCCTTCGAGCAGCGCGAGCACCTCGGGCTGCGTCCGCTTCATCTCCACGAACTCGGCGTCTTCGCGCAGCCGCTTCTGCACCCCCGCGACCCCGCTGAGGATCGCCATGAGCGTATCGCCGCCGAACATGGCCCGCCCGGTCAGCATCTCGTAGAGCAGCGTCCCGAAGGAGAAGATGTCGGCCCGATCGTCGATGTTCTCGCCCTCGATCTGCTCCGGCGCCATGTAGCTGGGGGTGCCCTTGCTCATCCCGGGCATCGTCCGCGGGCCCACGTTCACATCCGAGCGCGCGATGCCGAAGTCCATGACCTTGGCGACCCCGTCGCGATCGATCATCACGTTCGCGGGCTTCAGATCGCGGTGCACGAGGCCGACCTCGACCCCGTCTTCGCGGAGGGCGTGAGCGTGCTCGAGCCCCGCCGCGATCTGCCGGGCGACCTCGAGCGCGGCGGCCGTCGACAGGGGGCCGTCCGCCAGCAGCTCGGACAGGGTCATGCCCTCCACCAGCTCCATGGCGATGAAGAGCTGCCCGTCGACGGTGCCGAAGTCGTACGTCTCCACGATGTTGGGGTGGTGCAGCAGCCCGCCGAGCCGGGCCTCGTTCTCGAGGCTCGCCGCCATCGCGGGGGACGGAGCGGTGACCCGCGCGCGGATCACCTTGAGCGCGACCGACTTGCGGAAGCCGCCTCGGCCCTGCAGCACCGCGCGGAAGACGCGGGCCATGCCGCCCTCGCCGAGCAGCCCCCGAAGCTCGTATCGGCCGAACGTGTAGGGGAAGTCGGCGTCGGTGAGACGGTCGGGCGCGAACGCGGTCACATGGGGACTACAGCACGGCGGTGAGGGCCGTGCGATCCGGGGAGCTGATCTGGCGCAGAAGCGCCGCCGTGCGGGGCAGGCACTGGTGCGCGAAGAAGCGGAAGTCGTCCACCTTCCGGGCGTAGAACCGAGCCTCGTCGTCGTTCTCGAGGAGCTCGCGACGGTTCTCGTCGTCCTCGAGGTCGACGCCTTCGGCGCCCGCGATGTCCGCGAGCTTGGCGTTGCCGATCCGGGCCTGCTGGGACAGCAGGGTGGCGATCACGACGTCGCCGAAGAGGTTCAGCACGTCGCACGCGTGCAGCACCGGGAGCTCGCGGTCTCCGCCCATGCCCAGCGACTGCAGGTGCATCGCCGCCGAGCCCAGCCGGTCGCGCGCCTTCTCGAGCGCGGTCTTCTCGGCCGCGAACGCGAACTCGCCGAGCTTGCCGATCTCGCCGTTGATCCAGTTCAGGACGGACATGAACGCCATGCCCCCCTTGATCCGCATCTTGCGACCCACGAGGTCGAGGGCCTGGATGCCGTTCGTGCCCTCGTAGATGCTGAAGATCTTGGCGTCGCGCACGTACTGCTCCGCCGGGTACTCGCCGATGTAGCCGTAGCCGCCGAAGCACTGCAGCGCCCAGCGCGTGACCTCGAAGCCCTGGTCGGTGCACCAGGCTTTGCAGATCGGGGTCAGCACTTCGATCATGTCGTCGTCGCCGACGTCCGAGTCGTGCCAGAAGGCGAGCGTGAGAGCGAGGGCCCGCATGCCCGAGACGTGGGCCCGCTGCCAGAGCAGCATCCGACGCACGTCGGCGTGCTCGATGATGGGGACGCGCCGCGCGTCGGCGTCCTTGAAGTCCTTCACGGCCGTGCCCTGGATCCGCTCCCGGGCGTACTGCAGCGCCGACTGGTACGCCGCCGAAGCGACCGCCAGCCCCTGCACGCCGACGCCGATGCGCGCCTCGTTCATCATCACGAACATGTGCTGGATGCCCTGGCCCTCTTCGCCGACGATCCAGCCCTTGGCGCCGCCGTTGTCGCCCATGTTGAGCGTGCAGGTGGACGACCCGTTGATGCCCATCTTGTGCTCGATCCCCGAGCACACGACGTCGTTCCGCTCGCCCATGTTCCCGTCCTTGTCGAGGATGAACTTCGGGACGACGAACAGCGACAGGCCCTTGATGCCCGAGGGGGCGTCGGGCGTGCGCGCGAGCATCATGTGGATGATGTTGTCGGTGAGGTCCTGCTCCCCGCCGGATACGAAGATCTTCGTGCCCTCGAGCTGGTAGGAGCCGTCCTCGTTGCGGGTCGCGATCGTGCGGGCGTCGCCCACGGCCGATCCGGCCTGGGGCTCGGTGAGGCACATCGTGCCCGCCCACTCGCCCGTCACCAGCTTCGGGAGCAGCTTCTCGCGCATCCAGTCGGTGCCGCGCTCGCGCACGAGGTTGGCGGCCGCGGCCGTGAGGCCCGGGTACATGTTCAGCGCCGGGGACGCGCCGATGAACATCTCGACGCACGCCAGCGCGACGCCGTGCGGCAGACCCTGCCCGCCGTGCTCCATGGGCGTGGCGAGGCCGCCCCAGCCCGCCTGGCAGAAGGCGTCGTAGACCGCCTTGTACCCGTCGGGGGTGCGGACGTTGCCGTCCTCCCAGGTGCAGCCCTGGCGGTCGCCGGGCGCGTTCACGGGGTGGATCACCTCCTCCGAGAACTTCGCCGCCTCCCCGAGGACCATGTTGTAGACCTCCTCGTCGTAGTCGGCGAAGCGGGGGTCGTCGAGGTTCTGCACGCCCAGCTGCTCGAAGAGCACGAAGCGGATGTCACGAAGGTCGACCTTGTAGTCGGTCACGGCCATGGAAAGAGGCTCCCGGGGAGGGGTCAGGGGCTGACTGAATGGTCATTCATAGGGGAGGCGTGCCCCGACTGCAAGGCGAGGTACGGGGTTTAGAGCCCCAGGCTCTTCGCGAGTCGCACCAGCGCCAGCGCGATCGCCACCAGGGCGACGACCTGGACGACCACCAGGATCCAGGACGTGCGCGCGTTCGGCGCGGGGCGGGCGGGCGCGGCGGGGGCGATCTCCTCCTTGGAGACGTTGCCGGGCAGCAGCGTCTCGATCCCGTCTCCCGCGGGGCCCGGGCGGTGGGGCACGAGCTCGCTCGCCGCCTCGGCGGCCCGGGCGGCCGCCTCCTCGGGGGAGCCGGAGTCGCCGAACGCCTCGTACGCGCGGGTGACTTCGTCCAGCGCGATCAGATCCGCGAGTGCGGCCGGATCCGACGCGAGGGCGGCCTGCACCCGCTCCCGGTCCGACGGGGGCAGCGACCCCTCGTAGTAGGCGGCCAGCTCGGCGTCGGCCAACCCCGCGGGGCGGGCGTCGAGCAGCTGCGCGACGAATCCGCGCAGGTCCCGGGGGGCGCGATCCGGGGCTTCGTCCCCGAGCTCGGAGATGAGGAGGGCGAGGTACTCGGCGCTCGAGATCTCGGTGCCCGTCGTCTTCATGTCGCGCCTCCCGCGCGGGCCGCGACGCACTCGCGCAGCAGCTCCATGGCCTTGTCGAGCCGGTACTTGGTGGTCTGGGGCGACGCGCCGTGCATGCGGCCGACCTCGGTCGTCGTGGGCTTGCGGTCGAACGCCACCTGGCAGAGCAGCTTCGTGACCATCATGAGGCGGCGCTTGTCGTCGAGCTCGTTGATGCAGCGCGACAGCGCCCGGATCGCGGCTTCGCCGTCCTGCGCGCGACCGATCATCTCGACCACGTCCACCCAGCCCGAGTCGGCGCGGTCCGGCCCCGCGCCCGGCTCCGACTCAGCCACGAACACGGTGTTGTCCCGTCCCCGCGCCCACCCCTTGCAGGCGTTGTTGGCGATCGTCGTGAGCCAGGTGGTCACCCGCGCGCGCCCGGGCGTGAAGTCGCGGATCGCCTTGAAGTCGTCCCGGCAGAGCCTCTCGTACACGTCCTGCACGCGGTCGTCGGCTTCGTCGGGCCGCCCGAACCGGCGCATCCAGTAGGCACAGGTGAAGCGGATCGTGCGGTCGTAGTGCGCGAGAAAGGTCGTCCACGCCGGCTCCCGATCGGCCCCCGCGGGGGCGTCGAAGAGGGCGAGCACCTCCACGTCGGAGAGCGTCGCCTCTGAAGGATGGAACGCAGACCCCGACACGCGTTGAAAAACTAATCCAGCCGCTTGAGGATGATCCACCCCGGGCCGACGGGCACGAGCCCGCTCGTCTCCCCGGGGCCGAGAGCCGCCAGCGCGTCGGCGATCTCGGTGCGCAGCTCGGCGGGCTTGACGTACCCCACGTCGCCCGCGCGCTTGGACTCGGGCCCTTCGCCGAAGGTCCGCGCGAGCACGTCCCACTGGCGGCCGGAGCGGAGGGCGGCGAGGACCTCCTCGGCGCGGCCCCGATCGGTCATGAAGATCTGCGACAGGTGGATCCCGCCGTCGCCCGCGGCCTTGTCCCGGGCCGCCTTGGCCGACTCGATCGCGCGACGCTCGTTGGCGACGTCGGGGTGGTCGGGGACGGCGGCTTCGATGACGGCGAGCTCCCTCAGGGCGTCGTCGTAGCGCAGATCCTGGCGCAGCAGGGCGACGAGCTGGACGCGCGCCCCGATGAAGTTGGGGGCGATCGCGAGGGCCTTGCGGAACTTCTTCTCGGCCGCGGCGAAGTCGCCCGACGCCGCCTGCGCCCCCCCGAACTGCATCCACAGCAGGGGGTCGCGGGGCCGCAGATCCAGCGCCTTCACGAACCAGCTCTCGGCGTCGCCGGGCGATCCGAGGCCCATCGCCGCCAGCGCGAGCGCGACCATCACCTCGTGGTCCTCGGGATCGGCCTCGTGCGCCCGGCGCAGCAGCCGCTCGGCCTCGGTGACGTCCCCTTCGGCGAGGGCGAGGCTGCCCGCGTTGAACAGCGTCCCCGGGTCCTTCGGCGCGTACTCCACGGCCTTGTCCAGCGCCTTGCGGGCCTCGTCCTTCTTGCCCGCGGAGTACAGGGCGAGCCCCAGGTTCATGTGCGCGGCCGCGAACGACGGCGCGAGGATCAGGACCTCCTTGTAGTGCTGGGCGGCGGTGGCGGGGTCCGACAGCTGGGCCGCCATCGCCTTCTCGTAGGGGGCCCACGCGGCGAAGGGGATCGTCCCGTCCTTGACCTGCTGCACCAGGTCTCGGGAGCCCGACACGGTGCGATCGCGGGGGTTGATGGCGAGGGCGGCCTCGAAGTGGGCGAGCGCCGGGTCGAACTTCTGCTGCTTGAACAGGATGTAGGCGTAGTTGACGTGCACGAGGCGACGCCCGGGGGCCTTCTGCACCGCCACCGCGAGCTGCGCCGCCGCCTCCTCCACCCGGCCCTCGAGCGCGAGCGCGGCGCCGTAGTTCTGGTAGGCGTGGTGGTCCTCGGGGTCGAGCCGCATCGCCTGCTTCCAGGACGCCGCCGCCGACTCGAACTCGCCCTGGGCGAGCTGGACGTTCGCGATCTTGTTGTAGACCTCGGCCTGCACGGCGGGCCGATCGGCCGCGAGCGAAGCCGCCTTGTCGAGCTCCGCCAGGGCGTCCGGGAGCTTGCCGCGCACCGCCGCGACGCCGCCGAGCCCCTGCCTCGCCCACACGTGCTTCGGGTCCTTCTCCAGGGCCTTCTCGAAGCTCGCCTGGGCGGCGTTCGGCTCGCCCGAAGCGCGACCGTAGAGGTAGAGCGCGTCCGCCGTCTCCCGCCCGTTCTTGAGCGCGGCCGAGTACTCCTGCAGCACGTCGAGGGCGAACCCCGCCTCCTGCATCAGGTCCTGGTAGTCGCGGTGCAGGGGGATGTCGCCGGGGGCCTTCTCCAGGGCCGCCCGGTACTTCTCCAGCGCCATGGACGCGTGGCCCTGCTCGGCCAGCGACTCGGCCGTGGCGGCGAGGCGCTCGACCTCGCTGGAGCGCTGCCCGAACGCGCTCACGGGGAGCGCGACGAGGAGGGCGAGGATCGAGAGCAGCAAGCGGATCGGAGGCATCACGGACCGGGAGGGGGCGGGGGGAAAGGCCGCATACCGTATCATTCGTCGTCTTGCCTCCGAGAACGCCCTTCGCAGCCCGCTCTCTCGCGGTTCTGCTCGCCGCCCTCCTGGGGATCGGACCGCTCCCGTTCGGCGCTCGGGTCGCCATCGCCCAGGACGCCCCCACGGCGACGATCGCGGTGGTCGGCGTGCACGGCAACGGCAGCCAGGACGACGACACCCTGCGCGAGCTCCACCGCGAGGTCGTGGTCGGCCTCAGCGACGCCAACCGCTTCGAGGTCGTGACCGGCGATGCGCTGCGCGCTCGTCTCGAGCCGAAGCGGGACGACATCCTCGGCGAAGCGTTCCTCGGGCCCGCCCGGCAGGCCTTCGAGGAGGGGCGCGTCCTCTACAACCAGGCGCGCCCGGACGAGGCGATCGAGGCATTCGACCGCGCGGCGGCCGCGCTCGACGGCAACGAGGAGTTCCTCCGGGACCAGCGGCTGGTCGTGGAGATCGCCCTGTATCGCGGCCTGGCGTTCGAGACCCGAGGGAAGCTCAAGGCGGCGCGCGCGGCCTTCGCGGACGTCGTGCGGCTCGCCCCCGACCGGGTGCTCGACACGCTGGAGTACCCCCCCTCCACGGTCGACCTGTTCAACACCGTGCGCGGCGCGGTCCTGCGCGACGGGGCCGGGACGCACGCGGTCTCGCTCGACGAGTCCTCCACGGGAGACGGGCCGCCCGCAATCCGCCTCGACGGTCGCCTCGTGGGCACCGCCCCGACCACCCTGGAGCGCGTCCCGCCCGGCCCCCACGACCTCCTCGTCGAGCGCGACGGGGGACACCGCTGGTACGGCTCGATCGAGGTGCGCGGAGGCGACGAAGGGGCCACGAACGCGCGGCTCCGGTTCCGGGGCCTCGCCCGGCGCGGGGAGCGGATGCAGAGCGAGCGCAGCGGGACGACGCGGCGGCTCTACCGCGCCGTCGCCGAGGCGGCGGGCACCGACCTCGTGGTCCTCGCGGGCTTCGACGAGGCGGGCGACTTCCGCGTCGCGCTGCACTGCCGGGGCGCGGGCACCTTCTCGCTGTCCCTGACGGCCAGCCTCGCGGCGTCGCCGGGCGCCCGGGGGGCGTTCGTCCGGCAGCTCGTCGAGCGCATCTCCCGCTACGCGGATCGGGACGGCCTGATCATCGCCGAGAAGGTCGACGCGAAGGTCCTGCCGCTCCTGTTGGGCGCGAACCCGACCCTCAACGAGTACCTCTACGTCGTCCCGAGGGAGGACGTGCCCGTGGCGACGACGTCCCCGGGGACGGAGGTCGAGGTGAAGCGCGAGGGCCCGCCGCCGGGCGCGATCGTCGCGATCGTGCTGGGGATCCTCGGGGGCGCGGGGGCCGGGGCGGGCATCTACCTGGCGACGAACCCGCCGACGGGGCCCGCGGGCACGATCACCGTCAACGTCCCGTGACCCACCCGGTCGTCGACGCCGTCTCCGCCGCGCTCCGCCGCGCGGGGGTCGCCGCCGACGCGGGCCCGATGCAGGCCTACATGAAGACGGCGACCCCGTTCTTCGGCGTCAAGGCGACGCCGCGGCGACGGCTCGTGAACGCCGCGCTGGCCGCCCACCCGGTGAGCGACGAGGCGTGGGAGCCCGTCGTGCGGGCCCTGTTCGAGCGGCCGCACCGGGAGGAGAAGTACGCCGCGATCGACGTCGCGCTGAAGTGGAAGAGGCGGCTCACGCGCGCGGCGCTGCCTCTCCTCGAGCACTTGATCCGCGAGGGCGGGTGGTGGGACCTCGTGGACGGCCCCGCCATCAACGGGGTGGGGTTCGTCCTCCTGAACCACCGGGCGACCACCTCGCCGCTCCTGGAGCGCTGGGTCGACGACCCCGATCTCTGGATCCGGCGCACCGCGATCATCGCCCACATCAAGCACCGCGCGGCCACCGACGAAGCGCAGCTCTTCGACTTCTGCCGACGCCGATGCCACGAGCGCGAGTTCTTCATCCGCAAGGGGATCGGCTGGGCGCTGCGCGACTACTCCTACGCCGCCCCCGAGGCCGTGACCGGGTTCCTGCGGGCGGAGCGCGAGCGCCTGTCGGGGCTGTCGTTTCGGGAGGGCGCCAAGAAGCTCCGCCGGGACGGCGTCGCTATTTGATCGGGAGCGCCTTGACCTTGCTGCGGCCGTTCTCGGTGACGACCTTGAACCGGACGTCCCGCACCTTGTAGCGAGCCTTGATCTGCTCGCGCGTCTTCTCGAGCTGGGCCCTCAGCGCCGCCTGGTTGATCGAGGTGCCCTCGCCGTTCTGCTTGCGGTGGCTGAGGTAGTCGCGCATCAGGTCGGCCGAGTCCACGGCGTGCCCGGCCGGGGCCGCCGCCTTGCTCCGCTTCTCTCGCCCGCGCGGCGCCGCCGGCTTCTCGGGGGCCTCCTCGGGCAGCGTCTCCCCGCGCGCCAGGGCGCGGATCTCCTCGCGGATCTGCTGGGGCGACTTCTGCTGCGCGCGCCGCTTCTTGCGCTCGGCCTCGCGCTTGTCCGCCATGAACCGGTGGCCCTTGTAGGTCCCCTCTTCGATCTGCTTCACCGTGCGCAGCCACAGCAGCGACAGGGAGTTGAAGCGCGTACGGAGGACGCGGATCTTGTAGACGACGCCGGTGTTCACGGGCGGGTTCTGCGTGATCTGGTGGAACATCCGCTTGAGCTCGCGGTGCTTCTCCAGAGGGGGGCGCCGGAGGATGCCCATGAAGTACATCTCGAACTCGTTCTTGACCTGCTGCATGAACCGCTGAATGTCGTCGACGACTTCGGCCCAGCGGCGGCTTTCTTTGTCTCTACGGGCCAAGGGGGCTCTCCGATGCCGGGTCTTCCGGCAACTCGATGGTAGGCGCCCCGGAGGGCTCCGTCCATCGCCGCCGCAAAGCCTCGATCAGCGCGAGGTCGGCGACGGCGGCCGCGGCATCGGGATGGTCGGCGTCCACCCGCTCCAGCTGCGCTCGGGCGATGTCGTAGGCGAACATCGCGTCCTGCTCCTCCCGGGCCCGGAGCCCCGCCCGGATGGCGACGACGGCCAACCCCACGCGGGCGCGACCGACCTGGCGTGGATCGCCGGTGCGCAGCAGCGCCTCCCAGGCGAGCCGCGCGTCGCGCTCGCGCCCCAGCAGGAAGCGCAGGGGGGCCAGCACCTCGGGCACGGCCGCCACCCTCGGCGCCGCCTTCAGCGCGGGAGCCAGGCGCTCGTCGATGCGCTCGAGCTCCTCCCGCTGGGGCACGCTCAGCAAGGCGGCGAGGTCCTTGGCGCCGGGGTCGCCCTCCCCCGGCTCGCCGAACGCGGGCGCGGCAAGCGACGGCAGGTGGATCTCCGAGAGGATGTCCTCCACCGCGATCTTCGCCTGCGCGGCCTCCGCCCGGGCCACCCGCGTGGGACCCACGATGATCGAGCGCCAGCCCAGGAACCCCACGAGGAGGACCCCGAGGATCACGAGCAGGCGTCGGCTGCGGCCGGGGCGGCCCCGACGCTCGGCGACGACCTCGTCGCGGCGCCCGGTCTCCGTCCGGAACTCCCGTCGCTCGTCCTCCCGACGATCCCCTTGCCGCCGGTCTTCCTCTTCGATCTCCTCGACCATCGTGCGGCACTCTACGCCCCGGCCGAGCGCGTCGGACAGGAGCCCGATAAGCTTCGGCCGATGCTCGCCGGCGCCTCCCCGGAGCTCCTCTCGGACCTGCGCGCCGCCGCGGGCGACGACGCCGTGAGCGCCGCGCCGTCCGACCTCGGCGCCTACGTCCGCGATCTCTGGCCGAAGCTCACCATCGGATTCCGCGACGGCGTCCCCGCTCGCCGCCCCGACGCCGTGGTGCGCCCCGCCGACGAAGGCGCCGTCCTCCGCACCGTGCGCGCGGCGATCCGCCACGGGGTGCCGATCGTGGCCTACGGGGCCGGCTCGGGGGTGTGCGGCGGCGCCGCGCCCCTGCACGGGGGGGTGATCGTCGATCTCAAGCGCCTCGACGCCCTCCACGCGGTGGACGCGGCCGACATGCAGGTCACCTGCGGGCCCGGGATCGTGCTGCAGAACCTCGAGGAGCGCCTCAACGACGCGGGCTGGACCCTCGGTCACTTCCCGTCGTCGATCTACGCCGCCTCGATCGGGGGCTGCGTCGCCGCTCGAGGCGCCGGCCAGCTCTCGTCGCGCTACGGGAAGATCGAGGACATGGTCACCGGGCTCCGGGTCGTCACGCCGGGGCAGGGGGTCGTGGCCACGGGCTCGATGGACCCCCGCCCGCGAGGCGTCGACTGGACTCCCCTGTTCGTCGGATCCGAGGGCACGCTCGGCCTGATCACGGCGATCCGGATGCGGGTGCATCCGCTGCCGGGGGCTCTCGTCCTGCGGGGCGTCCGCTTCCCCGGCGTCCGCTCCGGCATCGACGGCTTCCGGGAGATCCTGCAGTCCGGCCTGCGCCCGTCGGTGATGCGCTTGTACGACCCGCTCGACACGTGGATGGCCATGCAGAAGGCCAACGATCCGGGCGTAGGCGCAGGCCCGACGCCCGGGGGCGGGCGGCCGATGGTCGGAGGGGCGCGCGCCCGTCGGGCCGAGGTCGCGGCGGCCCCCGGAGGCGTCCCGCCGAAGGACGCGGGCACGCCCCGGGTCATGGGGTCGGTGGTGAGCCCGGGCACGTTCACCGACTCGGCGATCAAGGGGGCCTCGCGCGGCCGGTCGCTGTTCAAGCGCGCGTTCGGACGCAAGGGCGGGCTGCGGGAGGCGGCCAAGGCGACGGTCCTCGGCAGCGTCGCCAACCGGCTCGTGGGCGACCAGCTCAAGCACCTGCTGAAGCCCGAGAACATGCCGGTGGACAAGCTCCTGGCGAACCCGAGCCTGCTGAACCGGTCGATCGGCATGCTGCCCGAGCGCTGCCTCGCGATCTTCGGCGCCGAAGGCGACACGGGGCCCGCGAGCGAGATGATCGAGGCGATCGTCGCCGCCGGCGGGCGGCTGGGCGCGACGGACCTGGGCTCCGGCCCCGGCGAGCAGTGGTTCCGCACCCGGTACCACGTGTCCTTCAAGATGCCGAAGCTGCTCATCGGAGGCGGCTTCGCGGACACGTTCGAGACGGCCGCGCCTTGGTCGCGCGTGGAGCCCCTCTACGACGCGGTCCGGCGCGCGGTCGCCCCCCACGTCCTCGTGATGGCCCACATGAGCCACGCCTACCACGAGGGCTGCTCGATCTACTTCACGTTCGTCGGCTACGGCCGCACGACCGTCGAGGCCGAGCAGCGCTACAACGCCACGTGGAACGCGGCGATGGACGCGGCCCTCTCGGTGGGCGCGACGCTGACCCACCACCACGGGGTGGGGGCGCTGAAGCGGAACTTCATGGACCGGGAGCACGGCGCCGCCCGGATGCTCTTCGAGGCCGCGCGGACGGCCGTGGACGAGGACCGGCTCCTCAACGTCGGGAAGCTGTTCCCGGACACCGTGCCCCCCTCCACGGGGCCCGACGAGGCCCCGGACCCGAGGGCCCTGATCATCCCCGACTACGAGGACGGCGTGGCCGTGGCGGGCGTGGGCTGGCGCGGCGTCGACCTACTCGCCGAGCTCGAGCTGCGGGGCCACTTCGTACCACCGCTGGGGCGCGAGTTCCTCGAGTCGACGGTGGAGGAGTGGCTGCGCTCCGGGGCGGTGAGCGCCCACCACGCCGTGCACGGCGCCTGGGAGCACCCGGTGCAGGCGGTCGAGGGCCTGCTCCCCGACGGCCGGATCTGGCGCAGCGGTCGCCTGCCCCGGTCCGCGGCGGGTCCCTCCTACCTGCCCTTCGGCGTGGGCGACGGCGGCCTGCCGGTCACGCCCACGCTCGTGACCCTGCGCTCGCTGTCGTCGCCCCTCATCCGCATGGTGGGGTTCGTATTCGACCACATGGACGCGGGCGTCGCGGCGCTGCGGGACGCCCTGCGCGGCGCCCCCCCGCCGCACGACGGGATGGTCTTCGCCGGGAGCGACCCCGGCGGCTTCCGGACCGTCGTCCAGGACGCCGCGTGCGGCCGCGACGGGGGGGTCGTCTTCCTCGCGTTCGTCGACCCGGACGGCTTCCCGTCGGGCACCCAGCAGGTCGTGGATCGGCTCCTCGCCGCGGGCGGGAGGCCCACGACCGACCAGGAGGCGCTCGACTGGTACGAGGACCAATGGGGCTGCCCCCACCGCGAGGGCGCCTCGGTCCTCGGGGCCACCGGACCCATGCCCCACGACCACGAGATCGGGCGGGGGGCCGCCGTCGTGGGCTGGGGCCGGGCGCTGCAGCTGCTGCGCGCGGTCGAGACGCTCACGGGCGGAGCGACCCGAGCGTTCGGCTGGATCGACGCCCCCCGCGAGACCGGCTGCACCGTCCGCTGGCGCTTCACGTCCACGCGGGCGGCGGCGGGCACCTACACCCTCCTGCACCACCAGGTGCGCGAGTCGATCCGCAGCTTCGGCGCCCGGGAGGTCGCGCTGACCTTCGACGCCGAGGAGGCGATCCCCGAGGAGGCGTTCGGCGGACGGGGCACCCCCCACGCGGACGAAGACGAGACCCCCGCCGCCGCGCGGCTGACCGTCGCCGTGGCCGACGCCCTGAAGGAGCAGGCATGACCGCGACGTCGAGCGATCCCCGCCTGTGCGCGCTCTGCCCGAAGCTCTGTCGGTTCGCGTGCCCGGTGGCCGACGGAGCGGCCGACGAAGGCGCCACGCCCACGGCCATGCTCCAGGCCGCCCTGGACGCGCGGGCCGGGCGGATCCCCTGGTCCGAGGCGGCCGAGGCCCTCGAGAAGTGCACCGGCTGCGAGGCCTGCCGGGCGCCGTGCGAGTTCGACCAGGACGTGCCGTCCATGCTGTACGCCGCGCGGGCGGAGGCGTTCGCGGCGGGGGAAGCCGCCGCCGGAGCGAAGGCGCTGCACGCCGTCCACCTGGAGCACGGCAACCCCTACGGGCGCGACCTGCACGCCGCGCTGCGCGAGCACGCGCAGGAGGACCGCGACTTCGACCGCAAGGGGCGCGTGCTCTTCTGGCCCGGCTGCCGGATGCTCGCCGAGGCCCCCGAACAGGCGGCGGCCGCGATGGACCTGTTCCAGGCCCTGGGCGGGGACCACGTGAGCCTGCCCGCCCGGGACGAGATCCCGTGCTGCGGCGGACCCCTGCAGGTGGTCGGCGACGAAGCGGGCCTGCAGGTCGCGGCGGCCTCGCTCCAGCAGTACTTCAACCGCCAGCGCACGTGGGTGACGCCGTCGTCGCGATGCCTCCTGACGGTCCGCAACGGCTACCAGGCCATCGAGCAGGACATCCGCGCGGAGGTCCTGCACGCCGCCGAGTACCTGCTCTTCTTCAAGGACGCCCTCGCCGACCGGGGCAAGGTCGCCATGGACGGGTTCGAAGCGCGCGGGGAGCCGGTCCCGCCGGTCGTCGTGCACGACGCCTGCGGGCTCCATCGACGCGTGGGGGCGGGGGCGGCCGTCCACGAGGTGGTGGAGGCGCTCACCGGGTCACGACCGCCGTCGCTCGACGGCTACGCCGACCGAGGCCTCTGCTGTGGAGCGGGCGACTTCCACGACCTCCGTCGACCGGAAGCGGCGGCGGCGGTCGGGGCGCACGCCGCGGCGTCCCGGGACGTGGCCCCGGGCACCTGGATCGTCACGGGGGACACCGACTGCGTGGCCGCGCTCCGGGCCTCGCACCCCGACGCGCGCGTCGAGGACGTGCTCGGCTTCGCGATCGCCTGGACCGCTATCGAGTGAGGCGGGTCACCGGCTGAAGGAACCGGAACTCGACCCGCCGGTTCTGCGCGCGGCCGTACCAGCTGCGGTTGCTGCGGACGGGGTCGGACTCGCCCATCGCGCGGGTCCCCATGCGCGAACCCGAGACCCCCGCGAGGGTCAGGGCGCTGCGCACGGACTCGGCGCGACGCGCGCTCAGATCCAGGTTGTAGCCCCAGCTGCCGCGGCTGTCGGTGTGGCCGACGATCTCCAGGACCGTCCCCGGACGCATCGACTCCACGCGGCGCGCGAGGACGGCCAGCGTCTCCAGGGCTTCGGGCCGCAGCCCGGCCGAGTCGAAGTCGAACCACACCGCGATGTCGAGGCGACTCCAGGCCACGGCGGCGCCTTCGGTGATGGGAGCCTGCCGGTTCGACGACTTCCCGGTCGCCGACGCGACGTACCGGCCCGCGCCGGTGGCGGCGCGCGGCGCTCGGGTCCGGGCGGAGCCGCCGTACCCGTCGGCGGCCTGAACGCGGGCGCCACGGCGCGGCGCGTCGGCGGAGGGGCTGCCACCGACGCCCCCGAACAGCTCGCTGCCGCCCCCGTAGCCGGACCCTCGCGAGCCGAGCCCGACCACGCCGCCGGACTCGCCCATGGAGTCGCCGAGCGCGCCGAGGTTCGAGATGTCCTCGGCGTCCATGTCCTCGAGCTCGTCGAAGGCGGCCGACAGGTCGTCGAGCTTGTCGGCGACGGTCGAGGCGAGGCAGCGGTCCGCCGACTCGATGGCGGCGTCCAGGGCCTCAGCCCCGCCCGCCGCGTTGGCCCGGCCGAGCTGGGCGGCCGTGTCGCACCGGCCCAGGCGCACGAGCTCGTTGACGAGCGCGGCCGCCGGCTCGCCCTCGCAGGCCGCCCCGATGACGGTGAGGGTCGAGTCGGACACCGCGCGTTCCTTCTCCACCTCATCGACGCCGACGCGCAGAGCGCTCAGGCAGTCCGCGCGGGCGACGCCGGGGAGAGCGAAGAGGGTGGCGAGAGAGACGACGATGAGCGTCGAACGCATGGGGACCTCCGGGTGGTCCCCTGAACGACACGGACCGGGCCGGGAGGTTCCCGGAGGATCAGAAGCGAGCGCTGATCAGGAGGAAGCCGCCCCGGTCGACGCGGCCGTCGAGGGTCGGACGCGCGATGGGGGCGATCGCCACGGAGACGCGGGGAGGCCGCGGGCCGCGCGCGCTGAAGTAGCCCTCCTCGGCGATCTCGTTCCTGTTCTCCCACTCGGCGGACGTCTCGGCGTCCACGACGGTGCGGAAGATGTCGATCCCCAGGAGGAACGCGCCGTTGACCACCAGGGACTCGCCGAGCGCCCGCGTGACGCTCAGCGGGGCGGCCACGCGCAGGGCGATGCCGATCCCCAGGGAGACGCCGTCCGCGGCGAGGCCGATGGCCCGGTTGATGGCCACCTGGTGGAGCCGAGCCGTCTGGTTCTCGCGGAACAGTCGACGCTCGGCGGGCGAGGCGACCGCGAGCGAGGGCCGGACCCGCTGCCAGTTGCGGAGGTTGCCGTCGATCGAGGTGACCGAGCCGATGATCGTGGCCGTGCCCCACAGGGTCAGGGTGAGGCCCGAGATCGCGGCATTGGGGGTGCCCTCGGCGAACGCCTCGATGCCCGCGACGATCGAGCCCGTCGCCAGCGCCGCCGCCGCGCCGTCCGCCCCGGTGTGCATGGCGAGGTGCAGGTCGAGCAGATCGACGTCCCGGTCCTCCTCCACGGCTCCGTCGGCCCAGGCGGACGCGGGGAGGGCGAGGACGAGGGCGACGGTCAGCGATCGAAGGAGCTTCATCGGTGTCTCACACTGACCCCGCCGCGCCGCGGGATCAAGGGCAACCCCGTTTGCGGCGGGCCCGCTGGGGGACGGTTACTATATCGTCGCCGACGGACGAGACCGTCGTACCCCACCCCGGAGCCGAGATGTCCCTGGCGGAGAAGCTGACGCAGGATCCCGAGAAGCGAAAGAAGGTCATCAAGGACGCGACCCAGGTCTTGGAGGCCGAGGTGGCCGACAAGTCCGGCATGTCCGGGCTGGCGGTGAAGGGCGTCTTCAAGGTCATCAAGAACTTCCAGCCGGGGTTCATCCCCCAGGCGATCGACGACCTGCTCGACGACTTCGTCACCCGCGTGGAGCCGTTCTACGACGGCTGGGTCTCGGATCCCGGCGGGCGCGACCTCCGCGGGCACTTCGTGCAGAACAGCAGCGAGGTCGCGGACGCCCTCCTCGGCGTCACCGACGAGCGGGCCAAGAACAGCCGGCACAAGCAGCTGGTGAAGGCCTACGGCAAGCTCCGACCGAGGGGCAAGGCGCACGTCCAGGCCGCGATGCCGCGCGTGGGCGAGATGATCGACCGACAGACGGCCGAGTACCGCTGACTTCGGGGCCGCGAGCCGCCCCCTCCCCCTTCCGACCCGCCCGGGGCGACGCCCTCCGCGGGTTCGTGGTGCTGAGCGTGATCCTCGCGATCGCGTTCCTGGCGTCCCGGCGCGACGGGCCGATCCGGGCGCCCTCGGAGATCCTCGCCGCGCTCGGCCCCGCCGTGGAAGACCGCGGCGGCGTCCCCCTTCCGGTGGGCGGACCGACGCTCTGCGACGGCCCCACCCTGCAGGCCACCGACGCCGTGGTCGACCCCACGTTCCGAGACACCACCGTCCTGATCTGCGGCCACGACGCGGCGGGAGCCCTCGGCTTCTTCCTGAACCGCGAGCTCCCCGCGCTCGCCCGCCCCCTGTTCCGCATCCCGGGCAACGTCCACCTCGGCGGCCCCCTCGTGCCCGGCCGGGGCGCGCTCCTTCACCGCAGCGCCCAGGGCGTCTTCTGGACGACGAGCCGACGGACCGCGGGCCGCGTATCCCGGGACCCCGTGCCCAGCGCGGTCGTATTCGGGCACGCGCGGTGGGCGCCGGATCAGCTGCGCGCGGAGGTCGACGCGGGCATGTGGCTCGTGCTCGACGAGGTCGCCCTGCCGGGGGCGGCGCCGTGAAGCGCGCGGCGGGCGTCGTCCTCGTGCTGCTCACCCTGCTGATCGCCTACGGGCTGGCGACCCGCGCCGACGACCACGTGGACGGCCTCGCGCTGGAGAAGGCGTGCGGCGAGGTGCTCCCGGGGGACTCGCCCGCGGACGTATTCGCGCGGCTGGGGCTCGGCGGCTACCGATCCGGGTGCGGCGAAGGGGCCCCGTGCGAGACCGCGACGTTCGGGCCCCACGCGGACGTCCCCTACCTCTGCGACGGCGACGACTGCTCGTTGTACTGGCGCGAGGGCCCGCGGGGCTGCCTCGTGGAGTGGACGCGCGGCGCGGCGGGGGTGGACGGCGCGACGCTCATGCGCCTGGACCCGCCGCCCTAGGGCGGGAGGGTGTCTTCGGGGTCCACGTCGTCGATGGACGCGCGCCGGAGCCGTCGCAGCAGGGTGTTCCGACCGATCCCCAGGATCTCCGCCGCCTTCGTGCGGTTCCCGCCCGCGCGGTCGAGGACCTCCATGATCCAGCGGTCCTCCATCTCCCGCAGCGTGGCGTCGCCGGGCGTGGCCTCGATGAGCTGCGACGCGGACGTGGGCACGACCGGCATGCCGAGGGTGCGCGGATCGACCAGGGGGAGGTCCTTCGGCTGGATCTTCGGGCCCTCCGTGAGGACGACGGCGGACTCGATGCAGTTCTCCAGCTCGCGGATGTTCCCGGGCCACGTGTGGGCGAGCAGCGTCTCCCGCGCGGGCTCGGACAGCCGGAGCCCCGCGCGCCCGTGGACCTCGCCGAACCGGTGCAGGAAGTAGTCGATGAGGCGGTCGACGTCGGCCCGGCTGCGCTCCCGCAGGGGCGGCAGGCGGACCTCCACCACGCGGAGGCGGAAGTACAGGTCCCGCCGGAACAGGTCGCCCCGGACCTCGGCCTCGAGGTTGCGATGCGTCGACGCCACGAAGCGCACGTCGGCCTTGCGGACGGCCTGACCGCCGAGCCGGTGGTACGTCCGGTCCTGCACCAGGCGCAGCAGCTTGCCCTGCACGGCCAGCGGCAGGTCGCCGATCTCGTCGAGGAACAGCGTGCCCCCCTCGGCCGCCGCGACCTTGCCGTCCGCGCCCGCGCCCGCTCCCCTGAACGCGCCCTTCTCGTGACCGAAGAGCTCGTTCTCGATGAGCTCGACGGGCAGCGCGGCGCAGTCGACCTTGACGAGGGGGCCCTGGCGCCGCGGCGAGTTGGCGTGCAGGGCCCGGGCGAGCAGCTCCTTGCCGGAGCCCGTCTCGCCCCGGATGAGGACCGAGACGTCCGTCTTCGAGGCCCGCAGGATGCGCCCGACCGCGGCCTGCAGCTTCGGGCCCGCGCCGACCACGTGGCTAAGACGCCAGGCCAGGGGGCGCCGGGTCTTGCTGCGGAGGTCGTACCGGAGCGACGTCCGGAACAGCAGCCCGGCGACGTCGAGGGCGAGGTCCGTCAGCCGCTCCTGCAGCGCGGGGGTGAACCCGCTCTTGCGACCGACCAGCTGGAGGACGCCCACGACGTCCGCCGGCGTGCGCGTGATCGCCGCGGGGTCGAACAGGGGGACCGCCAGCAGGTTGGCGATCGCTCCGCCCGCCCGCTCGCGATCGCCCTCCGTGATGCGTTCGTCGGTGCCGGCGTCGATGCGGATGGGCCCGACGGTCGAGACGCAGAGCCCCGCCGCCGCCGTCGCCCGCGGGATGCGGATCTCCCGCAGGTCGGAGCCGTCCAGGACGCGGGCGACGAGCTCTCCGCGCTTGCGGTCGAGGAGGAACATCTCGGCCGACGCCGCCCGGAACCCCCGGCGCAGCCCTTCCAAAATGGTACGGGTGGTCCGATCCAGATCGATGGGCGCGTCCCAGTCCTCCTTGCGGAGCTGTCGGAGCCACTCGGGGCGTTTGGGGCTGCCCGCCATGGGCGCCACTCTAGACCAGGATGGATCGGGTGTGATCCAATCTGGAACAGAAGGGGCGTTAGAGGCCGGACCCCCGGGGCACCCAGACCGGGGTGTGGTTGCCCACGTCGAGGTCCTGGCCGGGCAGCCGGATGGCGGAGCGGCTGGGGTCGAAGCCCGACCACGCCAGCGCGAGATCGACCTCCGCGAGCCAGACCTGGGGCGCGCCCCCGCCGTCTCGGGCTCCGTAGCTGCGGCGGCTCGAGAAGCTGAGCCAGGCGCGGTCCTCGACCATGGGGCCCCAGCGCGGCCAGGAGTTCGTATTCATGAGCCCCCCGTTCGCCCGATCGAGTCGGATCGGCCCGCCCTCGAAGACGAGCGGGATCAGCATCACCTCCGCGTCCCGATCGTCGTGCGTATCGCCCGTCGAGCGGTTGTAGATCACCCACTGTCCGTCGGGTGAGATCGAGGGGTAGTAGTGGTTCCAGCCCGGGGTCGAGGGCACGAGCTCGCGGTCCACGGTCAGCTCGCCGTTGCCGTCGGTTTCGAGCACCCGCAGCCCGCACCCGACCATGTTCCACTCCCAGCCGTCGCCGGACGCGCAGCTGCTGTAGACGAGCCGGTCGCCGTCCGAGTTGATGGTCGGGTGGGTCGCATAGCCGACCGTGGGGAGCTCACCCAGGGACGCCCCGGTCGAGGCGTCGTCCACGTACAGGACCCCGTCCCAGGAGCGGACCAGCCGGTCCGAGGAGTCGTCCAGGATCGTGAAGCGGCCCGGTCGCTCGTCGCTCGGGGTCACGAGCGGCTCCTCCAGGGCTTCGAGCCGGCTGACGACCGCCCGCTCTCCCCAGGCCATCGAGAGCCGGTCGGGCGCCCCGGTGTTCAGCGCGTGGCACCCCACGCAGCCCACCTGGTCGGGATCCAGGAGCGGGACGGCCTCCGTCCCCCCGATCTCGATGCTCCAGAGGCCCTCGGTGACGGGGCTCCAGTAGACGACCGAGCCGGGGAGCCGGACGTTCGAGACCTCCAACTCCAAGGGGCGGCTCGACGTGCACAAGGCTCCGCCCCACCCGCCGTTCTGGAAGTCGAACGACGCCGACAGCACGCGGAGATCGAAGGCCGCGCGGCCCTCGTCGTGGGAGCGCGACAGGATCCGCAGCAGCTCGAAGTCGGCCTCCCAGTCGTGCGCCCGCGTGGTCGCCAGGACGTGCACGTAGTCGCTCTCGATGTCGACGACGTAGAGGTCGTCCCACCACGACGGCAGCCACTGCACCTCCGGCGGCACCTGGTTCGGCGGGAACGCCGTGTCGCGCGTGGGGTAGACGACCACCGCGGCGCACTCGTCGTTGCCTTCGAGCTCGTGGTCGAGCACGTCCTGGGCCGTCAGCCCGGAGCCCGCCCCGTCCCGCCAGATCTGCAGGTGCATCTCGAACGTGCAGGTGGCCACGAGCCCCTGGAGCTGCACCTCCACCACCGCGAGGCCGCCGCGGTCGTCGGGCGTGGTGTAGACCCCGTCCGCGCCCACGACCCCTTCGCCGCGCAGCACCGTCCACCAGGCCTGTTCGGTCACGTCGATCGTCTCGGACTCGTGCGCCCCGACGGGCACCCCCACGGCCCGCAGCCGGACCTCCCGGGTCTCGCCCATGGGGACGTCGATCGAGTCGACCTCGGAGATGCACTCGATGAACTCGAACTCTTCGGAGACGGGCGTCGCTTCGGGCGACTCGTCCCGCTCGTTGTCGACGCGGACGCATCCAGCGATCACGACGAGAAGGAAGAAGACTCGAACCCAACGACGAAACATCGTCGCTCCACCCTACCAATGGTCGGGCGGATCCTGATCGTCGATTATTCGCCTCGCCAGACCCCACGGGAAGCCGGCGCGGCCCATGGCCGCCAGGTCCTTGTCCCGGCGCTCCCGGCGGCCCTCGGCGTCTCGGCGATAGGGCCCCAGCCGACGCCTCCGAGCGTAGGTGCGGGCGGCCAGGAGATCCGGGTCTTCGCCCTCCAAGGCGTCCTCGATGGCGGCGATGGCGAGCTCGATCACGGCTCCGTCCACGCCCTTCTGCCGGAGCTTCGCCCGGATCGCGCGGCGGGGCGTACCCCGGCGGTGCAGCTCGTCGGCCCAGGACCGCGCCCAGCGGTCATCGTCCAGGGCCCCCGCGTCGGTGAGCCGCGCCACGAGCTCGTCCAGCCACGCGGCGTGCTCGTGCGCGTCGCCGCCGTGGTGCTCCAGGGATGCCCGGATCTTCCGCTGCATGACGCGACGAAACGCCGACGTCGTGGGGGTGTATCGCTGCAGGTACCGCAACGCGGCCGTCCTCAGCGACGCGGGGGTGACCTGCAGCGGCGGCCGCCGGGCCGGGCGGCTCACTCGGAGGGGGCCGCGGGGAGCGCGACCGGGACGTCGACCGGACCCAGCGTGTCCAGGCGCCCCGTGACCAGGCCCCGATCGACGGAGGCCTCCTCGTCGTCGAGCACCACCACGTCGAACTCGCCGCTGTGCTCCACCTCGAGGTCGCCCTCCTGGGAGAAGGACGAGTGCGACAGGTACAGATCCATCGCGGCGGCGCCCGCCCCGGTCTCGGCCTCGTAGTCGAAGCGATCGAGCCGCGCCGTCCACGCCCGCAGGTAGCGGCCGCGTCGGTCGGGGTCCGAGTCTTCGTTGAGGATGTGCTGCCACCCGCGCAGCACCGAGAAGGCAGCCGTGCCGCCCGCGGGGAGCTCGAGGTCCGCCGTGAGCGTCTCGGCCGGGACCGGCGGGATCCAGCTGTGCGCCTCGCCCTCGGACCGGTGATAGACCGACACCCCCACCGAGGCGCGGCTCACGCCCACCGTGTCGAGCGCGAGCACGACGTACTGGACCGACCCTTCGAGCTGCTGGAAGGGGACGGCGTCGTTGTGATCGCCGCGGTCGAGCGTCCCCGCCTCGAAGCGCAGCTCGGTCGCGAACGACAGGCCTCGGCCGTCGAGCTCGGGGGCGCCCACCCGCGCGCCCATCGCCTGCGGCGTCCAGCCCTGGTAGGGGTCGTAGCCCGGGCCCCCTTCGGCGAGGGGCACGTCGGAGTTGAAGCAGAAGCCGCGGAGCCCGACCACGTAGCTCGTACGCTCCGGGAGGTCCACTTCGTCGAGGTCGAGGTCGACGGTGGCGAACCCCCGACCGTCGGTGCCGACGGCGATCTCCGTCTCCCCGTAGTAGGCGACGAGCCCGGCCGCGGACAGGGTCGTGTGCCCGTTGGCGAAGTGGGGAACGTCCCGGTAGCTCGTGCCGTCGGCCCAGGGGCCCCCGGCGATGCCCACGCGCGCCGCGAACCCGTCTTCGTCGGGGATGCCCACGCCCGCCCGCAGGAAGGAGACGCGGTGGGACAGGTCCTCCCACTGGTAGCTGTACCCGTCCCAGAGCACGGCTCCCCCCACCTGCGTGGCGGAGGCGTCCCCTCCGCAGGTGAACTCGTTCTCGGGCGCGCGGTCGCACCCGGCGAGGACGGCGGATACGAGGACGGCGATGGCGAGGGTCCGGGTGGTCGTCATCGGAAGAGCTTGAACTCCACCCGGCGGTTGGCGCGACGCCCCGCCTCGGTCGCGTTGTCGGCGATCGGCTTGGTCTCGCCGTAGCCCCGGGCGACGAGGCGGTCGGGGTCGATCCCCTGGGCGATGAGGAACTCGCGCACCGTCTCCACCCGACCCTGACTCAGCTCCATGTTGAGCTGGTCGTCGCCCTCGCTGCTGGCGTGCCCCTGGATCTCGACGCGAAGGTCCCCGTACCGCTGCAGCGCCCGGCCCGCCTTCTTGAGGAGGGGCAGCGCCGACCGCTTCAGGCGGGCGCTCCCGACCTCGAACTGGATCGCCGGGATGGCCCCCGCGAACTCGCGCAGGTCGCCCGGGATCTCGTCGGGGCAGCCGTCCGTGTCCAGGTAGGAGTTGAAGTTCTCGGGCGCGTTCGGGCACTGATCCTCGGCGTCGAGCAGGCCGTCGACGTCGTTGTCCAGATCCGGACAGCCGTCCTTGTCCTCGAACCCGTCGTCGTCCTCGGGCTTCGTCGGGCACTCGTCCCGCCCGTCGGCGAGGCCGTCGCCGTCGTTGTCCAGGTCCGGGCAGCCGTCGTCGTCCTCGAACCCGTCGCGGTCCTCGGCCTCCGCCGGGCACTTGTCCACGTCGTCCTTCACGCCGTCGCCGTCGTTGTCGGGGTCCGGGCAGCCGT
Source organism: uncultured Rickettsiales bacterium (assembly GCA_964512225.1). Lineage (GTDB taxonomy): Bacteria > Myxococcota_A > UBA796 > UBA9615 > UBA9615 > CAZEKB01. Next base: position 31,855 of record CAZEKB010000013.1, on the reverse strand, counting down.
CCTCGTCCTGGAACCCGTCGGCGTCCTCGGGCTCGTCCCGGCACGCGTCGTCGCGGTTGGGCACGCCGTCCTTGTCCGCGTCCGGCCCGATCCCGCCCCCCAGGAGGACGAACGCGCTGCCGCCGATCTGGACGTGGTGGAACAGGTCGTTGAACACCGGCTCGGGAGCGAGCGTGGGGATCCCGTCCTCCTCGCCGCCGGGGCCCACCGACATCAGCCAGCGCACGTCGAATCGCACCCCGAAGCGCTCCACCGGCAAGAACTTCACGCCCGCGCCCGCCGCCACCACGAAGTCCCCGTCGAAGGACCGATAGCGGTAGGGCTCGTCGATGTCCCGGTAGAAGGTATTGCCCTCGGCGTCGAACCCGGCCTCGTACGGGTCGCGCACGGGCACGTCCTCGAACGGCGCGCCCTGCCCCTTCACCAGCGTGGGCCGGATGTTGTAGTGCTGGAATCCGGCGCCCACCACCGCGTACGGGACCACGTAGGGCGTGGGCATCGAGAACACCACGCCGTAGTGCGACTGGATGTAGAAGGTGCGGCGCCAGGTGTCCCAGGTGGCGGTCGGCGCGAAGCCCAGGCTGGCTTCGAATGCGACGAACTCCGCGAAGTGCACCGCGAGCCTCAGGTCCAGCGACGCGGTGTCCCGCAGGTTCTCCGACTTGACGGTCTCGCCCGCCGAGAAGCCGCCGCGGTTCACGAAGATGTACGCGCTGCCGCCGACGTCGACCTCGACGGTGCGCGGCATCATCTGCGCCTGCGCGGGGGCCGCGAACAGCGCCGCCAAGACGACCGCCACGACCGGGATCAGCGGCTTCATTTGCCCTTCTTGAACCGACCGAAGAGCTTCTTGATGCCCTTCTTGTTCTCCGCTCCGGGGCGGGCGTCGGGATCCTCGCCCTTCGAGAGCGCGTCGGCGCGCTTGTAGTCGCGGAGCGCCTCGGGGTTGTCGGCGTTCATCTTCAGGCTGGTGCGGATGGCCTTCTTCGCCGCGCTCCCGTCGCCCATGAGGATGTAGCACTTGCCCAGGAGGTGCGGCGGGGCGGTCGCGGCGGGGCTCATCTCGATGCCCTTGAGGATGCGCTCGATGCCGCTCTGCGCCTCGTTCGGGTCCGACTTCTGCTTCACGCGGAACAGCACGTACCCGTAGTAGGCCGCGTACTCGCCTTCCTCGGGGTAGCCCTCGGTCGCCGCCTTGAACGAGGTGAGCGCGCCCATGAGCTTGCCCGCGTTGAGCATCCTCTGCCCGCGCTTGAACTCGCCTTCCGCGGCCAGGATCTTCTGGACCTGCTCCATCGCGAGGTCGTTCTCGTCCTTCTCGCCGTAGAGGTGCTTCTTGACGTACGCGCTCGAGGCCTCCTCGTCGCCGAGCGTCTCGTACGCCTCGGAGATCTTCGTGAAGACCACCTCGGAGACCCGCGCGTACACGGGCGGCTCGTCGATCATCCGGTCCGGGTGGAAGCGTTGAGCGAGCTTGAAGAACGCCTTCTTGACGGACATCAGGGGCGCTTCGTCGGGGAGGTCGAGCCACTGGAAGTAGTTCTGGTCCTCCATCTCGATGAGCCGCGTCGCGAGCTCCTTGATGCGGTTCTTGTCCTTCGTGGGCAGCCGGTTCCACTCCGCCTGCTCGATCGTGAACCCCGGGCCCTCGGGCGGGAGGTCGATCGCGGGGCCGCGGGACGGCGGGGCCGACGTCGACGCCGACGCCGACGGGTCGGGCGTGGGCGTGGGCGCGCTCCGACGGCCGGAGTCGCCGAGGCCCGCGAAGAGGTCGTCGCCGAGGCCTCCCCCCGCCGCCGCTTCCTGGGGGGGCGGGGCCGCCTTGGGCTTGGACGCCTCGAAGTCGCCCTGCAGCGCGGGGGCCGAGCCCGTCACGACCTGCACGTTGGCTCGACCCGTGGTCGTGGCGACCTCCTCGCGCAGGTGCGAGGTGGACGTGTGCGTCGTGGTGGAGCGGCCGCGCCCCGAGGAGGCGCCGAAGCTGATCTGCGAGAAGTCGATCGCGCCCGCCGCGGACGCGTCCGCCGGCCGAGACACGGGCGCGACGCTCGCGAAGCCGTCGCCATCGTCCTCGCCGAAGTCCTCCAGGAACTCGCCCAGGTCGGTGGACTCCTCCGCGGCCGGGACCAGGGCCACGAGCTCGGTGTGGACGAGCAGGTACAGGGTGCGCGCGAGCTCGTCGGCCTCCAGCTCCCCGCTCGCCAGCACCTCCGCGAGGGGGCGCGAGCCGTCCAGGGCCGAGGCGAACGCCTCCTGCTCTCCCGTGAGTCCGAAGGCCAGCAAGGGGATGGGGGCGTCCTTGGTGTACCGGACCAGGTTCGTCGCGCCCGTGGCGAGGTCGGCGCGCGCGCGGGCGGGCGGGACCTTCTTGAAGACCCCGCTCTTCATGGCGGAGGCGATCTCCACGTCGATCGCCGCGGGGAGCGCTCCGCTGCTGGTCGAAGACGACAGCGTGTAGTTCCCGGTCTCCCACGCGAACGTCTGCACCAGGAGCAGCGTCGCCCACAGGGACATCTCTCGGTCCAGCGCCGCCCCGGGCATCAGCCGGAGGCGCTGGATGATCACCTCCGACGGGACCCGCTCGGCCTGGGCGCTCCGCTGGACGTCCTGGGCCGACGACGGCGACAGGCGCTTGCGCTTGACGAGCATGGCCGCGAGATCCTCGGCCGCGCCCGTGGTCGAGAACCCGGTGATGCGGCCGTCGCGGAAGTAGAAGGAGCGGACGTGTTCGGGCGTGCGTGCGACCTTCAGGACCACCGGAAACGGCGCGCGGCGCGCCGCCATCAGCAGTTCGAGGAAGACGGGCTCACCGAGAGTCCCGCTCTGGAGCACCTGTTCGGACATGCCACTCCGAAATCCACACAGACCGAAGGTGCATTCTACCGGGCCGCGGGCCGCCCATGGGAGCGCGGGCCAATGATCCGAGCGGCGACCCCGGAGACCCGCTGCCGGTGGGCCCCGAGGCGGTCACGAAGGGCGCGCGCGGACCCCTCCCCGAGCGAAGCCGCGAGCCGCGCGGCGTCTTCGGTGGACCAATCGATGACGTCGGTCCGCGGGGTCGTGCGGAGGCGGAGCCGGCCCTCGATCCGGCGCAGGTAGCGGTACGCGTCGACGAGCTCGCGAGCCTCCGGGTCCTCGGCGGTGGCGAGCACGACGACCGGGTCCGCGCTCCCCTCCGCCGCCCCGGCCAACTGTAGGACCGCGGCGGTGAACTCGATGTCCGTGATCCCCCCGTCGCCGACCTTCAGGTTCCAGCGGTCGGGCGTCTCCTTCGCGAGCTCCGATCGCTGGCGGGCCCGCATGTCCCGGGCGACGCGACGCGCCTCGTCGAACGACGCCGGGGGGAGCCGCCGGGCGCGCCCGAGGATCGCCTCCACCCGGTCGCGCAGCCCGGCGTCCGAGGCCGCCACCACCGACGCCCGCGTGGCCGCGAGGCGCTCCCACATCTCGGCGCGCTGGTCCCAGTGGGCCCGGAACGCGTCGACCGTCGTGATGACCGGCCCGCCCTTGCCCCCGGGGCGCAGCCGCAGGTCCACCTCGTAGCACCGCCCCTCCCGGGTCGGAGCGGTGAGGTTGGTGACCACGCGCTGCGACCACCGCGCGGCCCAGGTGCGGCGATCGAGGGAGCGGGCTCCGTCGGAGTGCTCGATGCCGGCGGGGTCGTAGACGAAGACGAGGTCGACGTCCGACCCGTAGGACATCCAGCCCGAGCCCGACGACCCCAGCCCGACCACCGCGAAGGGCGCCGACCGACCGTCCCGGCGGAGCGCCCCGTTGCGCTCCTCCATCGCCCGGTCGGCCACCCGGCACGCGCCCCGGATGCAGCAGGCCGCGACGGCCGTGAGCCACGGCCCGGGCAGCCCCGGGAGCCCGCCCGCTCGGGGGAGCGCGTCGCCGAGGTCGGCCAGGGCGATGCGGAGGACCTCGGCGGTCTTGAAGGTGCGCAGCGCCGTGATCGCGTCGTCGACGTCCCGGGCGTCGATCTCGGCCTTCAGGAGGGGGTAGAGCGCGCGCACGTCGCGGGGCGGCACCTCCCCGCCCCGGCCGCGCAGCAGGAGCGTGTCGAGCAGCTCGGGGTGGGCGATGAACTGCTCCGAGAGGAACCCGGAGGCCCCGAACAGGCGCACCAGCGTCTCCGCCGCCGCGGGGGCCTCGTGCAACAACGTGTAGGTCGCGCCCCGGGCGCCGACGCGGGCGGTGAACGCCTCGAGTCGAGCGAGCGCGGCGGACGGCTCCTCGGACCGCGCCGCGAGCGCGAGCATCCGGGGCATCACGCGCTCGAAGCGGCGATAGGTGTCCGGGCGCATCCGCGACGTCCCCCCCACCGCGGACAGGCGGTGCAGGCGCCGGGCCGCCTCGTCCACGTCCTCGAACCCGATCTCCTCGAGCACGTGCCGCCGCTCCTCGGGCGCGGCGAAGGTGTCCATGGTCAGCGACGCCTCGGAGTCTTCGTCCGCCCCCGCGAACATCCCGGCCCAGGCCCGCGAGACGACGGCCCGGGCCCGCGCGAGGTCGTCCCGGAGCCGCGCCTCGGTGTCCTCCCCGCCTTCGACCCGCCCCCCGGCGTAGGCGAACGCGAGCGCCGCCCACGCCTCGGGCGTCGCCGGCAGGCGCTGGGTCTGCGCTTCCTGGGGCCACTGCAGCCGATGCTCCACGGCCCGGAGCACCCGGTACGCCCACTCCAGCTCGGCGGCGGCGGTGTCGGGCGGCAGCGCGCCGCGCTCCTCGAGCAGGTAGAGCGCGGGCAGCGTCCCGCGACCCCGGAGGCGGTGGTCGCGCCCGCTCCAGACGAGCTGGCCCGCCTGCACGAGGAACTCGATCTCTCTGATCCCTCCCGGGCCGCGCTTGAGGTCGTCCTCCGCGCCCCCCGCGGCCGCGGCGATCCGGTCCCGCATCGCCCCGATGTCCTCCAGGGTGCCGAAGTCGAGGAGCCGCCGGAACCGGAACGGCTCGATCCGGCCCAGCAGGTCCTCGCCGAGCGCGATGTCGCCCGCGCACGGGCGGGCCTTGAGCCACGCCGCTCGCTCCCACGTGCGTCCGTAGTGCAGGAAGTAGTGCTCGGCCGCGCCCACCGGCGTCGTGAGCGCGCCCGTCGGTCCCTCCGGCCTCAGGTTCAGGTCGACGCGAAAGCAGAAGCCGTCGGGCGTGCGCTCCTCCACGATCGCCTTGATCTCGCGCCCCAGTCGGTCCGCGAAGCGCTCGGTGGGGAGCGGGCGCGCCCCGTCCGTCGTCCCGCGGGTGTCCGCCACGACGTAGACCAGGTCGATGTCCGAGCTGTAGTTCAGCTCCCCCGCCCCGTGCTTGCCCATGGCGAAGACGACGAACCCGCGTCCGTCGGCCCACCCGTCGCCGGGGGGGCGACCGTGCTTCGCCTCGAGCCGCGCGCGGGCGAACCGGAGCGCGCCCTCGACCACGGCGTCCGCCAGGTCGGTCAGGGTGCGCGTCACGACCTCGAGGGCGGCGAGCCCGTGTTCGTGGTCGTAGTCCACCAGCCCCGCGACCACGGGGTACTTCAGCGCGCGCAGGCCGCGGCGAATGGCGGCATCGGGGGCCGCATCCGCGATCGCGGCGTCGGCCGCGGCGACCGCCTCGGCGATGAGCTCATCCCGCGTCGGGGCGGCGCGCGGAGGTCCCGTCCGCTCGACCACGCGGGCGACGGCTTCGGACAGGCGGCCCAGGCGGGCGAGGTCGAACCGGGGGTTCATTCGGCGTTGGGACGACGCACCAAGCCCGAGAGTTCACCCGCTTCGCGCAGCGCCGCCCGCGCGAGCTCGAAGCCGGGGTCGTACCGCACGGCCGCCTCGAAGCAGGCCGCGGCGGGGCCGTACCGACGGTGGTCGCGGTGGACAACCCCCCGGAAGAAGTGCGCGGTGGGGCAGCGACCGTCGATCTCGAGCGCCTGGTCCAGCATCGCCACGGCGCCTTCGGCGGCCTGCTCGGTCTGGGCGCTCCGATACTTGGCCCAGCCGCAGTACGCGAGGTACTTCGCGGAGTCGGGATCGCGCTCCACGGCCCTCACGAACTCCGCCGCGGCCTCGCGGAAGTCCTTCGTGCGCAGGAAGCCGCGCCCGTTGTCGAAGAACATCGCGGCCTCGTCCACGTCGGCCTCGCCTTCGGCGGACTGCTTCGCCCGCGCTCGATCGAGCTGCTCGCGGTACGCGTGCCGATCCGCGGGCGATCCCAGGATGGCGCGGGCGTCGGCCACCCGCAGCGCGAGCGCCTTGGCCTTGTCGCGCACGTCGTGGGGGAGGTCGCTCGCGAGCTCGTCGAGGGTCCAGCTGAGGACCACGCCCCCGAGCGCCTCGTCCACCTCCTCCTGCGCGGCGTCCCGGGGGAGGTCGAACAGACGGAAGTGATCGGCGCCCCACAGCCGGAAGTAGTCGGCGAGGATGCGCTCGCCCAGGTCCTTGTTGCCGCCCGATCGCTGCACGCGTCGCAGCCCCATCGAGATCGTGATCGGGGCGACGTCGTTCTCGTCCATGGCCGCCCGCGCGAAGCCGATCATCCCCGCCCGGTACATCAGCCAGATCGCCCGGTGAAAGTCGGCCTCGGGCAGCACCTCCATGAGCTCGAGCTTCCGCAGCGTGCGGCGACCCGACAGGAACGGGCCCAGCGCGCCGATCCCCTCGCCCGCCTTGAGGGTCGGCCAGTCCAGCGCGAAGGTGCTCGTGGGCACGACGAACTGGTCCGCGCGCTCTCGGACCTCCGCCCACAGGACCTTGTGGTCGCCGTGGGCGTCGAGGCCTTGGAGCACCACCGGCAGGAGCTCGACCTCGAAGTTGGGGGTGTCGCTGGGGTACACGTCCCCGAGCGTCCACTCGCCGTCGGACCAGCCGAAGGCCGAGACGACGCGACGCGCGACCAACCTCCGAAGCTCCCGGTAGAGGTCCGACGGGGCGAGGATGCGGCGCGACGTGAGCGCCGAGCCGAAGTCGATCTGATCGGCGCGCATGGCCTCGATCGCCTGGGCGAACTGGGCGCGGGAGATCGTCTTCTCCTCGAGGAGCATCGTGCCCAGCCGGTCGTGCTCGTCGCTCCCCAGCGCCCACACGGGGTGACCGTTGAGGAAGACGATCGACTTGTGCCGGGGCGCCGCCTCGAGGCGCAGGACGCCGGTGTGACGCTCCTTGCGGATCCGCAGCAGCAGCCGCGCGAGGAACCCGGACACCACGCGACCGCGACGGGGCAGGTCCTCGCCGTGCAGGGTCGTGACGGAGATGTCGGCGGGCGACGGGGCGGGCGTCCCCGTCAGCTGCGAGGCCGACCCGGGGAGGAGCCGCTCCAGGACCCCGCGGAGGTCGCCCATGGCGAAGGGCTTCACGAGGTAGTCGTCCGCGCCGCAGTCGCAGAGGCTCGCGCGGATGGCGGCGTCGTCCTTGTACACGGCCGACATCAGCACCACGGGGAGCTCGGCCACCGCGGGGGACGGCTCGCCGCCCTTGACCCGGCGGGCGAACTCGATGCCGTTCATGTGCGGCAGCAGGACGTCCGTGAGGATCGCGTCGGGGACGGAGGTGCCGAGCGATCGAATCGCCGCGTCCGCGTCCGGGGCGTGCTCGACCTCGCAGCCGATCCAGCCGAGGTAATCGCTCAGGATCGCGGCGAAGTGGCGGTCGTCTTCGACCACGAGGATGCGCGGCGCCATCGCTTCACGATAAACGACCCGGGGGGAACGCGTTGGCGCGGGCCGGTGTCCGGAGGCAGGATCTCCCGGAGACACCTCGTGCGCCCACTCCCTCTCATCCTCGCCCTCCTCTTCGTCGCCGCGCCGCGAGCCCAGGCGCAGGAGCCGGATCCCCTCGCGATCGCCGAGGCGCTGGAGCAGGCCTTCATCGACGTCGCCCAACAGGCGGGGCCCGCCGTCGTGACCCTCGACGTCGCGGGCGCCGTCTCGGATCCGTCGGGCTTGTCGGAGATGCGCACGGGCGGGGCCGCGAGCGGGTTCATCGTGAGCGCGGACGGCCTGATCTATACGAACAACCACGTGCTCGAGGACGCCTCCCGCATCGAGGTCGTCCTCCAGGACGGGCGCCGGTTCAAGGCGGATCGTGTGGGCGGGGACCCGCTCAGCGACATCGGGGTGGCCCGGATCCTCGACCCTCCGGCCGACCTCCCGTTCGTGGAGCTCGGCGACAGCGACGCCGTGCGCGTGGGGCAGTACGCCGTCGCGATCGGCTCCCCGTTCGGCCTCGACTACGCGGACACCTTCACGGTCGGGCACGTCTCCGCGAAGGGCCGCAACCGACTCGGGCGCACGCCCGGGGGGCTCGTCCTGCCGGGCTTCGATCGCCTGGTGGATCAGGACTTCATCCAGGTCGACACCCTGATCAAGCCGGGCAACTCCGGCGGCCCGCTGCTCGACATCCGTGGCCGCGTCATCGGCGTCAACACCGCGATCATGGGCACCGGCGCCGACGCCGGGATGCGGGGGCTGGCGTTCGCCGTCCCGATCAACCTCGCCCGGGAGATCGCGACCCAGCTCGTGGCGTCCGGCCGCGTGGTCCGGGGCTGGGTGGGCGCGCGAACCTCCACGCCCGACCCCCAGATCCTCGAGCTGATCGGGGCGCCCAGCAGCGCGGGGGCCTACGTCCAGGAGCTCGTGGCCGACGGCCCCGCCGCGAAGGGGGGCGTGGAGCAGGGCGACCTCATCACCGAGATCGGCGGCCGAGCCGTGCGCACCCACGAGGACTTCCGGAGCGCCGTGGTGCGATCCGCCGTGGGCGAGCCCCTCGAGATCGTCGTGTGGCGGGACGGGCGCAAGCCCGCCAATCACCGGCTGACGGTCGTGCCCGCGGAGCGCCCCGCGGAGCCGAAGGCGGAGACCCGGCCGCGGCGGCGGGCGGGCACGACGGCCTACCTCACCGACCGCATCGGGGCCGAGCTCGAGGTGCTGGACCGCTCGATCAACCGCGAGCTGGGCCGTCGCGGCAACGCCCGCGGCGTGCACGTGCGTCGGGTCGAGCCGGAGTCGCGGGCGGACCGAGCGGGCCTGGAGGCGGGCGACGTGATCCTGAAGGTGGACCACCGCGAGGTGGGGTCTCCCGAAGAGATCGCCGACGCCGTGCGGTCGGCCGGTCGGGAGCTCGTGCCGCTGCTGGTGGAGCGCGGCGGCAAGACCCGGGGCCTCGCGCTCGAGCAGCCCTGACCGGGGTCAGCCCTCGCCTTCCCGGGCGGAGAGCACGGTCTCGATGGCCTCGTGATCGTTCGGTCCCAGGGGCCTCCCCATCCGGTACTCCTCGCCGAACCAACGGCCCAGATCCGCCATGCGACAGCGGTCCGAGCAGAAGGGAAACGACGACGGGCGCAGCTCCGGCCGGAGCGGCACCACCCTCTTGCAGGAGGGGCAGAGCAGGGCGTTGCGGCTCGTCACGGGGCGCACCATAGGCATAATCCGCCGCCACGACCCGTCCGCAGGAGGCGAAGCCGAATGAACATCAACCTGATCCTCGCCGCGAACTCGGCCTGGGCGGCCCAGCGCCGGGCCGCCGATCCCTTCTTCTTCGACGAGCTCGCCAAGGGGCAGTCGCCCGCGGCGCTCTGGATCGGGTGCGCGGACAGCCGCGTGCCCCCGGAGATGCTCACCGGCTGCGATCCCGGCGACCTCTTCGTGCACCGCAACGTCGCCAACATCGTGGCCCCCGGCGACCTCAACTTCATGGCGGTGCTCCACTACGCCGTCGATCACCTCGAGGTCGAGCACATCGTCGTGTGCGGGCACGAGGGCTGCGGGGGGGTGCAGGCCGCCCACGACGGGGGCGTCGGCGGGATCATCGACCACTGGATCGCCCCGATCGTCGAGGTCGCGGCGGAGCACGCCGAAGAGCTCGACGCCTGCGACGGTCGCGACGCCCGGGTCCACCGGCTCGTCGAGCTGAACGTCGAGGACCAGCTGCTGCAGCTCGGCCGCACCCCGGCGGTCCGCGAAGCGCGCGCCCGGGGCCGGGACATCACGCTCCACGGCCTCGTCTTCAGCCTGTCGACCGGCCACCTGAGGAAGCTGTAGGCGGCTACTCCGACGCGGACGCGCGCACGTCCAGGTGCAGCTCGTCGAGCTGACCCTGGTCCACGGCGCCGGGGGCCTCGGTCATGAGGCACGACGCCTTCGCGGTCTTCGGGAACGCCACCACGTCGCGGATCGAGTCCGTCCCCGACAGCAGCATGATCAGCCGGTCGAAGCCGAAGGCGATGCCGCCGTGGGGGGGCGCGCCGAACGACAGCGCGTCGAGCAGGAAGCCGAACTTGACGCGCGCCTCCTCGTCGCCGATGCCGAGCAGCTTGAACACGCGCGACTGCACGTCCGGGTCGTGGATCCGGATCGAGCCGCCCGCGATCTCGTAGCCGTTGCAGCACAGGTCGTAGGCGTCCGTCAGCACCGCGCCGGTGTGGGACTCGAGGATGTCCAGGTCCCGGGGCCGCGGCGACGTGAAGGGGTGGTGGATCGCCACCCACCGCTCGTCGTCCTCGTCCCACTCGAAGGCCGGGAACTCGGTGACCCAGACGAAGGCGAACTCGTCCGGGCTCCGCAGCCCGAGGTCGCCCGCGACCTTCACGCGCAGGCGCCACATCGCGTCGTTGACGACCGCCTCCTCGGCGGCGCAGAGCATCAGCACGCCCTCGGAGGCCGGGTCGAAGCCGTTGCGCTCGGCCAGGCGCCCGACGATCGCCGTCCGCTGCTGGTCCGTGAGGAACTTGCCCACCGCGCCCGAGGCTCCGTCCTGCCGCACCTTGCCCCAGAGCAGCCCCCCGAGGCCGAACTCCCGCACCAGGGCGGTGTATCCGTCCATGACCTTCCGGGACGGCATGGGATCGGGCGCCGGGACGAACATCGCCTTCACCGTGCCGCCGTCCTTCGCCAGCGCGTTCGCGAGCGGGGCCGCCTCGGTGCCCGCGAGCAGGTCCGACACGGTCGCGAGCTCGAGCTTGAAGCGCATGTCCGGGCGGTCGACGCCGAAGCGCTCCATCGCCTCGGCGTACGGCAGTCGCAGGATCGGGGGGACGTCGACGCCGCGGAACTCCTTCCACAGCGTCCGCACGAAGCCTTCGAGGATCGGGAACAGCGTGTCCTGGTCGATGAACGACAGCTCGAGGTCGACCTGCGTGAACTCCGGCTGCCGGTCGGCGCGGAGGTCCTCGTCGCGGAAGCACTTCACGATCTGCATGTACCGGTCGAAGCCCGAGATCATGAGGATCTGCTTGAACAGCTGGGGGCTCTGGGGCAGCGCGTAGAAGCGGCCGGGCTGGACCCGCGACGGCACGAGGTAGTCCCGCGCTCCCTCGGGGGTGGACTTGGTGAGGACCGGGGTCTCGACCTCCACGAACCCCTGGGAGTCGAAGTACTCGCGCGTGCGGAGGGCCACCCGGCTGCGCAGCAGGAACTTCTGCTGGAGCGCGGGCCGACGCAGGTCCAGGTAGCGGTACTTGAGGCGCAGCTCCTCGGAGGCCGCGGCCTTGCCCTCGAGGACGATCGGCAGCGGCTGGGCTCTGCTGAGGACCGTGAGGCCGGTGCAGGCGACCTCGATCGCGCCCACCCCGTCGCCCTTTCGCATCCTCTCGGGGCGTCCGCGGACGGTCCCCTGGACGGACACGCACCACTCGCCGCGCAGGCCCTTCGCCGTGGCGAAGAGGGCCTCGCCGACCTCGGACTCCTCGATCGTGACCTGGGTCACGCCGTAGCGGTCCCGCACGCCCACGAAGGCCACGCCGCCCTTGGCGTGGTTGCGATCGACCCAGCCGTTCAGGACGATGTCGCGGCCCGCGTCGTCCAGCCGAAGTTCACCGCAGGTGTGGGTGCGAATGGGGAACGCGGCCATGGTCTCGTCTCCGAGCCCGCGCGTCGGCGCGAGCGGCTCGGAACCATAGCGGAGCAGCCGGCGGGCGCCACCGGGGGCCCCCGCCTTCCCTGACGGGAGCGGCCCCCGACGTCAGGGAAGGCGGAAGGAGCCGGGCCGGGAGTAGAAGCCCTGGTACCCGTCGGCGTCCACCGCCGAGACGCGCCAGAAGAAGGTCCCCGCCTGCTCGGGCAGCGCGACGGACACCGGCTCGTGGGTGGTCGCCTCCTCGCCCGCCTCGTAGACGATCCGCGTGAAGGACTCCTCCAGGGCGATCTCGACGACGTACGAGGCGGCCCCGTCCACCGCCTGCCACTGCAGCCGGAAGCGGTCGAGGGTCCCCTCGGTCCTGCCCGCGAGCTGCGGCGCGACGGGCAGGGGGTGCAGCTCCTCGGGCTCCGCGTCGGCCGCCACCCGCGAGCCCGAGCCCGCGGTCACGTCGAGGTCGCTCTTCGCGCCGGCGACGTTCACGGTCCCCTCCAGGGTCTCGACGCGCGTCGCCTCGGACGCCTCCACGACGATCCTGAACTCGGTGCCGCGGACGCCCCCGATCGTGGTCCGCGTCTTCACCTGCACGTCGCGCTCGACCTCGCCCGAGCCCCCGGTGATGTAGCTCAACGCGCCCTTGAGGAGGCTCAGCACCCCCTTCTTCGGGCCTCCGCCTTCGCCGAGGGACGCGATCTCCAGCGTCGTGCCCGCCTTCACCTGCACGTGATCGTGGTCGGTCGCCTTCAGGCCGCCGAACAGGCGCAGCGACGCGCCCGAGTCCGCGCCCGCCGTGATGGTGTCGCCGGGCACCAACTTCGTGCCCACCGAGAGGGCCTTCGCCCCGCCCGCGCCCTTCGCGGTCACGTCGCCCCGCAGGTACAGCACCTCGGCGTGGCCGTCGGCGGCCGACGCGGAGCCGACCGCGCCCAGCAGCGCCGCCAGGAGGACGCAGGCGAGGAGGGTCGCCGGGGTCGGTCGCGTCGTCATGTCACTCCTCGGTCTTCTCGGTGCGTCTCAGCCGGAACTCGACCCGTCGCATCTCCTGCAGCTCGGCCTCGGTCATCGTCGCCGGGTCGCCGGCGGGGAGCTCGAGCTGCACCTCGAGCCTGCAGGTCGCCCCCATCGCGCGCAGCGAGTCGCGCACGGCCTTCGAGCGCGACCCGGCGAGCTCCTGGTTCAGCTCCCGACCCCCGCGGGGATCGGCCATGCCCACGAGCGTGAGGACGTCGTCGTCGGACAGGCCCGTCGCGCGGTCCGCGACCGCCCGCAGCGTCGCGGTCGCCTTCTTGGTCAGGTCGAACTTGCCCACGGCGAAGTAGACCCGCTCGGGGAACTCGGGCGCGGCGGCCGCCGCCTTGCTCTGGAGCACGACGCGCCGGTAGATGCGCGTGCGGTCGTCCGCCGGCAGCGCGATCTTCACCGGGTTGTGCCCGTCGCTGGTGATCAGGATCTCGTGATCGCCGGGCGGGACCGCGAGGCGCACGATGCCCGTCGCGGACGACGTCCGGGCGTCCCCCCCGTCGACGACCACCCGGGCCCCCTCCACGACGCCCTCGGAGTCCTGGACGTCCAGCTCGATGCGGGCCCGGGGCTCGGGGATCTTCACGAGGGCGACGTCCAGCGCGACGTCCTCGGAGCCGGCGGGCACCTCGATCACGGCCGTCTCGTAGCCCGGCGCGCCGACGTTCACCACCGCCGCGTCGCCGTCGAGCTCGAGGACGGCGTCCGCGGGCAGGCGGATGCAGTGGGGGTGCTCGGCGTCGAACCAGGCGCCGTCGGCGTCGACGTTCACCGTGATCTTCCGCGTGACCGGCCCCGTCGGCTCCGGCTCGGGCTCGGGCTCGGGCTCCGCCTCGGGCTCGTCCGCGCCGGGGACGGGGATCCGGGGAGCGAAGAAGACGCCCCCGACCACCCGGAAGGCGGGGGTGCCCACCCCCGGGCTCATGCCCGTCCCGCCCGCGACGCGCACCGAGACGAAGTCGGCGGGCCGCACCGTGACGCCCGCGAGCCACTCGAGGGCCCGCTGGTCGACGGCCTGGGGGATCCGGCCGAACACCTCGCCCGCGATCGACAGCGGCCCCACCACCGCCACGTCCGCGCCGACCCCGAACTCGAAGGCCGGCCCGGTGAACGCGCGCGCCCCGTCGGTGAAGGGAGCGAGCCGCCCGCCCACGTTCCCGAGGATCCGCACGCGACCGATCCGACCCTCGAGCAGCGCCTGGATCGAGACCGACGGGGTCGCCTCGCCGACGAACTTCGATTCATCGCCCGTCGGCAGCGTCACCGGCACGGCGATCGCGAGCCCGAAGCCCTTCTTGTTCACGTCCAGCAGCCGGAACCGCGGGAGGATGCGCAGGTCTCCGGGGGCCACGTCGCCGAACTCGGGCGTGCTCCAGCCGGGGTTGCCGTCGCCCGCGACCCGGAGGTGGAGCGGCATGTCGATGCCGATGTCGACGTGCCCGAGCCCGATCCCCACCTGGAGGTCCAGCGTCGCGAGGCTGGTGACGATCGAGGTGGACGAGCCGTCCGACGAGTGGAGGACGAAGGGCTGATGCCCGTACGAGAACACGACGCCGGCACCGACCTGGAGGAGCTCCAGGGGCTGCGTCGAGCGGGTGGAGAAGGCGTCGTGGGCGCCGTATCCCGGCTGGAATCGCTGGACGTCGACGGCGGGGGCCTGGGCGAGCGCGGAGCCGACCCCGAACGCGGCGAGCGCGAACGCGGCCGCTACTTGGAGTCGAACCGATGCACGCCGTCCCAGTCGGCGGGCGCGCCCATCATGCGCATCGTCCGGATCCGCTCCAGGAGGAAGCGCGTGGGACCGTCCCCGCCGCTGTCGAGAATCTGTTCGCACGTCTCCTCGGCCTCGTCCCATCGTCGGTCACGGTACATCATGAGCGCCGCCTCGTAGCCCGCCACGGTCCGGGAGACGGCCACGCCCGCGGGCCCCAGCAGCTCGTAGATCCGCACCGGCGCCGAGCGCCCCTTCACGGCCACGAGGTCGAGCTCGCGGAAGGTGAACGCGTCGCCCACGTCGTCCCGCACGGGGCCCGAGACGATGATCCCCACGCCGTACTGCTTCGTGAGGCCCTCCAGCCGCGACGACAGGTTCACCTCGTCGCCGATCGCCGTGTAGTCGAAGCGCAGCTCCGAGCCCATGTTGCCCACGGCCGCCTCCCCGGTGTTGAGCCCGATCCCCACGGCGAGTGGCTTGTCGAGCAGGCGGCCCGACGCGACCACCTCCGCGTTGAAACGCTCGAGGGCGACCATCTTCGCGAGGGCCGCGCGACACGCCGACGCGGCGTGGTCCGGGTCCGGCATCGGGGCCCCGAACAGCGCCATGATGCCGTCGCCCAGGTACTTGTCGACCATCCCGCCCGCGTCGACGATGCACCGGGACATCCGGTCCAGGTAGCCGGAGAGGAAGGTCGCGAGGTCCTCGGGCTCGAACCCTTCGGAGAGGGTCGTGAACCCCCGAAGGTCCGAGAACATCATCGTGATCCGCCGCCGCGTGCCGCCCAGGGGGACGGACCCGGGGTCGTCGACCAGCTGCTGCACGAGGTCCGGGGCCACGTAGCGCCCGAAGAGGGCCATCACCTCGGAGCGGCGCCGCTGCTCGGTGGCGCGGCGGATCGCCTCGAGGTTGAGGCGCACGACCCCCGTCGCCACGAGGGCCCCCGCGACCGACGCCGCGACGTACATCGGTCGCATCCACACGCCGTCGGCCACGAGGAGGACGCGCGCCGCGACCAGGGGCAGGGCCGTCAGGACTCCCCCGACGGCCACGCCCACCCACACCCTGCCCCGGGCCGCCAGCCACGCCGTGGTGAGCCCGAGGGCGAGGATCAGCAGCCACTCCGCGAGCATCAGGCCCGGTCCCCGCTTCAGGAAGCGGTCCCCGAGCAGGTTGTCCATGGCCGCCGCGTGCACGAGGTAGGCGGGAGCCGACGCCTCGTAGGGGGTGTCCCGCGTATCCCAGATGCCCACCGCCGACGGCCCCAGAACGACGAGGCGTCCCGCGAATCGCGCGCGGAGGTCGGCCGTCCGGCCCGACTCGTGGGTCTCGATCAGCTCCACCAGGCCGACCCCCGGGAACACCGAGGCCGGGCCCGGGTAGTTGAGGAGCGCCGACCCCCGGGCGTCGAGCGTGACGCTGCCCGACGCGTGCGCGAGCTCCGGAGCGTCGGCCGACCCGCTCACGAACAGGGGCGAGCCCTCCCCCTCCCCGCCCAGCTCGAGCAGCGTCGCCGCGGTCAGCGTGGCCGACGCGAGCAGCTCCCCTTCGTGGTCGATGAGCATCGAGGCCCGCCGGACGACCCCGCCCGCGTCGGCGTCGAGGTTGAGGAACCCCGAGCCCGCCGCCGCCCGCTGGAACCGATCCTGGGGAGGTTGCACCTGAAAGCCCGGCCAGACGCGACGCTCGCTCGCCCCCAGCGACGTCGCCACCGTGGGCTCGTGCTCTCGGAAGGCCCGCAGCACGGCCCCGGGGGTCGCCCGCACCGGCGCGCCCGCGTCCGGGGCCTCGGTGAACACGATGTGCCCGAGCACCACCGCCATCGACTCCGACCGCAGCGCCTCCTCCAGCGCGGCGTCCTCTTCGGGGGACGCGGGCTCCGAGAACACGATGTCGACGAACACCACCGCGGCCCCCGCCGACTCGAGCGCGTCGAGGGCGCGGGCGAAGACCCGCCGATCGAAGGGGAACCGGCCGTAGCGCGCGACGGCGGGCTCGTCGATGTCCACGGTGGCGATGCGCGGGTGGGGCTCCAGCGGGCCTCGGGCGCGGAACGAGCTGGACAGCAGGGCGCCCTCGAGTCCGTCCACCAGCCCCGGGGCGGCGTACGCCAGCGCCGCGATGACCAGGACGACCGCGATCCCCGCCCCGGCGGCCTTCCCGCGGTCGCCGATCACCGCTTAGGGGCAGGTCTCGTTGGCCGCGCCGGGGCTGCCTTCGTCGCCCGCGCTGCCCGCCCACTGGACGGTCGACACGCACCAGTTGGTCGACAGCAGCGTATTGGCCCCGTCCGGAACGAGGGCCCCGTCGAAGTTGAGGCTCGCCCCGGACGCGACCGGCCAGCTCGCGCTCTCGTCGTAGGCGAAGCTGATGATGGCCACGCCCTCGGTGTCGGTGAGGACGACCTCGTCGGTGGTATTGCCCAGGAACGTGCCGCCGTACTCGTAGGCGAGCGTGACCCCGCCGTTGGGGTTGGTGTTCGTACCCAGGGTGTCGTTTCGCCCGAGGACGACGTACGCGCCCGCGGCCACCACGAGGCTGCCTCCCGGCGCCGCGATCGTGTGGGTGTCGGTGCCGAGATCGCTGAGCACCCACCCCTCGATGTCGATGGCCCCCAGGGTCGCGTTGTGAATCTCGATCCACTCCCCGTTGGGGTCGGTGACGGCCGACGGATCGTAGAGGACCTCGGTGACGAGCACGTCGCCGGGCCCCGCCGCCTCGAAGAGGTCCGCGCTCGTCGCGCAGCCGGTGTCGTCGCCGTCGACGTCGCCGTCGCCGTCGTTGTCGACGTTGTCCGTGCACGGCCCGAGGTTCGCGAACGTCACCTCGCCGAGGACCGCGCCCTGGCACTCGGTGTCGGCCGCGTCGACCCAGCCGTCCGAGTCGTTGTCGAGCCCGTCGGCGCAGTTCGACTCCGCCGCCGTCGCCGACGTGCAATCCGGATCCGCGGAGTCCACGTCGTTGTTGCCGTCGTTGTCGGTGCCGTCGTTGCACTCGAGGCCCGCGGTGAACCCGTTCTCGTAGCCCCCCGCCGTGCACTCGGGGTCGGCGGCGTCGGTCCAGCCGTCCCCGTCGTTGTCCACGGTGTCGGCGCAGTTGGACTCGGTGGCCGTCGTCGCGGTCGTGCACTCGGGATCGGCGCTGTCGACGAGCGTATCGCCGTCGTTGTCCACGTTGTCGTTGCACGGGCCGGTGCCGAAGCCGACCTCGTTGTAGGGGGATACCAGGCAGTCCGGATCCGCCGCGTCGATCCACCCGTCGCCGTCGCTGTCGGAGCCGTCGAAGCAGTCGTCCGGGGCGGCGCTGGACTCGCTGCCGTCGAACGCCGACACGCACTCGCCGTCGTCGGCGTCGGCGTCGCTGTCGCCGTCGTTGTCCACGCCGTCGTTGCACTGCACCTGGAGGTCCAGGCCGGTCTCGTCGAACCCGCTCACGCACTCGGGATCGGCGGCGTCGGTCCAGCCGTCGCCGTCGTTGTCCGTGTTGTCCGTGCACTGGTTCGCTTCGGAGTTGTCCGAGCCGCTCGCGCAGTGGGGATCCGCGGAGTCGACGAGCGCGTCCTCGGCGCCGTCGTCGTTCGCGCCGTTGTTGCACTCGGTGGCCGCGGCCACGCCCGCCTCGTCGTACGGCGCGGCCAGGCACTCGGGATCCAGGCCGTCGATCCAGCCGTCGCCGTCGTTGTCGGCGGAGTCGGCGCAGTCGTCGGCGGCGGCCACGGACTCGCTGTCCAGGGCCGACGTGCACTCCGGATCGGCCGCGTCGATGCCGCCGGTCCCGTCGTTGTCCACGCCGTCGTTGCACTGGGTGGTGCCGAGGCCGATCTCCTCGAGGGCCCCGCCGAAGCAGTCGGGATCCGCCGCGTCCGTCCAGCCGTCGCCGTCGTTGTCGAGGGCGTCGGAGCAGGTCGCCGACTCGGACACGTCCGCGCCGGTCGCGCAGAGGACGTCCGCCGAGTCCACGAGGCCGTCGCCGTCGTTGTCCACGTTGTCGTTGCACTGCAAGGTGCCGTATCCGGTCTCGTCGAACGGCGCCGCGAGGCACTCCGGGTCGTCCTGATCGGTCCAACCGTCGCCGTCGTCGTCGGCGTTGTTGAGGCAGTCGTCCACGCCCGCGGTCGTCTCGCTGTTGCCGAGCGCGTCGGTGCAGTCCGGATCGGCGGCGTCGATGTCGCCGTTGCCGTCGTTGTCCACGCCGTCGTTGCACTGCACCGCCGTGAACCCGACCTCGTCCGTGCCCCCGACGATGCAGTCGGGGTCGTCCGTGTCCGTCCAGCCGTCGTAGTCGTTGTCGAGCGCGTCGGCGCACGTGGACCCGACGGGCGACTCGGAGGCGACCGCCGCGGAGGTGCACTGCGGATCCGCGGCGTCCGCGTCCCCGTTGCCGTCGTTGTCCACGCCGTCGTTGCACTGCCCGTTGCCGAAGCCGCCCTCGGTGTCCGTGTTCGGGGACCCGAAACACGCCGGGTCGGCCGCGTCGGTCCAGCCGTCGCCGTCGTTGTCCACGCCGTCGCTGCACAGGGGGGTCTCGGAGGTGTCCGCGGCGTCGTCGCAGTTCGGGTCGAGGTTGTCGACCAAGCCGTCGGCGGCGGTCTCGTTGTCGACACCGTCGTTGCACTCGGTCGCGCCGAAGCCCGACTCGTCGTACGGCGCCGCCTGGCAGTCGGGGTCGTCGATGTCGGCCCAGCCGTCGGCGTCGTTGTCGAGCGTGTCCGAGCAGTCGTCCACGGCCGCGTCGGACTCGTCGCCGTCGAAGCCGTCGTCGCACTCGGGGTCCAGGGAGTCGATCAGGCCGTCGTTGTCGTTGTCGATGTTGTCGTTGCAGGCCATGGCCAGGAAGATCCCGAGCTCCACGTTGCCCGCGAGGCAGTCGGGATCCTCGGCGTCTTCCCACCCGTCGCCGTCGTCGTCGAGGCTGTTGTTGCAGTCGGCCGCGGCCTCCTGCTCGTCCGCGCCGCTCGTGCAGTCGACGTCGGCCGAGTCGATGTCGCCGTCGCCGTCGTTGTCGATGCCGTCGTTGCACTCCTTGACGGTCGTGCTGTTCGTCTCGTCGTAGGGCGAGACCAGGCAGTCGGGGTCGAGGGCGTCGATCCAACCGTCGGGCGTCGTCTCGTTGTCGAGGGTGTCGGCGCAGTCGTCCGGCGCGGCGCTCGCCTCGTCGCCGTCGAAGGCGTCGTCGCACTGCGGATCGTCGGCGTCGATGAAGCCGTCGGTGTCGTTCTCGAGGCCGTCGTTGCACTGGACGGCCGCGTCGAAGCCCGTCTCCGCGGTGCCCGTCACGCAGTCCGGGTCCGCGCCGTCGGTCCAGCCGTCGTAGTCGTTGTCGAACCCGTCCGCGCACAGGTCCGTGGACTCCGTGGGGGTGGTCGCGGTGAGGCACTCGGGGTCGTCCGCGTCGATCTGCCCGTCGGCGTCGTTGTCCGCGCCGTCGTTGCAGGGGAGCAGCGGGCTGAGGCCGCCCTCGGTCTCGGTCTGGGCGGTGAGGCAGCCCGGGTCGTCGAGGTCGATCCAGCCGTCCCCGTCGTCGTCCACGGAGTTGTTGCAGTCGGCGAGGCCCTCGTTGTTGTCGAGGCCGCTCACGCAGTCGGGATCCAGGGCGTCGATCAGGGCGTCGTTGTCGCCGTTGTTGACGCCGTCGTTGCACTCGGTGGACGTGGTGAGGTTCGTCTCGAAGAACAGCGGCGCCGCGCAGTCGGGATCGAGCGCGTCGGCCCAGCCGTCCAGGTCGTTGTCGGTGCCGTCGCCGCAGTTCGACTCCGCGTCGAGGGCCGTGGCGCACTCGCTGTCCGCGGCGTCGACGTCGCCGTCGCCGTCGTTGTCGATGCCGTCGTTGCACTCCGTGGTGCCGACGTTGAGCTCGTCGTCGTCCGTCGCGCTCGCGCACCCCGGGTCGTCGAGGTCGGTCCAGCCGTCCGCGTCGTTGTCGAGCGTGTCGGCGCAGCGGGGCGTCTCGCTCGGATCCGAGGCGTCGTCGCACTTGGCGTCGAACCCGTCGATGTCGCCGTCGCCGTCGTTGTCCACGCCGTCGCTGCACTCGCCGAGGCTCGGCGTGCCGATGCCGCCCTCGTCGTCGTCGGTCACGTCCGAGCACCCCGGGTCGGCGAGGTCGGTCCAGCCGTCCACGTCGTTGTCGAGCGTGTCGTCGCACGCCGGGGTCTCGAGGTCCGTGGCGTCGTCGCAGTCGGCGTCGGCCGAGTCGATGTCGCCGTCGCCGTCGTTGTCGACCCCGTCGTTGCACTCGTCGGTGCCGAAGCCGCCCTCGTCGATGTCCGTGGCGTCGGTGCAGCCGGGATCGGCGAGATCCGTGTAGCCGTCGAGGTCGTTGTCGAACGTGTCGCCGCAGTCCGCGGTCTCGGAGAGGTCGAACCCGCTGATGCACTCCGGATCGGCGACGTCGATGAGGTTGTCGCCGTCGTTGTCGACGCCGTCGTTGCAGACGCCCGGCACGGCCTCGATCTCGTCGTTGTCGGTGTCGTCGTCGCAGCCGGCGTCCAGGAGGTCGATCCAGCCGTCGCCGTCGTTGTCGATGCCGTCGTTGCACTGCGCGTCCTCGGACGCGTCGTCCCAGGAGTCGCACTCGACGTCGAGGCAGTCGATCGCGCCGTCGAGGTCGTTGTCCAGCGCGTCGATGCAGTCGCCGGACTCGGTGTCGACCTCGCTCTCGTCCGCGGCGTCCACGCAGCCCGGGTCGTCCAGGTCGATCCAGCAATCGCCGTCGTTGTCGACGCCGTCGTCGCACGGGAGGCCTTCGCTGTTGTCGAAGCCGTCGTCGCACTGGGGGTCGTCCGCGTCGACCAGCAGATCGCCGTCGTTGTCGGCCCCGTCGTTGCACTCGGACGAGGAGATGAGGAACTCCGCGTCGTCCTCGGCGTCCTCACAACCCGGATCCAGGAGGTCGATCCAGCCGTCGTCGTCGTTGTCGAGGCCGTCGTCGCACTCGGGGGGCTCGATCGGGCCCTGCTCGTCGTCGTCGAACGCGTTCTCGCAGTCGGCGTCGTCGCGGTCGACGTCGCCGTCGTCGTCGTTGTCGACGTTGTCGTTGCACTGCGTGCCGCCGAAGCCGTCCTCGACATCCGCGGGCTCGCCGCAGTCGGGATCCTCGATGTCGGTCCAGCCGTCGTTGTCGTTGTCGAGGCCGTCCTCGCAGAGCCCGGGCGGGATGTCGAGGAGCTCGAAGTTGGGGACCGCGGCCGTGAGGACCTGGCCCTCGACGAGCTGGTAGCTGACGGTGAGCGTCGACTCGGCGACGGCCTCCCCGTCCGCGTCGTAGCCCCACGCCTGGAGCTGGAAGTCGAGGGGGACGTTCGCCCCGGGGTCGAGCCCGATCGTGGGGAACTCGGCCGCCCCGGCGTCCACGTCGACGTTGATCAGCAGCTCGAGGATCGTGCCGTTGACGGCGAGGACGTCCTGCATCGTCAGGCCGTCGGCGATCTCGCCGGGGCCGTACTCGTCGCCCCCCGCGTCGACGAGCGCTTCGGACGGCGCGAGGCCGACTTCGATGCGATCCACGGCGTCCAGGACGGCCGCGGGATCGGACGACGAGAGGGCGATGGAGAGGTAGGCGGAGGGGCCCGCGCTGCTGTCGTCGTCGTCGGTCTGGGGACAGCCGGTGAGGGCGACGAGAGGCAGGAGCGCGACCAGGATCGGCGCGAAGCGGCTCGGGAGGGTGTGCACGGCGGGCCTCACGGGAGGGTGAACGCGTGGTCGGTCGCCGGGGGCGTGACCGTGACGGGAGGATTGTCGGGGTCGGTTCCGTCGGCGTTGGCGGCGACGCCCGCGATGACGGCGATGGCGACACCGGCGCCGATGCCGCCGCCCAGAGCGGCCCAGAAGCCGGGGCGCTTCACCACGTCTCCGCCGGGGCGGCCGCCCGCGAGCCGGTTGTTGTCCCCGAAGTCGAACGCCTCGAGCTTCGCGACGACGGTCGTCTTCTTGCCCTCTTCGACCTGGACGGTCTTGAGGAAGTCCGTGTGGTCGGCCGCGGAGACGCGCACCGAGTACATGCCCGGGGCGGCGCTCTCGACCGTGCTCCGGCCCGTCCCGATCTCGACCCCGTTGACGTAGACCTTCGCGCCGCCGACGTTCGGCTTCACGTCCAGCTCGCCCGAGGAGGTGGTGAGGTTCGCCTTCACGTCGACCGACTTGCCCGGGTCCACCACGACCGCCTGGAAGAAGTCCGCGTGCCCGTCCAGCGAGATGCGGATGCCGTGCGAGCCCGGCTTCACCGGCTCGACGTTGATCGGCGTGACCCCCGCTTCGGACCCGTCGACGGTGACCAGCGCGCCCGGCGGGGTCGACGTCACGGCGATGGCCCCCAGCGAGCCGCGCAGCGACACCTTCACGGGGGTGACGCGGCCGTCGCTCAGCTTCACGTTCCCGGACCATTCGCCGTACGCCGGGGACTTCACGTCCACTCGGTGGGTGCCCGCGGCGATGGGGTCCACCATCACGACGGAGCCGGTCCCGACCTCGTTGCCGTCCACGTAGACGACCGCGTCCGAGACATCCACGCGCACCTCGAGGGCGGGCGCCAGGCGCTGGAGCTCGGCCGTGATCTGCACCGTCGAGTCGGGGGGGAGCACCACGCCGGCCTTCGACCAGTCGGCGAACCCGTCCCGGGTGACGACGATGTCGTGCCGACCCGCGGCGATGATCTCGAGGAGCGGCGTCTCGCCCAGGGGCTCCCCGTCGACGAAGACCAGCGCCCCTTCGACGTTGGCCTTCACCTCGAGGATGCCGGTCGCCTGCGCGAACGCGGCGCCGGGGAGGAAGGCCAGGAGCAAGGAGAGGACGGGCAGGAATCGGCGGAGGCCGATCGCGATGAACTGCATGCAGTCTCCGGGGTGCTGAAAAGGCAGCGGAGGGCCCCCGAGCCTAGCAGTTTCCGCAGCGACGCTCCTCGGGCGGGGCGAGGCCCGTGATCACTCCGCCGCCCACTCGGGGAGGTCGCGCAGGACCCGGCCCTCGCCCTTGCGGACGGTAAGCCGGCGTCGGTCGAGGAACTCCAGGAACGGGATCGCGTGGCGACGGCTGAGGCCCGCCAGGTCCTTGAAGTCGCCGGGCGTGAGCAGGCCGGTGGCCCGGACGTGGGCCACGATCCGACGCACGAGGCCGCGGAACGCGTCGCGCTCCACGAGGAAGTCGTCGGCGACCTTCACGAGCACGCCGCCGTCGATCAGCCAGGTGAGCGAGTCGGGGGGCAGATCCAGGCCGTGGCGGGCCGCCTCGATCGTGGGGGGGTGCACGCCGCCCTCCGCGAGGCGCCGCACGAACTCGTCCAGGGCCGCGCGAGCCTCGGGGTCCGGGTCGGGG
Organism: uncultured Rickettsiales bacterium; assembly: GCA_964512225.1. GTDB lineage: Bacteria > Myxococcota_A > UBA796 > UBA9615 > UBA9615 > CAZEKB01. Next base: position 7,997 of record CAZEKB010000013.1, on the reverse strand, counting down.
TCGTGACCGACGAGGCCGAGGCGGTGGCCGCGCCGCTCGATGCGCTCGTCGGCGCACACGTCCGGCAGCAGCGCCTCGAACAGCCGGGCCTCGGGGGTGGGGACGAGGAGCCGCCGGGCCTCCGCGAGCGTCGGGCCGTCCAGCAGGGGGTGGGCATCGTGGTAGGCGGCGACGCCCACGCTCAGAGGCTCGATCCAGCGGGCGACGACCCCGGCGTGGACCCACGACGGCGGGTCGGTCGCGATCGTGCGCACGTCGCGGGCCTCATCCGCCGCGGCGATCACGTCCGTCCCGGCGGGCAGGCGTCGGCGCAGCGCGTCGCGGTCGAGGGACTCGCCCAGCCGACGCTCGAGCAGGGCGCGGACCCGGTCCGCGGGGGTCGCGGCGGGGTCGGCGAGGACGGAGAGGAGGCGGGCCGCGGCGGGCCGCTCGCGACGGCGCAGGAGGGGCGGCTCGGGGTCGAGGATCACGCCGCCCCCGAGCGTCGACATGGGGCTCTCCACCCGAAGGACGAAGCGATCGCCGGGCACGGCCCCGCAGGCCTCGGCGAGGGCGAGCTGGGCCCACGCGCGCTCGCCCGGGAGGACCTCGGCGGGAGCGGGGCCGCCGTCGGGGTCGAGCAGCCGCACCGTGGCGACGAGCTCGGCCGTGCCGTAGAGGAAGCGGACGCGGGCGTTGTTGGCGAGCGGCCAGGGCGCGTCGGGGAGGAGGTCGAAGAGGACGTCCAGCCGGTCGGCGCAGGCCAGGGCCTTCGCGGTCGCGAGCCAGCTCCCCGGGGGGACGTCGGCCGCGGCGGTGCCCTGCAGGTTCAGGGCGACGCGGTGACCGCCGTGCACGGCATCGGCGGACTCGCCGTGGACCTGGATCCCGCGGATCTTCACGACCTTGCGCGACGGGAGAACCTCGAGGGTCTCCCCCGCCGTCAGCCGCCCGTCCCGCGTCGTCCCGGTGACCACGGTGCCGAAGCCGCGGATGCTGAACGCGCGGTCGACCGGCATGCGGAAGACGTCGCCGTCGGGGCGGACCGGGACCCTCGAAACGGCCTCGCGCAGCGCCGCGCGCAGGGCGTCGATCCCCTGACCGGTGACGCCGGAGGTGGCGAGGATCGGAGGCGGAGGCCACGGCCCGTCGACGGTCTCCAGGAGCTCCTCGACGTCCAGGGACGCGAGCTCGACGATCTCTTCGTCGACGAGATCCGCCCGCGTGAGTGCCACGACGAGCTGGGGCACGGCGAGCATCTTGAGGATCTCGAGGTGTTCCCGCGTCTGGGGCATGACCCCCTCCTCCGCGGAGACGACGAGGAGCCCCACGTCGACGCCGCCCGCCCCGGCGACCATCGTGCGCACGAACTTCTCGTGTCCGGGCACGTCCACGACGCCCACGCGCACCCCGTCGCCGAGGTCGAGGGGGGCGAAGCCCAGGACGATCGTGATGCCGCGCTTCTTCTCCTCGGACAGCCGATCGGTGTCGACCCCCGTGAGCGCCCGGACGAGCGTGGTCTTGCCGTGATCGATGTGCCCCGCGGTGCCGACGACGACCGACGCGGAGGGGGCGGGAGGAGACATGGCCGGGAATTAGACCACCGATGGCGGCGCGCCGTCGGGACCTGCGCTGCTAAGATCCGGGCGTGGCGCACCCTGATTTCAGCTACCCCATCCGCGAACCCACGGGCCTGGGCCTGGGGACGTTCGACGTGTACCTGATCCGTCAGAAGCTGTACGAGGGCGAGTTCCACGCGCGCTGCGAGTTCCAGACCACGGACGGCGAGTGGCACCCGGTGACCGCGCACCCGGCCTTCGCCGAGGTGCTCTGGCTCGTCGAGGGCACGGCCCGGGCGAAGAACAAGGGCGGCGTGCGGCGGCGCGCGATCGGGCAGGGCTGGAAGGTCCAGGGTCAGATCGCGAAGACCAAGAGCGCGTCGGCGATCCGCCTCGACCGCAAGGCCCCGCGCCCGGCGCGAGCGAAGAGCAGCGACGAGGGCAAGTCCGGGCTGCTCGGACGCTTCTTCGGCGGCTCCCCCAAGAAGTGAGACCTCGGGGGGCGGCCTCGCCCCTCAGAACCGCCCGTGCAGTCCGAGCGCGATGCCGCCCGGGCCCGCGGAGAAGGTGGGCAGGACGCGGGCAGAGAGGACGTCCGGCCCGTCGATCAGGCTCGCGATCAGGAGACCCGCGCCCGCGCCCGCCATCGCCGCGCCCGCGACCCCCAGGGCGAGCCCGGCGACGTTGCGGTCGTACAGCGCCTCGTACTCGCCGAAGCGGGCGATCGGCTGCGGCGTCTCCGTGAACTCCTTGCCCGCCGTGAACGCCGTGCCGTGCATCACGAACCCCGCCACCGCCAGGCCGGACCCCGCTCCGAGGAGGATCAGCGGCGCCGGGTGGACCGCCGGAGCGTCCAGGCGATCGAGCGCCGCGACCACGTCTTCGTCGTCCGGCAGGCCCGAGTTGAGCGTCTGGTAGGCCTTCAACATCGCCCGCGCGTCGTCCCGCTCGCCGAGCTGCTCGAGCGCCAGCCCCTTGATCTTGAACGCCTCCTTGAGCCCCGAATCGAGCCGCAGCGCAGACTCGCTGGCCTGCACCGCGCGGGTGTAGTCGCCCTTCGCGAAGTCCTCGCGGGCGAGCTGCAGCTGACGTTCGGCGGGACTGAGCTCCGGCTCGTCCGCGTGCGCCGGGGGCGGCGCGAGCATGGGGGCGGTCGCGACGAGCGCGGCTAGGAGCAGGGACGAGCGCATCGGTGGAACTCTACAACGGCGGTCACGGCGTTCGCTTGAGCCGGAGGTCGCCGATCTCCAGGTATCCCGCCCCCCCGAACATGAAGCCGTAGAACCCGGCCGCGGGGGTCGCGTCCGCACGCAGGCGCACGGTCTTGCCCCCGCTGCGCACCTTCACGACGTCCCCGCCGACCACGATCTCGACGTCGCGACCGAGCGGCAGCGCGCCCGAGGCGAGGTCCGTCCAGGCGAACGCCTCCTTGCGATCGAAGGACCCCCGATCGGACTCGACCCCTCGCCGGAGCGTCGCCCGACCGTCGGCCAGCTCCACCGCCAGCAGCCGCGTCGGACGGGCGAGGCGGTACTCGTCCGTCTCCGGATCCTTCCTCTTCTTGACGGACAGGTCCTCGATCCCGAAGAGGAACCGCACGACGGGGGTCTCGCCGACCGTCGGGGGGGACCGGTCGTCCCGCGACTTCGGGTGGATCCAGTCGGCGGCGGGCTCCCGGCTCACCGAGAAGCGCGCCCGGAGAGACTGCCCCGGGACGCCGTCCACGATCACGATCGGCTCCACCTTCGCCGCCTCGTCGCGGTAGTAGCGCAGGGACCCCGCGCGCAGGGCGTCGGATCTCGGCCCCGTCCGCAAGTCCCAACCGGCCTGCAGCGTCCACGTGGGGTGGTCGCCCAGCAGGAAGTAGGCCCCCTTGCGCGACGGCAGCTTCCGGAATCGCTGGAGCTGCTGGAGACCCTTGGCCGTGGGCACCGCCCCGCTCAGCTGCTCCTTCGCGAACTTCAGGATCGGCGAGTCGCTCCAGCCGCCTCCTTGGGCGATGAGCAGCCACTCCCGCACCAGCGCCTTGTTGCGCGCCTGGTCCAGCGTCCGCTGGTAGTCGCGGTTGACCTCGATCTTGCGGGTGACGCCCTCGATCGCGCCGGGGTGCTCCAGGGCGCCGGCGAGCTTCGTATAGAGGCGGGTCGAGTCGTCCAGTCGAAGCACCTCGCGGTACTCCTCGGCGAGGCGCTCCTCGAAGTCCTCGACCCAGTAGTCCGGCGGGTCCAGCGTCATCGCCTTGCGATGCATCAACTCGAAGAGCTCGACCTCCTCGGCGCGATCGAAGTGCAGCCGCCGCGCCATGTCCGACGGGTATCGGAGGTCGTCGAGGAGGTACTTCTTGCGGTTCTCGGGGTAGTCGGCGCCGCGCTCGAACAGGTGCGTCGCGAGCTCGGCGAACTGCCGGTCGAACGGCTCTTCCGCGGGCTCGCCGTCCCTCGTGCGCAGCTCCGGCAGCCCCCGCCAGAAGCGATCGCTCACCACCAGGGGCAGCTCCGGCCAGCGGGGGAGCACCTCGTCGAAGAAGGCGCGGTGGAGCGCGTCGGCGCTTCGCTCCATGGCGAAGACGTCCTCGACCTGGCGGAGGCGCATCAGCTTGCCGCGGTTGCGACCTACGTTCCCGTAGGCGACCGCGAGCAGGTACAGCGAGGCCGCGCGACGACGCCCCGCCTCGATCCCGCCGGCGTCGGCGTCGGCGGACGGGTCGCCCTCGGAGATCGCCCACAGCCGAGCCAGGACCTCGGCCTGGTCGTCCGCCTCCCGCGCCCGCTTCAGCCGCTCGAGCTCCCGACGCGAAGTCTCGAGCGACGCGCTCCGGGCCCGGAGCCGCCCGATGATCTCCTCGTATTCGCGGAGCGTGACCCGCGCCAGCTTGAAGTCCTCGTCGCGGCCGGCGGCGTCCCGGAGCGCCGCGACCGCGTCGTCCCAGGCCTCGGCGTCGAAGCGGTCGATCCCTCGACTGAACGCCCGGAAGGCCTCGAAGTCCGCGGTGTGGATCCGCCGGATGCCAGCCCGCTCCTTGGGGGCGAGATCGACCTCCAGGGCCTTCACCAGCGCCTGGACGAGCGTCTGCTCCAGCTCGAAGAAGGCCTCCGTCTCCCCTTCGATGCGCTCGGCGAGCACGACGCCGCCCCCTTCGACGGCCACGAGGCGGGCGTCCAGGCGCATGGTCTCGCCCACGACGGTGAAGCTGCCGACGAGCAGGTGGCTCGCGCCCGCCAACCGACCGATGTCCGCCGCGGTCGCGGGATCCACGAGGTGCGAGGCGCCCAGGTTCAGCTCGGCGGTGATGTCTCGGAGGCGCTCGCGCTCGACCAGCGTCAGCGCCGCGACCTGCGACAGGTCGGTGGTGAGCATCGACTGCAGCCCCTTGCCCAGCGGGGCGAGATCGGCGTCCGTCGAGGCGTTCGTGAAGTCCATCACCGCGATCCGGGCGGACTCGGCCGCGGGCGCGGGGGCGGCGAAGAGGAGAACGAAGAGAGGGGCGAGGACCCGACGCATGCGAGCGGATCCTACGCCCCTCTCGGCGCGACGCGACTAGCCGGGGAGCCAACCGAAGCGAAGGTCGGACCAGGTCGTGTCGGGGACGACGCAGCTGCTCGCCGGGTCGTTCACCTCCTCGAAGCGCACGCCGATCGATCGGATCTCGCCGTCCCAGGACTCGGCCTTGCGCGCCCCGACGTCGATCTCGACGGAGCCCGCGGCGGGCATCCACGAGCGCTCGACGACCGGCTCCTGATCGATGGCGTCGTTGCAGTCGTAGGCGAGCAGGTTCTCGCCGGTCTGCAGCTCCGCCGTGCCGGGGATGTCGTTCTTGGCCTTGATCTCGGCGTCGAAGCGCAGCACCCAGGTGCCGCCCGCGGCGAGCTGCCCCTCCTCGAGCTCGAACCCGAAGGCGAGACGCACCGACTCGTCGTCGAGGCCGGTGGCGAAGTAGGCGTCTCCGCAGGAGTACACGCGCTCCCAGCTCGCGAGCGAGGCGAGGGCGGCGACCACCTCCTGGGGGCACTCGGTGCCCACGGCGTCGTCGTCGTCAGCGGCGTCGTCGTCGTCCACGGCGTCGTCGTCGTCCACGGCGTCGTCGTCGTCCACGGCGTCGTCGTCGTCGAGGGCGTCGTCGTCGTCCACCGAGGAGTCGTCGTCGTCGGGCTCGGGGCAGCCGGTGACGGACACGGACCCCAGGCACAGGGCGCCCACGGCGAGGCCGAGGGTCGCGATCGGGAAGGTGCGGCTCATTTCTTTCTCCGTTCAGGTCGATGGGACGACCGGCGGGGACAGGAGCAAGGGCCGGGCTGATCCGCCGGGCAGAGTCGCGCCCCCTCGGCCTTCACCGCGGTCGCGTCGCCCGGGCGGCGACCACGAAGGACCCCGCGGTCGCGTAGACGAGGAGACTGTAGACGATCGCGGGCACCGCGTAGGCGGGATCGCCCAGCAGACCGAGGCCCAGACCCACGGCGAGGACCGAGTTCTGCACCCCCACCTCCAGCGTCACCGTGACCACCTGCGGTCGAGGAAGACGCGCGACGCCCGCGAGCACGCCGCCCAGCGCCATCGTCCCCACGTTCAGGGCGAGCACGGCGGGGCCGACGGCGGCGGCGAAGCCGAGCACCTTCGCCCCGTTCTTGGCGACCGAGCCGACCACGATCAGGAGCAGCAACGCGATCGCCAGCCCCTTGATCCAGGGCTCGAGGCGACGGCCCCAGACATCGCTGCGGGCGCGGAGCGCCATCCCGGCCACGAGGGGCAGCCCGATGATCCCGAGGATGCTCACCACCGTGTCGCCGATCGGCAGCGCGACGGAGGCCTCCGACCCGTGGAGGGCCAGCGCCGCGCCGACCCACAGCGGCAGCGTCGCGAGGACGACGAGCCCGCTCGTGGCCGTGAGCGCCACCGACAGCGCCGTGTCCCCGCCCGCGAGGTTCGCGAAGAGGTTCGAGTGAGCCCCTCCGGGACAGGACGCGATGAGGACCAGCCCCACGGCCAGGGGTCCTTCGAGGCCGAACGCGGCGGCCACGGCGAACGCGGCGACCGGGAGGAGCACGAGCTGCCCGCCGAGCCCCACGAGGGCGGCGCGGGGGCTCGAAGCGACGGCGCGGAAGTCGTCCGCCACGAGGCCGAGGCCGAGCGCCAACATGATGCAGCCGAGGGTGACGTTCAGGACCAGCACGGCGCGGAGCTTGGACGCCGGGCTCGCGCCCGGACGGGGACGCGCGCTCGGCCCGGACAGTCCTGGACACGGATGGACGGTCCCGGACGGACACTCCCGGACACCTGCCGATCCTGAACCCAGTGATTCCGACCACTTGCATCTCTCGTCGGGCCGGCACGCAACGAGCAATGAAGGGGGGCGCCGCCGGAGCGGCGTGGAGGTGTGATGACGATTCAGGTTCTCTCGGGCTGCCTCGACGGCGTGTCCGGCTCGCCGGTGGGGGTGGAGGTCGACGTCCTGTCGATGCTCCCGTCCTTCCAGATCGTCGGCCTGCCCGCCTCGTCCGTCCGGGAGGCCCGGGAGCGGGTCCGCTCGGCGATCGACGCGGCCCAGCTCCCCTACCCGCGCCGCCGCATCACCGTGAACCTCGCCCCCGCGGACCGCCCCAAGCACGGCACGGGCCTGGACCTGCCGATCGCCCTCGGGGTGGTCGCGGCGGGAGCCTCGGGGGACGGTGAGACTCCCTGGGCGGGAGCACCCGCGGCCATCGGGGAGCTGGGGCTGGACGGCAGCGTCCGACCGGTGCGTGGAGCGCTCCCCATCCTCGAGGCCGTGGTTCGCATGGGGGCGCGACGCGCGCTGGTCCCGCGGGGCAACCTGGCGGAGGCTCGGCTCGTCCCCGGCCTGGACGTCAGCCCCGTCGACCACCTCGCCGAAGCCTGGCGAGCGGCCTCGGGCCGGGACGAGGGGATCGCGACGCGCGCCGACGGCCCCGTGGCGCGGGCGTTCGAGCGCGAGCGGACGGTGGGCTGCGTCGTCGAGCCCGATCTGGCGGACGTGCGAGGCCTCCCGACGGGCCGACGAGCGTTGGAGGTGGCGGCCGCGGGGGGCCACGGCCTGCTCCTCGAGGGGCCCCCGGGCTCGGGCAAGTCCATGCTCGCGCGTCGGCTCGCCGGGCTGCTGCCCGACCTGGACGACGAGGCGGCCGTGGAGGCGACCCGGATCCGGTCCGCGTCCGGCCTCCTCGCTCCCGGGGACGGCCTCGTACGCAGGCCGCCCCTCCGGGCGCCGCACCACTCCGCGTCGGTCGCCGCGATCGTCGGCGGGGGGCGCCCCCTGGGGGCGGGAGAGGTGACCCTCGCGCACCGGGGCGTGCTCATGCTCGACGAGGCCCCCGAGTTCTCTCGGGGGCTGCTCGAGGCCCTGCGCCAGCCCCTGGAGGATCGCTTCGTCACGATCGCGCGGGCGGACGCGATCCATCGCTTCCCGGCCGACGTCCTCCTCGTGGCCACGCGCAACCCCTGCCCGTG
>CAZEKB010000012.1:19859-84540 GCA_964512225.1 uncultured Rickettsiales bacterium | reverse complement strand
GGGGGGGGGGGGGGGGGGGGGGGGGGGGGGGGGGGGGGGGGGGGCGCGCCCCCCCGGCCCCCGCCCCGAGGCCGGGGGCGGCGGGGCGGCGGAGGCGGATCGGGGGCTGCTTCGGCCGAGGCATCGGCGCATTTGAGCGGCCCCGGCGGCCCCCGTCAACGCGCAAGCGACCGCGCGCGCTTCACCCTAAGGTACGCGCGTGATCCTCTTGGTCGGCCCCTCCCCCGAGCGCTCGGGCGGCATCGCCACGTACCTGCGCGTGCTCGGCGACGCGCTGCGTCGACACCGCCCCGAGGTCGCGTGGGAGCACTTCGCCACGGACAAGTCGGGGCCCTCCGCGGCGACCCCCCTCCCCGCTCGTCTGCGCGACGGAGCCCGCGTGGCCGCCTCCTTCCGAGCCCGGCTCGCGGCCGCCCGGCCCGACCTGGTTCACGTCTGCTGCGGCAGCGGCTGGGGGTTTCGCGAGGCCGCCGTGCTCGCCCGCCTGGCCCTGTCGAGCGGCGCCCGCGTCCTCCTGCACCTGCACGCCGCCGCCTTCCCGGAGTTCTGGGGGCGCAGCCCCTTGGACCGCGGCCTGGTCCGCTCTGTGCTGACCTCCGTGCACGGCCTCGGCGTCCTCTCCCGCGACTTCGGCGCGTACTACGAGGACCTCGGCGCGGACGGAGGGGGCGTGCACGTGATCCGCAACGGCGTGCCCCTGCCCGAGATGGACCTCCCCCCGGCCCGCTCGCCCACCGAGGAGGCCCCCCTGCGCCTCGTCGTGCTCGGCAGCGTCGAGCCGCGCAAGGGGATCGCCGAGCTCCTCACGGCCGCCGAGCGAGTGCGGCGCGTGCGGGGGGCCCGCGTGGTGGTGGACGTGGTGGGGCCCATGGCCGTGGACGAGGCGCAGGCTCGACGATGGCGCGAGCGGGGCGAGGGGGTCGGCGTGACGTTCCCGGGGCGCGTCCCGGCGGAGCGGGTGGGCGAGGTCCTGGCGAACGCCGAGGGCCTGCTGCTGCCCAGCCGTCGCGAGGGCCTGCCGTTCGCCCTCCTCGAGGCGATGGCCGCGTCGCGGCCGGTCCTGGCGGCCCGCTCCGGCGCGATCGAAGAACTGCTCGACGACGGCACCGGGACCCTCGTGGACCCGGGGGAGCCGGGCCAGCTCGCGGCCGCCCTCCTGCGGTGGATCGACGATCCCGAGCACCGCGTCGATCTCGCGGCGGCGGGGTGGCACCGGGTTCGGCGCGCCTACACGACCGAGCACTCCCTCGAGACGACGTGGACCGCGTGGGAGGCCGTCCTGGGCCGCCGGCCGCGGGCGGCGAGGGCCTGATGCCGACGCTCGGGGCGACCCTCTCCCTCCGTCGGCCCCCCGGCGCGTTCGGTGTGCTGCTGCGGCGGCTGGAGAAGAACGCGACGCTCGAGCCCGAGGCGGGACGCGCGCTGCAGGACGAGCGACTCCGCAAGCGCCTGGGCGAGGTCGTTCGCCACGTCCCCGCCTACCGCCGCTTCGCCGACGATCCCACCTTCCAGGACGCGCTCCGCAGCTCCGGCCGAGAGGCCCTCGCGCTGGTCCCCGTCACCCGGCGCGGGGACGTCGCCGCGAACCCCGACGCGTTCCTCGACCAGCGCACGCCCGCGCCGCTGCTGCGCTGGGCGCGGACGAGCGGGTCGTCGGGCGAGCCCCTCGCGCTGCGACGCGACCTGCGCTCGATCGTGGTGGAGGAGGCCTTCGTCGTGCGCCACCGCCGCACGCTCGGCTACCGCTCGGGCGACGTGGTGCTCCGGCTGCGCCGGGACGGCCCGTCGATGGACGACGAGACCGTCGTCGACTACGACTCCGGGAGCGGCGAGTACCGGGCCGCGGCCGCGGGGCTGGACGCGCGGGGGGCGGGCCGGGTCCTCGACGCCCTCGCCGGGCTGCGCGTGCAGTGGCTGCGGGGGTACCCGTCCGCCCTCCTCGAGCTCGTGGAGCGGGCCGACGGGCTGGGACGCGCGGACGAGCTCGCCGCTCCGAGGCTGGCCGGGATCTGGACCTCGTCCGAGACCCTCCGGCCGGCCGCTCGCGCGCGCCTGGTCGACGCGTTCGGCGTACCCGTCGCGGACCACTACGGGCAGGCCGAGCGGGCGCTGGCCATCCAGGAGTGTCGGGAGGGCGCGCGCCACCTGATCGCCGACTACTCCGCCGCCGAGGTCGTGGACGGCCGCTGGGTGGGGACGCCCCTGTTCGGGCGGGGGACCGTGCTCCTGCGCTACGACACCGGCGACCTGGCCGGGCCCGCGCCGATCGACGACGGCCCCTGCCCCTGCGGCTGGACCTTCCCCCGGGTCGGCCCCGTCGAGGGCCGCGACGACGACCTCGTGGTCACCCCCGACGGCCGCCGCATCGGTCGCCTCAGCCCGGCGGTCGCCCGCATCGACGGAGCGCTGCAGGTCCAGATCGAGCAGCGCGCCGTGGACACCCTCGACGTGCGCGTGCGCCCCGCCCCCGGGGCCGATCCCGACGCCCTCGCGGCGGCCACCGTGTCGGCGCTGCGGGCGCTGATCCAGGCGCCCTCGCTGCGGATCCGCGTCGACGTCGGCGGCCGGTTCGTCCTCGATGCGTCGGGGAAGGTCCAGCCCGTGATCGGGCTCCGTCAGAGGTAGCCCAGCCCCCGGAGGGCCTCGTCCATCGCCGCCTGCTCGCGGTCGCTGGGCCGCGCCCCGCCGTCCTGCGCTCCCTCGGCGACGGGCAGCCGCCGCGTCTCGACGGTCAGGACCTCCTCCCAGACCCGGCCGTCCCGATCGTCGGGCAGGGGCACCCCCGCCGCCGCCAGGAGCGTGAGCCCCACGTCGCGCACGGTCGGCGCCACGAGGTCCACCCCCGGCCGGACCGCGGGCCCCGCCGCCACCACCACGCCGTCGCGACGGTGCGACCCCGGCAGACGTTCCCGGGCGGCCTCGTCCACGGGCTCCACGACGGGCCCCGGCCCCCGGGCGTCGCCCCAGCGATGGTCCTCGGCGAGCTCGACCAGCAGATCGGGGATGCGATCGAGGTGGGGGCCTCCGTACAGGTCTTCCCGGGGCTGGACTCGGCGCACGAGGGGATCGCCGGCGTCGTCCTTCAGGGTCATCAGATCCGCCGCCAGCCGCGCGCGGGCCCCGGCGCTCTCGACCGGCTCGACGACGCCCCCGGGCATGCGTCCCCGGACGCAGAGGTGCACGCCGACGAAGGCCTCGTGCAGCTCCACGGCGAACGCTCGCGTGTGCTCGGGGTCGTAGCCGTCGCCGCCCGCGGCGCGCTCGAACCCCCACCGCCGCACGGCGTGAGGGAGGCGGTCGCGGACGGCCTTCCAGGCCCCCTTCGGGGCGGCTCTCCGGGCCCCGCGGAGCGCCCGCCCCACGGGTCCGACCTCGCCCGCCTCCGGTCGCACGCGCGCCCAGCCGAGGCGCTCGAGGGCACGGCAGACGTGCACCACCCGCGTCGCCGACGGGCCGAAGCCGTGATCGCTGACGAGCAGCACGGTGCGGTCCCCGGCGGCCTCCAGGAGCTCGCCCAGGAGCTGATCCGCCCGCTCGTAGTGCTCGGCGAGCCGCGGGTCCCCCCACAGGCGATGGGCGAGGTGATCCGTCCCGGACAGGACGACCGCCGTCACCGCGTCGTCCCGCGTGCGCATCCACAGCGCCGCGATCTCGGCGTGGCGTCGATCCCACCACGACTCGGCGACGATCTCCTGGGCCGACGACGGACGACGGCGGTGCGGGCGGGGATCGCCCTCGTCCCAGGCCCCGAGCGCGCCACCTTCGTCCAGCTCCGGGGGGGCGACCGGCGGGCGTCCCGTGCGAGGCCGGGGCCACCCCGCGAGCAGGGCTCCCCCCGGGATCGGGAACGCCGGGAACGTCATCGGCCAGCCCACGACCGACACCCCGACCCCCCGGCCGGCGGCCCACTCGAAGAGGGTGCGCCCCCGGAGCTCGGCGCTCGACGGGGCGTGCGCGCTGAACCCCGACCGACGGGTGAGGTCGAGGTCCCGGAAGCCGAGAACGCCGGTGCGTCCCGCGTTCAAGCCGGTGGCCATCTCCGTCCAGGCGGCCGGGGTGACGGGCGGGATGGTGCTCTTCAGCGGCGCCCTCACGCCGCGCTCGATCAGTCCCGCCAGGTGCGGGAGCCTGCCCGCGGCGAGGAGGGGGTCGAGCAGCTCCCACGTGGCGCCGTCCCACCCGACGAGCAGCGCGCCCGCGCTCATGCGGCCCGCGCTCCCCGGACGAGCAGACCCACGAATCGGGCCCCGTCCACGCCGTACCGCGGCGCGAGGCGGACCGGCTCCTGCGCCCACCGCCACGCCCACTCGAGCCCCACCCGCTGGAGCGCGGTGGGGGCCCTCCGACGCCGACCGGAGAGGACGTCGAAGGCGCCGCCGACGCCCATCACGAAGCCCGCCCCGCAGCGCTCGGCCCAGCGGGCGCAGAACGCCTCCTTGCGGGGGGTGCCCAGGGCCACGAACAGGAGGTCCGCGCCCGACGCGGCCACGGCGTCGACGGTGGACTGCTCCTCCGCCTGCGCCTCCGGGTCCCAGTCCCCCGCCCCGGTGCCCGCGATCCGGAGACCCGGGTGCCGACTCCGCAGCGCCGCCGCGGCGGCGTCCGCCACTCCGGGCTCGGCGCCCAGCAGGAACACGGACCGGTCGCGACGGGCCGCCTCGGCGCACAGGGCCTCCATCAGGTCGATGCCGGTCACCCGCTCGGGGAGGGACGAGCCCAGCCGACGCGCGAGGGCGAGGACCCCCGCCCCGTCGGCGGTGACCAGGTCCGCGGTGCGGATGTGCTCCGCGAGGGCTTCGTCGCGCAGGGCCGCGACCACCTTCGCCGCGTTGAGCGCGACGTGGCGATAGGCGGGCCCGTCCCGGCGATCGAGGGCGTCGAAGACCCGCGCCACCGCTTCGGCCTGGCGCACGGCATGCACCGGAAACCCGAGGACGTCGACCACCCTCACTCCCCCGCCCCGGACGCCGCGCCGGGCGCCCCGCGGGGCTCCACGGGCGACGCCGGCAGGTACCCCGCGGCCGCCGTGATGGCCTTGCCGCGCGGCGAGTGGGCGGTCTCCAGCAGGGCATCGAGGGCGTCGGTCGCGGCCGGACGCACGAGGTACAGCGGGCGCAGCAGCGGCCAGATGGCGCCCCCCGCGCGGCCTGCGTCCGGGAAGACGACGGACGACTCGGACCGCAGGCCCAGGGCCTTGCCTCGAGCCTCGGTGGACGGCCCGATGAGGGCCGAGGCGGGGACCACCGCGAGCCCGGAGGGGTCGTCCGCGAGCCGCTCGATCACCACCTCGTCGCTGCCGAGGTCGACGGCGGTCGCGCTCGGCGCCTTCACCTGGAGGAGACCCAGCGCCCGGCGGGACGAGTGCCCGGCGCCCCGGAGGTAGACGTTCGCGGGCCCCGGCGGCAGCGAGAGAGCGGGCCCCCCCGACCGCGGCGGCGGCGGGCCGTCGATGTCCGCCCACGCGACGCTGCCCAGCAGGAGCCCCCGGGCCTCCTCGCGCGTCACGGCGTGCAGGGGGTTCGTGGGGTGGACCGCGAGGGCGATCGAGTCGCGGGCCAGCAGGAGGTGCTCGAGACTCCCGTCCCCGGTCAGGCCGTCCGACGCGGCGTCCCGCAGCTCGGCGGGGCTCGCGCGACGGTGGGCGACGGCCCCCGCCACCTCGCCGCGGGCGAGCATCCCGAGCCCGAGGGCTTCGTCCACGACCACCAGGTCCGGGGTCTCGGACTCCCACGTCGCGAGCCAGTTCCGCACCACGATCTCGGCCGTCGGGGCGACGGCCAGGACCGGCCGCTCCGGGGCCGGAGTCGGAGCCGGGGTCGGGGCCTCCGACGGGGCGCAGCCCACGGCGAGGGCGAGCGAGACCAGGAGGGCCCGGGGGGGGAGGCGCGAGGGGTCCACGCCGCGCATGGTAGGTCGCCGCGCCCCGAGGCGCCCACCCCGCGTCGCTGTATAGTCGCGCCGTGAGCGAGACCACGCTGGTTCCGGTCCCCCGCAAGCGGCTGCTCCGGCTCCGCGTCAACGGCGTGGAGCACGAGCTCGCGGCCCCCGGGCACGCCCTGCTTCTGGACGTGCTCCGGTACGACCTCGGCCTCACGGGCACCAAGCGCGGCTGCGACATGGGCACCTGCGGGTGCTGCGCCGTACAGGTCGACGGCGAGCCCCGACTGGCGTGCCTGACCCTCGCCCACGACGTCCACGACCGCGACGTCACCACCATCGAGGGCATCAAGCAGGGCCCCCTGCTGTCGTCCCTGCAGCGCGCTTGGGCCGAGACGGGCGCGTCCCAGTGCGGCTTCTGCAGCCCCGGCTTCATCATGGTGGGCGAGGCGCTGCTGGCTCGAAACCCGAAGCCCTCCGAGCCCGAGATCCGCGAGGCGATCGCGGGCAACCTCTGCCGCTGCACGGGCTACGTGAAGATCGTGGAGGCGTTCCTGCGCGCGAGCGACCAGGACGGCGCCCCGGAGCAATCGCCCACGTGACCGGCCGCGGCGAAACGTCGCCGCCCCCCGCGGGATCCGACGGGGTCCGCCGCTCGCTGCTCCTGTTCGCCGCGCCCGCGCTCGTCCTCCTCGCCCTCGGGCTGCACCTGCGCCTGGCGCGTTGGCCGTTCCACGCGAACGTGTGGGGCATCGACTGGCTCAACTACTACGAGATCCAGGCGCGTCACCTGCACGCCTGGGAGCTGCTCGGGTTCTTCGCCAGCTGGGAGGGGCTGCACCCGCCCGTCTCGGGGATCATCCACGGCCTCGGCATGGTGCTGGGGGTCGGCTTCCCGGTCCACTGGGCCGCGACCACCGCGGCCTCCCTCGCGGGCCCGGCGATCGTCGCGGGGTGGTTGCGGCCGCGGGCGGGCGCGGGCGCGGCGCTGCTGATCCTGGCGTGGCTGATGCTGTCCCCCCAGCAGGCGAACTACGCGCTCAATACGTCGCCCTACCCGTGGCACCTCCTGTTCGGGGCGGCGTCGACCGTGGCGTTCGCCACCGCGCTGGAGCGCGGGCCGGAGCGGGGGGGACGGGCCCTCGTGGCCGCCGGGGTGCTCGGCGCCGTGGCGATCCAGACGCACGTCCTCGCGTTCTCGATCGTCGTCGCGCAGGCGATCTTCTTCGTCGCCCAGGGGCGGGCGGGGATGCGGGCGTGGGGGCGTCGGGGGGGGCAGGCGGCGGCCTGGATCGGGGCGTCGTCGCTGTGGATGATCGGGGGCGCGCTCTTCAAGACCACGGACCCGTGGACCTTCCACGTGGGCGAAACGGAGGGCGGGGCCCGCGCCGAGGCGCTGCGGATGCTCGCGTCGCGGTTCGGGGACGCGTCCGACAAGTCGGTCCTGCTCGTCGCCATGGCCGCGCTCGTGGTGGCCGCGCTCGTCGGTCGACACCGGCGGATCGCGGCCCTGCTCCTGCTCGAGGTGTTCGGGATCGTCGCGGCGCTGGTGCTGTTCTTCGAGCTCGGCGTGGCCGACCCCCGACTCACCCACTACTACGTGCTCCCCCAGGTGCTCGTATCGGCCGTCGCCGCCCTGGGGCTGGGCACGGCGGCGGGGTCGGGGAAGCGGCGGGTGATCGTGCTCGCGGTCGCCGTCGCCGTCTCGCTGCCCTGGGCCCGGCACGCGCTGCAGTGGCAGGCCCGCGTGGACGCCGCGGCGGCCGCGGAGATCGAGGCCTCCGACGCGGCCGCGGTGCGACCCTTCATCGCCGACGCGGGGGCGGGCGACGTGGTCGTGTACCTGTGGGATCCGTCGTTCCTCAACGACGAGCCCGAGCACCTCGATCCGATCGTCGCCGTCTGGCCGATGCACCGCTTCGGGCGCCCGTGCTTCGACGAGGTCCCGCGCATGTTCTGCGCGACGCACCGGGGCGCGTACTTCTACTCGGCCCCCTGGGGTCACTGGGGCGCGATCGAAGAGGTCGAAGAGCCGCTCCGCATCGCGATCAACCGCAGCCGGGCGCCGGGCCGGGCCACGATCCTCGTCTCCCCCCTGTACGACGAGGCGCCGCCCCGACCCTGGCCCATGGAGACCTGGCTCGAGGCGCACGGCGCGGGCAACAAGGACTTCCCCGGCGGGATCGTCGCGTGGCAGCTGCCCGCGGGGTTCGTCATGCCCGACCCGCCCCCCATGGATCCGGGCCCCGAGTAGGGGCGATCAGGCCAGCGGGCCCTCCACGAGCACGGCCCGCACCGGCGAGGCGTCGAACCCCTCCAGGGGCAACGGCAGCGCGATCAGCGTGTAGGGGCCGGGGGCCACGTCGGCGAGCACGAGGCCCTCCAGGACCGCCAGGTCCCGACCCGCCACCGCGGTGTGGCTCAGCAGGGCCTTGTCCGCGAACGGATCGATGGACGGCGTGTCGATGCCGACGGTCACCACCCCGGCGTCCGCGAGGTGGTGCACCAGCTCCGGCGACAGCGCGGCGAAGTCGGTGTTCCACGCCTCCGGGTCGGGGAAGGTCCCGGTGCGGAACAGGACGCGCGGCGCGTCCAGGGGCGCGTCGCCCAGGTGCGCGGGGAGGATGCGCGCCCCGCGTTCGACGTCCACGGCCACCACCCGGCAGGGCCCCAGGTACCGCTCCAGCGATCGATCGGCGATGTCCGCGGCGCCCGGCGCGTAGTGGCGGGGCGCGTCGGCGTGGGCCCCCAGGTGCACGGTCGCGGTGATCGACGACAGGTCGAGGTTGCTGCCCTCGTCGATGCGGCACTGCCAGGACTGCGACAGGGGCACGTCCCCCGGCCAGACCGCGATGCGCGGCGACAGCCGGGGGGAGATGTCGCGGACGATCACTTGGCCGAGGCCAGGATCTTGAACTCGACCGCGATGGGGGTGGGCAGCGCGCGAATGGCGACGGTCGTGCGCGTGGCCCCGACGTCCCTGAAGTGCTCCTCGTACACGGCGTTGAAGGCTGCGAAGTCGCGGTCCATGTCGATGAGGAAGACCTGGACGTCGAGCACCTTGTCCAGGCTCGAGCCCGAGGCCTCGAGGATCGTCTTCACGTTGGCCACGACCTGCTCGGTCTGGGCGGCGACGTCGTAGTCGAGCGGCTCACCGTCCGCGTCGCGGACCGGCCCCCCGGGGATCGCGTCGGTCCCCGGCGTGCGCGGCCCGATCCCGGACAAGAACAGCAGCTCCCCCACCCTCCGCGCGTGCGGATAGGCGCCCACGGGCGCGGGCGCGGCCGACGTCGAGATCCGGCCCCCGTCCCCGCCCACGGCCGGCTTCGCGCCGCTCGCCCGGGCCGCATGGACCCCGGCGAGGACGCCCCGGTCGCCCTGGAACGTCTCCACGTCGTCCTCGTCGTACTCCTTGTCCCCCACGCCCGCGGGGGCGGGCTCGAGGCTCACCACCCCGGCCCCCACGCCGTGGATGGGCGCGTAGGCGTGGACCTCCCCCAGGAACCGATTGCCGCCGTCCATCGCGGCCGAGAGCCACCACATGGGCTTGAAGTTGACGACCTTGTGCACGCGGATCTGACGCTGGATCTCGCGGCTCAGCTGGGCGACGTCCTCGAGCCGGCCGTCCCCGAGGAACTCCAGGAGCTTCTGGTTCCACTCCTCGTCCTTGGCCGAGTGGATGCGGTCCTCGGCGGGGTCGATGAACTCGGTGAAGAAGCGGTTCGACAGCGACGTGACGACGATCGCCACGGCGCGCTTGCCGCTCGCGATCACGACGTCCCGGGCGGCCTTCGCGAGCACCGCCGTCTCGGTGCGATCCGCGTAGACGTTGCTGGACACGATGCAGGCGGGGACCGCGTTGTCCGGGTTCAGCAGCTTCAGGGCGACCACGGAGCCGGTGTCGATGGGGAACCCGTGGTACGCGACGGTGCGGGCGTGCAGCCCCCGGGCCTCGGCCGCGTCGCGGTACGCGTGCGCGAAGTCGGCGTCGATGCGGAAGGTGTAGGGGATGGACCCGAGGTCGTGGAAGAGCTCGTCGACGTGCACCCAGCTCGGCGTCGGGTCGGCCTGGATCTGGTGCCCGATGACGCTCGGCCACATCGTCGAGTAGATCAACAGGAGGTCGGGCCGGAGCGCTTCGATCTTCGCCCGCACCGCGTCGAAGCCCTCGCGCACGCGCATCCAGCCCTCGTTCTTCTCGGGGGCCAGGAGCGTCTGCGGGAGCCCCGGGACCACCGCCGCGAGCACGAACCCGCCCCCGCCGACCTTCGCCTCACGGCCGCTGTGTCCAGCGCTCACGCGGCTCACGGCGACGCCTCCGAGGCGGTCCACCCGACGACCGCGTTGCCGGTGCCGATGACCGTCCCGTAGCCGTAGATCTCGCCCGGGGTCGTGGGGTACTCCAGGGCGGCGAGGAGCCACGCGAGGCTCCCGCCGTCCGCCTCGGAGATCGACTGGTTGATGAACTCGGGCATCTCGTCGAGCATCGCGCGGGTCCGGCCCGCCCGGACGTGCTCGAGCATCCGCATGTCCCACAGGTAGCCGTTGTGGCTCTCGATGTGCTCGCGGGTCATGTCCTCGGGCACGGCGGACTCGGTGGTGAAGTGGCGGTGGGACAGGGAGTTCGAGGCCAGGAGCACGGCGCGCCGCCCGGACGCCTCCACGGCCCTCCGCGTGGCCCGCCCGAGCGTCGTCATGTGCTCCTGCATCACCTCGACGCTGTAGAAGGGGGTGGACCGACACGAGCTGATCCCGACGATCGGGCGCGACCACTCGGGGTCCGTCATGTGGCACGACACGATCGTCCCGTAGTCCACCCGGAAGTCCGGGTTGCGCATCATCTTGACGACGAGCCCGTCGCTCGCGGCCTCGTCGTGGATCGCCTCGGCCAGCTCCACGTCGACCGCCAGGTCGTAGGTGTACCGGAACAGGTTCGGGAAGATGGGGTCGACGGACTTGGACGCCAGCCGCGGCACGCCGAGCAGGTGCGTCCCGATGTACGTCGGCCAGTGGGGCGAGTGCACGATGAGGACGTCGTAGTCGAGCGCAGCGAGGTCCTTCCGGAGCCGCTCGTAGCCCCACCGTAGCGCCTCCCACCCGCACTCCGCGCGGGGCTCGTTCTGGGGCGGGTTCTCGGCGTAGACGAGGTGCGGAGGGTGCGGCGCGAGGCAGCCCGCGACGATGCGACCGGGGGGTGAAGACATGCGCCGGACGATAAACCAACCGGGGGTACCCAAGGCCCGAGATGAGGTCGCGGCGGCCCCATTTCCCCGAGGAAACGGTTCAGGTCCGAGCGCGATCGTCGATGAAGCGTGAGCGCCCGCTGCGCCTTCGACTCTCCCCCCGCACCGCCCCCCGGAGCCGCCCGCCGTGGATCTTCGACACTCGAGGTACGTCCTCCTCTTCACCCTCGCGCTGGGCACCTCGGGGTGTCTCGGCGGCGTCGACGGCCTGCACCTGCGTTCGATCGCGGGCCTCGAGGCGACGGTCGTGGACGACTTCGACGACTACACCGGCGCCCCCTGGGCCTCCGGCAAGGCGTACGGGCACTGGGTCGTCGGGTTCACGGGGTACGGCCACGTGGCGGTGGACGAGGTCGACGGAGACCGCGCGCTCACGATGGAGCCGCGCGCCGCCGAGGGGCCGGAGTCGACGCACGCCGGGCTCGTCGTATCCCTGGAGGAGTTCGAAGACCTCGAGGTCGAGGCGGTCACGCGGACCTCGCGCCAGGTCCGCGAGGGGAGCGAGCCGAACCCCTGGGAGGTGGGCTGGCTCGTCTGGGACTACACCGACAACCACCACTTCTACTACGTCATCGCGAAGCCCAACGGCTGGGAGCTGGGCAAGCGCGACCCCGCCTACCCCGGCGGGCAGCGCTTCCTCGCCACGGGCAGCTCGCCGTCCTTCCCGGTGGGCGACGACGTCCACCTCCGGGTGCGTCGCGTGGGAACGACCATCCACGTCTGGGCCGACGACGTGCACCTCGTGACGTTCACGGACGACGAGCGCCCGTACACCGGGGGGGCCGTCGCGCTGTACACGGAGGACGCCGCCGTCCTGTGGGACGACGTGAGGATCACGGAGCTCTGAGGCGGCCTACTGCAGCGCCACGCAGACGTTGCGCGCTTCGCTGAAGAACTCGAGGGAGTGCTTGCCTCCCTCGCGGCCCACGCCGCTGTCCTTCACCCCCCCGAACGGGACGCGGAGATCACGCAGCAGCCACGTATTCACCCACACCATCCCCGTCTCGATCGCGGCGCTCACGCGGTGGGCCCGGGCGAGGTCCCGCGTCCACACCGACGCCGCGAGCCCGTAGCGGACCTCGTTGGCCATCGCGATCGCGTGGGCTTCGTCCCGGAAGGGGTGGAGCGTGACGACGGGGCCGAAGATCTCCTCGGTGGCCGCGCGCGCGGTGGACGGCAGGCCGTCGATCACGGTCGGCTCGTAGAAGGCTCCGGCGTCGTGGGGCGGCGCCAGTCGGGGGCGACGTCCCCCGGTGAGGACGGTGCCGCCCTCTTCGATCCCGAGCGCCACGTACGACTCGACCTTGCGCCGGTGATCCTCCGAGATCAGCGCCCCCAGCTCGGTCGCCGGGTCCGACGGATCCCCCACCCGCATCGCGCTCACGCGCTCCACGAAGGCGTCGCGGAAGCACTCGTAGATCGACTCCTCCACGAGGACGCGCGACCCGCACAGGCAAATCTGGCCTTGGTTCAGGAACCCCGCGCGCGCGGCCCCCGCCACCGTCTTGTCGAAGTCGGCGTCCGCGAAGACGATCGTCGGGTTCTTGCCCCCCAGCTCGAGCGACAGCTTCTTGAAGGACGGAGCCGCCGTCGCCGCGACGCGCGCGCCCGTCGACGTGCCCCCGGTGAAGGACACGAGGTCGACGTCGGCGTGAGCCGTGAGCGCCTGGCCCGCCTCCGGCCCGAGCCCGTGAACGACGTTGAACACCCCCGCGGGCGCGCCCGCCTCGGTGATGATCGACGCCAGCGCGGACGCGGTGCCGGGGGTCATCTCCGACGGCTTCGCCACGACGGTGTTCCCCATCGCCAGCGCGGGCGCCGTCTTCCACGTGAGGAGGTAGAGCGGGAGGTTCCAGGGCGTGATGAGCGCGGCCACGCCCACGGGGGTCCGCAGGGTGTAGTTGATCGCGCTCGCCATGCGGTGGGCGCCGGTCTCGTCGTGGCGGACCGCGCCCGCGAAGAAGCGGAAGTTCGCGACAGCCCGGGGGATGTCCACGGAGCGCGCCACGGAGATCGGCTTGCCGGTGTCCCGCGACTCGAGGGCGGCGAGCTCGTCCAGGCGCTCCTCGATCCGGTCCGCGACGTCGTCGAGGAGCGCGGCCCGACGGGCGGAGCTCCACCCGCCCCACTCCCCCGTGATCGCCCGACGCGCAGCGCTCACGGCGGCGTCCACGTCCTCCGCGCCCGAGCGGGGGATGCTCCCCGCGGACGTGGCCGTAGCGGGCGCGATGTTCTCCAGCCGACCGCCTCCGCAGGGGGGCACGTCCCGGCCGTCGATGTGGTTCAGCAGGTCGCTCACGGCGCTCACGGCGAGTCGTCGGCCGCCTGCACGTAGGCCTGCCAGGGGTAGTACCAGCGGTCGTCGTCCGGGTCCCACTCGTCCCAGGTGGGGACCCGCTCCAGCGCTTCGAGGCGATCGGCGGGCACGACGCCGGGCACGATGAAGGCCTTCTGTCGGTGCAGCGGGTAGGGGTTGCGCAGGTCGACGCCGAGGACGCCCAGCACGGCCCGAGCGATGTACCACGTGGCCTGGGCGTTCCAGCCGTGGGCGATCTTGATGACGATCCCGAGGCCGTCGGGGTAGTCGGGATGGACGACCGCGAGGCCGAGGAGCCCGTCCGCGCCCTCCTTCGCGAGCACCGTCCCCTCCCCCGCCTTGAGGATCGTGGAGTCGAGGCGGTTGAACCCACCCACGAGGTCCGGGTGGCGGACCATCGCCTCCCAGATCCAGTCGTCGTCCCGCTCGGTCGCCAGCCCCGCGAACAGGCGGGCCAGCTCGTTGACGGTGTTCGCGACGGTGGGGAGACCGCAGCCGTCCCGCGCGACGCGGACGGGCTGCCAGTCGTCGCCGAGGCGGCGCCGCAGGACCTCGAGGTAGGCCTGGAAGAACGGGTGCTGGGGGAGCGTGTAGCCCGCCCGGTTCCACCCGCGGCGGCGGGCGCCCCGGAGGATCGCCGCGTGCTCGCCCGAGCAGCAGTGGAACCAGCGTCGGGCCCGTCGCACCTGGCGGCCGAACTGGACCAGGGGTACATCCAGCGGGGTCTGCATCAGGCCCCACTCCGAGCTGTCCAGGATCGACTGGGCCGCCGCGATGTGCTCGGTGTCGCCGTTGTGCGAGGCCACGGCGATCGCCTTCTGCCGCCAGTCCAGGTCGGCCAGCTCGTCCACGAAGACCTTCATCGTGATCGGCTTCATCATCGAGCGGCCGTAGCAGAGGACGTTGCCCCCGAAGGAGTGGACGATCCGGTCCCCGGACGCCCACGCGACGGCCCCGTGGATCGTCGTCTCGCTCACGCCGTGCCGCCGGTAGTCGATCAGGGGCTCCCAGGCCACGTCCCGCCCCGTGGGGATGCCGTCGGTCCGCTCCCCCAGCGGAGAGGTGGGGAAGACCTCGCTGCCCGGGCGACCGGGGGCCACCGAGCTGGGGATGTGTCCATCGCTCACGCGGCTCACGCTGCACCTCCGAGGGCGTCCGCGACGCGGGGGCGGACCTCCCGCATGAACGCCTCCATGTTCGCCACCACGCGGGCGCTGTCGTGGTTGAAGAAGTCGAACCAGAGCATCAGCCGGTCGTCCGGGTGGAACCGCTCGACCATCTGCGCCGCGACCTCCTCGGCGTTGCCGATCAGCGCGTTGTCCGCGGCCTTCGCCACCTTCTGCGGGTCGATCGTCCCCTGCAGCGCCTTCCAATAGGCCGACAAGGCCGCAGTGGCCTCCTCACGCGCCGCCGCGGACCGCTGCGACGGCGTGAGCCCGGGCTGCTCGTTGAGGAAGACGAAGGTCGTGCGGGGCATGTGGCCCCGGGTCCAGGGTCCGCCGTCCGGGTGGTACGCCGCCGCCATGCGCCGGTGGGTTTGCTCGATGACGTCCTCGCGCGTGATCGACAGGTTGAAGACCTGCACCGGCGCGAACCGGTTGACGTACTCCTGCAGGGCGGGCTCGTGGGACCCGACCACGAGCTGAACCAGCTCGCGGCGCCAGTCCTGGGGCACGATCTTGAGGTTCTCGAACGCCCACCGATGGGTCAGCGCGATCCGCTCGGAGCGGCTGCCGTCGCGCTCGGCCGCGGCCTCCACCACCCGCTCCCAGTGCTCGTCCGAGCGGAAGTTGGTGCGGGTCACGGCCGGGGTCGGGATCATCGACGAGTTGAGCGTCTCCCCGCCGAGCAGCCGGACGAACACCTCGGCGGCCTCCCGGAACACCACCCCCTTGAGCGCCGGCCCGACGGCCTCCTCCACGGCGTCGCGCGGGACGATGCCGCTCGCCCGGTTCATGAAGTCGAAGCGTCCCGCGGCGAAGCCGACGTGGATCCGCCGCGCTTCGTCCGGATCGAGCCCGTGCAGCGCTCCGAACACCGACACGCGCTCGGCGTGAGCGATCGGGCCGCCCATGCACAGGATGTTCATGATCGCGCTGCCGAGCTCCAGGCGCTCCGTGCGCGCGAACACGGTGTGCGCGAGCTGGAGGAAGTCGGCGTTCAGGCCCACCTCCCCCTCCCAGTGGGGGATGACGGGGTTGCTGTTGCCCTTCTGGACCTGGCTCGAGAGGTGCGACTCCGCGACCCACCCCACCCCGAAACCCAGCCGGTCGGCGGCCTGCGCCTGCTCCAGGAAGTTGCCGAACATCTCCGCCTCGGACGGCGTCCGGCCGTTCACGGGCGTCTGGGAGATCGAGAAGAAGATGTCGTAGCGCACCTGGGTCTCCGGGGAGGACGCGAAGTGTACCGGGCCCGCACCCGCGCACTCAGATCGAACGCAAGCGGCCCCCGTCCACGGGGAGCGAGACCCCCCGGATGTAGGCGGCCGCGGGCGAGGCCAGGAACGCGACCGCCGCCGCCGTCTCTTCGGGTCGGGCGAGGCGACGCTCGGGGACCTGAGCGAGCCACGCCGCGTGCACCGCGTCGGGGGTCGTGCCCTCGCGGGCGGCCCGCGCCTCCTTGAGCGCGGACAGCCGGGCCGTGTCGGTGAACCCCGGGAGCACGTTGTTGATGGTCACCCCCGGGGGCAGCTCGCGGCTCAGGGACTTCGCCCAGGACGCGACCGCGCCCCGGGTCGTATTGCTCACGCCGAGGTTGGGGATGGGCTCGCGGACGGACGTGGAGACCACGTTGATGATGCGCCCGTAGCCTGCGCTGCGCATGCCCGGCAGGAGGCGCTGCACGAGCACGTGGGGGGCCACGACGTGCCGCCCGATCGCGGTGAGAAACTCCTCGGGATCCGCGTCCAGCAGAGGCCCGCCTTGGGGGCCGCCGGCGTTGTTCACGAGGACGTGAACAGTCTGCACATCGGCGAGCAGGCCATCGATCTCACGCGTGAGTTTCGCCCGATCGTCGAGATCCGCGACCACCGCGCGGCTCCAGGCCGCCCCCGCGTCGTCCAGCTCGCGACACAGCTCCTCGAGCCTCTCCCGGCGGCGCGCGAGGACCGCCACGCCCGCCCCGCGCTCGGCGAAGGCCAGGGCGACGGCGCGGCCGATGCCGTCGGAGGCGCCGCAGACGAGGGTCGAGCGGCCGGACAGGGACACGGTGGGGGTGCTCATGGGCACGAATGCTAGTCGAACCGGGAGGCCCGCGGAGGCCGCGGACGCGCTACTCCTCGGCGGCGAAGAGGTAGCTCTCCTTGCTGCGCAGCGGCGGCAGGGCCGACTTGGGCAGGAGCAGCGTACGTACCGCCCACAGCTCGGTGAACACGCGGTACTTCGTGGTCGCGTCCAGGTAGTCGACGCCCGCCGATCCCCCGGTGCCCGTGCGGCGCCCGATGATGCGCTCGACCATCCGCGCGTGGCGCGTGCGGAACAGGACCAGCTTCTCCTCGAGCTCGACCACCGCGTCCAGCAGGAGGCGAGGCCACGCCAGCAGGGGCAGCTCGCGGTAGCTCTCGATGAAGAGCAGGGCCGCGCGCACCCGACGCATGCGTCGCCGATCCTCGTCGGACGTCCCCTCGGGCAGATCCTGCGCCGTGAGGAACGCTCGGGAGCGCTCACGGGCCTCGCCGAAGCGCGCCTCCGCGGCCCCCGAGTCGATCGATCCGATCCGGACCAGGTGCTCCGCGAAGGCCTTCTCCCGGGCCGCGCTCGCCGCCAGGTAGTCCTGGGCGAAGCGCTCGACCACGGCGTCGTCGTCGGGATCGCCGGGGGAGCTCCCCTGGATGGGCGTGCGGTACAGCCAGCCGTGGAGCGCGTCGCGCAGGGAGGTCTCGGCGAGGGCCGCCTCGATCCGGGCGACCACGCGGCGCCCCACCTCGGAGTCGCCGGCCGAGCGCCGGATGACCTCCAGGGGGTGGCCCACGCCCGCGATGACGCGCAGGGTGTCCTGCAGGCCCAGGAGGATCTCGACCTCGCGCATCTGGAAGCTCTGGAAGCCGCTGGACGGCACGAGCTCGTTGCGGAAGGCGAGGAAGTCCTGGGGGGCGAGCGTCTCCATGACCTCGAACTGCTTGCCGCAGAGCTCGAGGATGGCGTTGACCCGACCGAGGTGATGCACGACGTACGGGATGGTCCGCTCGGCGACCGTCGGCTCCGAGAGCGCGTTCCGGGCGAGCCGCAGCTCCGACAGGGTGAGCTTGAACCACAGCTCGAACGCCTGGTGCACGACGATGAAGTGCAGCTCGTCCGGGTTGAGGTCGTCGTCCCGGCCGCCCCGTCCGTTCTGGAGGGCGAGGAGATCGTCGAGGCGGAGGTAGTCCCAGTAGCTCAGCGGCGCAGTCATCGTGGCGGCATATAGCACGCGCGGTCGCACACTTTGTGAGATGGGCCGTTGCCCGGCCAGGGCGGGCCGGCCATGATGCCCGCCATGTCCGGGAGCACCTCCATCGGCGGACGCGACCTCCAGGGCCGGCACGTCCTGGTCACCGGCGCGGGGACCGGCATCGGCCGGGCGATCGCCGTGCGCGCGGCCGGCGAGGGAGCGACCCTCACGCTCGCCTCGCGTCGGGTCCCCCTCCTGCAGGAGACGGCCGAGCTCTGTCGGGACGCGGGGGCCGCAGACGTGGGCATCGCCGCCTGCGACATCCGCGACCGCGCGGGGGTCGACGCGGTGGTGGACGCCGCCGCCGAAGCCCGAGGCCCCCTCTTCGCGTGCGTCGCCAACGCGGGGATCGGCGGGCCCAACGACCCGGGCCCGGACGACCGCTTCGACGACATCGTCGCCACGAACCTCGTGGGGACCTACTCGACGCTCCGGGCCGCGCAGAGGAACCTCGCCGGCGGGCCCGGGCCCCGACACTTCGTCGTGATCGCCTCGATCCTGGGCCGCTTCGGCGTGCCCGGATACACGGGGTACTGCGCCAGCAAGACCGGCCTGATCGGCCTCGCTCGCGCGTTCGCGATGGAGCTGGCGGACGACAACATCCAGGTGAACGCGGTGTGCCCGGGCTGGGTCGCCACGGACATGGCCTGGGAGGGAATCGACGGGATGGCCGAGGCCCTGGGGACGGATCGGGACGGGGCCTACGCCGTCGCCATGCAGGACGTGCCCCTCGGGCGCATGTCTCAGCCCAAACACATCGCCGGGCTCGTGTCCTGGCTCCTCTCGGAAGACGCGACGGGCGTCACGGGTCAGGGGCTCGACATGAACAACGGCGCGATCATGATCTGAAGCTGGAGCTGCCGTGACCGACCTCCTCTCCGACCCCACCGCCGTCGAGCTCACCGCTCGCACCACCGAGACGCGCCTTCCGGACGGGCGATGGCTCGCCGAAGACGGCCGCAAGATCGACCCGCGCATGGGCAGCGGCGAGCTGATCCCGCTGAACGTGGCGTGGATCGTCGGCCTCCCCGTGGTCTGCGCCGTGGCCGTGCCCTGGTACATCCTCACGCACGGCCTCGGCTGGGCCGAGGTGCTCGCGGGCGTCGCGCTGTACTGGCTCACCGGCCTCGGCATCACCGCGGGCTACCACCGGCTCTTCTCCCACCGCGGGTACAAGGCGAAGTGGCCGATCCGCCTCGCCGCGGCGATCTTCGGCGGCATGGCCGCGCAGAACAGCGTCTTCTCCTGGGCCGCCCAGCACCGCTACCACCACGTGGAGGTCGATACGATCGGCGACCCCTACAACAGCAAGCGCGGCTTCTGGTTCTCGCACGTGCTGTGGGTCCTGCGCGACGGCGCTCACGCGGGCGACCGCAGCAACATCGCCGACCTGCAGAAGGACCCGATCCTCCGCTTCCAGGACGACCACTACATGCTCGTCATGGCGGGCGGGAACATCGCCGCCATCGCGCTGCTCGGGTGGCTCACCGGCGAGTGGGCGGGGATGATCGTGATCGCCGGCCTGCTCCGCATCCTGGCGGTCCAGCACTGCACCTTCTTCATCAACAGCTGGGCCCACATCTGGGGCACGCGACCCTGGTCCTCGGAGAACACGGCGCGCGACAACTGGTTCCTCAGCTTCTTCAGCTTCGGCGAGGGCTACCACAACTACCACCACGCCTTCATGCACGACTACCGCAACGGCGTCCGCTGGTACCAGTGGGACCCGAGCAAGTGGCTCATCTACCTCGCCGACAAGCTCGGGATCGCGTCGGATCTGCGTCGCGTCCCCGACGACGTGCTCTTCCGCGCTCGCTACGCCCGGGGCAAGGGCCGGCTCGAGGAGCGACTCGAGGCCTGGGGCGAGAACGTGGACGAGTGGACCGACCGCCTCGCGACCCGCCGCGCCGAGATGGAGGCCGCGGTGCGCGACGCGATGGAGGCCGCCCAGGCCCGCCTCAGCGACCTGCAGGAGCGCAAGGACGCCTTCGTTGAGACGATCGAGACGACCCTGCGCGAGCGCGGCTTCACGATGGGCGAAGACCTCGTGGGCGCGGGCGAGCGGCTGGACGCCGCCCTGGACGAGCTGCAGACGCGCCGACGCGCGTGGTCGGCCGCGAAGCGACGCGCGCTGTCGGACGCGGGCGAGGGCCTGCAGAACGAGCTCCGCGAGCTGAAGAAGGCCCTCCGCGAGGCCACCCGCGCCGCGCGCGCGGCCCTGCGCGAGTGGGAGGCGCTCCTCGCGGCGTACCTCGAGAACCGCAGGGCGATCCCCTCCCCCGCCTGACCCGCTAGGGCAGCGCCGTGAACACCTCCAGCCGGTGGAAGTCCGGGGCGTCGCCCCCGGGGGGCCGCCAGGCGAGGTAGCGGCGGGCGTCCGCCGCGCCGTGGATCGCGTACGCGTTGAACCGGTGGGGGGCGGGCGGCAGGTGCTCGCGGGCAAGCCGCGCCGTGGCGGTCCAGCGTCGGTCCGCGATCGTGGTGCTCAGGTCCAGCGGCAGCTTCGTGGCCACGGCGTTGCGGCGCCCCTCCAGGCGGAGCACGAGGTGGTGGCCGTGGGGCCCGATCTCGACCTCCGTGTAGCGCTCCTGCGGGCCCAGCACGAACACCTCGACCACCTCGAACTCCCAGAGCCCGGGCGTGGGCCCCGGGGGGCCGTCCGGCGCCGGATCTCCGTGGTAGGGGGCGTCGATCTCGAGGAGCAGGCCGCGCTCGTCCAGGAGGATGGAGACGCGCGCGATCTCGTCGTCCTTCACGGGGCGACCGTCCCACGTGGACGCCACCGCGACCGCGGCGTGCTTCACTTCTTGCGCGCCACCGTGACGCCGTCGCGCACGGTCAACATCACCTGCTCGACCCGGTCGTCGGCCACGACGTGCCGGCTGAACGCCACCAGCGCGCGGTCGCTGTCCCGCTGCGGATCGAGCACGCTGCCGCTCCACAGCACGTTGTCGGCCACGACGAGCCCCCCGGGGCGCACCTTGGGGACGAGCGCCTCCCAGTAGTTGATGTAGTTGGCCTTGTCGGCGTCGATGAAGACGAGGTCGATCGGGCCCTCGATCCCGGCGACCGTCTGCAGCGCGTCGCCGAGCCGGAGCTCGATCTTGTGGCCCCAGGGGGCCTCCGCCCAGTAGCGCCGGGCGATCGAGGTCCAGTCGTCGTTCTTGTCGCAGGCGATCAGCTTGCCGTCGTCGGCCAGCCCCTCGGCGATGTTGAGCGCGCTGTACCCGGTGAAGGTCCCGATCTCGACCGCCAGCCGCCCCCCCGTGAGCTGCGTGAGGAGCTTCAGGAGCCGCCCCTCCAGGGGGCCGACCTGCATCTGGGGGAGGTCCGTGGCCCGGTACGTCTCTTCCCGCAGCCGCTCGTACAGCTCGGGGACCGCGGTGGTGTGGGCGATGCAGTAGCCCTCGATCTCGGACGAGACGATGTCGAACAAGGCGGTCTCCCTGGTGGGGCGCGAGCCCCGGTCGCCGTGGGACGCGGAGTGTACCCGCGCGTCGGGGGCGGCGGGCCCGGCGCTCAGACCCAGCCGACCCGCGTGAGGACGTCCCGTACGTCGTCCGCGAGGGCCGCCGCGGAGTCCGGACGACGGCTCGGGACCCGAGCGAGCGAGCGCGCCACCACCGGCGCCATCGCCGCCACGTTCGCGGGCAACAGGACGCGGAGATCGGGCCGCGTCGGCGGGTTCCTCAGGATCTTGCGGAAGAACCGCAGCGTGTCCGCTTCCCCGCGTCGGTAGGCCCGCTGACCGGAGATCAGCTCGTACAGGATCGCGCCCAGGCTCCAGACGTCGGACCACGGCCCCAGTCGGTCGGCGCGCCCCCGGATCTGCTCCGGGGCCATGTAGCCGGGGGTGCCGCCCACGTGCGTCACCGAGGGCGCCCGGAGGTCCCGGGGGCCGGGGGCGGAGGTGCCGGGCACGTAGGTCTTCGTCATGCCCCAGTCGAGCAGCCAGGCGTGGCCCGCCGGGTCGACGATCACGTTGGCGGGCTTCAGATCGCAGTGCAGGACCCCCAAGCCGTGGGCGTGCTGCACGGCGTCGCACAGCTGCAGGAACGCCGGGAGGAGCACCGATCGCAGGAGGCTCTCCCGGTCCCGGCCCTGCACGGACGACGACCGGTCCAGGAGCCGCCGGAGCGACTGGCCCGGCACGTGCGGCATCGCCAGCCACTGGAGCCCGGCGGACGTCTCGCCGGTGGCCACGAGGGGCACGATGTGGTCGTGCTTCAGGGCGCGCATCACGGCGACCTCGACCGCGAAGCACTGGTCGTTGGTGGTGGAGCCCGTGGGCCGGCAGAGCTTCACGGCGTACCGCTCCGGCTCTCCGGGCAGCAGCGCTTCGTGCACGACCGCCATCCCGCCCGCGCCGATGCGGGGGCCCAGGAGGAAGTGGTCCACCGCGTGAGGCGAGTCGAAGTCGAGCGGCTTCTCTCCGCTGATGTCCGTCTCGGGGCCGGAGACGACGCTGCCGCGGGAACCCTCGGCGAACTCCATGGACGCCGAGTCGAACCCCGAGAACCGGCTCCTGGAGCCGTCGGGGGCGATCGCGAAGGTGCTGGAGACCCCGGAGCGGTCGTGCACCCGCAGGATGCGGGACCAGCTCGGGAAGGGGGAGGCGGACTCGATCGTGAGCTCGATGTCGCCGGGGCGGGGGAGCTTTTCGGAGGGCGCGGTGTTCGACAAGCGGCGGTCCGGGGCTGGAGGCTCTTCTTCCGTGGACTGGAGATCCGTCCACCTACAGGGTCCCCGAGCGGGCGGGCAAGGTCAATGAGAATCGCCGTCGAGCCGGTCCTCCAGCGGGTCCAGGACGAGGGTCGGGGCCTCCGCCATCGCGGGCTTGTCCTCGGTGAAGTAGACGACGAGGGCGCGCGCGATCAGGTCGCCGATCCGCCGGATCGCGTCCTCCCGCGGGCCCATGGGCATCCCCTGATCGTCGAAGCGATATACGAGGTCCTTGCGGACCTCCACGGCCATGGACGACGGCCGGTCGAGGCTGCGCCGGTACCGCTCCACGAGGCGCTGCTCGTCACGGTTCACGAACGCCGCGACCTGCCGATAGGCCCCCAGCGCCCGGCGGAAGATCGCGGCGCGTCCCCGGGGCGCGCGCCGGAAGAAGTGCACGTGGCTGCGCAGGGCGTCGGACTCGGCGGAGCGGAGGTTCGTATTCAGGAGCATGTCCCACACGAGGTCGAACGCCGGATCGCCCGCGGTCTCCGGGCGCGCCTCCTCGTAGCGGCGACGCAGCCAGTCGAAGAAGAACCACACCTGGGAGCGCACCTCGACGCTGCCCTCGGGGAAGCAGTACGGGTAGTTGTGCGCGACGCGGACGTGCGCCTTCTCCAGGGTGATCGACAGGCGATCCCGCAGCACGCGGTCCGCCGTGTACTCGGCGAGCACGTCCGGGAACAGCGGGTCGAACACTCCGACCGGCATGCGGGAGTCGACCTGGTAGCCGATGGGGCGGGTGATGATGCTGACGTCCGGGCGGCCGGTCCCGCTCTCGTTGTGGGGGTCGTAGGTGTGGATCCCGAGCATCACGGATCGACCCCGAACCACGGGCTCCAGGACGTCCGAGCAGCCGTCGTACCACCGCTCCAACACGACTCTCTTCTTTCGGAAATCGAGCAAACTGCTGAAGGGATAGTTGAGGGCGAACCGGCGCAGATGGTCGGCCCCCTGAGGCGTCTCCCCCGGGAACCGGCCGAAGTCCATGAGGACGCGGGCGATGCGGATCCGGCTGCAGCCCGGCAGCCCCAGCGAGGCGGCCGCGCGCCGGGCCACCTCGGTCGCTCCCCAGTCCCGCTCGCGGATGTACTCGGCGGCGAAGGACGAGACCGGGATCGTGCGGCCTCGCCCGCGCTCCAGCGCGGTGGCCGGGATGACGTCGCCGTCGTGGATGACGAGCAGCGCGACGCGGTCGTGGAGCTCGGGGGGCAGCAACGTGCCGGGGCGGCAGTCGGGGTCCCGGTCCTCCCGGAGCTCCTCCACGGGCGGGACCTCGCCGTCCTCGATGCGGATCGGGAGGCCGTCGAAGGGGCCGGTGTTCACGGGCGCTCCTCGGCCACGAGCACCCCCGGGTTGAGCATGCCGGTGGGGTCGACCTCGCCCTTGATGGCCCGGAGCACGTCGCCGAACGGGGCGGGGCGCTGCCGGCGATACCACGGGCGGTGCATGCGCCCGACGGCGTGGTGGTGCGTGATGCTGGCTCCGTGCTCCGCGAGCACCTCGGACGCCTCGTGCTTGATCGCCTCCCAGGCGGCGATCTCCCGGCCCGCCTCCACCGGCGCCAGGAACGTGTAGTAGGGCGCGGGGCCGTCGGGATAGACGTGCGTGAACCGGCACGTGAGGCGACCCGCGCCGCACTCGCGCTTCATGACGCCGCGGACCCGGCGCACGAGGTCGGCGTGCAGGGCCGCGAAGCGGTCCCAGGTGGTCGCGGTCTCGAAGGTGTCCGCCATGATGCCGAGGCTGAGCAGGCGGTCGCGGAGGTAGGGGGCCTCGAAGAAGGCGTCGCGCCAGCTGCCCGCGGCGTCGCCCGGGGCGTGGGAGCCGGTCGACGCGTCCTCGGGGCGGTCCTCCACCGCGCGGGGGCCGAGGGGGCAGCTGCCGCCGTGATCGGCCACGATCTCCAGGGCTCGGTCGATCCACGACGACACGGGGTGATCGGACGACTCGAAGCCCACCACGACGACCGTCGACCCGTCGAAAGCCACCCCGTTGAGGGCGGCCTCGCGCGGTCCCAGCAGCCGACAGTTGGTGGGGTACAGCCCCGACTGGGACAGGCTCCGGACCGCCTCCACCGCGGCCTCGAACCGCTCGAAGAACACGCTCGCCGTGGCCTTCCACCGAGGCTTGACCTGCACCCGCAGCCAGGCCTCCGTGATCACGCCGAAGATGCCCTCGGAGCCGAGGACGATCCGATCGGGGCTCGGGCCCGCCCCGGATCCCGGCAGCCGCGCCGACTCCCAGATGCCCCGGGGCGTGACCATGCGGATGGACTCCACGAGGTCGTCGATGTGCGTGTAGAGCGTGGCGTAGTGGCCGCCCGCGCGCGTGGCGATCCAGCCCCCGACGGTCGAGAACTCCCACGACTGCGGGTAGTGGCGGAGCGCCAGGCGGTGGCGGGCCAGGCCGCGGTTGAGGGCCGGCCCCAGGATCCCGGCCTCCACGCGCGCGGCCCGCGACACCCAGTCGACCGCCAGGATGCCGTCCATCCCCCGCATGTCGAGGGAGACGACGCCCGCCCAGCGGTCCGATACGTCCGGCTCGATCCCCGAGACGACGCTCGTGCCGCCGCCGTAGGGGATGACCGCGAGGTTCGAGTCTGCGCCCCAGGCCAGCAGCGTGGCGACGTCGGCCTCGGAGGTGGGCTTCGCCACGACGTCCGGGGCGCGGCTGAAGTCGCCCCCGAAGCCGCGCACGACGTCCGGGTAGGAGCGACCCCACGTGCGGGCGGCGCGCTCCAGCGGCTCCGTCGTGCAGAGCCCGGCGACCGACTTCGGGGGCGTGACGCGACCTCTCGGGATGCGGTAGGCGGACGCGGCGACGGGTGACCTCACGCCGTCGCCGTCGAACCCGAGGATGGTCCGGAGACCCTGGCCGAGCGCGGCGCGCTCGGCTTCGGAGCCGAACTTGTCGGCCCATCCCCACCCCCAGATGCTCCGCCTGCGGTCGCTCATGGACCGGATGGTAGCGTTCCGGCGTGGGGAACGGATGAGCCTGCTCGCCGCGTTTTCGATCCCGTGCGCGGTGCTCCCGGCCCTCGGGTTCCTCTGGCTGATGTGGTGGCTCGACCGCTACGACCGGGAGCCGTGGTGGCTGTTCGGGTCGGCGTTCCTGTGGGGAGCGGGCCCCGCCGCCGTCATCTCGCTGCTCCTCCTGCTCCCGGTCGTATCCATGACCGGGGACGGCGGCTGGGGGCTCGCGCTGGAGGGGGCCGTGTTCGCGCCCCTCGTAGAGGAGCCCGCCAAGGCCGCGGTCCTGCTGCTGATCGCGCGCAGCCGCCACTTCGACAATACGACCGACGGGTTCGTCTACGGCGCCGCCTCCGGAATCGGCTTCGCGATGACCGAGAACCTCCTGTACTTCACGGCCGCGGCGTCCGAGGGCGACGCCGCGAGCTGGCTCGGCGTGGTCACGATGCGGACGCTGTACTGCGCCCTCATGCACGCGTCGGCCACGTCGGTGGCGGGGGCCGCGATCGGCTGGGCGAAGTTCCGCGCGCCGAAGCTGCGCCTGCGGGCGATCCCGCTGGGGCTGCTGGGCGCGTTCATGATCCACTCGCTGTGGAACGGCCTGCTGATCGCGGGCTCGGTCTTCACCGGGAGCCTCTCGGTGATCGACCTGCTGCTCTTCCCGGTGGAGTTCCTGGTGCTGTTCGCGATCTTCCAGGCGTGCCTGCTCGACGAGGCCCGGATCCTCGAGCACGAGCTCCGCGAAGAGGCCGACGCCGGGCTGCTCCCGTCCGAGTACGTGTCGCGCCTCACGCGCTGGGTCGACCGCACGCGGACCGGCTGGCTGCCCCCGAACGTGGACCACCAGCGCCTGGTGCGCGCCGCGACCACCCTCGCCTTCCGCAAGGACCAGCGCGCCGGCGGCCGATCCAGCCCCGCGCTCGACGCCGAGATCGACGCCCTGCGCCGGGAGATCCGGGCGATCCTCGCCTGAGCCCGATTCGTGTGGCCGGGCCCGAGCCGGTCGCCCTAGCTTCACCGTGCGATGGAGCCGCCCCCGCCCCCGGGAGTCGGCCGGGCAGGGTCCCATTTCCGACGGGCGGGGGCGGCCTTCATCCGCCAGGGCGCAGCGCCCTCGGCGCTACCCGCTCAGGAACGGAACAGCCGCCTCGAGGAAGGCCTCGGGCGCGTCGACGTGAGCGAAGTGGGAGGCGTCCTTCAGCACGGCGAACTCGGCATCCGGAATCGCGGTCGCGAAGCGCGGACCGAAGGACGCCGGGACCATCGGGTCCCGCTCGGCGTAGAGCAGCTGCAGCGGGATCGGGAAGCCGCCGACGTCGCGCAGCCCGGCCAGCGCGGACTGAAACCGCCCCATCTCGCCGGGGTTCATCGTGTCGCGCAGGATCCGCCCGAAGGCGTCGCGCCCCTCGGGCGTCGTGAGGGGAGCGGCGTAGGTGCGGGCCTCCTCCAGGGACTTCAGGGACTCGTCGAAGTAGTGGACGTTGCGGTGCGTCCACCGGACCGGGTCGAAGCGGACGAGCGCCGCGAGCAGGGCGCGCCCCCCGGGGACGGAGAGCAGCGCGCGCAGAGCCCACAGCCGGAGCTCCGGGAAGCCGGGGCTGTGCAGGTTCACGAGGCGGCTCATGGCGCCCGGGTCCAGCAGCGCCAGGTGCATGCAGACGTACCCCCCCATCGAGTTGCCGACCGTCGCGCAGCCGCGGATGCCCACGGCCTCCTGGAACGCGCCCACCCACCGGGCGGTGTTCTCGGCGGTGTACTCGGCGGGCGGCTTCGAGCTCTCGCCGGAGCCCGGCAGGTCGGGGCAGTACAGGCGAAACCGGCGGCCCAGGGGCTCGAGGACGTACCGCCAGCTGTACGAGCTCGTCATCAGGCCGTGCACGAGCAGGAGCGGCGGCCCCTCGCCGTGCACGCGGTAGGCGCCGGTCGTCGACCCGAAGGCGGCGGTCGTCACCTGCACGCGCTCCAGCGGCGCCTCGAAGTAGGGGTGGGGGACGCGGGGAGCGTCGGGCAGGTCCGCGAACCGCCCCTGCCGGAACGGGACGAGGTCGGCCATCAGCGCGCCGGGTGCAGGCGCCGCGCGATCACGAGGAGCAGGGTCCCCGCGAGCAGGGCGAAGGCGACCGTCCCCGCGAAGTTGGACGTGCTCGGATCGCCGGGGATCGCCCCGAACTTCAGGGTCCAGGCGGCCGCGCCCACCCCCAGGAGCGCCGCCCCGGCGATCAGGCCGGAGGCGTAGAGGACGCCGCGCTCCCGCCGCTCGTCGACCTCGTCGCGGGCCGAACGCTTCTCCACGAGGAGTCGCAGCAGGCCGCCGAGCATGATCGGCGTGGCGAGGTGGATCGGCAGGTACAGGCCCACGGCGAACGCGAGGGTCGGCAGGCCCATGATCTCCACGCAGAAGGCCATGGCCATGCCCGCGAAGACGAGGGCCCAGGGCAGGTCGCCGTCGAGCACGCCGTCGATCACGAGCATGATCAGGTTGGCCTGGGGAGCCTTGAACTCCCCCGAGACGATCGGCTCGGCGAGCAGCGCGAGGACGGTCGACATGGCCGCCGCGGCCGCGATGACGCCGATGACCTCGCCGATCTGCTGCCGCTCGGGCGTGGCCCCCAGCAGGTAGCCGGACTTGAGGTCCTGGGAGGTGTCGCCCGCGATCGCCGCGGCGATGCAGACCAGCGCGCCGATCGTGAGGACGGCGATCTTGGCGGTCTCCGCCTCGTACATCTCCCCGAAGATCAGGGCGCAGATGAGGACCGTGGCGATCGTCATCCCGGAGATCGGGTTGGACGACGACCCGATCAGGCCGACGATCCGCGAGCTCACGGTCACGAAGAAGAAGGCGAACACGACGACGGCGACCCCGGCGAGGATGCCGACGGACCCGCGTCCGCCCGCCATGAGCGGCAGGAACGACGCCAGCAGGCCGAGCACCACCAGGCCCAAGCCGATGATCGAGTAGGGCAGGTCCCGCTCGGTGCGCGGGGCCTGGTCGGCGATCTTCTCGCCCACCGCGCCGATCGCGAGCCGGATCGACTCCACCAGCACCGGCGAGGCCTTGATCAGCGTGAAGATCCCGCCGAAGGCGACGGCCCCCGCGCCGACGTAGCGCAGGTAGCGGCTCCACACCGTGAAGTGGTCCATGTCCGCGACCGCGAGGACCTCCTCGGGGGCGATGGGCGACGCCGAGGCGCCCCCGAACAGGTAGATCAGCGGGATCAGCACCAGCCAGCCGACGGCGCCCCCCGCGAGCATCACGGCCGCCACCTTGGGCCCGATGATGTAGCCCACGCCCAGCAGCTCGGGCGTCACGTCGCCCCCGATCGCGGTGCGGTAGTCGCCCTTGCGGACGACCACGTCGACCTCACCCGGGAACCCGTGAAAGAACTTCTCGATCGCGGTGTAGACGGCGCCCACGCCCATGCCCGCGAAGAGCAGCCGCGCCTGCTCGCCGCCGGCCTGACTCGCGACCTGGACCTCGGCGCAGGCGGTGCCCTCGGGGTAGGAGAGCCGCCCGTGCTCGCGCACGATGAGGAACCGCCGGAGCGGGACCATGAACAGCACTCCGAGCAGCCCCCCGATCAGCGCGAGGGGGAAGATCGGCCAGAAGCCGGGCGTCTCGCCCCACAGGATCAACACCGGGAGCGTGAAGATGACGCCCGCGGCGAGGGACTCGCCCGCCGACCCGACGGTCTGCACGATGTTCGTCTCGAGCACGGACTCGCGACCGACGCCGGGGATGCTGCGCATGGCACGGAAGACCGCGACGCCGATGACCGCGGCGGGGATCGACGCCGACACCGTCAGGCCGACTTTGAGGCCCAGGTAAGCGTTCGCGGCCCCGAAGACCACCCCGACCACCACGCCGACGACCACGGCCTTGAACGTGAACTCGGGCAGCTCGACGTGGGCCGGGACCACCGGCTCGTAGGAGCCCCCCGGCGGCACCGGCTCGTAGGCCTGCGGGGGGAGACTCATCTCGAGATCGGGACCCGAACCGGCCATCTGGTACCTCCCGGACCGCCATCGGTCCGGCGGCAGAATACAGCCCGGCCGCTATTCTGCGGCTCCGTGCCGGGCGCTCCTCCCCCTTCCTTCCCCCCCCGCCACGCTCCGCCCCGGGCCGCCCCGGCGAGCGTCCGCCGGGGCGCGTTCGAGCTCACCGACCCGATCGCGCGGGGATCGCACTCCAGCGTCTGGGCGGGCGTCCATCGGCCGTCCGGCAGGCCGGTCGCGGTGAAGATCCTCGCGGAGCGCTGGGCGTCGGACCCGGCCCACCTGTCGGCGTTCCGGAGCGAGATCCGCGCGTCGGCCCGGCTGCACCACCCCAACCTCCTCCTCGTGCTCGCCCACGGCCGCGTGGACCCGGCGTGGGTGGACGCCACCGACGGTCGGGTGCCCCTCGGCGCCCCCTACCTCGTGCTCGAGTACGCGGGCGCGGGGACGCTCCGAGACCACCTCGGGGCGATCGCGTGGCCGCGCTTGTACGAGCTCCTGCTCGGGATCCTCAGCGGGCTCGCGCACGCTCACGCCCGGGGCGTGCTGCACCGCGACGTCAAGCCGGACAACGTGCTGCTCGCCTCCCCGGAGGGACCGCCGAAGCTCGGCGACTTCGGGCTGGCCCACGGGCTCGAGCTCGAGCGCGGGGACGCCTTCGATCGCGAGTTCGCGGGGACGCCCGCGTACATGTCGCCCGAGCAGCTCGACGGGCGCTGGCGCGACTACGGCCCGTGGACGGACCTGTACAGCGTCGGCTGCCTCGCCTTCGCGCTCGCCACCGGGCGCCCCCCCTTCGGCCGCACGCGCAACGCCGAGGACCTCGTCGCCGCCCACCTCCACGGCTACATCCCGGCGCTCGTGCCGCGGATGTCGGTCCCCCGCGGCTTCGGCCTCTGGGTGCGCAAGCTGCTGCTGAAGGACCCGGACCGTCGCTGCCGCCGGGCCGCCGACGCCATCCGCGCCCTCCGCCTGCTGAGCTCGGACCCCACGGGCGCCGTGAGCGGCCCCATCTCCCTGCTGCCCACCCGGCCCGAGTCCGCGCCGACACCTCCCTTCCCCCTCGCCGCCCACGGGTTGTTCGGGCTGCGGCCCCTGCCCGTGCTCGGCCGGGTCGAGGAGCAGGCCCTGCTGTGGGACACGCTCCGCGAGGTCTCGGTCGCGCGCCGGGCCGAGTGCCTCGTGCTCCAGGGACCCGCGGGCACGGGCGCGTCCGCCCTCGCCGCCCGCCTCGCCGAGCGCGCGCACGGGGCGGGAGCGGCGACGGTGCTGCGGGCGAGCCACTCGCCCGTCCCCGCCTCGCCCGACGGGCTCGCCCCGATGCTTCGACGCAGCCTCCGGTGCGCGGGACTGGAGCCCCCCGAGGTCGCCGCTCGGCTGTCGCGAGCGGGCGCGTCGTCGACGCACGCCGAGACCCTGGCGGGGTGGCTGGTGGGCGAGCGCGTCGCCCTCGCGGACGCTCACGCCGGGCTGCGCGCGCACCTCCGCGGACTCCTGGAGGAGCGCCCGGTCGTGCTCCGCCTCGAGGACGCGCTGCGGGACCGCGCCACGCTGGCGTTCGTCGCCTCGCTGTTCGCCGACGAGGCGATCGGTGCGAGCCCGCTCCTGGTCGTGATCACGGCCACGGACGAGGACCTCGCCGCCCGGCCGGACGAGGCGACGACTCTCGACACGATCCGCACCGTCGGGCTCGCGCTCGATCCCCTGCCCGTCGAGCTCCTGCACGTTCTCGCGCGCGAGGTCCTGGGGCTCGCGCCCGCCCTCGCGGCGGAGACGGCGGCGAGGGCGGGGGGGCGCCCGGGGGAGGTCGCCGGCTACGTGCAGCGCGCCCTGCGCGCGGGGCGACTGCGCGCCGGCCCCGCGGGGCTCAGCCTCAGCGAGGACACGCCCCGGGGCTGACCCGCCGGCCGGTCACTCGACGAAGTCCTGGTGCAGCGCTGCGTCCCCCTGCCAGTGGGGGCGGTCGGGCCGGAAGGCGAGGTCCTCGGGGGTCGTCTCCCACCCCGCGACCAGCGCTCGCGTCTCGTCGGGGAAGGCGCGCAGGACCGGCTGGAGGTGAGTCCCCCGCGCCGGGCCCAGGAGGATCCGCAGGGCGTACCCCGCTCCCCGGAAGAAGTCCCAGCGGTCGAACTCGGGCCCGGCGAGGTGCTCCTTCCGCCCCTCCATCAACCGCCGCAGCATCTCCGCGTGGTCGAGGGCCCGAGCCTCCTCGGGCGTGCGCCAGGACCAGAAGTTGAACTGCTGGTACTGCGTCAGGAGCCCCATCCCGAGCAGGAACGAGTGGGACGCGCCGCCGAGCTTCGTCCGCGACGCGGGCGGGCCCACCTCCTGGCCGTGCAGCGGGGCGTAGAACAGGAGCGTCCCGTCGAACCGCTCGGCGGCGTCCGGGGTCGTCGGGTCGATCATCTCCAGGTGCCCGGGGAGGAAGACCCAAACCCACGCCCCCAGCAGCAGAGGACGCAGCGGGAGCCCGCGCACCGACGGGACGCGACCCGCGATCCACGCCGCGACGACCACCAGGCCCATCGGGTGCAGGACCGCCGTGTACCGGGGCGTGAAGTGCTGCTCGGGAGCCCCGGTGTAGGCGAAGGGCAGCGACATGATGATCACCAGGCCGAGGACCACTTGCACCGCGCAGAACCGCACGAGGGGATGGTCCTCGGGGGACGTCGCGGGCCGCCTCAGCGCCGCCCGCCCCAGGACCCAGGCCGACCCGAACAGCGCCGGCCACAGCTCCTTCGTATTCGGCAGGGCCTTCATCCAGGCCGCGGGGCCGCGAAGGACCGACGTGCCGGACATCTGGTCGAGCTTGTCGTTGGCGAAGAGCGACGCGTCCAGCCCCATGGCGGCGAGCGTCTCGAACTTCGAGAGCCCGAACCAGGACAGC
This sequence comes from uncultured Rickettsiales bacterium, assembly GCA_964512225.1. Taxonomy (GTDB): domain Bacteria; phylum Myxococcota_A; class UBA796; order UBA9615; family UBA9615; genus CAZEKB01. The sequence continues at coordinate 52,101 of CAZEKB010000012.1, read as the reverse complement.
GCGAGGGCACCCGCGCCCACGACCGCCATGACCACGAGGACGCCGGCGGCCCGCCGGGGCGTGCCCCGGACCTCCCAGGCGGCGCAGCCCGCGAGCCAGAGCCCCAACAGCGCCGCGAAGAGGACCAGCGACGTATTCGCCGCCATCACCGCCGCGCCCGCGATCCCCACGACGGCCGCCCGGAGAGCGGCGCCCCGCAGGCTGCGGGCGGGGGACACGATCCACGGGAGGAACGCGAGGACGAAGAACGCGTGCAGGACCACGACGAGCTCGTGCGTGCCCCAGAACAGCACCGAGAGCTTCATGAGCATCGGCGGGGCGACGAGCACGAGCAGGGCGAAGTAGACGGGCACCGGGCCACGGGGGAACGCCCGAGTGAGCGTCCGCAGCCAGGCGATGAGCCCGGCCGTGGACACCACGATCGCGAGGGTCCGCAGCGTCGTCGTGGCGAGGGGGGCGTCGAAGGCCGTGACGGCGAAGTGGGCGAGCAGGCCCGCCAGGACCAGGGTGCCGTGCAGGCCCATGTCGGCGACGAGCGTGGTGCTCAGCGCGAACTGGAGGCGCGGCTGGGACTGCAGGAGCAGGTCGACCGTCGACTGGTCGAGGTAGAGCCGGATCCCCCGCAGGATCCCGTACTCGGCGGAGTCGAGGTGGAAGAGCAGGTGCCCGGTGGTGGACACCATGAGCCAGCGGGCGGCGACGAAGGCCGCGACGATGAGGGCGAGCGCCGCGACGCGGCCGCCGGACGAGGAGAGGAGCCGCCGAGCCTTCGCGGCTACTGGCCGCACTCGGTCGAGAAGCAGACGGGGTTGGTCCACACGCCCTCGTACTCGGGCGTGGCCTCGTTGTCGCAGATCGCGGCGCCGAATACGAGCGGCGCGCACTGGAAGCCGTGGGGGCAGTCCGCGGCCGTCTCGCAGGGCGGCATGCAGTGGCCCTGGGCGCCCCCGTCGGAGTTGCCGCACAGCGCCCCGGCGCCGCAGTCCGGGTGGCCCAGGAAGGTGTCGTCGCAGAAGTCGAGCGTGTTCTGGTCGTCGAAGTCGTGCGTCGAGGCGTTGCACCGCGCGCAGACGACGCCGCCCGCCCGCTCGCACTCACCGCTGTCGACGTTGCAGACCTCCATGAAGTCGCAGTCGAGGACCGTCGACCGGCAGGCGTCCCGCTCGCACTCGCCGTCGTCGCAGGAGAAGCCCGCGAGGCAGTCCGAGCTCGACTGGCAGCCCTCCACGCAGGAGTAGTCGTCCTCGACGTCGCAGTACGTGCCGAGGGCGCAGTCCACGGACTCGAGGCACTCGACGTCCCTGCAGTCGCCGGTCACGCAGGCGATCAGCTCGCCCTCGTCGATGTCGCAGTCGCCGGAGTCTTCGCACTCGACGGCCGCCTGGCGTCCCCCGCGGGGGTCGCAGCCCGCGGTCGTGCCCAGCGCAACACCGAGGAGGACGGCGGCCAACAGGACCGCCCGGGGTCGAAGGGACGTCATATGTCGTACCGGATCACGAGGGAGGTATCGATGGGAGGCAGGCGGTTCAGGTCGAGGAACCGGATCCACTGGCCGGAGGTCGGCGACTCCTCGTCGCCCGCGTCGTCGTCGTCCCCGGCGTCGTCGTCGTCGTCCCCGGCGGGGTCTTCACCGGTCTCGAACACCCACGCGAAGAGCCCGTCCTCGAGCCCCTCGGGGGGGACGACCACGCCCTCGGCGCCGAGCTCGTCGACGCCCGCGTTCACCATCGTAAGCTCGATGCTCTCGGGGTCGCCGCCCCGGGGCAGGCGGCTGAGGAAGAAGCGGTTCTGGAGGCGGGAGCTCGCGAGCCCCATCTCCGTGATGATCTCGGTGAACGACTCGCTGCAGATCGACCGCGCGACGCCGCCGGTCTGGGCCGCGACGTCCCAGTAGCGCCACCCCGCCGACGCGCGGTTGTTCTGCCCGCCGACCCCGCTCTGGCAGTCCGCGGGGGAGCTGGACTCTTCGTCCAGGCCCACCAGCGCCGAGGCGTTGAACGCGTCCCGACGACGCTGGCCCTTGAGCCCGCGGAAGGCGTTGATGAAGTCGGCCGTGGGCCCGATGGAGCCGTCCTCTTCGTCGGATACGAAGATGATGGACAGCAGCGCGTCCTCCCGGAGGAAGTTGCGGTTCTCGTCGCCGACGAGCGGCTCGGTCAAGGCGGCCCAGGCCGCGTCGAGCCCGCGCTCGTAGCCCGCGCCCTGGGTGCCGACGTCCACCAGGCGCTCGAACAGGTCTCCCGCGTCGCCCGTCTGGGGGGTGATGACCTTCTCGCCGCCGGACGACACCATCCGACCCTGGTGGTTCGGGTCTTCCATGTCGGTGGTGACGATCGCGATGTGGTAGTCGACATCCGCCACGTCGAAGTACTCGACGAACTCCTCGAAGCCCGCGCCGAGCTTGGCCTGCTCGTCGGCCATCGAGCACGAGTTGTCGATCAGGAGCAGGATGTCGACTTCCGTCGGCGGGTTCTGGAACCGGACGTCCGTGACGCCGGGTCGTACCAGTTGGGACTCGTTGCACCCCGAGGCAGCCGCCGCGAGGGCGACCGCGAGGAGCACGGCGAAGGGGCTGCGCATGGGTCCTCCGGAGGATCGCCGCGCAGAGTACCCAACCGTCGAGGTCACGGCAGCCCCCCGCCCGATTGGAAGTACGCCCCGCCCGAGTTGGCCATGGTCGCGTCGTTCCCCGGCGCGCCGATGAGCACGTCGTCGTCGCCGTCGCCGTCCGCGTCTCCGCCGCCCACGACGGACGTCCCCGCCGCGTCGTCCGGGAACCCGCCCAGGTAGGTCGCCGTGGCCGCGCTCGGGCTCAGCGTCGGGCCCGCGAGGGGGCCGTCGAAGAGGTACGCCGCGCCGCCCTCCGCCTCTCCGGTGTCCGATCCCGGAGCGCCGACCAGCAGACCGTCCGTGCCGTCGCCGTCGACGTCGCCCGCGGGAGCGATCCACGTGCCGAGCTCGTCCTGCGGGCTCAGGCCTTCGATCACGACGTCCGCCGCCGCGACGGAGTAGACGCCCGCCGGCGCCGCCGTGCCCACCCCCCCGAAGAAGACGTACGCCGCCCCCCGGGACCCGGTCGAGGCCCACGCGCCGAGGGCGAGATCGTCGGTCCCGTCACCGTTCACGTCGCCCACGCCGCCGAGGGCGGACCCGAGCCGATCGCCCGGGGACAGGCCCACGAACGTGGCGTCGGCGAGCGCGAGATCGACGGTGCCCGAGATCGGTCCGTATACGAGGTAGGCCTCGCCCGACGCGGAGCCGCCGCCGTCGGCGCTCTCGGCCCCCACGAGGACGTCGTCGAAGCCGTCGCCGTTCACGTCGCCCGCGCCCGCCACGGCGAAGCCCGCGTAGTCGTGGTGCGCGACGCCGACGAGCTTGGCGGTGGCCGTCGCCAGGGACGCGGAGCCCGCGATGGGACCCCGGATCAGGTAGGCGGCGCCCGCGTCGAGCGACGCGGTGTCGTCGCGGTAGGCCCCGACCACCAGGTCGTCGTTGCCGTCGCCGTCGGTGTCGCCCGCGCAGGCCACGGACCAGCCCGCCCAGTCGCCCGTCGCCTCGCCGTCCAGGACGCCGGTGGCGGTGCCGAGGCTCGCCGTGCCCGCGAGCGGCCCGCTTACCACGTACACGCGCCCCGCCGCCGCGCCCGCGGTGTCGTGCCCCCAGGCCCCGACGGCGAGGTCGTCGTCGCCGTCTCCGTCGAAGTCGCAGCCCGTGGCGATCGAGCGACCGGCCCAGTCCTCGGCGGCCTCTCCGGTGAGGGTCGCCGTGGCGTTTGCCAAGGGGAGCACGCCCGCGACGGGGCCCGCGAAGACGTGCACCGCGCCCGCCCACGGCGCGGCGTTGGAGGCGCCGGGGGAGCCGATGACGAGATCATCGAGGCCGTCCGCGTCGTGATCCCCGAAGCCGAGCGTCGCTCCCAGCTCGTGCCCGATCCCGTCGCCGTAGATCTCGGCGTCCGCGGAGACGAGCGCGCAGCTGTCCACCACGGTGTCGCAGTCGTTGTCGAGGCCGTCGCACAGCTCGGGGGCGCCGGGGTACACGAGCGGATCCGCCGGGGCGCAGTCCACGGTGTCGAGGGAGCCGTCGCCGTCGTCGTCGGGATCGATGCAGTCGGGGTCCGAGTCCCCGTCGAGGTCGGGGGCGCCGTCCACCAGGTCTCCGTCGCAGTCGCTGTCCACGGCGTCGCAGATCTCGGGGGCCCCGGGGTAGATCGTCGCGTCCACGGGCGCGCAGTCGGCCCCGTCGAGCACGCCGTCGTCGTCGTCGTCCGGGTCGACGCAGTTCGGGCTGCCGTCCAGGTCCGTGTCCAGGAAGAAGTCCACGAGGCTGCCGTCGCAGTCGCTGTCGAGCGAGTCGCAGCTCTCGAGGGCGCCCGGGAAGACCGCGGGGTCGGCGTCGTCGCAGTCGAGGCACGCGGCCGCGCCGTCCCCGTCCCCGTCGGCGTACTGCACAGACCCGTCGCAGTTGAAGTCGATCGTGTCCGCGCAGGTCTCGAGCGCGCCGGGGTACACCAGCGGCTCCGCGTCGTCGCAGTCCCCGAGCGTCGCCGTGAAGCCGACGGGCGCGAAGCAGGCCGACGCGGTGGCCGCGCCCGCCGACGCGAACCCGTCGCCGTCGCCGTCGGCGTAGAAGACCGTCGCGCCCGTAGAGGACGCCGGGTCCACGGAGCCGTCGCAGTCGTCGTCCAGGCCGTTGCAGGCCTCGACGCCGAGGGGGTTCACCGACGCCAGGGTGTCGTCGCAGTCCTGGTCGTCGACCACGTACCCCGCGGGCGCCGCGCACCCGAGCGCCGAGGCGTCCGCGTCGCCGTACCCGTCGAGATCGGCGTCGAGGTACCAGGTCGTCTCGCCCGCGGCCCCCGCCTCGTCCACGCTCGCGTCGCAGTCGTCGTCCACGCCGTTGCAGGTCTCCTCGGCGTCCGGGGCGACCGCCGCCGTGGAGTCGTCGCAGTCGGTCGCGTCGAGGACGGTGTTCGGGGGCGCCACGCACGCCTCCACGTACGCGGCCGGGTCGCCCCAGCCGTCGCCGTCGGAGTCCGAGTAGCGCCGGGGAGCGCCCACGGGGTCCTCGTCGATCGCGCCGTCGCAGTCCTGGTCCAGGCCGTCGCAGACCTCCGCCGCGCCGGGGAAGACGGAGGGATCGCCGTCGTCGCAGTCGGCGCCGCCCGACGGGATCGCGAGGCTGCCGTCGCCGTCCGCGTCCACGCCGTCGGGCCCGTCGCAGTTCTGGTCGACGCCGTCGCCCACCGGGTCCGGGGCGCCGGGGTGCACCGCCGGATCCGTGTCCTCGCAGTCGCCCTGCGCGGGCGTATACCCGTCGCCGTCGGCGTCGAAGTAGACGCTCGACACGGTCGCCGTGCCCAGCTGGGTGCACACGCCGCCGCACGCCGAGGGGACGTCGTCGGCCGCGACCACCTGCGACCACGTCCAGGCGCCGCCGCGGGGGCTGCTGCCGACGGCGCTCAGGCTCGCGACCGAGCCCCGCTTCACGGGCACGCAGAAGTCGCCGTTCGCCTCGGTGGTGGCCGCGGAGACGCCGAGGTAGTCGACGCCCAGGGCGGTGATCGTGTAGCCGGCCGCGGGCGTACCCGGGGCGAGCTCGACCTTGCCCTCGATGCACGACGAAGCGGCGATGGGCAGATCGGCGTTCCACCACGTGAAGTGCGTGACCTGCGCCACGAACGCGCCGCCCGAGACCACTCCTTCACCCTCGTCGATCCAGCGGTCCTGGGCGGGGTCGAAGGACCACAGGCCGACCAGCGCGCCGTCGACGAACGTCGCCGTGCCGGTGGCGGAGAGCGGGATCGTGAGGGTGGCCGTGCCCGAGAAGACGACGGGGCCTCCCCCGCTGGTGAGGACGACCTCCGCCATGCCGAAGGACTCCAGGGGGACGTCCGTGCCGTCGGGGCCGACCGCGAGCATGCCGGGCGCGGCCGCGACCGCCGCGGGGGTGTTGATGAGCGCGATCGATACGGCCACGGGCCCGTCCACGGGGGTCCCGTCCTCGGTCGTGAAGGTCCCGCCGGGGTCGAAGACGACCTCCACGCCCTCGTCCGAAGCGACGGTCCCGCCCGCGATCGGGTCGGGGAGCGTGGTCTCGCGCGTCGGCACCACCAGGACGTGGGTCGCGGTCCAGGCGCCGGGGACGACGTCGAGGCGCGCGCGGGCCCGCGTGAACCCCGCCGCTTCGACGTCGAGCTCGAGGTCGCCCGCGGGCACGTCGTCGAATCGGAACCAGCCGAGGTCGTCGGTCACCGCGTCGCCGCCCGCGTGCACGACCGCCGCGCCCGCGACCGGGCCGCGGGGGGACGCGACCTGGCCGACGACGGTGCCGTGGGTCGCCGGATCCGACCGCTCGCCCTCTCCGTCGACGCCCCCGACCTCCCCGTCGTCGTCTCCGTCCGCGCCGGACCCGCCGACGCCGGCCGTGCCCCCGGGATCACCGCAAGCCGCGAACAGCAGCCCCGCCGAGATCAGAAAAAAGAGCCCGAGGCGTCGCACGGAACGAGTCATGGGGCGATCCTATCGATCCCACCGCCCCCGGTCCCGAGGATCTGCGTGCCCCCTCCCCTGCTCGAGCGCGTCGCCGTCGCGGTTCTGGCCCATCGAGTACGGGTCAGTCTGGCGATCGGAGCCGCCTTCTTCGTGGTCGTGGCGGGGGCCAAGGACCTCGTCGTGGACATGGACACGATGGCGTTCTTCGGGTCGGACGACCCGGAGGTGCCCCGGCTCGAGGCCTTCAAGGAGTACTGGGGCCAGGACGACGCGAAGGTCATCGTGCTGGTGGAGCCCGAGGAGGGGACCCTCCTGACCCCCGCGCGGCTGCGGCGCCTCGACGAGGTGACGTCCGCGCTCGCCGCCGACCCGGGCGTCCTGTCGGCGCAGTCGGTGACGACCGTCCCGCTGCTCTCGGCGCCCGCGCCGGGGATGATCGACACCACCGCCGTCGGCGACGCCCTCCCGGACGCCGACGATCCCGAGTGGCCCGCCTTCCGCGATCGCCTGCGGGATCACCCGCTGTGGGTCCCCTACCTGCTCTCGACGGACGGGCGCGTGGGCGCCGTGGTCGTCGAGCTCGACGGCGCCGCGGCCGACCTCACGGCGATCCGTCCGCTGGTCTTCGCCCTCCGGGGCATCCTCGACGGATTCGCCGGCGAAGAGGGCCTCCGCTTCTACACCGCGGGGATTCCGGCCGTTCGCACCGATTTCTTCGAGCAGTTCTTCAAGGATCAGGCGCGAACCATCCCCCTGATCTCGGTCTTCATGCTCGTGCTGATGGGGCTGCTGTTCCGACGCGTACACGGCGTCGTGGGGGCGATGGTCGCCGCGGCCGTCCCCACGGCGATGGTGTTCGGGCTCATGGGGTGGACCGGCCGCACCGTGGGGCTGCTCAACCAGGCCTACGTGACGATCCTCCCGGTGATCGCGGTGGCCGACGCCGTCCACCTGATCAGCCGCTTCCACGAGGAGGTCCGTCGTCGGGCCCCGCCGGGTCGGCCCCTCGATCCGGCCCTTCGGGCCGACGCGATCCGGGCCGCCGTGGGCCGGGTGGGGGCGGCCTGCGCGCTCACGTCGCTCACGACGGGGATCGGGTTCCTCTCGCTCTACGTCGCCGACATGCCCGTGCTCCGGGAGTTCGGGCTCTACGCGGCCGCGGGCATCGGGCTGGCCTACGGGACGGTCGTGCTGGCGGTCCCGCTCGTGCTCTCCACCGCGCGGGGCGCCGTCCCCGAAGGCGGCCGCCCCGAGGCCCCGACGCGCGTCGATCGGCTGCTCACGGCCGCGGCCGGCCTCACGATCCGCCGGCCCTGGGTCGTGCTCGCGGGCACGGCCGCCGTCATCGCCGTCTTCCTCGGGTACGGGACCCGCGTCCAGGTCGACAACCACCTCACCGGCATGCTCGAAGAGGACCACCCCACGAGCCGCGCGAACCGCATCGCCGACGAGGAGCTCGGAGGCATCATATCCCTTGAAGTAGATATTCAAGGTTCTGATGAATCCATGAAGGATCCCGGGGTACTTCAGGCTATGATCGACCTCGAGGAATGGGCCCTCGCCCGGGGCGACGTCCGGGGCGTGAGCTCCCCCGCGGGCTGGGTGGCGGAGTTCCACGCCCTGACCGCCGGGGAGCGACGGATCCCCGCCACCACCAAGGGGGTCGCTCAGCTCCTCCTGCTCGGCGAGGGGAGCGACGGGCTCGACCGCATCCTCGACACCACGGAGTACCGGCGCGCCCGCATGTCGCTGCACGTCGCCGACGAGGGGGGCCGCGTGTTCGAGCGCTTCTCGGACGCCGCCGCCGTGGCCGTCGCGCGGGAGTTCGAGGGGCTCCCGGTGACGGCGCACATCACGGGCACGGCGTTCGTCGCCTACCGCGGGATCAACAACATCACCGAGGACCTCCGGGACTCGATCCTGCTCGCCTTCCTGACGATCGCGCTCGTGATCGGGCTCCTCTTCCGCAGCCTGCGCGTCACCCTCATCTGCCTCGTCCCGAACGCCCTGCCGCTGGTGGTGGGCTACGGCCTGATGGGCGCCATGGGCTGGCTGCTCGACCCGCTGCCCGCAGTCACCTTCACGATGGCCCTGGGGATCGCCGTGGACGACACGATCCACCTCATGGTCCGGTTCCAGGAGGAGATCCGCGCGGGCAAGGACCGCGACGACGCGCTGCGCGCGGCCGTCCTCCACACGGGCCGGGCGGTCGTGGTCACCACGATCCTGCTGTGCACGGGGTTCGGGGTGAACGTCTTCTCCGCGTTCACCGCGTTCGTCATCTTCGGGGCGCTCGGCAGCTCGGTCATCTTCACAGCCCTGCTGTGCGATGTCCTTGTTCTCCCTGCACTATTGCGGATCTTCTGGAGGTGATGGCTGAGGTCTCTGCGGCCGCTCGAAGGCGGGGAGGTCGACGCCGAGGGGGGCAACGCAGGAGCCCGGCCCCGCGAAGGTGACCCGCGGGGGGACGCGACGGGGGGGGCTGCGCTCGAAGAACCCGCCGGGCACGACCGCACAGAGCAGCCCCATGCGCTCCCGGAGCGCCGCGCAGCCGGGATCGAGGAAGACGTCGGCGCGGTGGATGCGCCGCAGCGTCGGGGCCGGGACCCGCGCGAGGCCGAGCAGGCCGCTGCGCCGCTCCGGAACCAGCAGCGCGCAGGTCGGGGGCCCCGGAGGGCGGGGATCGTGGACCACGCGCGTGATCTCGCCGAGGACGTCCGCCGACATCGCGGGGGGGAGGCCGCGCTCGAGCTCGCGGGCGACGATCAGGTGCGGCTCCCGGCCCGGCGCGACCGCCGCGTCGACGGCGTCGGCGACCTCGAGGGCCAGCGAGTACGGCGCCGCGCGCTCGGGCGGCGTGGCCGAAGACGGCACGAGGAGCCACACCGTGGACGCGGCCCAGAGCCCGGCCGCGGCGGGTCCGAAGCGTCGGGCCGCGGGGAGGGCGGCCGCGAGCAGCAGGGGGAGGAGCGCGGCGGAGTGATCGTCGGAGAGGTACCCCGTCGCGAGGAACCCGGCGAGGTACGGGGCGACGCCCGCGGCCAGGGCCGGCCACAGCGTCGGGCCGGCGGTCGCCTCTCCCCCCCGGACCGCGCCCGCGACGATCACCACGACGACCGGGATCGCGAGGACGGGCGTCCACCCGAGCGTCGCCGCGAAGGCCCCGACCCCGGTCCGGGCTCCGGCGTAGCCCTCCGCCGCGCCCTGGCTCAACAGCACGACGTCCGAGAGCAGCCGGTGCACGTCGAACCGGAGCAGGATCCAGGCCGCCGGGGCCGCGGCGAGCAGGGCGGGCGCGACGAACCGGGCGCTCGCCGCGACTCCCTCCCGCTCCCGCCGCCGGGCTCCCTCCCACAGCACGCCCACGAGGGCCGCCGCGGCGAGGCCCACGAGGCCCACGTGCATCCCCGCCGCGAGGGTCCAGGCGGCGACGAGCAGCGCCCCGCCCCAGCGTCGGTCGAGGGCGGTCCAGCCCACGGCGCCGAGGGCCACGAGCGTCGTGGCGAGGTACGGCGACTCGAGGCCGCGCCCCCAGGTGATGTCCGTGGGCGAGGCCGCGACCACGAGGCCGGCCAGGAGCGCGACGACGGGCCGCCCGCCCGCGCGGTGGACCGCCCAGGCCGTGGCCGGGGCCGCCAGCGCCGCGAGCGCCGCCCAGGCCCACAGCGCGCCGCGGAGCCCCCCCAGCGCGAGCAGCTTCCCGAACCCGACGACGGGCACGGACGTGTACAGGAACGCGTGGTTGGACACCGGCGGCGCGCCCACGGCGTGGGCCCCCGCCGAGCGCAGGAACCAGGCCCAGTCGCGGTGAACGGGGACGTCGTCGACGGGGATCAGGCGAAGGGCGAGCGCCCCCGCGAACAGGACCACGGCCCCGACCACGACGAGGGCTCGGCGCGCGGCCATCAGAACTCGGGGGGCCGCTCTGCGATCACCACGATGTGGTCCCCCGGCCGGACCTTCTCGTCGCCGGGCGGGTTCACGATCGTCGCCGACTGGTCGGGGTTGTGGAAGTCCGGGCGCTCGATGCCGATGAAGATGGCGTCGTGCTGGCGACGGAGCGACGCGCTGAGCTTCCCCGCCGCCACGCCGTGCAGCGCCTTGGGGGCCCGCACCTTGTACAGCGAGTTGCCCACGCGAGCGGAGAGGATCTCGTCGAGGATCGACACCATCCCCCGGTTGCGGCTCGCCGAGCCGAGGATCGTCGCCGTGTACTCGTCGGGGACGATGATCTCCTCGACGCCCGCCATCTTCAGGAGGCCCGCGTTCTCGCGGCTCGTGAGCTCCGCCACGGTGAAGATCCCGGGCGCCAGCCGCTCGACGGTGAGGGCCGCGAGCACGGTCCGGGCGTCGCGGTCCTGGGGAGAGCGGGGCGCGAGGCAGTCGGAGAGGATGATCGCCGTGGCCGCGCGACGCACGCCCGCCTCCTCGAGCACGTCGACCTTCGTGTAGTCGCCCGCGAGGTGGTACAGCAGCTCGCGACGCAAGCCCTCCTTGGGGAGGTCCGCGGGCAGTTCTTCGTCCTGCGTGATCAGCACCACCGGGGCGGGATCGGCCCCCGCCCCCAGCAGCTCGAGCAGCATGCCGCCGCCGGCCGCGTTCCACCCGCAGACGATCGTGTGTTTGCGCAGCTCGTCCATATCCATCGCGTTGATCTCCACGCGCCCCGCGAAGCGCTGCACCATCGAGGCCGAGACCGTGGCGACGAACACGCCGAACGTGGTCAGGCCCCCGAACATCAGGAGGAGGGTGGCGACCCGCCCCAGCGAGGTCGAGGGCGTCTGCGAGACCCCGATCGGCTCCCCGCCGATGAGGCTGTAGACGCTGTACCAGAGGACATCCTCGAGGGTCCCGAAGTCGTCGTTGGTCGGGCCCTCCACCACCAGCAGGAGGAGGGCCGAGCCGAGCACGAGCGCGGCCGTGACCGTCGCCAGGGTCGTCAGCTCGCTGAACGTCCCGCGCAGCGAGTCCTGGAATACGCTGAGGCGCCGGTTGAACAGCGCGCCCGCCCGGAAGATCCGCAGCATCCGCAGCACGCGGAGCGAGCGCAGCGGCCGCAGGACCGGGAGCACGGCGACGATGTCGACCCAGTAGCGGCGGAAGAAGCGACGCTTCTTGCGCGCGACCCAGAAGCGGAGGCTCAGCTCGACGACGAAGGTCCAGGTGATGATCTCGCCGCCCACGAACACGGCGGTGCGCAGCCCCCCCTTCGGGAGGCTCATCTCCAGGAACAGCCCCACGATCGACGCGAGAATCAGCGCCACGATCGTGAGCTCGACCTCCGGCCGCATCAGCAGGTCCGCGAGGCGACGCTTGAGGCGGCCCACGACGCCCGGCGACGGGCCCGCTTCGTACCCCACCTCGGGGAGTCGACTCAGGGCGGTGCGGAGGATGGCGTCCCCCGCCCCGCTCCACTCGCCGGTGGCCATCAGCCGGGACGGCGGCTTGGCGATCTCGTCCGGAAAGGGCGCGTCGGGCAGCAGCCCCGGCGGCGCCCCGGCGTGCGGATCGGCGGGCTCGTCGGGACTCAACCGCGCTCCCCGGGGGGCGTCCGCAGGACGAGGAGCCGGATCTCGGTCATGTCCTCGATCGCGTACCGGAGGCCCTCCCGGCCGAGACCGGACTCCTTCACGCCGCCGTACGGCATGTGGTCGACGCGCCAGCTGGGGATGTCGCCCACCACGACCCCGCCGACCTCAAGCTCGTCCCAGGCGCGGTGGGCCTTGTAGATGTCCCGCGTGAACACGCCCGCTTGCAGGCCGAAGTCCGAGTCGTTCACCTCGGCCAGGGCCTCGTCGAACGTCGAGAAGGGGCGCAGCGCCACCACCGGACCGAAGATCTCCCGACACCAGGCCGCCTGGTCCTTGGGGACGTCCTCGAGCACGGTCGCGGTGACGAGGCCGCCGTCGCGGGTCCCCCCGCACAGGACCGTCGCCCCGGCCGCCTCGGCGTCGCGCACCCAGGACTCCACGCGGGCCGCCTCGCGCGCGTCGATCATCGGCCCCAGGAAGGTCCCGGGCTCGCGCGGGTCGCCGGTGGGGAGCGCCTCGGCGGCGGCCACGAGGCGAGCCTTGAAGTCGTCGTAGATGCGCTCGTGCACGAGCAGCCGCTGCACGCCGATGCAGGACTGGCCCGCGTGATAGAAGCTGCCGATCGTGATCCGGGCCACGGCGTCGTCGAGATCGGCGTCCTCGTCCACGATGCAGGCGGCGTTCCCGCCCAGCTCCAGCACCACCTTCTTGCGCCCCGCCCGCGCCTTGAGCTCCCACCCGACCTTCTGACTGCCCGTGAACGACAGCAGCTTGAGGCGGTCGTCCTCCACGAGCGGGGCGGCGTCCGGGATGGAGCACGGGACGATGCTGAACGCGCCGTCGGGCAGGTCGGTCTCGGCGAGGATGCTCCCCAGGAACAGCGCCCCCAGCGGGGTACGGGGGGCGGGCTTGAGCACGAACGGGCAGCCCGCGGCGATCGCGGGGGCGATCTTGTGGGCCGCGAGGTTGAGCGGGAAGTTGAAGGGACAGATGAAGGAGCAGGGTCCGATCGGCACGCGTCGCCACATGCCGCGGTAGTCGGCAGCCCGGGCGCTGATGTCCAGGGGCAGGACCTCCCCGCCGATGCGCACCGCCTCCTCCGAGGCGACGCGGAACGTGTCGATGAGGCGCGTCACCTCGCCCCGAGCGTGGGGGAGCGCCTTGCCGCCCTCGATCTGGAGCATGCGGGCCAGGAACTCCTGCTCCTCGAGGAGCCGCGTCACGCAGTGATCGAGCACCGCCTTGCGCTCGTAGGCCCGCAGACGACGCATGGCGGGGGCGGCGGCCGTGGCCGCGGCGATGGCGCGCTCGATCGCGTGGGCGTCGGCCAGCGCGACCCGCGCCACCACGTCGCCCGTGTACTTGTCCGTGACCGGGAGGGCCTGGTTCGGCGCCTCGGGGCGGCCCCCGAGCCAATAGGGATACGTCGCGTCCAGGTCCCGCGTCATGCCCGCACTATCCGCCGCCGTCGCCGGGCCGCGCAAGTCGCCGACGGGTGCTAAGAGGCCCCTCATGCGCTTGCTCGGCCTCTCCGATCTGCACGTCCGGCACCGGCGGAACCGGGCCGCGATCGAGCGGATCGAGCCCCACCCCCAGGACTGGCTCGTGCTCGCGGGCGATCTGGGCGAAGAGGTCGCCGACGTCGAGTGGGTGATCGAGACCCTGAGCCCCCGGTTCGCGCGGCTGCTCTGGGTCCCCGGCAACCACGAGCTGTGGAGCCGCAAGCCCGACGAGCCCCGGGGCGAGGCGAAGTACGCGGCGCTCGTGGACGCCTGCCGCGCCCGCGGCGTGCTCACGCCCGAGGACCCGTGGGCCGTGTGGGAGGGGGCGGACGGCCCGCTCGTGCTCGCGCTGCTCTTCGTGGGCTACGACTACTCGTTCCGACCCGCCGAGGTCGCCCGCGAGGACGCCCTGCGGTGGGCGGGCGAGACCGGCATCCTGTGCACCGACGAGTTCCACCTCAAGCCCGACCCGCACCCCAGCCGCGAAGCCTGGTGCAGGGCCCGCGTGGCCGAGTCCGAGCGTCGCCTCGACGCCCTGCCGACCGACACCCGGACGGTGCTGATCAACCACTGGCCGCTGCGGGCGGACCTCGTCCGCCTGCCCCGCATCCCCCGCTTCAGCCTGTGGTGCGGCACCACGCTCACGCGGGACTGGCACACCCGCTATCGCGCCCACGCGGTCGTGAGCGGCCACCTCCACATGCGCGCGACCGACTGGCGCGACGGCACCCGCTTCGAGGAGATCAGCCTGGGGTACCCCCAGCACTACCGGGGCGACACCGCGGAGCGGTACCTCCGGGAGATCCTCCCGGGCCGCAAGGAGCAACCCCGGGGGGGCACGGGCGGACCGCTCTGGATCCGCTGAGCCGCCCGCCCGATCCGGTTCGCGCCCGACCCCGTACCCCCGGCATGCGAACGCCCCCCCAAGACCTCACCATCCTCGGCCTGATCGTCTTCCTCGGAGCCCTGACGCTCCTGCTCTCCGCCTGCGGACCCGCGGGCGCGGCCAAGATCACCGGCCCGCCCGCCGCCGACGCCCGAGCCCGGAGCCTCCTGCTGCGGAGCGTGGTGCCGATGGGCGCGGATGGGCCGGTCGACGTGGTGGTGGACGACGGCCTGGTCACGGCCGTCGTCCCCTCCGGCGAGGCCGAGGCGGGAGCCCGGACCGTGGTGCCGGGCGACGGACGGGTCGTCCTCCCGGGGTTCGTCGACTCCCACGTCCACCTGCTCTACCTCCCCGAGGCGGGCGCGATGGGCGACGGCGGGATCGCCGCGGCCGTCGACCTCGCGGCGCCCATGGCCTTCTTCTCCACGGACTTCGGGGACGTCCGGGTCGTGGGGTCGGGCCCGATGGTCACCGGTCCAGGGGGGTACCCGACGCGCGGCTGGGGGGCCGCGGGCTACGGCCTGGAGTGCGCGAACGCGGACGAGGCCGTGGCCGCGGTCGAGAGCCTCGCCGAAGCCGGGGCGGTGGTCGTCAAGCTCCCGATCACGGGCTCCCCGGGGCTCTCGGAGACCGCCCTGCGCGCCGCCGCCGCCCGGGCCCACGAGCTGGGCCTGCGCGTCGCCACCCACGCCCTCGGGAGCGACCAAGCGCTCCTCGCGGCGGCGATCGGCGCCGACGTCCTCGCCCACACCCCCACCGAGCCGCTCTCCGACGAGGCGCTGGAGGCGTGGTCCGATCGGGCGGTGGTGTCGACGCTGCGCGCGTTCGGGGGTTCGGCGGCCGCCGTGGACAACCTCCGCCGGTTGCGCGAGGCCGGGGCGGTCGTGCTCTACGGGACGGACTTCGGCAATACCCGGACCGCGGGGATCGACCGCGCCGAGCTCGAGCTGCTCGGGCACGCCGGCCTCGACGCCGAGGCGATCGTCGCGGCGGGGACGACCGCGCCCGCGGAGTGGTGGGGGCTCGACGGCCTCGGCGCGATCGAGGTGGGCGCCGAGGCGTCCTTCCTCCTGTACGACCGCGACCCGACGGCGGACCCGCGGGACCTCGCCTCACCCGACGTCGTCGTGCTCCGGGGCGTCGTCCGCTGAGACCGCTCGCAGCCGCGTGAGCGCCGGGCTCTCCTCGTAGCACCCTCGACCCGGAGCACACTGCTCGGGCCACGCGGCGCCGTCGTCGGGCCCCCACGGCTGCTGCGTCCGGAGGCACCGCAGCGGCACCTCGTTGCGGCCCAGGATCTCGGCGAGCTCGCGCTCGTCGGTGAAGAGCTCGCCGTAGCCCGTCTTCCAGCGCAGGAACCGACACAGGTGCATCAGCCGACCCCCGCCGCGCGCTCGAGCGCCGTGAGGACGACCCCGCGCACGATCGGCAGCTTGTAGGCCGTCCGGGGAGGCGCCCGGACCCCGTCCGTGGACAGGGCCGCGGCCTCCGCGAGCACCGCGGGGGTCGGTGGCCGACCCACGAGCGCGGACTCCACCGCGTCCAGCCGCAGCGAGCGGTTGGCGGCGTGCCCGAGGGCGACGGCCGCCTCGACGATCGTCCCCTCCGACCTCCTCACCCGCGCGACCGCGTCCACGAGCGGCCACTCGCTGCCCCGCCGCTCCTTCGCCCGCACGTAGGCCGAGCCCGCCGCGGGTCCCCGCGGCACGACGACCGCGGTCACCAGCTCGCGCTCGCGCAGCGCGTTCTCTCGGTAGGGGTCCCGGCCGTCGCCGAAGAAGGCGCCCATCGCGCGCGGGCCGCCCTCGTGGGTGACGACGAGGCCGTCGTAGGCGAGCAGCCCGAGGGCGACCGTCGACGGATGGGGGGCCAGGCAGGGCCCCAGGTCGATGCACGCGTGCAGGCGGTGGTCGCCGGCCCGCGCGAAGCAGTGCGTGCCGCCCTTCTTCAGGCAGGCGACGTGGGGGTGGCGGAAGTACCAGCAGCGCACCCGCTGCATCAGGTTGCCGCCGACGGTCCCGGCCGCGCGGATCTGGGGGGTCGCCGTGGACGCCACCGCCTCGACGAGGCCCGGGGCGACGTCCCGCAGGGGCCGCGACTCGACCACCTCCGCGAGCGTGGTGAGCGCGCCCACGCGGACACCGTGCTCGTCCTCGGTGATCCCGTGGAGGCCGCCGCCCAGGTCGCGAAGATCCACCAGGGGACCGCTCGCGACCCCCGACTGCAGGCGCTCGCCGAGGTCCGTCCCCCCCGCCCGGAACTCCCCGGGGGAGGCGCCCGCCTCGCGCAGCGTCCGGGGGAAGCGGATCACCGCAGGGCCTCCAGCACCGCCCACGGGCGCAGCGGCAGGTTGTGGAACCGGACCCCGAGCGCGTGGTGCAGGGCGTTGCCGATCGACGCGGGCATCGCCACCACGGGCAGCTCGGCGAGGCCCGCGAGCCCTCCGCGGGCGGACTCCAGGGGGGTGTCGTCGAAGTGGATGTTCAGCTCGGGGACGTCCGCGAGCGTGGGGACGCGGTAGTCCTCGAGGCCCCGCGTCAGGACGAACCCGTAGTGCGGATCCCGTCGACGCTCTTCGAACAGCGCGTAGCCCATCCCCATCAAGAGCCCGCCCTGAACCTGCGATCGCGCGAGGGCGGGGGCCACGCGTCGGCCAACCGCCAGTCCCGTCCAGGAGCGCAGCACGCGGACGGAGCCGAGCCGGGTATCGACCTCGACCTCCGTGCACTGCAGCGCGCCGGTCGTGAGCATTCCGGAGTTCACGCCCGTGATCGCGAAGGGGAAGTACATGCCCCCCGGATCCGGTCGACGTCGCCCGATCACCGAGAGCGGCGGGACGCGGGCGAGGACCTCCGACCAGGGCACGACGCGTCCGGGGTCGTCGGGATCCGCGCCCGCGAGACCCCCCGGAGCGGGCGTGCACGGCCCCCCCCCGAACGCCCGGTCGGCGGCCCGTCGGAGGCGGGGGAGGAGCTGCTCGAGGCCGTGCAGCACGCCGGGAACGACCGAGGCGGTGGAGCGGCTGCCCGACGAGTGGGGCCCGATCGGCAGGTCCGAGTGGCCCAGCTCGACCGTCACGTCGCCCGGGGAGATGCCCAGGGGCGCGGCCAGGGCCCGGGCGAGCACGGTGCGGATCCCGTTGCCGAAGTCCTGGGCGGCGCACGCCACCGCGAAGCCGTCGGGCGACGAGCTCACGCGCACCCTCACGCGCGGCTCCACCAGGTAGAACCAGGTCGCGGCCGCCAGGCCCACGCCGCGGCGGTACCGACCGGCCTCCGCCCCCACCGGGCCCCGCCCCGACCACGCCTCGATCGTGCGCGCCCAGGGGTACAGGCGGGCGCGCAGGTGGCCCGCGTCCCACGCCTCCCGCAGCGCCAGCGGATCCACGCCCCGGGCGTGGGCGACGCGATCCACCGCCTGCTCCAGCGCCCAGTACGCCTGCGGCCCACCGGGAGCCCGCAGCGGCGCGGCGGGCGAGTCGTTGGTGAACACGTCGAAGTCCCGCAGGTCCTTCGGGGGGCGGCCCCTCACATAGGGGAACCGCAGCATCGCGGCCGACACCGACCCGACCGCGACACCCCCCATCGTCCGCGCCCGCGCCCGCACCGCCGCGGGGCCGTCCTCGCCCGCCGCCAGCTCCAGGTCCAGGTCCACCGCCGGGCGGTAGCCCCCGGCGACCATCTCCTCCGCCCGATCGAGCACGACCGCGACCGGTCGACCCGCGACCCGCGCCAGCTCCGCGGCGGCGACCGTCTCCATCGTGAGCAGCGCCTTCGCGCCGAACGCCCCGCCGATGTGCTCGGCCCGCACCACGACGTCCTCCCGAGGCAGCCCGAAGCGGACCGCGAGGTCCTCGGCCACGTCGGTCACCGACTGGGTGGAGACGTACACCTCGAGCCTCCGCGGCCCCGGCCAGTGAGCGACGCAGGCGTGGGGCTCCAGGGGCGCGTGAGACTGCGCGTGAGCGCGGTACGTCTCGGCACTCACGGGGTTGTCGCGGAGGACGCCGGGCACCGCCTCGGGGCGCCAGGAGGTCGTCACCACGGGCCCCCTCACGTTGCCCCGGGTGGGGCCCGGGAAGACCGAGACCTCGGCCGCCTTGATCCAGTCGTCGGCGAGGACGTGGTGGACCGGGGGCGCGCCCGCCGCCTCCGCGTCGCGCCGATCGACGACGGGCTCCAGCACGTCGTACTCCACGCGCACCCGGCCGAGGGCGGCCCGGGCGGTCGCGTCGTCGTCCGCGGCCACCGCGAGGATCTCCTGGCCCGCGAAGCGGACCCGGCGGGTCCCGTGCAACAGGTCGGCGACCGCGTGCACGCCGGGCAGGGCGAGCGCTCCGGATGGATCCACGGCGAGCAGACGAGCCCGGGCGTGCGGCGACCGGAGGATCCGCCCCACGAGCATCCCGGGGAGCCGCACGTCGACGGTGTAGACCGCGCGCCCCGTGACCTTCTCCGCGGCCTCGCGGCGCGGGAAGGGCGGGTCTGCTTCGTCGTAGCGACCGGCGCACGCGGCGGCGACGGCCCGGTGGATCCCCACGTAGGCGCCGCACCGGCACAGGTGGCCCGCGAGGGCGGCTTCGATCTCCGCGCGGGTCGGCTCGCCCGTGAGGCCCGCCGCGCGACGCCGGTCGTACAGGGCGATCGCCTCCACCACGAAGCCGGGCGTGCAGAAGCCGCACTGCAGGGCGTCCTCGGCGAGGAAGGCCCGCTGCACCGGGTGGAGTCCGTCCCCGGACAGACCCTCGATCGTGACGACCTCGCGCCCGTCGGCGGCGGTGGCGGGCAGCAGGCAGCTCGCCCGCGTGGTCCCGTCCACCGTCACCGTGCAGGCCCCGCAGGCGCCGTGGCCGCAGCCCCTCTTGGTGCCCGTCAGATCGAGGCGATCCCGGAGGACGTCGAGCAGGGTCTCGGCGGGGCGCACGTCGAAGGCGCGCGCCTCTCCGTTGACGGCGCAGGCGACGGGCACGACGTCCAGGGCGGGCGCGCCGAAGGCGGCGTGGGACGTACCCGCGAGGTCGGCGGCTCGATCCCGCCCGGGGGCCTCCGCCGCGGCCGAGGCGGCGGGGAGCAGGGCCCCGGCGGCGGCCACCCCCTGGACGAAGGTCCGCCGCGTGAGGTCGTCGCTCACGGCGTCGGGGGCGGGAAGCCGGGGGCCAGCAGGTCCGCGAGCCGGCCCGGGTGCACGACGCCCTCCGCCTCGAAGACGGCGCGGGCGTCCCGGTCGTCCGTGCCCGTGACCTCGGCGAGCCGGAGCCGCGCCGCGGCCGCGTACAGGGCCATCCCGCAGCGGTCGAAGCGCTCGGCGGCGACCGTGAGCGTCGCGGCCGCGTCCCGGGGCTCCCCGCTCGCGGCGCGCTCGCCCGCCGTCACCAGGGCGCCGACGGCGGTCACCCACTCGTCTCGGGACTTCTCCAGGCGCTTGGCGATGCGACGGGCCTCCGCGAGGAGCGTCGCCGGGCTCGGCAGCGGGGGCGCGGGGGCCGCGGTCGGCGTGGGCGGGGGCTGCAGGAGGTGACCCGCCACCTCGTCGCCCGCCGCCGCCCGGAGCTGAAGCGCCGCCGCCGCGAGGGCGGCGCGGGCGCGCAGGAAGTCGGCTCGGACCCCGACGTCGCGGCGCGTGAGCAGGAAGCTGCGGGCCAGCCGCTCCCCGTTGCGCTCGACGCGACGCCAGGCCGCCGGGGCGTCGCCGACGTAGAGGTCGATCATCGTGTCCGCGAGGGCGCCCTCGAAGTTCGGGAGCAGGTACGCCTGGTTCCGGAACGGCTGCATCGCCGCCGCGACGCCCGCCCGGGCGCTGCCCGTGTCGTCGTGGGCCAGGTGGTGGAGCACGAGCGAGCCGCTGCGCAGGGCGCCCACGAAGACGAGATCTCCGCGGGCCTCGGCGTCCTCGAGGCCCACCCGCACGCGGGCCCGCACCGAGCGGAGCCGACCGCGCTGCAGCTCGGCGATCGCGGCCGACCGCCCGATCCGCGCGCGCAGCCAGCCGTGCCGACGGCCCCCGGCCAGCGCCTCCCGCGCCGCCTCGAACCGCTGCCCCGCGGCCTTCCAGGCGCCGTCCTGCAGGGCGTGCTCGGCCTCGGCCTCGAACACCACCGCTCGGGTCACGACGTCGTCGGCCTCGGCCAGGACCCCGCGCGCCCCGGCGAGCAGCCCGAACACGGCCTTGCTGTTTCCGGCCCCCTCTCCCGCCAAGAGGGCCGCGTGAGCGGCCGCGGCCCGGGCCCAGCGGGCGCGATCCGCGAGGCCGCGGGCGGCCGCGAGGCGACGCTCGGAGACGAGGAGCGCCCGCGCCGGATCGAGCACCCGGAGGGCCTCGACGAAACCCTCGAGGACGTCCACGCGGCGCTGCTCGAGGGCGTCCTCGACCGCGGGACCGCGGGGCGGATCCGACTCGCCCCCGCCGAGGACCGACCGCAGCTTGCGCATCCAGGACGAGCGGCGGACGACGGCCCGCTCCCGGGGCACCTCCAGATCGAGGCGCAGCGCGAGCGCCTCCAGCCGCCCCAGGGCCTCGTGCAGGCGGCCCGCGTCGAGGTACTGAGAGGCCGCGCGGTGCTCGAGCGCGAGGGCCTCGTCCGCGGGCGAGTCGGCCGCGAGCGCGAGGAACTCCTCCGCCGCCTCCGCCCCTCGACCACCCCGGGCCAGGGCGTCGGCGAGCTCGCCGCGCAGGGCGCGCCGGTCCTCCCCGTCCGGGCGCAGGCGCAGGGCCAGCCGGTAGAGCGTCGCGGCGCGCCCGAAGGACCCCGCGCTCCCCGCCTGGCGCGCCGCGGCGACCGCGTAGACGCCCGCCCGGTCCAGCTCCCCCGCCCCGCAGAAGTGCTCGGTGAGGGTCTCTGCGTTCCCCGAACCGAGGGACTCCATCGCCTTGGCGAGCTGGAGGTGGCGGGCGCGCAGACCGGGCCCCGCGAGGTCCAGCAGCACCGCCTCGCGGATGCGGTCGTGAAACGGCTCGAGGAGCGTCGTCTCGTCGCCGCCGCCCGTGCGCAGCAAGCGGCCGCCGAGCAGCGCCTGGATCTCGGCCTGGTCGGACTCCTTGAGGCCCGCCGCGGCGAAGGCCAGCCGCCTCGCCATGGGTCGCCCGGAGATGGCCACGGTCTCCAGCAGACCCCGGGCCCCCGCGTCCAGCGCGTCGATCCGCGAGCGGAGCACGTCGTCCAGGCGGACCTCGTCGTCGTCGCCGGGCTCGTCCGCCGCCTCCTGCGTCCACCGGACGAGCTCCTCGACGAACAGCGGGTTGCCCGCGGACTCCGCCTCCACGGCCGCCGCCCACTCGGGGCGGTCGTCGCCGAGCAGGCGCGTGGCGAGCTCCCGGGCCTCGCCGGGCTTCAGGCGACCGAGGCGGAGCTCCACGACGTTCCCGACCTCGTGCACGAAGCCCTCGCCCTTCTCGGTCCCCCGGGGCACCGCGGGCAGCCCGTGCACGGTGCGCAGCTCGGCCAAGGGGCCGTCGGCCTCGACGCCGTCGCTCCGGTAGCCCAGGACCAGCAGCAGGCGGGGCGGATCGGCGGATCGCGTCAGCTCCGTGAGGACCTTCACCCCCGCTTCGTCGCCCCACTGCAGGTCGTCCACCGCCATGATCAGCGGCCTGCGATCGGCGATCCGGGCCACGAGCTCCCGAAACGCGGTGAACGCGCGGCTCCGCAGCTCGTCGGGGTCGAGCCCCCCGCCCCCGCCCTTGCCCGACGCCCCCGGTGTCGCCGCCACGGCCTCGACCTGGCGCAGGACGGGGAAGACCTGGGCGAGGGCCGCGATGCCGCGCGGGAGCACGGCCTCGACCTCCACCCGCTTCAGAGAGCGCAGGTGGCGGGACAGCGAGTCCACCACCCCGTCCAGGGCCTTGAAGGGCACCGACTCGCTGGCGTAGCAGCGACCGATCACCACGACGGCCTTCCGCCTCACGGTGGCCTCGTCCAGGAAGCGCCGCAGCAGGGCGCTCTTGCCGAGCCCGGAGGGGCCCGTCATGTGCACCGTCACGGCCTCCCCGCGGCCCCGACGGTCGAACGCGTCGCGCAGGAGCTGCAGGTCGTCCGCGCGCCCCACGAACGGGGCCCCACGGACCCCCGCCTGGACGGGCGCCAGCCGCGCGGCCGTGGCCTGCATCCCCGGATCGGAGGCCTCCCCGGCGAGGAGCCGGTCCAGGATCTGCTTGCCGGTCGGCCGGTCCTTGGGCCGCTTCTTGAGCAGCGCCACGCACAGCTCGTCGAGGTCCGCGGGCACGCCCGGCACGAAGTGGGACGGCGGCGGGGGCTCGGGGCCCTGCTTGGCCTTGATCACGTGCTCGAACCGCCCCCGGAACGGCCGGCTCGCGGTGAGCGCTTCGTGGAGCATCACGCCCACGCTGTACCAGTCGGACGCCTCCGTGAGGGTCCGCGCGGTGGCCTGCTCGGGAGACATGTAGGCGGCCGTGCCCGCCACGTAGCGCTCGATGCTGGCCTCGGCGGGGGCCATCATCGTCACGAGGCCGAGATCGAGCAGCACGAGGCGGCCCTCCGGGGTCACGAGGACGTTCGACGGCTTGATGTCGCGGTGGAGGCAGCCGATCGAGTGCAGGGCGGAGATGCCCTCGACGAGCTGGCGCAGGGCCGACCGCAGCCGGGGGATGTCGAGGCCGCGGAACGACTCGCCGTCGAACCCGACCCGCGCGGGGGTGTAGGTCCCCTCCTTCTTCTTGCCGTACTGCGGCAGGCGCTTCTCCAGCAACACCGGGGCCTTGGGCCGGTCCTCCCGGGCGATCTCCGCCGTGGGCGCGGTGAACTCCACGGACGTCCCGTGTTTCCAGTTGCGCGTCACCTCCGTGTGCACCTGGGACGGCGCGTCGGCGAGGTTCTCCGTGGCGATGATCGGGGGCGCGGCGCCGGTCGGCTCCGGCGAGGCGTCGTCGACGGCGGGCGGGGGCGGCTCGGGCCGGTCCGAGGCGGTCTTCGGGCGCTTCTCGGACGTACGGGCGATGCCGGTGCGCGTATCGGCGCCGGGCCACGTCTCGTGGCCGACCCAGCGCAGGAAGTCGACGCCGCCGACCATCTCCATGGTGAAGAAGCAGCGGCCCTTGTCGTCCTGCACCAGCTCGAAGAGGCGCACGAGGTTGGGGTGGTTCGCGTCCACGACCGCCCGGAACTCGCGCTTGAAGCGGTAGATGGCGGCGGGATCGACCTTGCGCAGGGTCTTCAGCGCGACGGGGATGCCGCGCTCCCGGTCGTAGGCCTCGTATACGACGCCCATGCCGCCGACCCCGAGGGTCCGTCGGATCTCGTAGCGATCGGTGCCCTTGAACTCGGGCGTCGGCTTCCGCGCCAAGATCGTCCTCCCTCCGCCGGGGCGGCCCGTGATTCTACAGGGGTCCGTGGTAGACCGCGGGCATGCGCCGTCGCTCGCTGCCCCTGCCGCTCCTCGCGGTCGCCGCCGTCGTCGCCGTCGCCTGCCCGAGTCGCGACGAGCTCCCGCCCCTCGATCCGCTCGAGGAGGAGGCGCTCACGCCGGAGACGCGGCGCCCCGAGGTGGCGGGCGCGGTGACCATCCTCACGGACGTCGACGGAGCGCTGCTCGAGCCCGCCCTCCGCGTCGTACGCGTGCAGCATCCGGACCTCTCGGTGACGGTCGTGACGGCGGGCTCGGACGCGATCGCCGAGCGGGCCGCGGGCGTCGACCTCCTGCTCCTGCACGGCCCCCGGACGGCCCGGGCCGCGTCCGCCGGCGCCGGACTCCAGCCGTTGGACGAGGAGCTGCTGGAGCGGGTCGACCCCCGGTTCCGCGGGCTCGACGGCAAGACGGTGGCGCTGTCCGTGCGGGCCCAGGTGATCGTGGCGAAGCGCCTCATGGCCAACCGCCCCCTCTCCATCCTCGACTTGGGCGAGGGTCGGTGGCTGGGCAAGATCGCGCGCCCCCCCGCCGGCGCCCCGATGTTCCGAGAGACGATCGCGGTGAGCCTCGCGGACCACGGGGAGGCCAAGACCGGGCGCTTCCTCGGCGGCCTGCGGGCCAACACCCGGGGCGACGGGGCGGTCGTCGCGGACGCGGCGGCGGCCGTGCTGCGGGTGTCCCGACGCGAGGCGTCCTTGGCCGTCGTGGACCACGTCGCCTTCCACCGGCACGTCCTCCCGGACTTCGACCCCGGGATGTCGCGCGTGACCGCGGACGGGCTGGTCGCCGAGGCGGGCGTCGAGCTCCTCCTCCCGGATCGACAGGAGGCGGGCGTCCCCTGGTCGGCCTCGGTGGGGGCCGTCCCCGCGGGTGGCAGCCCCCTGCACGCGCACGCGGTCCTGTTCGCGCTGCTCTCCCGCGAGGGTCAGGAGGCCTGGGCCGGCCCGCGGCGGGAGTACCCGGTGCTCGACGATCTGCCCGGCCCCCCGGGCACGCCGCCCCGGGGCGACCTCACGTGGTCCGCGGCGGGGCTCGCCGACCGCGCCGAGTGGGTCGAAGACGCCGCGTACCTCGCCGACCGCGTCGACGCCGAGAAGCTCGAGGTGCCCACGCCCGAGCCCGGGGCTCCGCCGGAGCCCGGGGCGGAGACCGCGACCCCGGCCGAGTCCGCCCCCTCCGAAAGCGACTGAACACCCATTCATTCCCCTTGCATCGATCGCTCATCTCGCCTATCCATCGCTTGCTGAATGACCATTCATTCAAGAAGAGCCCGGGCAAGGCAGCAGGAGCAGAGATGACGGCCATCGAAAACAAGAATCGAAACATCGAAGAGGCGAAGTCGGTCGCCGTCGCGGAAGACAGCCGCGAGCTCGACTGGAAGTCGAAGTCCTTCATGGCGTCCATGTTCATGGGCGACATCGACATGGGGATGGCGTACCCGTTCCCCGAGCAGAGCCCCGAGGACAAGGCCGCGGGCGACGCCGTGATCGCGAAGATCCGCGCCTTCTGCGAAGAGAACGTCGACGGCGAGGCCATCGACCGCAACGAAGAGATCCCCGCGCACGTCCTCAAGGGCTTCGCGGACCTCGGCCTGTGGGCCATCAAGATCCCCACCGAGTACGGCGGCCTGGGCATGTCCCAGACCAACTACGGCCGCATCCTCGCCGCCGTCACCGAGTACTGCGCGTCGTGCTCCGCCACGCTGTCGGCCCACCAGTCGATCGGCGTCCCGCAGCCCCTGAAGCTGTTCGGGACCCCCGAGCAGAAGAAGAAGTACCTCCCGAAGTTCGCCGAGGGCTGGATCTCCGCCTTCGCGCTCACCGAGCCGACCGTCGGGTCGGACCCGGCGAACATGCAGACGGTCGCCGAGCTGAGCGAGGACAGGACCCACTGGATCCTCAACGGCCGCAAGCTCTGGTGCACGAACGGCACGATCGCGGACGTCGTGGTCGTCATGGCCCGCACGCCGAGCAAGATGGTCCGGGGCAAGGAGAAGAAGCAGATCAGCGCGTTCATCGTCGAGATGGACTGGGAGGGCGTCAGCCTGCTCCACCGCTGCCGCTTCATGGGCATCCGCGCCATCGAGAACGGCCTGATCGAGTTCAACGACGTGAAGGTCCCGGTGGAGAACCTCGTCGGCGGCGAGGGCAACGGCCTGCGCCTCGCCCTCACGACCCTCAACGACGGCCGCCTCGGCATCCCCGTGATCGCCGCGGGAGGGGCCCAGGCCTGCGCCGACTTCCTGAACCGCTGGGCCAAGACCCGCGTCCAGTGGGGCAAGCAGATCGGCAAGCACGAGGCGGGCGCGCGCAAGCTCGCGTTCGTCAACTCCGCCGCCTACGCCATGGACACCCTCGGTCGCTACGGCGCCGCGCTGTCGGACCGAGGCGACGTCGACATCCGCATGGAGGCGGCCGCCGCCAAGCTCTTCAACACCGAGCTGGGCTGGCAGGTCACGGACACGTCGGTGCAGCTGCGCGCCGGGCGCGGCTTCGAGACGGCGTCGTCGCTCGAGGCCCGCGGCGATTCCCCGTTCCCCCTCGAGCGCGCCCTGCGCGACGCCCGGATCAACCGGATCGTCGAGGGCACGTCGGACATCATGCACCTGTTCCTGGCCCGAGAAGCGCTGGACAAGCACCTCAGCCAGGCGGGCGCGCTCTTCGGACGCGGCAGCATCGGCAGCAAGCTGAAGCTGGTCCTCACGAAGATCGCCCCCTTCTACGCCACCTGGTACCCGAAGCTGTGGCTCGGCGGGCTCTTCAAGACGTGGGGCGGCTTCGACCCGCGGCTGAAGAAGCACCTGAAGTTCGCCGAGAAGAACACGCGCAGGATGGCGCGCACGCTCTTCCACCAGATGGCGCTGCGGGGCCCGAAGCTGGAGATGCGGCAGAACATCCTCGCCCGCATCGTCGACCTCGGCGCCGAGCTGACCGTGATGGCGCTCGTCGCGTCGCGCGCCCAGACCGAGCTCAACCGGGGCGAGACGGCGAACATCGACCGCGCCCTGTACTGGCTCGACGAGGGTCGCCTCCGCGTAGCGAAGCTCTTCGGGGAGCTGAAGTCCAACCAGGACCTCGCCAGCACCCGCCTCGCGAACAAGCTGCTGGAGACGGCCGAGCCGCTCGAGGACATCGACGTGGAGTTCACGCCGCTGCCGCGCGAGTACGGCAAGGACCTCACCTCCGGCCGCCAGACCGAGCGCTCCTCGCAGGGCGGGACCGTCACGGACTCGCCGGTGGTGAAGTCCGCCTGACCCCCCGCGGCGCCGCGGGGCCTACACTCCCGCCCCGGTGAGCGCCGTACGCGACGAGTTTCGAGCCCTGTGGCGCCTCGCCGCGCCGATCTGCGTCACGCAGATCGCGTTCGTGGCCATGGGCGTGGTCGACACCGTCCTCGCGGGCCCGCTCGGGGCCGACGCGCTCGCCGCCCTGGCCCTCGGCAACACCCTCTACTTCGGCCTGCTGATCTTCGGCAAGGGCCTCCTGATGGCCCTGGACACGTGGGTGTCCCAGGCCTACGGCGGGGGCCGGGACGACGACGTCGCGGCGGGGCTGGGCCAGGGGCTCTGGCTCGCCGTGGGGGTCACGCCCATCCTCCTGGCCGCGATGTGGCTGGTGGTCCCCGCGCTGGGGAGCGTCGGCTACGATCCGGAGCTCTGCGCCATCGCGTCCGACTACCTCGGACCCCTGATGTGGGGCGTGCTGCCCGCGATGCTGTTCTCGGCCTACCGGGGAGCGCTCGCGGCCGTGGACGTCACCCGGCCCGTCATGCTGGTGGCGCTGGTCGCCAACGTCGCCAACTACCTCCTCGACCTGTGGTTCGTGCAGGGCGGCCTCGGGCTGTCGCCCCTGGGGGTGGAGGGGCTCGCGTGGTCCACGACCGGGTGCCGGCTCGTCCTGCTCCTGCCCACGGCGGCGATCTGGCACCTCGGCGTGGGCCGCCGGTTCGGCCGGATCTTCCGGGCGCCCGACCCCACGGTGCTGCGCGCGCTGATCGCGATCGGCCTGCCCGTGGGGCTGCAGTACATGCTCGAGGTGTGGTGCTTCTCGGGCGCCACGGTCCTCATGGGGCTCAAGGGCGAAGTCGCCCTGGCCGCCCACCAGATCGCGCTGAACGTGGCCAGCCTCGTATTCATGGTGCCGCTGGGGATCAGCGCCGCCGCGGCCGTGCGCAGCGGGCAGACGCTCGGGGCGGGCGACCACGACGGGGTGCGTCGGGCGGGGTGGACGGCGTTCGCCTCGGGCCTCGGCGTCGCGGCCGTGGCCGCGGCCGTCCTGGCGACCTTCCCCGAGCAGATCACCGCGATCTACTCCGCGCCCCCCGAGGTCGCCTCGCTCGCGGTCTCGCTCCTGGGCATCGCCGCGATCTTCCAGTTCGTGGACGCGACCCAGGCGATCGGCGTGGGGGTCCTGCGCGGCCTCGCGGATACGCGCATGTCCCTCGCCGCGGTCGTCGTCGGCTACGCCGTGATCGGGCTCCCCGTGGGCTACCTGCTCGGGTTCGTATGGAGCGACGCTCCGGAAGGCCTCTGGTGGGGGCTGGTGGCGGGCCTGACCACCGTCGCCGTCCTGCTCGTGCTGCGCTTCACCGTCCTGCTGCGCGATCTCCCGGCGACGGTCTCCGCCCCGCGGCCCGACTCACCCTGGGACGGATCCCCCGGGTAGGTGGGCCGACGTCAGCCCGGTCAGCGCAGGCCCAGCTCCTGCCCGACGGCGCGCACGATCCGCGGGTCGACCTTGCCCTTGTGGCTCTTCATCACGAGGCCCATGAACTGCCCCAGCCCGCGGGCCTGCTCCGCCAGCGGGGCGACCAGGGCGCGGGTGGCCGCCTCGTCGAGCAGCTTGGGGAGGTACTGGTCCAGCAGGGCGATCTCGGCCTGGTAGCCCGCCGCCACGTCCGAGCCCTTCATCGCCTCGACCGAGGCGCTCAGCTGCTTGCAGTACTTGGCCACGACCTCGCGCTCCTTGTCCTCGGTCCAGCCGTCGAACCCGGCGGACTTCTCGATCTCCAGGAAGCGCGCGAGGATGCCGCCGAGGCGACTGCGGGTGACGCTGTCGCGGGCCTTCAGGGCAGCGATCGAACGGTTCTTGATGTCTTGGCGGATCATGATTCTCTCCGGGTCCGGGGGGGGAGAATAGGGCCCGGCGCGCGCAATGTGCGACGACGCGCGAATCCTCGGGAAGAACGGTGACTCCCACGGAGGTCGAGCCGCGGCTCGCCGCCCCCCGGCTGTCGACCGAGGCCCCTCGCGACACTTGATCCATTTCGCGGCTCGACTAATATCCGTGCAACTCGGAGCAGACCAACTCTGAGAAACCTTGCAGACGCACCCCATCCGGAGGCCACCGTGCCCTCAAAGTCGTTTTCGCCGCGAAAGTCCAAGCTCGACCAGTTCCGCGACATCGTGGGCACGCTCTCGGACAAGGACGTGGCGCAGCGCGCCGGAGTCACCTCCGAGAACGTGCGGACGTACCGCCTGCGCCGCGGGATCCCGGCGGGCTGGCGGGGCGAGACCTCCGAGCAGCTCCTCGCGAAGCGCTCCCCCGACGCGACGAAGGCGAAGAAGACCGCCGCGAAGCCGCGCAAGCGACGCGCCTCCGCCTTGGACCCCTTCCAGGACCGCCTGGGCCGCATCCCCGACCGCCGCCTCGCCGAGCTGGCGGGCGTGAGCGCGGAGAACGTGCGGGCGTACCGAAAGCGGCACGGCATCCCCGCCTTCTGGCGCGGGGACGGAGCGAGCGGGACCAACGGCGGCGCCGGCCCGGCTCCGGCGCGCGCGACCCCGACTCCCAAGCGAAGCACGGAGGAGGCCCGTCGGTTCGCCTACAAGGTGAGCGCCGAGGTGCAGGGCACGACCCGGGAGTACGTCGCCTTCGGGACGGACATGGCCGAGGCCGCCGCCGTGGCCACCCGCCGCCTCGCCGACCTCCACCCGGGTGCCATGCTGCGCACGATCTCCGTCGTGGGCGTCGCCCTCTGAGCCGACGGCCTCGGCCCACGTGTGTGTACGGTGAAAACACGCTGGACACGCGGATCGTAGAGGGATCAGTTGCCTTCGCCCTAGCCAAGGAGCGGGTTCCGGTGTAGGTACACCCTGGGCTCGCGCGCGCGGGCCGTTGGAGATGTCGATGCTGGTTGCCCGCCCCTTCCGCCCCCTCCCGGGGCTCCTGCTGCTCGCCCTCGTGGCCGTCGGCTGCTCCGAGACCGGCTCGCGCATCGCCACGATCAACGACGCACCGACAGTCACGATCCGCCTCCCCGTGCCCGATCTCGACGGCGTCGCGGGGCCCTTCGACGTGGGCTCGGGCGTGGAGTTCGAGGCGGAGATCCACGACGCCCAGGACGACGAAGAGGACCTGACCGTCGAGTGGACCGCGCTGCGCACCGACGTCGTCGCCGACCCGATCGACCTCGGCGAGTCCACCCCGGACGCCGCGGGCACCACCACCTTCATCGTCGTCGTCCCCAGCGAGGGCAACTGGACGATCACCGCGTCCGTGGAAGACCTCGGCGGCCTCATCGGCAGCCAGTCGCTGCCGATCGTCGTCATCGGCGAGAACCTGCCCCCCGAGGTGAGCATCTTCCGGCCCACGGCCGGGGACGAGTTCATCGAGGGCGACACCGTCAGCTTCTCCGGCTCCGCGGTGGACGACCGCGACACCACGTCGCTGACCGTCGAGTGGTTCGACGACCTCGACGGCCTCCTGGACACGGCGGCCCCGACGCAGAACGGCCAGCTCGCGTTCTCGACCGACGCGCTCAGCGTCGGCGACCACCTGGTCACCCTCACGGCCTACGATCCGGCCGGGGGCCAGGCCCAGGCCAGCGTCGCGTTCACCGTGGTGCCCGCGGACCTCCCGCCGACGGCCCCGACCGTCGTCATCGAGCCCGCCGACCCCACAACGGAGGACGACCTCTCCTGCCTCATCACCGTCGCCTCGACCGACCCCGAGGGCCTGGCCGTCACGCACCGATACACGTGGCTGCGGAACGGCACCCCGACGGCCCTCACGGATCCCGCCGTCGCGGCGTCCAACACCGCCAAGGGCGAGACCTGGACCTGCGAGGTGGTGGGCAACGACGGCGTGTCGGACGGGACCGCGGGCGCGGACGCGGTGACGATCGGCAACTCCGTCCCGAGCGCGGACTCCGTGCTGCTGGGCCCGTCGCCGGCCTACGAGGACACGACGCTGGCCTGCACCCCCTCGGGCTGGGTCGACGCGGACGGCGACGGCGAGGCCTACGAGTACAGCTGGTTCATCGACTCGACGCAGGTCGCGGGCGCCGTCTCCGACACGCTGACGGGAGCGGACTTCTCCCGGGACCAGTTCGTCGAGTGCGAGGTCGTGCCGTTCGACGGCGAGGACTACGGCGCCACGATCACGTCCAACTCGGTGCTCATCGAGAACACGCCCCCGACGGCGGCGGGCCCGGCGCTGAACCCGAACCCCACCGCCGAGCTCACGGACGATCTGATCTGCAGCGTCGCGACCGCCGCGACGGACCTCGACGGCGACACCCTGTCCGACGAGGTCCGCTGGCTGGTGGACGGGGTCCACGTCCCCGCGTGGGACGGCGTGTGGACCATCCCCGCGGGCACCGGCGAGCTCGGCGAGGACTGGACCTGCGAGGTCCGGGCCCACGACGGCACGGACCCGGGGCCGTGGAGCGGGATCACGACGACCGTCCTGCCCGTCGCGGGCGACCTCGTGATCTCCGAGTTCCTGGCCGACCCCCTGGCCATCGCGGACGCCGCGGGCGAGTGGCTCGAGGTCTACAACGCGGGCGCCGTGAACATGGACCTGCTCGGCTTCGAGCTGCACGACGACGGCACCGACAGCCACTTCATCGGCACGTCGATCGTGCTCGCCCCCGGGGGTCGCGTCGTGCTCGCGCGCAACGCCGTGGTCGGCAGCAACGGCGGCGTGATCGCGGACTACGAGTACTCCGGCTTCACCCTCGACAACGGCATCGACGAGATCGTCCTGAGCTTCGGCGGCGTCGAGGTCGACCGCGTGAACTACAACCTCGCCGTCTTCACCGACGGGCAGCCCGGTCACTCCGCGTCCCTCGACCCGGACCTCGGCTCCCCGGACGCCACGGACAACGACGTGGCCGCCAACTGGTGCGGGTCGACGCTTCCCCTCACCCTCCCCGGCAGCGACTTCGGCACCCCCGGCGCGGTCAACGACACGTGCCTGTGCTGGGACAGCGACCTCGACAACGACGGGTTCGGCGGCAACGCCACGGCCTGCACGGTGTGGGACTGCGACGACGCGAACGCCGGCATCAACCCGGCCGCCGTCGACGTGTGCGAGAACGGCGTGGACGAAGACTGCGACGGCAGCGACCTGCTGTGCTCGTGCCTCTCCACGGACAACGACGGCGACGGCTACGGCACGGGCCTGGCCTGCAACCCCGTGGACTGCAACGACAACAACTCGCAGATCAACCCGGGCGCCACCGAGGT
>CAZEKB010000012.1:0-19759 GCA_964512225.1 uncultured Rickettsiales bacterium | reverse complement strand
ACCCCGTGGACTGCAACGACAACAACTCGCAGATCAACCCGGGCGCCACCGAGGTCTGCGACGGCATCGACAACAACTGCGTGGGCGGCATCGACGAGGGCTTCGACAGCGACAACGACGGCTTCACCACCTGCAACGGCGACTGCAACGACGGCAACGCGAGCATCTCGCCCAACGCCACCGAGGTGTGCGACGGCGTGGACAACAACTGCGCGGGCGGCATCGACGAGGGCTTCGACAACGACAACGACGGGTGGACGTCCTGCGGCGGCGACTGCAACGACGGCAACGGGACGATCTACCCCGGCGCCCTCGACATCTGCGACGGCATCAACCAGGACTGCGACGGGGCCCTGGACGAGAACGCCGCGCCGGACGGCTTCGAGCCGAACAACTCGAGCTCGTCGGCCTTCTACATGGCGGGCAACAATACGAACGTCTACCTGTACGCGGACTTCCAGTACTCGTCGGACAACTCGGACTGGTTCTGGATCAACACGGTCGACGATACGAACTTCATCTGCGACGACTTCAACATCCAGGTGTGGCTCCAGTCGATCCCCGGCGGGACCGACTACGACATCTACCTCTACGACTCGAACGTCACGCTGCTCGACTACTCGATCGCGGCGGGCAACGCCAACGAGCACATCGACTGGGGCCCGGGCTGCGGGTCCTGGGGCGACGACGGGGGCGTGTACTACGTGCGCGTCGTGCGCTACTCCGGCTGGGACTGCTCGGACACGTACTACCTGCAGGTGCTGAACGACGACTGACCCGCCGCCCCGGCGACGGGCCTCTCCTCAGACCGCCTGGTGCGTCGGACGCATGAGGATGTCGTGGATCTCGACCCCGGGCGGCGCCCTGACGGCGTGCACCACGGACGCGGCCACGTCTTCCGACGTCATGGCGACGGCGTCGTAGAGCCCGGGCGTCTCCGGGTCGAGCTGCCCGTACACGGCCCGGAACTGCGTCTCCACCACGCCGGGGCTGATCGACGTGACCCGGATCGGCGACCCGACGGCCCTCAGCTCCTTGCGCAGGCCCTCCGTGAGGCTGCGGACCGCGTACTTGGTGGCCGAGTAGACCCCGCCCGAGGGCGGCACGCGGTGCCCCGCCATGGACGAGATGTGCACGACGTGGCCCGTGCCCCGCCCCTCCATGTCGGCGAGCGCCTCCCGGGTGCAGATGCACAGCGCCAGCACGTTGACGTCGAGCATCTCCCGCCAGGCCTCCGTCGCGCCCCCGCGCAGCGGTGCGTCGCGGCCGAGTCCGGCGTTGTTCACGAGCACGTCCACCCCGCCCCAGCGCTCCCGGACGGCCCCCCACGCGGCCAGGATGTCGGGCTCCGAGCGCAGGTCGCAGGCCGCGACCAGCACCGTGTCCCCCGAGGGGTCGAGCTCCGCGGCGAGGGCTTGCAGCCGCTCGGCCCGCCGGGCCAGGAGCGCGACGCGGAAGCCGAGGCCGTGCAGAGCGCGGGCGGTGGCGGCGCCGATTCCCGAGGAAGCGCCCGTGACGAGGGCGACGCGAGGGGCGGTCATGACGACTCCTTCACAGGGGCGCGCCGAGGGCGAGGTCGCGCAGCAGCGCGCGCCCCACGACGAACGCGCGGACTTGGGTCACGAGGAGGACGAGGGCGACGACCTGGACCAGGCTGGGGCGGGCCGGCCAGGCCCGCGCGGCGGCTCCCACCGCCCCCGCGGCGCCGAGCACCAGGAGCGCGTCGATGAGCTCGAAGTAGTGGTGCGCGTCCGCCCCGCCCCCCCCGCCGATCGCGAGGCCCGCGACCTGGAGGCCGAGCGTGATCGCGGTGTAGCCCAGCGCCCCGAACGCGAGGGTCCCCACCCCGGGCGCGGCCGCCCGCACGGCGGGGTGGAGCCAGAGCAGCAGCGGCGCGAACAGCCACGGGTTCGTCCACTCGAGCGAGGCCGTCTCCTGCCACGGCGGCGTGACCCAGTCGGGCGGACGGTCGGGCCCGTCGGCGAGGACCTCGTACAGGCCCGGGTACGTCGTGGCGAGGAAGAGCCCGATCACCGCGACCGATGCGATCGCGATGCCCCGCCGGCGGTGCGGCATCGTGAAGAACACGCCCGCGAACAGGGGCCCGGTGACGAACCAGGCGGAGAGGTGCATCTCGGCCGCGAAGAGCCCCGCCACGACCGCGGCCGCCGCCCACTTCGAACCGCCCCGACGCACGTAGGCGACCGTGAGGAGCGCGACCACCACCACGATCCCCTTCATCAGGGGGTACTCCTCGTAGGGCCGCAGCGAGTTCGGCGACGCCGCCACGAGCGCGGCGCCCAGCAGCCCCGCGGCCGGGCCCACGTGCTCGCGGAGCCACAGCGCCGCGGCGACGACGAGCCCCCCCGAGAGGACGGCCGAGTAGAGGTAGATGTAGTAGCGGGGGTCGGTGTCGAACGCGTCCGCGGCGCGCCACACCACGATCAGGAACTCGGCGTACAGGGGGGGGTGGATGTAGGGCGACCAGACGAGGTGCTTGTCGGGCTCCTGCAGCAGGGGCTCGCCCCACATCGCGCCCGCGAGGTAGTCCCAACCCAAGACGACGCCGTGGGTCGTCGCGAAGACCGCCAGGGCGGCCACGGCGACGGCCCAGCGGGGGTCGGGGCGGGTCACCGGTCCCCGCGGACGCCCGAGGAGGTCGAGGTCGCGGCGAAGAAGTTGTCCACGAGCCGTCGGATGTGGCGATCGTCGTCCCCCGCCGGAGCCGCGGCGAGCACGCCCTCGGGGTCCGGGATGTGGTCGGGGTACAGGACAGAGCGGCGACGCACGAGCGCCTCGGCCTCGGGGTACCGCATCTCCGGGTGGAACTGCACCGACCACGCCGGGCGAGCGTCGAGCCGCATCGCCTCCACGGGGCAGCTCGACGAGCGGCCCGTGACCGTGAGGCCCGGCAGGCCGGGGCGGACCTCGTCGAAGTGCGTGACGAAGCTGGTCACTGCCCCGCCGAAGCCCGCGTGCATCGGGGTCGGGTCGAGGACGACGTCGCGCCAGCCGATCTCCAGGCGGTCGCGCGTGAAGAGGGCGTCCCGGCCGTGCAGGGCGCTCGCCAGCAGCTGGTGTCCGAAGCAGACCCCCAGGTAGGGGACGCCGACGTCGACGACGGCGGCGATGAAGGCCTCCAGGGGGGACACCCACCCGGGCGGGTCGTGGATCGCGGAGGCCGCCGAGCCCGATACGAGTACGGCCTCGAAGGCGGTCGGGTCGGGGGGCAGCTCGTCGCGCACCGGGCGCACGACCCGCACGTCGCGGCCGCCGAGCGCGGGCAGGAAGTTCCGCGCGGCCCCGGGATCGTCGAGGTAGCAGTCCAACAGCAGGGTCGGGCGAGCCATGACGGCTCGCGAGCGTATCATTCACCGCCGGAGCGACCGACGTGCCCGAGTATCCCGACATCACCGTCTACCGCGAGCGCCTCGAGGCCCACGTGGGGGGCAGGATCCTCCAGGCGATCCGGGTCCGGGCGCCGTTCCTGCTCCGGTCCGTCGAGCCCCCGCTCACGGCCGCTCACGGCCGCCGCGTCCTCGGGCTTCGGAACATCGGCAAGCGCATCGTGTGGGAGCTCGACGGGGACCTCTTCCTCGTCCTGCACCTGATGGTCGCGGGTCGCCTCCGGCTCAAGGAGGCGGGGGTCACGATCCCGAAGCGATGGGGCATGGCGGCGTTCGACTTCGACCACGCCTCGGTGCTGCTCACGGAGGCGGGGACGAAGCGGCGGGCGTCGCTGTACGTCGTGCAGGGCGAGGCCGGCCTGGCGGACCACGACCGCGGCGGGATCGAGGTGGTCGGGCTCCCGGTCGAGCCGTTTCGGGAGGCGCTGCGGCGGGAGAACCACACGCTCAAGCGCGCGCTCACGGACCCCCGGATCCTCTCGGGCATCGGCAACGCGTACTCCGACGAGATCCTGCACCGGGCCCGGCTCTCGCCGTTCCTGCTCACGAAGAAGATGACGGACGAGCAGTACGCGGTGCTGTACGACGCGACGCAGGCGATCCTCGAGGAGTGGACGGACCGGCTGCGGAGCGAGGTCGGCGACGGCTTCCCCGACAAGGTCACCGCGTTCCACGACGCGATGGCGGTGCACGGCAAGTACAAGCAGCCGTGCCCCGACTGCGGCGCCAAGATCCAGCGGATCCGATACGCCGACAACGAGACGAACTACTGCGCGAAGTGCCAGAACGCGGGCCGATTGCTCGCCGATCGCGGTCTATCCAGGTTGTTGAAGAAGAACTGGCCCAAGACCCTCGAAGAGCTCGAGACGCGCAGCAATCGCAACTCCGCGATCGTCGACGTCCGCGAAACCTGAGAGACTCGCGCCCTCTCGAAAGGAACCCTCCATGCCCCGTCTCATCATCGCCCTCCTGGCGGCGTCCCTCGTCTCCGTCGCGGTCCCCGCGGCCGCACACCACGCCGACCTCGACACTCGCGTCGCGCACCACGTGTCGGACGACGCCCGGGTCGCCGCGGCGACCAAGGACGCCAAGACGGACGCCAAGGCGACGGCTCGGCTGCCCGGCACCTACAAGGTCCTGCTGGACGACGAGACCAAGAAGCAGCTCGAGGAGACCCGGAAGCAGGTCGCCGAGGCGGGCGAGGCGGGCGACGCCATGGCCGCCGAGCTGCTCAAGATGATGGAGGCGATGGCGAGCATCGAGGTCACCTTCACGGCGACGGAGATGACGATGAAGTTCGCCGACCAGTCGGAGACCGTGACCTACGAGGTCCTCGAGGAGACCGAGGACACCGTGAAGCTGAAGACCAGCGGCACGAAGAACGCGCCCAACGGCAACGAGAACTTCACGATCAAGGTCACGGAGCAGGGGCTCGTGATGAGCAAGGAAGGCGACGAGCAGGCGATCACCTTCGTGCGCAAGCAGTAGGCCGACTCAGCTCCAGGCGAACCAGCCCTCGCCGTCCGCGGCCGCGGCCGCGCCCCCCCCCCGCCCGGGGCGCGGCCCGCCCCCCCCCCCCACCCCCCCCCCCGGGCGCCCCCCGCGGCCCGCGCACCCCAGGCCCACGCCCGGAGCGGGGCTCAGCCGCTCGCCCCGCTCCGGGATCTCGACCGCTCCCCCCGCGTAGCCCGCCAGCGGCACGAGCCAGCTCAGCTGACCGTCGTCGACCGTGAGCGCCCGGAGATCGGCGTACGCCTCGATGGTCCGGTAGTTGTCCGTGTGCCAGGGCGACGCCGTTCCCGGGGGGAAGAAGCGCACGCTGAACGCCGCGTGCCCGGGCGGGACCCGCACCGATCCGCCCAGCGCCGCCGCCAACGCGCCGTGGAGGCCCGGCAGGACCTGGTCGAGCACGGGCCCCAGCGCCGTGCTCCACCCCTCGGCGACCGACGCGTACCGCTCCGGCGACGGCCCCCCGTGCTCGAGCAGGGTGGGGGCGAGCAGCGGACCGGCGATCCAGGGGCCGCCGCCGACCTCCGTGCGGGGCACCTCGGCGCCGCGCAGCCGCGCCAGCACCGCGCGGCGAGCCTCCGGCCCGAGCGCCTCAGTTCCAGTAGAGAACGACATCCCGGCTCCGGTCGAACCCCAGGAAGCCTCCGAGGGTCCACCGCGTCCGCGGCCCTTGCACCGGCGTCACGTGATGGAACCAGCGGCCGCCGTCGAAGACCACCATGTCGCCCACGCCGGGCACCACCGGGGTGCACTCCCGGGACGCGTGGATCGCGGGGGCGTCCCAGAACCCTTCCTCGAGGCGCGGCACCGCGGGGTCGTGCCAGGACAGGTCGGTGACCATCAGCTCCCCGCCCCCCTCGGGGGTCTGCAGCGGCACGAACCAGGACAGCTGCCCGGTGAGGTCGAGCACCTCGCGCAGGTGTTCGTAGCCGCCGGTCTCCAGGAAGAAGTCGCCGCAGTGCAGGGGGATCGCCGTGCCGGGAGGCAGGCGACGGATCGTGGCGGGCGTATATCCCCGGCCGTCGGGGCCCGTCGCGTTGCGCACGGGGCGCCCCCCCGTCGCGGGGGCGAGGGCGGCGTGCAGCGAGGCCTCGAAGTCGAGCCCGTCGAAGACGGCGGCGGCGTCCCGGCGAAAGCGCTCCGCGGTGGCGAAGTAGTGCTCGGGGTCCGGCCCCTCCGGG
Source organism: uncultured Rickettsiales bacterium (assembly GCA_964512225.1). Lineage (GTDB taxonomy): Bacteria > Myxococcota_A > UBA796 > UBA9615 > UBA9615 > CAZEKB01. Next base: position 13,662 of record CAZEKB010000012.1, on the reverse strand, counting down.
TGGTCCACGTAGGGCGTGAGCGACTCCCCCAGGAGCACGAACTGGTGAGCGGTCACGTCCCAATGCTGCTGCGGCGTCCACTCGAACCCGGCGTCGGGGCGCTCGAGCCGGGCGACGGCGGCCTCCAGGGCGTCCCGGGGGAACACGTCGCGCAGGACGAAGCCCACCCGCTCCCCGTCCATCATCTCCCGCAGGGCGTCGGACGGGGCGGCGTCGAGCCGGGGGAAGTCGTGCTGCGCCATCCGCCACCTCATAGCACCACGTCCGCGCCGACGTATGCTCGTGGCCATGCGGGCCGCTCTTCACCTCGACGACCGCCTGCGCGTGGAGCCGACCACCGAGCACCGGGACTACATCCTCACGGACTACGTCCCCGTCACCGATCCCACCGGCCGGCTCCAGCCCGTCTCCCTGCTCCGAGGGGCGCTCCGCGACGCCGCGCTCGGGCGGCTGTTCGCTCCCATCGAGGCCGCCCTGAGGGCCGAGCTGGGGTCGGACGAGACGGTGTGGGGACTCAAGTACGACGTCGAGGGGCTCCGATCCGTCGAGCTGTACTTCTACGGGCTGCCCCGCACCCCGGCCCGCCGCGACCGATCGGTGACCCGGATCGCCCGGGTCCTCCGGGAGCTCGGACTCGACGTCCCCGGGGGGGTCGACGAGGGTCTGCCGTACTTCATGTGCAGCGTGGACCTCGACCGCGACGCGCTGCTCGGCCGGCGGTGCTCCGGCTTTCGGGTCTACGTGCAGTCCGGCGAGTCCGGCCGCACCCCCTGCGGCCTGTCGTACCGGGTCGACGACCGCGGCCATCACCTGGAGAACCACTATTGGTTCTACGACGCCACGACCGAGACGTCGGACGCTCACGCTCGACTCACGGGGTCTCCGCACGCGGGGGGCGCGGCCGCCCACTCCGCCCTCATGCGCCCCGAGCTGCTCGACTGCCACACGATCTGCTTCGCCACCAAGCCGCGCGCCGACGGCCTGTACTTCTCCCGCATCACCACCGACCAGCTCCTGGCGTTCCTCGCCGACCCCGGCCCCCGGACGTCCCCGGCGACGTCCCACCTCTACGCGCTGCTGGCGGGCCACGAGGTCGACTTCGCTCACGCGCGCTGGGACCTCGGGTTCGACTTCCACGCCCCCTCCCCGTCCGCCGCCGCCGCCCCGATCCACAAGGTCGGGATCCACGGGATCTTCTAGGCGTGGCCGAGCTCCCGCTGCCCCCGTGGCCCGACGACCCATCGATCACCACCCTGACGCTCGCGCTGAACTACCTGTGCAACAGCGCCTGCTCCTTCTGCTTCATCGAGCGCGAGCTCGGGCTCGGCCTCCGGGACACCCCCGACGAGGTCGTGACGGCCGTCTTCGCGGCCAACCGAGCGAAGGGGCCCGCCCGCTACCGCCGCCTGATCCTGTCCGGCGCCGAGGCGACCCTCCGCAAGGACCTCGCGCAGATCGTTCGGAGGGCCGTGATCGAGGGCGGGTTCGACGTCGTGAGGATGCAGACGAACGGGCGCAGGCTCGCGAAGAAGCCCTACCTCGAGGGCCTCGTCGAGGCCGGGATCACGGAGTTCTTCGTGAGCGTGCACGCTGCAGATGCGGCCCTGGACGCGCGGCTCACGCGGGCGCCTCGCAGCTTCGACCAGATGCTCGCGGGGATCCGGAACATCCGCGCGGTCGGCGCGCGGCTGATCACCAACACCTGCATCACCTCGGGCAACGCGCAGACGCTGCCCCGGGTCGCGGAGCTCCTGATCGCCGAGGGCGTGCGGGAGTGTCGGTTCTGGGCGTTCGTGGAGTTCGGGGACATCGGCCAGGGCGACGAGCACGTGGACTTCACCCGCGCCGCGGGCCCGCTGCGGGAGGCCGTCGCGCTCCTGCGGGGAGCGGGCGCGGACGTCCGCGTGAGCTGGTTCCCGGCGTGCCTCCTGGGCCCCCACGCCGACGCCGTCGAGAACCATCGCTCGTTCACCGTCATCCACCGCGCCTTCTCCGACCGCCTCCGTGAGTCGAGCGAGTTCTCGTGCGCTCACGCGGCCTCCTGCGCCCGGTTCCCGCGCGGCTGCGTGGGGCTTCACGAGCGCTACATCGAGCGGTTCGGCGACCAGGCCGACCACCTCGTGCCGTTCGGATCGCCGCCCCCCGGAGCGGCTCGAATCCGCGAAGCGTGAGCACCGTGAGCGCTGTACGTATCGCCGGTAGTCGCTTCCACTGTCGGGAGTTCGCCGCCCTCGAGCAGGCTCGCCTCCGGACCTGTCCGGCCCTCCGGCTCCCCGGGCTCGACGCAGGGGACCCCTGGACCTGGCGCGTTCCGTCCGGAGTCGACCTCGACGACTGGGTGCGACCCCTCGGCGGCGCGCTCGCCGCGCTGGAGCTGACGGAGAGGCGCTGCGTGAGGAGCGTGAGCGCCGTGCTTCCCTGCAATTGGAAGGTCGCGATCGACGCCCACAACGAGGCCCTCCACGTGGGCTTCCTGCACGCGGACATCGCCGCGGGCGTCGACTGGAGGTCCGCGACGTTCGAGGCGCTGGGTCGCCACGGGAGGATCCGGGTCGCGACGGCACGGGGCCTCACGGACCAGTGGTTCGTCTTCCCCGACGTGCACATCAACAGCAGCGCAGGGGGGCGCGAGGTCCAGGTCCTCCGGCACGTCCCGGGCGAAGACCCGCGCCGCTGCACGATCCAGATGCTTGTACTCGGACCCCCGGGGGCGACGGGCCCCGACGCGCCCCACCGGGCCACGACGCTGGACGATCCGGCCTTCGGTCCCGTGACCGGCGCCGACCTGGCCGCGCTCGCGGACGTCCAAGCCGGGGTCGAGGCCGCGCGCTTCCCGGGGCTGCACGCCGGACCCCTGGAGCCCGGAGTGGCCCACTTCCACGCCGTGCTCGACGCCCTGTGCGCGTGACGGTCAGGCGAGCGTGATCAGGGCGTCGAAGCGCTCGCGACCGTCGTCCCAGCGATCCAGCTCGAGCGCGGCGGCGCGCGCGGCGGGCACGAGGAGCGCGGGGGGGGGCGCCCAGTCGGTCCCGGGGTGCAGGGCCCGGGCGGCCTCGATCAGTGCGCCCGAGGGGGCGTGGGGGCCGAAGATGATCGCGGTCGTCGTCTTGCCGACGCCGTCGCGGGCGGCGTCGGGATCGAGCCGGGCCTCGATCGTGTGCGAGTAGCCCGTGAGTCCCGCGTGAGCGATGGACGCAGGGGCCGTCACCCGCCGGTAGACGCGCCTGCGGTGGGGGCCCCGGACGTCCAGGTCGACGCCCGTCATCGCGCCCCCGGTCCGGTAGATCTTGAGCACGCTCCCCGCGGGGGTCCAGCGCAGGCCCACGTGGCGCGCCTCGGGGCCCTCGAGCACGGTGTCCAGGGCGTCGCGCAGGGCCGAAGGCGCCGTCCGCCGCGCCACCTGCACCGCCCGGCCGTCCCCGTGATCGAAGAGCGTGATCCCGAACGTCGCGGGCCGGGATCCGATCAGCACGTCGAACCGCAGCGGCCCCGACGGGGGGGTGGGGCCGCCCGCGACCGCCGCGTCCACCCACGGCGCGAAGAGCCCCGCCGGGGCGCCGGCGGCGTCGACCATCCGCTCCAGGACGTCCCGCATCGGGCCATTCTAGACTCGCGCCGTGCCCTCTCCTCGCCGTCGCCTGCTGGACGCCGTCGCGTCCACGCGGGAGGAGTCGCCTCCGATCCATCGCTGGGTGGACCGGCTCGTCGGGGAGCGTCCGCCCGCCCCGCGGGGCGCGGGCCTGACGGTCGACGGCTCCTTCGCGATGCGGGGTGACGGGCTCGACGTCGCGCGATTCTCCGTGAACGACCGGGGCGCTCCCGGGCCCTTTCGAGCGGCGGTCCGCGACCTCGCCGGACGGTGGGGGTTCCCGGCCCCCGACGTGCTCGACGCGTTCTTCGCCGCCGCTCCCCCGGGCCGGGTCCAGACCACGATCGGGGTGAAGGCCCGGGGGCTGCCGGAGCGGGTCTCGCTGTACTTCGAGGAGCTCTCCATGGCCCCCGACGGGGGGCGGACCATCGCCGTCGCCGTCGCCGCCCTCGCGGGGGTCGATCCGCCCGCCGGTCGGCCCCTCGCCGTCGCCGTCGACGTGGGGCCCGCGGGGGTCCTCGCGCTCAAGTCGTACCGGCCCGCCGTGGACCGACCGGACCGACCCGGCGCCCCTCCCCTCCCCGGCTCGCTCGAGGCCTTCCGACGGCGGCTGCCGTTCCGCCGGGGCGAGCGACGGCTCCTCGTGGCCGAGAGGGTCGGGCCCGCGGGTCGCGCGGGTCGCAAGCTGATCTGGGTCCCGGAGGTACGCCACTCCGGCGACGCCCGGCGCTGTTGGGCCGCCGCGGCCTCCCTGCGACGGGCGTTGCGTCTACCGCTCACGCGGTCCTCACGCGCCCTGGACGGGCTCGCGACCGACGCCGCCATGTACCCCGACCTGGTGTCGCTGGACGCCGACGGCGACGGCGTCCCGCAGGGGCTGACCGTCTACGTGGCCGTGCGACCGGGCTGAGCGGGGAAGAACCGGCCCGCCAGCTCGATGTGGCCGACCTCCTCCTCGGCGATGCGGGCGAAGAGCGCGCCGGACGTCGGGTCCACGTCGGCGAGCCTGCCCCCGAGCCGCTCGCCGGCCTCGCGGCCCCAGTCCTCGGCCCCCGCCATGTGCCCCCAGAACTCGGCCGCCGTGGAGCAGGCGAGCAGCGAGCGCCACAGCTGGTCCGAGACCGGCCGCGCGGCGGGGTCTTCGCCGAGCTCGGCCATCCGCGCGAGGAGCCAGCCCAGGTGCTTGTCCTCGGCTCGGGCCAGCCTGCGCCACGCGGTGCGGACGGGCGGGAGCGCGTCCCCGAAGCGGTCGGCCGCCCACAAGAAGGCGTCTCGGGCCTGGATCTCCGCGAACGCGGCGGTGCGGAGCCGGTCCCCCACCCCCGCGGGCGTATGAAGGCCCCGGGGCCGCGGGGCTCGCGTCCCGACCGGGGCGACCACGAACGGGGCCCATCGACCCGGATCGAGCAGCTCGGGATCCAGATCGTCGGGGAGGGCGATGACGGGGGGGCCGGCCATGGCGGAGGAGCGTACCCAAGGCGCGGGGCCTCGGCGACGGGTACGCTCGTCGCTCCTCCCCCGCCGAGCCTCCCTCCCCCGCCGAGCCGTGGTCGACCACCTCACCCCGCAGCAGCGAAGCCGCCAGATGTCCCGCGTGCGGAACAAGAACACCGCGCCCGAGTGGGTCGTGAGGCGGGCGCTGTACGGGCTCGGGGTGCGCTACCGGCTGCACCGCAGGGACCTGCCGGGCACCCCCGACATCGTCGTGGGGCGCCTGCGCACCGCGATCTTCGTGCACGGCTGCTACTGGCACCGCCACCCGGGCTGCTCGCGGACGACCACGCCGTCCACCCGGCGCGAGTTCTGGGAGGCGAAGTTCGCCGCCAACACCGCGCGAGACCGGCGCAAGGAAGAGGCGCTCCGGGCCGCGGGTTGGCGAGTTCTCGTGGTCTGGGAGTGCGAAACCAAAGGGCGCGCTGCGGCTCGACTCCCCGAGCGGTTGGTCCGCGAGCTCGACCTGAAGGAGACCCCATGAGAGCCACCTGGAACGGCGCGGTCATCGCCGAGTCGAACGACACGATCGTCGTCGAGGGCAACCACTACTTCCCGCCCGAGGCCGTCGACCGCCGGTTCCTGCGGGACAGCGAGAAGCACACCGTGTGCGGCTGGAAGGGCACGGCGTCGTACTTCGACGTGGTCGTGGACGGGGAGGTCAACGCCGACGCGGCGTGGTACTACCCGACGACCCGTCCGGCGGCCGCGAACATCCGGGGCCGGATCGCGTTCTGGCGAGGAGTGCAGGTCTCCGCGTGAACGCCGTGTCCGAGAGGTCCGTCATCGAAGCCACCCCGCCCGCACCCGCGCCGCGCCGTCGCCTCACGCGGGCCGACGTGCTGAAGCTGGTGGTGTTCGCCGTGCTCGCGGTCGGGCTCGTGGTGGCGGTGGACCACTGGGACCTGCGCGAGCTCCGCGATCCCCTCGTCCTCGAGGCCCGCGTGGAGTCGCTCGGGGGCTGGATCTGGGTCGCGTACTTCGGGCTGTGGATCGTCCTGCAGGTCGCGGTGGGTCAGACCCTGATCCCTACGGTCGTGGGCGGCTTCCTGTTCGGGTGGCTGCTCGGCGGCTTCATGGCGCTCGCCGGCGCCATGGTGTCCACCACGGTGCACCTCCTGGTGGTGAGGACGCTCCTGCGGGCCCCCGCCGAGGCGCTGATCTTCAGCCGGTTCCGCCACATCAAGGACGGGATCGAGCAGCGCGGCGTCGCCCTGCTCGCCCTGCTGCGCTTCCTGTGGTTCCCGTCGAGCCTGATCACGCTGGGCACCGCCGTGACCCGCATCTCCGTCCGCGACCACCTCCTCGGGGTCCCGTTCATGCTCCCGCAGGCGATCCTGTGGACCCTCGCCACCGAGTCGATCTACCGCTACGGCTGGTCCGGGATCCCCGCCGCTCGATGGATCGCGTTCGGGACCATCGCGGTCACCTCGATCGCGGCGTACCTGCTGGCGATGAGGCGGTGGCCGCAGCTCAAGGCCTTCACGCGCAAGAAGCCCGCCCGAGGCTCACTCGTCCAGGACGAGCAACCCCGCGGGGGGCTTCGCGAGCGGCCGCACGGTGCCCCCGAGGCGCTCCGTGAGCCGTGACGCGAGCATGCGCGCGGTCGTCATGACCGAGATCTGGGGGTTGCGACCCACCGCGTTGGGCAGCACCGACGCGTCCATGCAGTAGACGCCCTCCGTCCCCGGGACCAGCCCGTCGACCGACAGCGCGCGCCCCAGCGAGCACGACGCTTGGGGGTGACTGCTGTAGAGGATCATCCGGTCCGGGGGGAACTCCGGGGGGACGTGGCGACGCACGTCGTCCATGGAGCGCAGCAGCGGCGTCCCGTACAGCGTGAACCCGACCCACTCGGCGCCCCCGCCTTCGAACCACAGCTCCGCGCCGCGGTGCAGCGCCTCCACCAGGCGGGCCCGGTCGGCCTCGGTGATCGGGTACAGGATGTGGGGCTTTCCGCGCCGGAAGGACACCCGACCCCGGGCCTCGCGGTCGCGGATCATGCAGCCCGTACTCGCGATGTGGTCGGCCTTCGCCAGCAGCGCCTTGCCCTCCCGCCCGTGCAGCGGGAGGGACTGCCAGACCGCGCCCGCGATGATGGGGTTGGACTCGAGCAGCAGCTCGTCGTCCTCGAACTCGTGCACCGCGTGCCCCTGCGTCGAGCCCGGCGTGGTGACGACGTCCGGGAGCATGCCCAGGGCGCTGAGGATCGGGTGCACGTGCATCCCCGCGCCGACCTCCCCGCCCGCGGGCGCGAGCTCCGACGCGAGCAGGAGCGCGGGGGTGGAGATGCTGCCCCCGGCCACGATCACGACGTCCGCCTCCACGGCGAAGCGGCCCCGCACGAGGCCGTCGCGGCCCACGACGTCGCCTTCGACCCGCCCGTCCGCCACGCGATCGACCCGGCAGCCGGTGTGGATCCGCGCCCCGGTGGACGCGACCCGCGGCAGCAGCACCCGGTCCACCGACGCCTTCCCGTCCACCGGGCAGCCGGTGTTGCAGCGCCCGCAACCGGCGCACGTCGGCGTGTTTCGCCGGAAGTTGGACTCCTTCCAGCCCAGGGCCTGCGCCGCCGCCTTCTGGGCCCGGTCGTAGCCCGACAGGAGGATGTCCGGGGTGGGCGCGACGCCCAGCACCCACTCGACCTCGTCCTGCATGGCGAAGTAGGCGTCCGCATCCCCGTAGGCCCCGCCGGACCGCTCGTTCCACTCGTCCACGACGTAGCGGGGCGTGCGGAAGCAGATCGCCGAGTTCACGACCGTGGAGCCGCCCAGGGCCTTGCCCCCCACGATGGGGATCGCCGGGCTGTCCGCCGTGATGCGCGACCCCGCCGCCTGGTACAGCTCGATGACCGACTCGTGCAGCGCGGCGATGTACTCGTCGCCCGCGCGCCGGAACCCCTCCTCCAGGACCACGACGTCGAGCCCCCCCTCGGCGAGGGTGACCGCCGCGAAGGCGCCCCCCGCGCCGGAGCCCACGATCGCCACCTTCGCCCGATCGGTGAACGGCTCGGTCGGCTCCGTCCAGAAGGCTCCTTCGGCCGGACGCGGGCTCACCCGGGGCCTCCGCAGCCGATGCGGTACCCCATCCCGCGGAGGACGTCGGGGCGGTCGAAGAAGGGCATCGCGAGCATGGACTTGTAGGCCATGAACAGCTGCGCTCGCACCGCGTCGCCCTCGGCGAACTCCCGCAGCCACTGGTCCTGCCGTTCGGCGGGGAGACGGGACAGGCGACGGGCTCCGAAGCGGTCGAGGGCGGTCCCGTGCTCGAAGACCAGGGGGAGCGCGATGGCGAGGCTCCGCTTCGGCTCCGGGAGGACCTCGATGAAGCGCTCGAGGCCGCGGATCGCCTCGTCGTCCCCGCCCGACGCTTCGAACGGGCCGCCCGGCGGGATCGCCCAGTCGCCCACGAGACGCAGGACGTGCACCTCCTTGTCGCCCAGGAGCTGGAGCCCGAGGTCGTTCGTCGGGTACTCGCCGCCGACCTGACGCAGCGTGGCGTAGGCGGTCGCGAGCACGCCGGCCGCGGCGGTGCCGAGCAGAAGGAAGCGGCGACGGGTCAGCTCCACGGAGGCTCCTCGCTACAAGCCGAGCCCGTCGAGCGGGCCGATCACGAGGTAGTACCAGCCCGTGGCCGCCATGCGGTGATAGGCGACGAGGTTTCCGTCGATCTCGGTCCACCCGCTCTTCTGGTCGCGGATCGGCTCGATGACGTCCGCGTGGGGAAAGAGCGGGAGCTCGAGGGCGCCGTCCGCCCCGGTCTTGGCCGCGACCTTGCCCCCGGATCGCACGACAACGCGGCCTTCGTCGTCGAGCAGGACCGCGTCCACGCGCCCCTCGAAGGCCGGGAGCTCCAGCAGTTCTTCGGACAGGAAACGGAACGTCAGCTCGATGCCCGCGACGCCGCGAAACGCCCCGCTCGCGTCGTACAGGGCCATCGTGCACGGCAGCAGGAGGCCCTGGCCGAGCGCGTCGACGTAGGGGTTGCCCCAGCGCGGGCCGTAGGTGCGCTGCGACAGCGTGTACCAGGGGCGGACGCGCGGGTCGTAGTCCTCCGGGTAGCCCGACTTGCCCGGGAAGGCGAGGTGGACGCCCTCCTCGAGCCCGATGTACGTCCACACGATCGGCACCCCGCGGTCGGCGATGCGCGTGCGGACCGCGGCGGGATCCCCGAACGTCGCGTCCCGGGCCCGGCTCTGGAGCATGAGCCGACGCATGCGCTCACCCACGGGGGCGAGCTTCGGGAGCAGGTCCCGGTGAGTGTCCGCGCGGAAGCCCGGGGCCGTGACGAAGACGGGCGCCTCGACGCTGATCGGCCAGCCCCCGTAGGCGGACGCGTCGCCGTAGTCGGCCGGGGCCCGCTTCGGGTTCTCGAAGTCGCGGGGACCGAAGACGTGCCCGACGTCGGGGCGGGGGGGGCCGTCGAGGGCGTGGACCCCGGCCGCGACCAGCGAGCCGAGCAGCCCCTCGTACTCGAGGAACCGCTCGTCGATGGCGTGAGCGTGCACCGACGACGCCGTGAGCAGCTCGCCGAGGGCGGCCTCACGGGCGTCGGCGGCGGCGCGGGCCCGGGACGCTTGCCACAGGCTGAACGTGGTGGAGCCGAACAGGATGATCAGCAGCGCGAGCAGGGCGACGAGCGCGGTCTGGCGGTGCTTGCCGATCCAGCGGGCCGCGGCCTCGGCCGTGGTGTCGGGCTTGGCCGCCACGGGATCGCCGTCTCGGAAGCGGCGGAGGTCGTCGGCGAGGGCCGCGACGCTGGGGTAGCGATCGTCCGGTCGCAGGCCCGTCGCCTTGGCGATGATCGCGCGCAGCTCCGGGGCGATCGGCCGACGCGCGACGTGCTCGAGGACGTTCTGTTCGCCCATCATCGCGTTGCCCAACGCCACCATGGGATCCGGCGCCGGGATGGCCGGGGCGAGCGATACCAGCTCGAACAGGATCAGCCCCAGCGCGTACTGGTCGCTGCGGGCGTCGAGCTCGTGGGCGTTGGCCTGCTCCGGCGACATGTACTGGGGCGTGCCCACCGCGGTGCCCACGACCGTGCCGCCGAGCGTGACCGACCCCACCGGGGCCCCCTCGGTGGGCTCGTCCTCCAGCGCGTCGACCCCCCGGACGTCGCCCCCGTGCAGCGCCTTGGCGACGCCCCAGTCCATCACATACACCTCGCCGTGGTCGCCGAGCATGATGTTGGCGGGCTTGAGATCCCGGTGGATGACCCCCTTGTCGTGGGCGTACCCGATCGCCTCGCACACCTTGAGGAAGTGCCCGAGGCGGGCGGACAGGGCGTGCTCGTCGTCGGGCGGCGTCCCCTTCGCCCAGGCGTCGGCGGCGTCGCTGAAGTACCGGGCGAGCGTGCGGCCCCGGATCAGCTTCATGGAGAAGGCGGGCACGTCGCCGGGGGCGGGCTCGAACGCGTAGATCGGGACGATGTTGGGGTGCTCGAGCTGCGCCGTGATCCGGATCTCGCGCAGGAACCTCGCCCGCTGCTCGTCTTCGCCCTCCCAGGCGCTGTTCAGCACCTTCACGGCCACGCGGCGGTACAGGTCGCGCTCCCGAGCGACGTAGACCTCGCCCATGGAGCCCCGGTCCAGGAGCTCGACGTCTTCGAAGCGTCGGGGGAGGACGTCGTCCGTCACGGGGCGCATCCTACCGGCGTTCCACGACGGCCTCCCGGGCCGGCACGATCCTCGCTCGTGGCTGCGCCGCCTGCTCCCCGCCGGCGAGGACATCCCCGGAGAATGATCGCCATGAGATACGCCGCCGCGCTCGTCGTCCTGACCGCCCTGACCGGATGCCCCGAAGTCGACTGCCCCGGCGCCGAAGCCGCCGACGCGACCCTGGTCCTGGGGACCGGCTTCGAGACCTTCGAGCCGCTCACGGCCGACACCGTCCTCGAGCCCGCCTGGGGCGGTCAGGGAGGGACTCACTTCTGGATCGCGCTGCGCACGACGGGCCTGCTCGACGGCTACACCGAGCCCGGCCCCCCCGGCCAGGGGGAGCGGGGTCGCGATCAGCCCTACGTCACCGTCGCCCTGAACCGGCCCGACGGCGTCGAGGTCGCGGAGTTCTCTTCGTCCACTTCCATGACCGACGGCGACGCGCTCGGGATCACCGCGTTCATGATGGGCGAGTTCTCGGGCGACTGGTTCAACAGCGACGACGCCGAGGTCGTGGCGATGCTCCAGGAGACCGAAGACATGGACCTCGACCTCGCCGTCACCGTCGAAGACGCGTGCGGCACCTCGCTGGCCGCGGACACGACGGTCCGGGTCGTATTTCCGTGGTTGGACTGAGCATCCCCCCGACCCGACCGGACGCGGAGCCCGCCCCCCGGTAGCATCCCCGCCCATGGGCGAGCGGGTCCTCATCGTCGGCTGCGGAGGCATCGGCGGCATCCTGTCGGCGCACCTCGCGGCGCACGATCCGTCGACCGCCGCGCGCATCGTCACGCTCGGACGGAGCCCCGAGGTCGCCGCCCTGGTGGCCCGCGACGGCTTCCGACTCCGGGGGCTGGACGGGGCGCGGGCGGTGCCGGGGCGCGTCGATCTCACGGTCCCCGACGGCGCCGGTCCCTTCGACTGGGTCCTCCTCGCCACCCAGCCGCCCCAGGTGGAGGAGGCGATCGAGGCGGTCCTCCCCCACCTCGCCGAAGACGGGGCCGTCGTCTGCTTCCAGAACGGCCTCTGCGAGGCCCGCGTGGCCCGGATCGTGGGGGCCGACCGGGTGATCGGAGGCATCGTCGCCTGGGGCGCGGCCGTCCCCGAGCCGGGCGTGTTCGAGCGCACGGCCCACGGCGGGTTCATCGTCGGGGGGGTCGGTCGGACGGTCGCCGTCGAGCGGCTGCGCAGGCTGGCGATCCTCCTCGAGCCCGCGGGGCCGGTTGAGATGGCGGACGACCTCTCCGGCCACCGGTGGTCGAAGCTCGCGCTCAACTGCGCGGTGTCCACCCTGGGCACGATCGGCGGGGACCGGCTGGGGCCGCTGCTGGCGAAGCGGTTCGTGCGTCGGCTCGCGCTGGAGATCATGTCCGAGGTGGTGGCCGTGGCGGCCGCGGAGGGCGTCGCGCTGCGCAAGATCGCGGGCACCGTCGACCTCGACTGGCTCGCGCTCACGGACGCGGAGCGGGCGAGCAACGGGTCCCCCTCGCTGATGGCGAAGCACGCCCTGCTCCTGGGCGTCGGGGCCCGCTACCGGCGCATGCGCAGCTCGATGCTGCGGGCGATCGAGCGCGGGCGCCCTCCGGCCGTGGACTTCCTCAACGGCGAGGTCGTGGATCGGGCCGCCCGGCACGGGATCGAGGTGCCGGTGAACGCCGCCGCCCGCAAGCTGGTCCATCGGATCGCCCGCGGCGAGGTCGCGTCGGGGGAAGAGGCGCTGCGCGCGTTGAGGTAAACAGCGGCCATGTCGACGCTCTACTTCCGCCAGCTGCTCGCCGGCCGCGACTTCGCGGTGGGCCACCCCTACGCCCCGCAGATGCAGAACTTCGTATACCTCGTCGGGGATCGCGACTCGGGCACGTGCGTCGTGGTCGACCCCGCTTGGGCCGTTCAGGACCTCGTGGACGCGGCGGCCGCGGACGACATGAAGATCGCGGGGGCGCTCGTCACCCACTACCACCCCGACCACGTGGGCGGGGACCTCTGGGGGCTGCAGGTCGAGGGCCTCGCGGAGCTCATGGCGGCCGCCCCCTGCCCCGTTCACGTCCACCGGGACGAGGCCCTGGGGGTCAAGAAGATGACGGGCCTCTCGGACTCCGACCTCGTCACCCACGAGTCCGGCGACAAGGTGGCGGTGGGCGACGTGGAGATCGAGCTGCTGCACACGCCCGGGCACACGCCCGGGTCGATCTGCTTCCGGCTGAAGTCGGCGCTCGTGGCGGGCGACACGCTCTTCCTGCAGGGCTGCGGACGGGTCGACCTGCCCGGCGGGGACTCGGACGAGATGTACCGGACCCTCACCCAGCGCCTGGCCACGCTGCCCGGGGACACGGTCCTGTACCCGGGCCACGCCTACGGCGGCGAGTCCGCCCCCATGGAGACCGTCCGACGCACCAACCCCTACCTCCGCGTCCCGTCGCTGGAGACGTGGCGGATGATGATGGGATGAGCCCGACCTCCCCTCCCCCGGTCCGCGGCCTGTGGCACGCGGCGCTGCACTGCCGCGACCTGCCCGCGATGAGGGCGTTCTACGTGGACCTGCTCGGATACACCGTCGAGTGGGAGCCGGATCCCGACAACCTCTACCTCACCCGCGGGTCCGACAACCTCGCGCTGCATGCGTCGACCGACGGGCCCGCCGCGCACGCGCCGCGCGGGGTCCTGGACCACCTCGGGATCGTCGTCCCGGAGCCGCACGACGTGGACGCGTGGGACGCCTGGCTCCGGGCCCACGGGCACGTGCCCGAGAAGCCGCTCAAGACCCACCGCGACGGCGCGCGCTCCTTCTACGTGCGCGACCCCGAGGGCAACCTGCTGCAGTTCCTGTGGCACCCGCCGCTCGCGGGCTGAGATACCGGGACCTCGTGTCATCCAGGGGTTGATGGTCATGGCGGTCAGCGTCGGCATCCACAGCTTCTTGCGG
>CAZEKB010000011.1:41668-85517 GCA_964512225.1 uncultured Rickettsiales bacterium | reverse complement strand
CGGGTCCCACGACAAAACTCAGGGGGTCCCGGGTCCCACGACAAAGCTCGGGTCCTGGGTCCCACAACAAAGCTCGGGTCCCGGGCCCCGGCCCGGGCCCCCCCCGGGGGGCCCCCGGCCCCCCCCGCGCCGCCCGCCCGGGGGGGGGCGGGGTCCTCGTCTTCGAGGGCGAGGCGGGCGCGCCCGGCTGGTCCTTCTACTTCCCGCACGACCTTCCCGGCCCCGGCGAGACCCGCCGCGGCTGGTGGACCCGCGACGGAGGGGGCGACGCCGCCTTCTTCGTCCGTCCCGCCGAGGCCTCCGCATGAGACGCACCCTCCTCCTCTCCGCCCTGCTCGTCGGCTGCGCCGCGCCCGACGGTCTCCGCGAAACCCCCGACGGCACGGGGCCGATGGTCCTCGTCGACTGGGACGCGGAGCCGCTGCCCGAGCTGCCCTTCCCCAACGACCTCGCGACCCGCGTGGATCGCACGTCGCCCACCGGCCTGCGCGTCAACTTCTCGCTCGCGTCCCCCACCGAGACGGAGACGGAGGCCCGCGCCAAGGTCAACGAAGGCACCGGGTTCGGGGTGTTCGCGCCGATCACGGTGCGCTTCACCGCGCGGCTGGACCTCGACGCGATCGTCGCCCGCCACGCCGACGACGGGGTGTTCCTGGACGACGCCTTCTTCGTGATCGACGTCACCGAGGGCTCGCCGACGTACGGCCGCCCCGTCGACCTCGACGTGGGGCACGGCCGCTACCCCGGCGACCTCGTATCCACGGACGCGTACTTCCCCAACGACCCCCGCGCCCAGAGCCCGTCGCTCCTGTTCGAGACCTACGACGAAGACGTCAACGGCAACGGTCGCCTGGACGGGCGCGAGGACACGGACTGGGACGGCGTGCTCGACCGCCCGAACGTCTACCCGCTGGACTCGACGAACCCCCGCGAAGACCTGATGACCTGGTACGAGCTCGAGACCGACACGCTGATCGTGCGGCCGATCATGCCCCTGCGGGAGGAGACGACCTATGCCGTCGTGCTCACGGAGCGGCTCACGGACGCGGACGGGAACCCGGTGCGGTCGCCCTGGGAGTACGTGCACCACACCCGCCAGACGGAGGCGCTCGAAGCCCTCGTGCCCACGCTGTTCGACCTCGGCCTGTCGGTCGAGGACATCGGGTTCGCGTGGACGTTCACCACCGCGGCCGTCACCCGCGACCTGCGGGACATCCGCAAGGGTCTGTACGGCGACGGGCCCTACGCGTTCCTGGCGGACGAGTACCCCCCCGGCGTCCACGCCGTCGAGCGCATGCAGGACCCCCTCATCGAGACCCAGTCACCCTTCCGGGTCACGAAGAGCAGGCTGTTCGGCACGCTGCTGAACCTCGGCCTCTTCGGCGACGGCCCCGAGGCCGACGTCCTCGACGAGGGGTTCGAGTTCATCGACTTCGTGGCGGGCGGCCGGTACATGTCGCCCCAGCTGCTCGTCGATCGGAACGGCGACGGCGACACCTCCGACGAGTGGTGGGACCTCGACGCGAGCTCCGAGCACATGCTCCGCGAGCCCGGGGAGATGACGTTCACCTGCGTGATCCCGAAGGCCGACGAGCAGCACCAGCAGCCGTTCCCGGTGGCGATCTACGGCCACGGCTACCGGTCGAGCCGGTTCGAGGGCCTCGCCTTCACCGGGGCGATCGCCCGCCACGGCGTCGCCACCTGCCTGATGGACGCGCCGGGCCACGGCCCGACCCTCGACGCCGACGACCAGGAGGAGATCCTCCCGGTCCTCGAGGAGTTCGGCCTGCTGCCGTTCCTCGAGCACCTCGAGAGCGCCCGCGATCGTGACCTGGACAACGACGGCGACCAGGACTCGGGCGCCGACATGTGGACGTCGGACCCCTTCCACACCCGGGACATGGTGCGGCAGATGGTCGTGGACTGGTTCCAGCTCGTCCGCACGCTGCGCGCGTGCGGGACGGGGTCGATGGGCACGGACATCGACGGCGACGGCCGGGAGGAGACGACCTGCGACTGGGACGCCGACGGCGTGCCCGATCTGGGGGGCCCGGACGCCTCGATCTCGCTCATGGGCGGCTCCCTGGGCGGCATCAACTCCGCGGTGGCGGCGCCGCTGGAGCCGGAGTTCACGGGCGTCATCCCCGTCGTGCCGGGGGCGGGGCTCCTCGACGTCGGCTGGCGGTCGGACCTCAACGGCGTGCGTCAGGCGGCGGTGGGGCGCGTGATGAGCCCGCTGTTCCTGGGGCGCCCCGCGGAGGACGGCAGCCTCGCCGTCACCCAGATGGTGACCTCGACGACCCGCATGGCGGAGCTCCACGTCGCGACGCTGAGCGAAGAGGAGGTGAGCCGGGCCGTCGCCGTGCGCGTCACGAACCCCGCCAACGGGGAGGTCCGGCAACACGGCATCCCGACCGGCGGGACCTTCCGCATCGGCATCCCCGCGGACGCCATGTCCGCGCTGCAGAAGCGCATGGCGACGGCCATGCCCGACACGGGCCCCGCGCTCGGGGCGACGTACGAGCTCCCCGACAACGAGGGGCTCGGCGATCCCCTCGAGGTCGAGATCCTCGACGCGGCGGGCGGGGTCATCCGCACGATCACCACCTGGGAACAGGACGTGACCCACGAGGGCGTGACGATGCGCGCGGGCTCCCCGCTCATCGCCGCGTCCGAGGGCCTGGGGCGCCTGCGCGGGTCGCCCCAGCTGCGGCGACTCGTCGACGTCCTGCGCATGGTCCTCGAGCCCGGCGACCCGGCCTGCTACGCCCCCGCCTACCACCGGGAGCCGTTCGAAGAGGTCGGCCGGCCCACCAACGTGTTCGTGATGCCGACGCCCGGGGACACCGTCGTCAACGTCGCCACGGGCATCACGCTGGCGCGCATCGCGGGGATGTACGACTACCGCGCCCACGACGCGCGGTACGGCATGACCGTGGACCGCTGGCTGATCGAGCGGCAGGTCGTGCGCGGCCTGGAGGAGTTCGGACCCTGGACGGACGCGAACGGCGACCCCGCCCTCTTCGACGCCGACGACCTCGACGACGGCACGGACGGTCTCGGGGTCCCGTCCGACGCGCCCCTGCGGGCCACGATCACCACGGAGTCCGGCACCTCGGGGCTGCGGCTCCCCTACGTGAACCCGCGGGGCAGCCACGGGTTCGGCCTGCCCACGCTGGACACGGGCTTCGACACCGACACCTACGCGCTCGCGCAGGCCGCCTGGTGGCTCGCCACCGACGGCGCCGAGTTCCTCGACGACCCCTGCTTCGCCACCCGCGACTGCGACTTCTACCGCCCGCTGCCGGAGAGCAACCGATGACCGTCCACCCCCTCGGAGCCGCGGTCTTCGCCGCGGTCGTCCTGTGCGCGAGCGCCGCCGACGCTACGCAGCGAATCGAGCTGAAGAAGGACGAGCCGGGCGCCCTCGGCGTCGAGTTCCGCGGCGAATACCGGGTCCAGGGCAGCTTCCTGACCGACTTCCCGGTGGACGCCGAGGGCAACATGCTCGGCCAGTCCGCGGTGCTGGATCAGAGGCTCCGGTTCCGCTTCGACCTGCAGCTGCGCCCGGTCACGTTCAGCACGGAGTGGGACCTGGTGACGGGCCAGCTCGTGGGCGACCTGTGGGACGTGCCCGGCACGATCGACGAGCGCCTGCGTCATACGTACGGGGCCATCTCCCTCGACGGCTTCAAGCCCCGTCGCGCCGCGGTGACGGTGCGGCCCAACGACACGATCGTGATCGAGGCGGGCCTCGTGACGTCGCAGTGGGGGCTCGGGATGCTCGCCGACGACGGCGCGGGCGACCCGTGGTTCGGGCGCAACGACTTCGGCGACCGCGTCGTGCGGTTCCGGTTCACCGGGCGGCCCGCGCAGCCGCTGTTCGTATCGGGCGCGTTCGACTGGGTCGTGGGCGACGACACGGCCCGCTTCCGGGACGGTCAGCTCGCGTTCCAGGGGGTCGGCTCGGTCGTATACCGCGACCTGATCCGCCAGGCCGGCCTCTACGCCGTGTACCGCCACCAGGAGGAGGGCGACGGCCGCGCGACCGACGTGGCGGTCTTCGACCTGTACCTGGACCGGTGGGGCGACCTGTTCAAGGACATGGAGCGCACGCAGGAGACGGGCTGGCACCTCCGCCTCGCGATGGAGGCCGCCCTGATCGTGGGGCGGACGAACCGGTCGCTGTCGTACAACGAGCGGGAGGCGCTCACCGTGCTCTCGGGCGGATTCACCGGCGTGGGGACGCTGTACGCGCCCGAGCGGCGGCTGGGCTTCCACGTGCGGGGCGGGCTCGCGTCGAGCGACGGCGACGGCGACGACGGCTTCAGCAACGACTTCACCTTCGACCGCGACTTCGACGTGGGGTTCATCCTCTTCGATCACGTCCAGGGCGGGGTCGAGGCGGCGACGCACGCCCTCGTCACGGACCCCGAGAACACCGGCTACCCCCCGGACGGCGCCGAGGCCCTCGCCACCGAGGGCTCGTTCCGGCGCGGGGTCTTCCTGCAGCCGATCGTCACCGTGGCCCCGACGAGCTGGATCGAGCTGCGCTTCGGGGTCGTCTCGGCGGCCACGACCGCCCCGGTGCGGCACCCCTTCTACGCGTTCCGGGCGGGCGGCTCCGACCGCAACCACCACAACGTCGCCCCTTCGTCCCGCTACCTCGGGACCGAGCTCGACTGGGCCGTCCGGCTCGGCGGCGAGCTGCCCGTGCCGAGCGAGAACAAGCCGCGCGCGGAGGCGCTGATCCAGGGCGGCACCGCGATCCTCGGAGGCGCGCTGCGGGCGGGTGAGGACGAGGAGGTCGTGCACCACGTGCTGATCACGGGCCGCTTCCGCTGGTAGCGGCGTGAAGGCCCGGCTCGCGCTCGCCGCGGTCGTCCTGGCGGGCGGCTGCGTGCTCCGCAACACCTACCCGCCGGGGGCCGAGCGCCCCGTGGGATCGGCCGCGCGCGACTGCTTCGCGCGGGTCGCCCGAGACCTGTCCGACGACGGCATGGAGGGGCGGGGCGTGGGCAGCGGCGGCCTCCAGAGGGCGGGCAAGTACCTCGAGGCGCTGTTCCTCAAGGCGGGGCTCGAGGGTCCGGTGGACGGGTCGGTGTTCCAGCCCTTCGAGGTGCAGCTCGGGGTGTCCCGGGGACCGAACGATCGGCTCACCGGGGGCGTGTCCCCCACGGACGACCTCCCGGCCGACCAGTGGACGCCCCTCGGGTTCAGCTCCGAGGGGGAGTTCGCGGGCGACGTGGTCTTCGTGGGCTACGGGATCGCCGCGGACGAGCTCGGCTACGACGACTGGGCGGGGGTCGACGTCGCGGGGAAGGTGGCCGTCGCGCTGCGGTTCGAGCCGGGCGAGGACGACGACGACTCGCCCTTCGCGGGGCGACGCACGAGCCGGTGGTCGGACCTGCGGCTCAAGGCGTTTCGGGCGCGGGAGGCGGGGGCCGCCGCCCTCGTCATCGTGGAGGGGCCCGGCGGCGCGTCCGGCGAAGAGGACCGGCTCTTGCGCCTGCGCGCCCGGGGGCCGGTGTCGCGGGCGGGGCTGCCGGTGCTCCAGGTGAAGCGCGAGGTCGCGACGCGGTGGCTCCGGGGGGCGGGCCTCGACCTCGGCGCCCTGCAGGCGGAGATCGACGCGGACTACACGCCCCGGTCCCGACCCGCTCCCGGGCTCGCCGTCGCCGGGCGAGTGGCCCTGGAGCCGAAGCTGGCGACGGTCCGCAACGTGCTCGGGGTGCTCCCGGGGCGGGGAGCCCTGGCGAGCGAGACGGTGGTGGTGGGGGCGCACTACGACCACCTGGGCAACGGCGGCGCGGGCTCGATGTCCCCCGACGACGACGCGATCCACAACGGCGCCGACGACAACGCTTCGGGCACCGCGGCCCTCGTCTGCGCGGTCTACGAGCTGGCCGCGCGCGAGCGGCGGCGGGCCCGGGACGGCAGCGTGCCCGCCGCCGTGGACCGGCGCACGGTCCTCTTCGCGGCCTTCACGGCGGAGGAGATCGGGCTGGCGGGGTCGTCGTGGTACGTCGAGCACCCGGCCCGCCCGCTCGAGTCCACGGTGGCGATGGTGAACCTGGACATGGTCGGCCGGGTGAGGGACGGCCGCCTGTCCGCGCTGGGCACCGACTCGGCCGCCGCGTGGGCCGAGCGGCTCCCGAAGTACGCGAGTCGCTACGGCCTCGAGCTCGACCTCGGCGGCGACGGCTACGGCCCGTCGGACCAGATGTCTTTCTACACGCGCGGGGTCCCCGTGGTGCACCTGTTCAGCGGCGCCCACGACGCCTACCACACGCCCCGGGACGACTTCGACACCCTGAACCTCGAGGGCGGCGCCGCCGTGACGATGCTGCTCGCCGACCTGGTCGCCGACCTGCGCGAGACCCCCGCGGCGCCGGAGTTCGTGGCGTCCACGTCCCCCCAACCGCTGGCGGGCGACTCCCGCAACAGCGGCGCCTGGCTCGGCTCGATCCCGGACTACACGGCCATGAACGAGACGACCGGCGGGGTCCTGCTCGGGGGCGTGAAGGCGGGGGGACCGGCGGAGCGAGCGGGCCTGCGCAAGGGCGACCGCATCGTCGGCTTCGACGGCACCGACATCCAGAACCTCTACGACCTCACGTTCGCGCTGCGCGACCACCGCCCCAACGACGCGGTGGAGATTCGCGCGCTCCGGGGCGAAGACGAGCTGGTGTTCGTGGTGACGCTGGGGCGCCGCAGCGAGATGAAGGCGTCGTCCCCGGGCGACGATCCCCACGCTGAATGAATCCTCAATGTTCGTAGGGAGGTAGCGCGATTGCGAGCGGCCGTTATGCTCGCTCGCTCCCAGTCGAGGACCCCGCCATGACCTCCGTGCGCATCACCGCAACCGGGCGCTGCTTCCCCGCCAAGCGCGTCCCCAACTCCTACTTCTACGAGGACCTCGGCCTCGAGACGAACGAGGAGTGGATCAAGTCCCGAACGGGCATCCGCGAGCGACGGCGCGTGGATCCGGACGCGGGGGAGTGCACGGCGTCGCTGGCCGCGGGGGCCGTCCTCGCCGCCCTCGCGCGCCGCGGCCTCGAGCCGAAGGACCTCGACGGCATCATCATCGGCACCATCACCCCGGACCTGCCCTTCCCGGCGACGGCCTGCCTCGTGCAGGACCGCATCGGGGCGGTGAACGCGTGGGCGTGGGACGTCTCCGCGGCGTGCACCGGCTACGTGTCCGCCCTCGCCCAGGCGCGGGCGCTCGTGGCCTCGGGGATGGCGAAGCGGGTCGTGGCCGTGGGGGCCGAGACGATGTCGGCCATCCTGGACTACACCGACCGGAACACCTGCATCATCTTCGGCGACGGGGCGGGCGCGACGCTCGTCGAAGAGTCCGACGACGGCGGCGAGATCGTCGACGTGATCCTCCACGCCGAGGGGTCGGGCCACAAGCTGCTCTTCCAGCCGTCGGGGGGCGCCCTGGAGCCCGCGTCCCACGCCACCGTGGACGCGCGAGGCCACTTCGTGAAGCAGGAGGGGCGGGCGGTGTTCAAGCACGCCGTGTCCCGCATTGCCGAGGTGGTGAACGAGCTGCTGGAGCGCAACGGGATCGACCGCGAGGAGATCGCGCTGGTCGTCCCGCACCAGGCGAACATCCGCATCATCGACGCGGCGGCCCGGCGGCTGAAGATCCCCAAGGACCGCGTGATGGTGACGGTCGACCGCTGGGCCAATACGACGGCGGCCACGATCCCCACCACCCTCGACCTGGCCCTGGAAGAGGGCCGGATCGGGGCGGGGGACAAGGTGGTCCTGTGTACGTTCGGCGCCGGCTTCACCTGGGGCGCGGCGCTGCTGCAGTACTGACCGTCGCTCAGCCGCCCGGCTGGAAGCCCAGCAGGAAGCCCGCGCTCCCGCCGTAGAGCCCCTGCATGTCCTCGCCCTCGTGGGGGTTGGACGCGGGGTTGCGGAACAGCTCGAAGCCCGAGAGCCAGTTGCAGCCGCCCCCGATGGGGTTGGCGATCTGGTCGAGGCCCGCCCCCGCTGCGAGGGTGCCCGGCGCGGGCTGCAGGAACGCGGCGCCGACGTAGGTCAGGCCCGCGGTCTCGTACCGCTGCACGAGGGAGTCCGCGTCCGTGGGGACCTGGGGGTTCTGGTTGAGCTGCAGCCCCATGATGCGCTGGGTCTCGACGTTCAGCAGGCCGTAGCGAAGGAAGTCGCCGAAGGCCGGGGGCTGGGCGTTGGCGTCGGTGGGGCTCAGCAGGCGGTCGCCGTAGTCCAGGCCCACCTCCTGCAGCGCGGGCACGTCGCAGTGCTCGGGCTCCAGCTCGGGCGCGCTGACGTCGATGACGGACGCCGGATCGACCTCGAGGTAGCCGGTGAACTGGCCGCAGGCCTCGTCGACGCCCAGGTCCGCCACGACGTCGAAGCCGAACCACGCCTCGCCCTCGGACTGAAGGACCTGGGTGCAGAGATCGATGCCGTTCTCGATGTCGATCCAGTAGGTGATGGTGTGCTCGAGGGCCACGGTGTAGGCGAGGTCGCGCTCCTCGGCGCCGGGATCGGCGGAGTCGTCGTCGTCCGCGGAGTCGTCGTCGTCCGCGGAGTCGTCGTCGTCCGCGGAGTCGTCGTCGTCGCCGAGGTCTTCGGTCTCGATCGTCATCTGGAAGTCGAAGGTGATGCCGTCGAACTCGATGTCGTCGTCGTCCACGGCGTCGTCGTCGTCGACGGCGTCGTCGTCGTCCGCGACCCCGGTGGAGTCGTCGTCGTCGGTCTCTTCGCAGGCCACGCCGGCGAAGAGGAGGAGGGTCGTAGCCGCCGCAGCGGACAGTGAACGGGTTCGAATCATCATGGTCTCGGCCTCCCCGGGCTGGTGTTCGTCGCCCCTTCAGCGTGCGCCCGGTGGAGCCCCGAGCGCTCAGGCGAATCCCGCCCCATGAAGCAGCGCGCACGGGACTTCCCGGGCCCGTGCGAGGGGCCGCCCGGGAGGCGTCGACGACCGGTGAGGTAAGCGCGTCGGGCGCGCGAGGCCGCGGCGGGTCCGGAGCGGCCCGAAGAGGGGCGACGGAGGAGGGCGTCGGGTCGTTCTCGACCCTCGCTTCCCCCCGCCGCGAATCTACGTTGATAGAAGACCCATGCCCGCTCCCCCTCGCCGCCGACCGTCGCTCCACCGCCTCTTCGGCCCCGGCGCGGGCGGGCTGTTGGCGCTCGCGGTCATCGGCGTGGGGATGGCGTGGCAGGCGGGGCGGGTCAACGCCATCGAGCCCGACGCGCCCCTGCCCCGGGCCCTACCGGTGAGCGCGCTGATGGGCAGCATCGCGACCCTCCCGGCCCCGGAGCCCGGACCCGAAGCCCGCCTCGCGGCGCCGACCCCCGCCCCCGCCGACGCCGACCCGTCCTGGTGGGCCCCCGAGGAGCCCGACCACCCCGAGCCCTAGCAGGTCGCGGCGAGATCGCGACGGGCGAGCGCCCGGACGACGGAGGGCGGCAAGAACTCGCCTGGTTCGTAGAGTCAGACGGGCCGGGGGGCGAACCCGAGGCCGGTCGCGGCGGGCTCCCCGTCCATCTCCACACCTTCGGAGATCGCGTCGATGACGTCGCTGGACAGGGGGGTGGAGCCGGTGACGCGGGCGACGACGGCGCTGGCGACCTTGAGCAGAGCCGGAGGGATGGGGAGCACGAGGGCGCGCTGCCCGAGGCTCGCGAGGGTGCGGCGCTGGATGTCGGCGAGATCGAGGGCCTCGGGCCCGGGGAGCTCGAACCGCCGGCCGCACACCGCCGCGCGGGCCGTCGCTTCGACGCACGCCGCGGCGACGTCCTCCACGTGCACGGGGAACATCGTCCCCGAGCCGGCGATCGTGGGCACGAGCCCGAAGGACGCGAAGCGGGCGACCTTCGCCTCGACCTGACTGCCCGGCCCCAGGATGACGGGCGGCCGCAGGATGACCCACGGCACCTCGGTGGCCTCCACGACCTCCTCCGCCGCCTTCTTGCTGCCGCCGTACAGGGCGTCCGGCCTCCACTTCGCGGCCACGCTGCTCACGTGCACGATGCGTTGGACCCCCGCCCGCTCCGCGGCCTCGACCACGTTGCGCGTGCCCTCGACGTTGACGCGGTTCAGCTCCTCGGCGTCGATCGATCCGATCGTCGCCGCCGAGTGCACCACGTGGGTGGCGTCGCCGATCCAGGCGTCCAACGACGCCGTGTCCTCGAGGCGGCCGGCGACGGTGATGATCCCGTCTCCGCGAGGCACGTTGTCGGCCCACGGCCGGCGCGCGAGGAGACGCACCGAGTCGCCCCGGGCGATCAGCCCGGCGACGATCCGACGGCCCAGGAATCCGGTCCCTCCGGTGACTGCGACGATCATCACTCTCCTCTCGATCCGGCCACGAAGCCTCCCACGAACGCGCCCACGCCGACAGGGCCGCAGGCCCGCGCGCTCCAGCCCAGCCCCGCCGCCCCCACCGCCAGCAGCCGAAGGCCTCGCCGCAGCCCCCCGCCGGGCAGGCGTCGGGCGAAGCGTGCGTGGTTGCGACCCAGGAGGCGCGCGGTCCCGGGCTCCCGGTGGCCGCGAGTCCCGCCCCCCCGGTGCCGAATCCGCGCCGCGGGGACGAGCACCGAGCGCAGCCCGAGCCGCCGGGCCCGGAGGCAGAGGTCGACGTCCTCGAAGAAGTGCGTGAACCCCTCGTCGAACCCGCCGAGGCGACGCCACACGGCCGTCGTCATCGCCATCGCCGCGCCGCTGAGCGCGTCGCGATCGCACGGGGGTCCGCCGTCGGGGGCGGCGTCCAGCACCCGGATCCGACCCGACGGGGCGACGGCGATGCCCCCATGCTGGACCGCCCCGTCGTCCCACTCCAGCAGGACCGCGCCCGCGATCCCGACGGTCGGATCGCGCAGCGCCTCGGCGAGGCGGTCGACGCCGTCGCGGAGCACGTCGACGTCGTCGTTGAGCAGCACGACGCGCGGGATCCCCGCCGCCTCCGCCGCCGCGAACCCGGCGTTGGCGCGGGCGGCGTAGGACGCTCCCGCGGCCACCTCCACCCAGCTCGTCTCGATCCCCTCCACCGTCGGAGCCTCCTCCGACACCACGAAGGCGCGCGGCGCGACGGCCGGGTTGCCGACGATCGTCTCCAGCGCGGCCGCGACGTGCGGCGAACCCGCCACCGCGGGCATCACCACCGCGACGGGCACGGGCCCGTCGTCGTCGCCCTCCGGGGGGGCGTCCTCCACCGCGAACACCGGCCCCGTGGGCCCCGCCCAGCGCCCCTCGCGTCCGCCGAGCCACTGTCCGGCGAGCGCGGCCGCTCGGCGGGGGAGGGTGCGCGCCGCCCAGCCGGTCCCGTGCGCCCGCGCGACCCCGACGGTCTCGGCCGCGAGGCTCGCCACGCCCGCGACGGGGGTGGGGACGGCCGCGACCCCGAACTCCGCCGCGGCCTGCCGATGCGACCGCCGGTTGCGGCTGAAGAGCTCGGCGACGGTGGGGGCGTGGTGGTGTTCGACGATGGCGAGCGGCGCGTACCCGAGCGTCCAGCCCGCGGTCGCGACGAGGCGTCCCCAGGACACGTCCTCCCCGAAGGTGCGGGGGGGGAAGGGGATGGCGAGGGCGACGTCGCGCCGCACCATCGACGCCACGTTGTCCAGACGCGCCGCGGCCATGGCCTCGGTCGGGGTGGCGCGGTCCCAGAACTCCGGCGGGGGCGCCGCGCGCAGGTGGGGGCCCGGACCGACCTCGTCGGCGGGCGGCGTCCACCGCAGCAGCGCCTCGCGCACGAGGGGGTCGGCGTCGATGCCGGGCACCTGTCGGGCGTGCACCGCCGCCACCTGCGGCTCCGCGAAGGCCTCCGCGAGGCGGCTCAGGTACCCGTCGTTCAGGGGCAGGGCGTCCGCCGACAGGATGGCGACGAGGGGCGCCCGGGCCGCGAGCACGAGCCCCGCGCGGACGCGGCCGTGGTCGAAGTCCTCGGGGGCGACGTCGAACACGCGCACCGCGGGGTGGCGCGCGACGACCACGTCGGTGGCGCCGTCGGTGGAGCCGCTGTCGGCGATCAGGACCTCGACGGGCCCGTCCAGCCGCTGGCGCAGCAGGCAGTCGACGACGTCGACGTAGCGGGGACCCCCGTCGAGCACGGGGATGACGGCCGAGACGACGGGCGCCTCGGGGGCTCCCGCGCCGGTGCCGGGGCGCGGGGTGAGGCGAGCGCGGGCGGCGCGGAGGAGGGCGCGGGCAATCGTCGGATCGAGCGTCCTGCGCTCGGCCACGGCGGCCCCGTTCGCGGGGATCAGCCGCCCGCCACGGTGGCGAGGGGCCACGGGGAGGGGGCGGTGAGGAGGTCGCGGTGACGCTCGACGAGGCGCTTCAGGCCCTCGTCGAAGGAGATGCGGGGCTCCCAGTCCAGGAGGCGTCGGGTGCGGCGGTCGTCGATCGCGTACCGCTTGTCCTGGCCCGGCCGGTCCTCCTGGAAGTCCAGCGGCCCGCCCCCGCACAGGCCGAGGATGCGCTCCGCGACCTCGCGGTTGGTACGCGGCGTGCGCCCCGAGAAGTGGTGGATGTCGCCCGGCTCGCCTCGCTGCAGGACGGCCAGCAGCCCCCCCGCGAAGTCTTCGACGTGCAGCCAATCGCGGATCGCCTCGCCGCGCCCGTGGATCGGCAGCGAGTGGCCCGCCAGGGCGCGTCGGATCCAGCCCGGGATCGCCTTCTCGGAGTTCTGCCGCGGCCCGTAGTTGTTCGTGCAGCGGACGATCGTGGCCCGGTACCCGCGGGTGTGGGCGACGGCGTGGACGAACCCCTCGGCGGCGGCCTTCGTGGCGGCGTAGACGTTGCCGGGGCGCAGGGAGTCCCCGGGGGCGAAGACCTCGTCGTCCTCGGCCTGGCCGAAGACCTCGTCCGTGGACAGGTGCACCGTGTGGGGGACCCCGAGGTCGGCGGCCGCCTCGAGGAGCACGCGGGTCCCCTCGATGTTGGTGCGCAGGAACGGGTGAGGGTCCACCAGCGAGCGGGCGACGTGCGACTCTGCGGCGGCGTGCACCACGGCGTCGGCCCCCTCCATCGAGCGGCGGACGGTGTCGGGGTCGCAGACGTTGCCGTGTACGAAGGTCAGGTCGAGGCCCGCGAGGTGCTCGCGGCGGCCCGCGTAGGTGAGGAGGTCGAGGACCGTCACGTCGTAGCCGGCGGCGAGGAGGGTGCGCGCGACACACGAGCCGATGAAGCCCGCGCCGCCGGTGAGGAGGACCCGGGGCATCGCGGACAAAGTAACAGCCCGCCGGCATCATCGCTTGATGCAGATTCGAGTGACGGAAACGGCGCTGGCCGGTGTTCGGCTCATCGACGTCGACGCCGCGCGGGACGAGCGCGGGTTCTTCGTGGAGGTGTTCCACGTCGAGCACTGGGCGGCGGCGGGCCTGCCGACGCGCTGGGTGCAGGACAACCACAGCCGCTCGGCCGCGGGCGTGCTGCGCGGCATCCACTGGCAGGACGACACCGCGCCCATGGCGAAGCTCGTGCGCTGCACCCGCGGGGCGATCCTCGACGTGGCGGTCGACCTGCGGGCCGGATCCCCCACGTTCGGGCGCTGGGTGGCGGAGCGGCTCACCGAGGGCGACGCGCGTCAGCTGCTCGTCCCCCAGGGCTGCGGCCACGCGTTCCTCGCGCTGCAGGACGGCACCGAGGTGCAGTACAAGTGCTCGGGCGTGTACACGCCGGCCGCGGAAGGGGCGCTCCGTTGGGACGACCCGGACCTCGGCATCGACTGGCCCATCACGAATCCCGTGGTCTCGGCGCGCGACGCGACCGCCATGAGCTTTGCAGCCTATCGGGAGAGTCCCGTCTTTCGATGACATGAGCTTGCGCTCATATGAATGATCGCTCATGCTTTCGGCATGGGTGGACACCATCACGGCCACGGCCACGGACACGGACACGGCCACAGCCACGACGCGGACGACTGCCACGGGTTCCACGTCGACCCGTCGCGCGACGCCCTGGTCCGCCGCGCCCTGCTGGGATCGCTGCTGCTGAACGGGATGTTCCTCGTGGTCGAGGCGGTCGTGGGTTGGTGGTCCGGTTCGCTGGCGCTGCTCTCCGACGCGGCCCACATGCTGAGCGACGTGGGGGCGCTGGTCCTCGCGCTGGGGGCGGCCCACCTGGCGGGGCGGGCGGCCTCCGAGGGCCGATCGTTCGGGTTCCGCCGCGCCGAGCCGCTGGGGGCGTTCGTGAACGGGCTGACCCTGCTGGTCGCGTGCGCGTGGATCCTCTGGGAGGCCGTCGAGCGGTTGCGCGAGGGCGTACCGGAGGTCGCGGGGATGGCGGTGCTCGTGGTGGGCATCATCGGGCTTGCGATCAACCTCGGGTCGGCGTGGATGCTCGCGCGGTCGGACCGCGACAACCTGAACGTCCGCGGCGCCCTGATGCACATGCTCGCCGACGCGCTGGGGTCCGTCGGGGCGATCGTCGCGGCGCTGTTCGTGCTCGCTGGCAAGCCCCTGGCGGACCCGCTGGTGAGCCTCCTGATCGCGGCGCTCGTCCTCTACGGGACGTTCCACATCCTGCGCGACTCCACGGTCGTGCTGCTGCAGTTCGCGCCCCCCGGGGTCGACATCAAGGCCCTGCGCGAGCGGGTGCTCGGAGTCCCCGGGGTCGTGGGGCTGCACGATCTGCACATCTGGACACTCGACGGGCGGCGGGCGGTGCTGAGCGCGCACATCCAGGTCGACGACCCGGCGTCGCTCGACGAAGTGCGCGAGCGCGCGACGGAGGAGCTCGCGGCCCTCGGGATCCACCACGTCACCCTGCAGATCGAACGCGACGGGTGCAGCGGCGGGTGCGACGAAGGCCACGCGGCGTGACCGTGTCCGTCGGCGCCGTGGAGGCCACGGTCGCGCTCTTCTCGGCGATCGCGCACCCCGCGCGGCTGACGGTCCTGCTGTTGCTCGCGGACGGTCCCCCGCGCGCCGTCGCGGAGCTGCAGGAGGCCACGGGGCTCAGTCAGACCGCGACGTCGCACCAGCTTCGTGTCCTGCGCGACGCCCACCTCGTCACGGCCACCCGCACCGGTCGACGCGTGCTCTACGCGCTCGCCGATCATCACGTGGCCCACATCGTCCGGGACGCGCTCGCGCACGCCGCGGAGACCGCGGGGTCGCAGGTCGAGTCGGAGGTCCGGCCCTAGCAGGGTGCTGAAGAGACGCCCCCCCTCGAACCTGGAGGGCTCGGCCCGCCGCGGCTCCGCTCGCTGCGCTTGCTCCCCGACGCCGCGCGGGCGGCAAGAACTCGGTCGTTTCACCGAACCGGGCGGGTTGTTGCCGGGTTTGCGGCAAGAACTCGGTCGTTTCACCGAACCGGGCGGGTTGTTGCCGGGTTTCACCGAACCTGGGTGGGTTCTTCCGGGGCGCCCCCACCAGGGTCGCCGGGGGCGGCGTCAGCGGGCGCCGCGCAGGGACTGCACGAGGCCGCGGGTCCGGGCGAGGGCGCTCGGGAGCCCCTTGATGGACTCGGGCATGCGCATGGCGATGAGGAACTTGAGCAGCGACTGGAACAGCTCCGTCATCTTCAGGAGCATGCGCATCTTGTCCAGGTCCCAGGGGAGCTCGATGCCGCGCGCGTCGCGGACCTCGGCTTCGAGCACCGCCGCCTCCATCGCGCTCCTCGCGCGCTCGAGGAGCATCCACTCGCGGGAGCGCAGCACGTCCGCGATCGTGGGCCACACGTCGAACACCGCCTCGTAGGGGGCGTTCCGCTTCTCCGAAGTCGGCCGCACGAGGCCGTAGCCCGTGAGATCCGAGACCGACTCGCTCACCAGGGACCGGCTGATCCCGAGCGTGCGCCCCACCTCGGCCTGGGAGATCGGGCTCTTCCGCAGCGCCAGCAGCGCCCAGATGCGCCCGTGCACGTGCTTGAAGCCCCAGTACTCGATGAAGTCGCCGACCGCGTCGCAGACCTTGAGCACGCGACGGGTCATCACGTCGTCGTGGTGCAGGTTCTCGCCGAGCCGTGAGGTCGCCATCGATGAGACCTTAGACCTCCGCCCACCCCGGCTCAACGATTTGTTCGAGAGTTTGCGAACAACTCTGTTGCGGACCCCCGAAACCGCGACTACGCTCGCTTCGACTCAGGGTTCCTCGCCTGCCGAACAGGGCGAGAAATCGACCCGACCGGCGCGTCACGGCCCCCCCGGGCCGCCCGCCCGGCGGCGAACGGACGGCGCATGTCGACGAGTGTTCAGCAGTACACGAACAACCCCCGCCCGGGGACCCTCGGCCGGCTCGAAGGGCTCGCCTGGGAGCAGGATCTCGAGCCCCTGGCGGTGCGGCTCGGCCGCGTCTTCGATCTCGTCGCGGGCGAGATGGCCGACCTCGACGCGGACCTCGCGGCGATCCGCCCCGACGACGGCCCCGTCCAGCGGAGCGCCGTCCACCTCCTCGACCTCGCGGGCAAGCGCCTGCGCCCCCTGTGCGTCGCCCTCGCCGCCCGCGCGTCGGGGCAGGTCCCCGCGGGCGTCAAGGACCTCGCCGTCGCCGTGGAGCTCATCCACTCGGCCACGCTGCTGCACGACGACGTCGTCGACATCGGGGACGCGCGCCGGGGCGAGCCCACCGCGCGGCTGGTCTACGGCAACGCCGCGTCGATCTTCGCGGGCGACTGGCTGCTGATCGAGGCCATCCGCCGGGTCCGCCGCGGCGCCGCCGCGCAGCCCGAGGTGCTCGACGCCATGCTCGACGCGATCGACCGCATGATCGGCGCCGAGTCGGTCCAGCTCGAGGGCCGCGGGCGCCTCGTCTGCGAGCGCGACACGTACCTCGCCGTCGTCCGCGGCAAGACCGCCGCCCTGTTCGCCTGGGCGCTGTACGCCGGCGCCCGCGTGGGCGGGCTCCCGGAGGCGACCTGCCGAGCCCTCGCCGACTACGGCTCGCACCTCGGCGTCGCCTTCCAGGTCGTCGACGACATCCTCGACCTCCGGGGCGACGAGGGGACCCTCGGCAAGGGCCTGCACGCCGATCTGCGCGAGGGCAAGGCGACGTTCCCCCTCATCGCCGCCCTCGAGGTCCGCCCGAGCCTGCGCCCGGCCGTCGAGTCGCTCTCCCGCGGCGACGCCGAGCTCCCCGACGGCTTCTGCGAGCGCGTGGTCGCCTCGATCGCGGAGGCGGGGGGCTTCGAGGCCGCCGAGGCCTTCGCCCGGGGTGAGACCGACGCCGCCCTCGCGGCGCTCGCCGACGTCCCCGAGGGCCCCGCCAAGGCCGCCCTCGCCACCCTCTGCGAAGCCGTCCTGCGGCGGGCGCGCTAGGAGGACGACATGCTCGTCAGCCTGACCACCGAAGCAGACCCCGGTCACGTGAGCCGAGAGCTCGTGCGTCGCGGTCTGTGGGTCAAGCGCCTCGAGAGCGACGCGGGCGTGCACTTCGTCGTGGGCGCCCACTCGGCGCGCGTCGCCGGCGACGACCTCCGCGGCATCGACGGGGTGGCCGACGTCGCTCGATCCACGTCCGCCCATCCGCTCGTGGACGCCCAGGGTCCGACCGTCGCCGTGGGCGACTTCCTCGTGGGCGCGGGCCGGCCCGTCGCCGTCCTCGCCGGGCCCTGCTCGGTCGAGTCGGAGGAGCGCATCCACGCCGTCGCCGCCCGGGTCGCCGCCGCGGGCGCCACCCTGCTCCGCGGGGGTGCGTACAAGCCGCGCACGTCGCCGTACGCCTTCCAGGGTCACGGCCTCCCGGCGCTGCGGTGGATGCGCGACGCGGCCCGCGCCCACGGGCTCGGCGTCGTCACCGAGGTCCTCGACCCCGGGGACGCCGAGATCGTCGCCGAGTACGCCGACCTGCTGCAGATCGGCTCGCGGAACATGCACAACCACGCGCTGCTGCGGGCCGTCGCCGCCACCGGCAAGCCCGTGCTGCTCAAGCGGGGCATGGCCGCCACGGTCGAAGAGTGGCTCTGCGCGGCCGAGGTCTGCCTCCTGCACGGGGCGTCCGGCGTCCTCTTCTGCGAGCGCGGAATCCGGGGATTCGACCCGTCGACCCGCAACGTCCTGGATCTCGGCACGGTGGCCCTGCTCGCGCACGCGCTGGGCCTGCCCGTCGTCGTCGACCCCAGCCACGCCACCGGGCGTCGCGACCTCATCCCCGCGCTGGCGAAGGCCGCCGTGGGAGCGGGCGCGCACGGGCTCCTGCTCGAGACGCACGACGATCCGGGCACCGCCCTCAGCGACGGCCCGCAGGCCCTCGTTCCGGACGAATTCGATCGCCTCCTGGGTTCTTTGACCCGCCCCGTTCGCCCCACGACCGGAGCCCTTTGATGAAGACGAGCCGCCTCCCCGGCTTCTATCGGCACGACCTGCCCCGTCGCCTGGACTTGATCCGGAGCGCCGCGGAGCTCTCCGACGAGGCCGCCCGGCACCTGGAGGGCGGAGGGGGAATCACCCCCAACGTCGCCGACGTGCTGAGCGAGAACGTCATCGCCACCCACGGCCTCCCCCTCTCGGTCGCGGTCAACTTCCGCGTGAACGGTCGCGACGTGCTCGTGCCCATGGCCGTGGAGGAGCCGTCGGTGGTGGCCGCCGCGAGCAACGCGGCGCGCATCGCCCGGCTGTGCGGCGGCTTCACGGGCGAGGCCGACGCCCCCGTGATGACCGCTCAGGTCCAGCTGGACGGGGTCCCCGACGCCGCCCTCGCGCCCGCCCGCCTCGAGGCCGCCCGCGCCCACCTCCTCGCGGTGGGGGACGAGGCCATCCCGCGCATGGTCGCCCGCGGCGGCGGGTGCCGGGACCTCGAGGTCCGAGTGCTCTGCCCCGACCTGGGGATCGTCGTCGTGGACGTGTACGTCGACGTGCGCGACGCGATGGGCGCCAACATCGTCGACTCGGTCGCCGAGGCGATGGCCCCCTCGGTGCAGGAGCTCATCGGCGGCGACATCGGCCTCCGCATCCTCACGAACCTGCCCCTGCGGCGGCTCGTCCGGGTCACCGCCCGCCTGAGCCTCGACGCCGTGGGCGGGCGCGCCCTGGCCGAAGGCATCGCCCGCGCGTCGCGGTTCGCCGAGCTCGACGGGCGTCGCGCCGTCACCCACAACAAGGGGATCATGAACGGCATCGACGCCGTCGCCGTCGCCCTGGGCCAGGACTGGCGGTCGATCGAGGCGGGCGCGCACGCCTACGCGGGCATGGGCGACGGCTATCGGCCCCTGGCCACGTGGCGGGTGGACGACGACGATCGCCTCGTCGGCGAGCTCGTGCTCCCGATGGCGGTGGGCACCGTCGGAGGCTCGACGCGCGCTCACGGCGGCGTGCGGGCGGCCTTCGAGATCGTCGGCATCCGGGACGCGGGGGAGCTCGGCATCGTCATCGCCGCGGCGGGCCTCGCGTCGAACCTGGCCGCCCTCCGGGCCCTCGCGGGCGAGGGCATCCAGAAGGGTCACATGCGGCTGCATCACCGCAAGACGACGGTCACCCGCGAGCAGGCCGAGGCCGAGGCGTGCACGGGGAGCCGACGATGACGTCGACGACCGCGAGTCCCCCCGCGCGGATGGGCTCGGGGGCGATGTTCGATGCGATCGCCGGGCGCTACGACCTGCTCAATCGGCTGATGTCGATGGGGCTGGACCAGGGCTGGCGGCGCAAGGCCGTCGCCGCGCTGAACGTGCCCGACGACGGGCGGGTCCTGGACCTGGCGACGGGCACCGCCGACCTGGCGATCCGCATCGCGCGGACGCACCCGACCGCCACGGTCGTGGGCGTGGACCCGTCCGAGGGGATGCTCGCCGTGGGGCGCGAGAAGGTGAACGAGCTCGGCCTCGCGGGCCGGGTCGACCTCCGCGTGGGCGACGCGCAGCGGCTCGACCTGCCGGACGACGCCTTCGACGGCATCACGATCGCGTTCGGCATCCGCAACGTGCCCGACCGGGTCGCCGCCCTGCGCGAGATGGCGCGGGTCGTCCGCCCCGGCGGACGCATCGCCGTGCTGGAGCTGTCGTCGCCGCGCACCGGGCTCCTCGCCCTGGCCGTCCGGTTCCAGATCCGCGTCGTCGTGCCGATCATCGGGCGCCTGCTCTCGGGCGCCGCGGCGTACGGCTACCTCCGCGACTCGGTCGAGGCGTTCCCGCCCGCCGAAGAGTTCGCCGCGGTCATGGAGGCGGCGGGGCTGCGCAGGGTCGCGACCCACGCCCTCGGCCTCGGCGCGTGTGCGCTGTTCGTGGCGGAGGTCCCCGAGTGAGCATCGCCCGCGGCCCCGAGACCGAGCGCCTCCCCGCGACCGCCGCGGGGCGCGTCCGCGTCGTCGCCCTGCGAGTCCCCCGGCGGCCCCTGGAGGTGATCCTCGGGGCGGCGTCGGGCGAGGCGGTCCTGTGGGATCCGCCCGAGGGGCCGAGCGTGGTGGGGATCGGCAGCGCCTGGTCCGTGCGGGCGGACGGCCCCGATCGGTTCGTCGAGGTCCGTCGCGCGGCGTCCGAGCTGTGGGCCCGGATGCACGTCACCACCCCCGACGGGGGCGCCCCGCGGCCCCGGCTGCTGGGGGGCTTCGCGTTCGCCGAGGCCGCCGCCGACGAGGGCCCCTGGGGCACGTTCGGGGACGCGTGGTTCGTGCTGCCGCGGTGGACCTACTTCCTGACCGACCGCGAGGCCTGGCTCCTCGTGGCGTTGACCGAGCACGACGACGCCGCGGCGAGCGAGCGGTTCCAGCGCCTGGTGTGGGCGCTGGCCGCGGACGGCGAGGCGGACGAGCAGGGCCGCGCGCTGCGGGTCGCCGAGGCCGCGGACGACGGCCCCGAGGCCTGGACGCAGCAGGTCGCCGACATCGTGGGCGCCATCCGCACGGGCGACGTGGCCAAGGTCGTGCTGGCGCGCCGCGCGACCGTCGCGTTCGACCGCGCGCCCGACCTGCCGGGGGTGGCCGCGCGCCTCACCGGCTCGGGCCGCACCGCCACCCGCTTCGTCCTGCGTCCCGGCGACGCGGGCACGCCCGTGTTCGTGGGGGCCACCCCGGAGCTGCTCGTGGGCCTCCGCGGCCGCCGCCTGTGGACCGAGGCCCTGGCGGGCACCGCCTCGGTGGGGGAGGGGGAGGCGCTCGAGGCGTCCACGAAGGACCTCGCCGAGCACACCTTCGTCGTCGACGAGATCCGCGCCGCGCTGGAGCCGCTGACCGACCAGGTCGAGACGGCCGCCAAGCCCGAGGTGCGGAAGCTCCGGGACCTCGTGCACCTCGCCACTCCGATCGAAGCGCGGCTCGGGGCGGGGGCCCACGTGCTCGACGTCGTGGCCGCCCTGCACCCGACGCCGGCGGTGGGCGGGGTCCCGCGCCGCGCCGCCCTGGGCTGGATCGAGGACCGGGAGGCCCACCCCCGGGGTTGGTACGCCGCCCCGATCGGCTGGTTCGACGCCCGGGGCGA
Organism: uncultured Rickettsiales bacterium; assembly: GCA_964512225.1. Classification (GTDB taxonomy): domain Bacteria; phylum Myxococcota_A; class UBA796; order UBA9615; family UBA9615; genus CAZEKB01. The sequence goes on along the minus strand of CAZEKB010000011.1, from coordinate 64,183 downwards.
CGGCGCCTTCCACGTCGCGCTGCGCTCGGCGCTGATCGACGGCCGGAGGGCCCACTTGTACGCCGGGGCCGGGATCGTCGAGGCGAGCGAGCCGCTGGCGGAGTACGCCGAGACGGAGCTGAAGCTGCGCACCGTCCTGGGCGCCTTCGAGGCGGGGCGGTAGCGACCCCGTGGCCGTGGCCCCGGCGCTGGTGACCACCCAGTGGGCGCGCGTGCTCATCGACGGCTTCGCGTCGGCGGGGGTCACGGAGGCGATCGTCAGCCCCGGCTCTCGGAACACTCCGCTCGTGGCCGCCGCCGCGGCCGACGACCGGATCACCTGCCGCTGCGTGATCGACGAGCGCTCGGCGGCCTTCGTGGCCCTCGGGATCGTCCGGTGCGGGCACCGCAGCGCGCTGCTGATCTGCACGTCGGGCACCGCCGGCGCCCACTACCTGCCCGCGCTCCTCGAGGCGCAGTACGCGGGCGCCTCGCTGATCGTCCTCACCGCCGACCGGCCCCCCGAGCTGCAGCGCAGCGGCGCCAACCAGACGATCGACCAGGCCACCCTGTTCGGGGGGATCCCCACCTGGAACGTGGGCACCCCCGAGGCGTCCGAGAGGGCCCTGCGGGCGCTGCGCCGGACCGCGGGGCAGGCGGCGTTCGCGTCGTCCCGCCCCCGTCCCCGTCCCGTCCACCTCGACGTGCCGCTTCGCAAGCCGCTGGAGCCCGTCCGGCCCACGACGGACGAGGAGCGCGCGTTCGTCGCCCGCGTGGACGCGCTCCTGGCGACGCCCCCGACCCGCCTGCTCGGCACCACCACGACGGCGTCTCCGGAGGCGATCGAGGCGGTCCGGCGCCTCGCCCAGGGCGCCGAGCGGGGGATCATCGTCGCGGGCCCCGCGGGCTGGATCCGGGGCATGGACCGCGCGCTCGTCCGCAACCTCGCCCGGTGCACCGGCTTCCCGGTCTACGCCGAGGCGACGTCCCAGCTGCGGACGGTCGACCTCGCGCCCGTCGCCTGCCTGCGCGCCGCCGACGCGGTCGCCTACGCCCCGGACGTCGCGATCCAGATCGGCGAGGCCCCGGTGGCCGCGGAGTGGCTCCGCTACGTGGAGGAGAACGACGTGCGTCGGGCGATCTTCACGGACTTGGCCCACGCCGAGGGAGGGTGGTCGGACCCGTCGGGCGACGCAGTGGAGATCGTGCTCGCCGACGTGAGCGAGGCGCTGCTGGAGCTCGTGGTGGCGCTCCCGAGCGTGGAGCGTCCCCGCCCCGCGCTCCCCGCGCCCCCGACGTCCGCCGCGTTCGACGAACGCGCGGCCGCCTCGGCCGTCGTTCGGGGGCTGCCGGAGCGGGCGGTCCTCGTGCTCGGCAACAGCCTCGCCGTCCGCGTGGTGGACGAGTCGGGCGCGCTGCTCCCCGAGGACTCCGCGGTCTCCTCCCAGCGCGGCGTCTCCGGGATCGACGGCCTCGTCGCGGGGGCGGTGGGGACGGCCCTCGCCCGGAGCGGACCGACGGTCCTCCTCATCGGCGACGTGAGCCTCGCCCACGACCTCGGCTCGCTCCAGCTCCGACCGCTCCTGGGCGACTCGCCCCTCACGATCGTGGTGCTGGACAACCGCGGCGGACGCATCTTCGACCGGCTCCCCGTCATGGACTCGACGGTGGCGATCAAGGACCTCGTGGAGTTCTGGCGGACCGAGCCCGGCGTCGACTTCGACGCGGTCGCGGCGGCCCACGGCTGGGCGGTGCAGGCGGTCGACTCGGCCGACGCGCTGACGGAGGCGCTGCGGAGCATGGGCCCGCGGCCCGGCGGCGGCCTGATCCGGGCGGTGGTGGCGTGACGGCGGCGGCCTGGGCGACGGCGATCCGGCCGAAGACGCTCGCCGCGGCGGTCGTACCGGTGGCCGTGGGCACGGCGGTCGCCGCGGTCACGAGCGGGGTCGTGGTCGGGCCCGCGCTGGCCGCCCTGCTGGGGGCGCTCCTCATCCAGGTCGGCACCAACTTCGCCAACGACGTGTACGACGCCGAGAAGGGCGCGGACACGGACGCCCGGACGGGTCCCACCCGCGCGGTCGCCTCGGGGATGCTGTCCCCCGCGCAGGTCAAGCGCGGCATGGCGGTGGTGTTCGGCGTCGCGGTGCTGGTGGGCGTCTACCTGGCGAGCGTCGTCGGCTGGGGAATCTTCGCGCTCGGGGTCGTCTGCATCGGGGCCGGGATCGCCTACACCGGGGGGCCGTTCCCGCTCGCCTACAACGGGCTCGGGGACGTCTTCGTCCTCCTCTTCTTCGGGTTCGTGGCCGTGGCCGGCACCGCCTACGTGCAGACCGGCGAGGTCCCCGGGCTCGCCTTCCTCGCGGCGGTGCCCGTGGGCACGCTGGCGACGGCCCTGCTCGTGGTCAACAACGTGCGCGACGAAGCGACCGACGCGGCGGCGGGCAAGCGGACGCTCGTCGTGATGTTCGGCCGCCGCTTCGCCTTCGTCGAGTACGCGGTGATGCTGCTCGCGGCCTTCGCGGTGCCCGCGATCCTCGTCGCCCTGGGTCGGCCTCCCCAGGTGCTGCTGCCGTGGGTCACGGCCCCGCTCGCGGTGCGCCTGTTCGGTCGCCTGCGGCGGGAGACGGGGGCCGCCCTCAACGACGTCCTGGCGGGCACCGCGAAGCTGTTGCTCCTCTTCGGCGTCCTGTTCGCCGTCGGTCTCGCCGCGGGTGGTGCATGATGGTAGTGATGGCCTCCCTGTCCACCGTGGAGTTGAGCGCCCTGCGCGCCTGCCCCGAAGGCTCGCTGCCCGCGGGACGATCCGCGGTGTCCGAGCGTCGGGGTCTGCTGCTGCGGATGCGCGACGAAGACGGCGTCGAGGGTGTCGGCGAGGCCTCCCCGCTGCCCGGATACTCGCCCGACCGGCTCGAAGACTGCCGCGACGCCCTGCGGACCTGGTCCGAAGGGCCGCTCCCCGTGCGCTTCGACCGGCCCCTGTTGCCCCAGGTCCGCGCCGCCGTGGAGCGGGTGCCCACGTCGCTGCCCGCCGCTCGGTTCGCGGTCGAGACGGCGATGCTCGACTGGATGGGGCGCCGCACCGGACGCTCGATCGCCGCGCTGCTCTGCGGCCCCGACCGCACCCCGAGCTCTCGACTCCCGCTCACCCACCTCGCCCGCGGCGCCCGCCCCAGCGACATCCTCGACGACGTGCACGCCGCGCTGGTGGCCGGGTTCCGGACGATCAAGCTCAAGGTCGGGCGCTCCGGCAGCTGGGTCTCGGACCTCGCCATGATCGACGGCCTGCGCGCTTGCCTGGGGTGGGACTTCGCGCTGCGCCTCGACGCCAACCAGGCCTGGACCCGGGACGACGCGGTGGACCGGCTCGCGGCCCTCGCGGACTTCGACGTGGAGCTGGTGGAGGAGCCGACGTCCGCCCCGATCGAGTCGCTGCCCCCCGCGGGCGTGGCCGTCGCGGCCGACGAGAGCCTGCAGGAGTACGACGAGCGCCCCGCCCTGCGCGAGTGGCTCAACGACGGCTGCGGCGCGCTCATCCTCAAGCCGATGGCGCTGGGCGGGTCGCTGCGCTGCCTCGACCTCGCCGAGGCGGCGGCCGCGGCGAAGGTCCCGGCGGCCGTCACGCACCTCTTCGACGGCACGGTGGCGGGGATGGCGCAGGCCCACCTCGCGGCCGCCCTGCCCGCGCCCATCGCGTGCGGGCTCGGCCCCCACGACGGCTGGGCCATGGGCCCGGCGGACGGCGTCCCGGCGGTGGTCGGGGCCGATCTCGTGGTCGGCGACGCGCCGGGCCTGGGCGCCACCGCGGAGCCGTGATCCCCGCCCTCTCGGTGCGGGCCGCGGCCGCCGAGCACCCCCGTCGCGTCGCCCTCGTCCTGCCCGAGCGGAGCTGGACCTGGGCCGAGCTCGCCGCCGAGGTCGCCCCCCGAGCCGACGAGCTCGCCCGGGCCTTCGCCGCCCGCGGCCGCCCGCTCGTCTTCGTGGGCTCCCGGGCGCGCGAGGCCATGCTGGACCTGTACGCGGCGCTCGACGCGGGCGTGCCCGTGTACCTGCTGCACCCCCGGTGGACCGAGCTCGAGCGGGCGCGCGCCCGGGAGCGGAGCGGGGCCCGCGACGCGGACCTGCGAGGGGCGGGGCTCGCGGCCTTCGTCCACACGTCGGGCTCCACCGGGACGCCGAAGGCCCTCGCCCTGTCGGCGCGCGCGCTCGAGGCCTCGGCCGCCGCGTCCGCCGCGAACCTCGGCTGGCGCGAGGGCGACCGCTGGCTCCTGGCGATGACGCCCGCGCACGTGGGCGGCTTGTCGATCGTCACGCGCTGCCTCGCGGCCCGTCGGACGGTCGTCGTCGCGGCCCCGGGGCGGTTCGCGGCGTCGGCCCTGCTCGACGTCGTGGAGGCCTGGGCCGTCACGCTCCTGTCGGTCGTCCCGACGATGCTCGCGCGCCTCCTGGGCCACCTCGCCGACCGGGGCCGGGGCTTCCCCCCGACGCTGCGGGCGATGCTGGTGGGCGGCGCCGCGGTGCCCGCCGGCCTCCTGGAGAGGGCGCGCGGGGCCGGGGTCGAGGCGCTGGCGACCTACGGCCTCACCGAGGCCTGCTCCCAGGTCGCCACGCAGCGGATCGGGGAGCGCGGTCCGGGCGCCCCGCCGCTGCCCGGAGTGGTGGTCGCGATCCGAGGCGGGCGGGTGCACGTGGGGGGGCCCACGCTGTACTCGGGGACCCTGCGGGACGGGGCCCTCGTCGCTCCGGTGCTCGCGGACGGCCTGTACGACACCGGAGACCTGGGGCGGCTCGCGGGCGGACGGCTCTTCGTCGCGGGTCGGGCCGACGATCGGATCGTCACCGGTGGCGAGAACGTGGATCCGTCCGAGGTGGAGGACGCCCTCGGGAGCCTCCCGGGCGTGGACTCGGCCGTCGTATTCGGCGTCCCCGACGCGGAGTGGGGCGAGGTCGTATCCGCCGCGATCGTTCCGTCTACGCCGGACGTCGACGCGGCGGGGCTGGCCGAGGCCCTGCGGGAGCGGGTCGCGGACTTCCGCCTCCCGCGTCGCTGGCACGTGGTGGACGCCCTCCCCACGACCGCGAGCGGGAAGATCGACAGGCGCGCGGTGATCGAAGCGCTCCGGGAGGACGGACGCCCCCCCGGCCACAAGGCATGATTCGCTCCGTGCGACGAGGATTCGCGAGCTTGGTGATCGCGTTGGGGGCGGCGGCGTGCGCGAGCGGGCCCCCGCCGGAAGCCACCCCCGTCCCCCTCGACCCCGAGTCCGCGGACGGTCGACGGGTGGCGCTCACGGAGACCTGGACCACCCTCGATACGAGCGTCGCGGCCATCGCCCACAGCGACGAGATGGAGGTCCTGGACCACTGCGAGGTCCTGGGGGAGCAGATCGCGTCGCTCTGGGCGTCCACCCGGCGCGCGGCGATCGACGAGGCCCTCAAGCGGGCGGTGCCTCGCCCCGGCGACCCGGTGCCCGCCGCGTCCAAGCGCCGTGAGGACGACCTCCTCGTCAACTTCACGACGGAGGGCTACGCCGAGCTCGCTGCCCTCTCCTACCGGCTGCGATGGGGGGGCTGGCGGGAGGCCGGGTCGACGGCCGTCCTGGAGCACCTGCTCAAGACCACGGGGATCTCCCTCGTGGCGATCAAGGCGTCGTGCGACCCGTACGTGGGCGAGTTCACGGCCACCGCGGAGTGCCACGCCAACGTCGCCTTCGCGGCGTCGGTGATCGGGCTCGGCAACTGCCCCTGAGGGGGCGGCTCAGCCGGGCGCGTCCTCGTCGACCCGGAGCGCGGGGAAGTCCGCCTTCGAGCCGCGGAGCGACACGGCGAGCGCCTCGTCGTGGTCCACCGCGCGCCCGTACAGCCAGCCCTGGCCGCGTCGGCAGCCGAGCGTGAGCAGCGTGTTGTGCTCCTCGCGGCGCTCGACGCCCTCGGCGATGACCTCGAGGCCGAGCGCTTCGGCCAGCGCCATGATCGCCCGCACGATCTCGCGGTTGCCGGTCTTGGTGTCGACGAAGCGGACGAAGCTCTTGTCGATCTTCACCGTCGACACCGGGAACCGCTGCAGGTGACTCAGGGAGCTGTGGCCCGTCCCGAAGTCGTCGATGGCGATGCGGACGCCCAGCTTGCGCAGCTCCGTGCAGGTCGCGATCGCGGTCTCCGGATCGCGCATCGCCGAGCGCTCGGTGATCTCCAGCTGGAGCATCGCCGGGTCCACGGCCCCCGCTTCGAGGAACGCGGCGATGCGGCCCACGAGGTCTTCCTGGACCAGCTGGGCGGCGGAGACGTTGAGGGTCACGCCCACGGGGAAGTAGTCGAGGTTGTCCTCGATCGCGGTGACGAGGCGGCCCGCCTCCTCGAGCATGACGTCGGCCAACGCGAAGAGCTGCCCGGTCTCCTCCGCGAGGGGGATGAAGGCGTCGGGGCGCTCGAGGCCGGGGGGCGCGTCGGGCCAGCGCGCGAGGGTCTCGAAGCCCACGACGCGCTCGCTCACGAGGTCCACGATCGGCTCGAAGCGCGCCTGCAGGCTCCCCGCCCCGAGCGCGCGCCGCAGCGCCGCCGCGCCGACGGTGCGGGGGGTCCGCTTTCGGTCGGTCGGGGAGGCGAAGAACTCGACCCGGGCCTTTCCCCGCTCCTTGGCCCGCGCCAGGGCCCGATCCGCGCGAGTCACCAGCTCCTCGCCGGTGAGGCCGGGTTCGTGCAGAGCCACTCCGATCGACGCGCGCAGCCGGTAGGTCCGACCGTCCGCGTCGAGCGGTCGGGAGACGCGAGCGAGCAGCCGCTCCGCCACCGCGTCGGTGTCCTCGGATGTCGCCTCGGTGAGGACCACCGCGAACTCGTCGCCGCCGAAGCGGGCGAGGGTGTCCTCGGGGCGCAGCACGCTGCGCAGGCGGGGGGCGAGCGACTGCAGCATCAGCTCGGCGGTGTGGCGTCCGTGGGTCTCCACGAGCACGCGGTAGCCGTCGAGATCGACGATCAGGACGGCGACGTCGGGGCCGTCCCGCCGCTCGGAGCGGGCCAGGGCCTGGGTGAGGCGGTCGTAGAACAGCGTGCGGTTGGGCAGCCCCGTGAGGGCGTCGTGCAGGGCCGCGGCCTTGAGGAGCTCCTCCGTGCGCAGGGTCTCACGAATGTCCCGACGCACGGCGATCACGTGGGTGATGCCCCCGCCCGGCCCGACCACCGGGCAGAGGGTGACGTCCAGGGGCAGCTCGTCCCCGTTCTTCGCGCGGCTCGAGAGCCGCCCGGACCAGGTGCGTCCGGCCTCGAGCGCCGCGTCGATCGCCTCCCAGAAGGCGTCGGGGTGCGCGTCGCTGCGGAGGAGCTCGGCGGGGGTCTTGCCCAGCGCTTCGGCGGCCGTCCACCCGGTCAGCTCCTCCCAGGCCGGGTTCACGTACTCGAGTCGACCGTCCGCGTCCGCCATCTCCACCGCCTCGTGGAGGTGCTCGAGGATGAGGTTCTGGCGCTCGAGCAGCGCGGCGTCGTCGTCGATCACCGCCGCAGCCTACCTGCGACGCCCCCGTTTGACCGATGATGCCCCCGTGCGACGGCTCATCCCCCTGCTCGTCCTCGCGGCCGCCTGTCGCCCGGGGCCGCCCGCGCCCACCGGCTCCGCCGCGTCGGCGGTGGTGATCGAGCCCCTGGAGCCGACGCCGGGGGAGCTCGTCTTCACGGGCATGTGCGACGCCTCGGCCGCCGTCCGGTTCGACGCGGACCACGTGGTGGTCGCGGACGACGAGAGCAACGTGCTCCGGCTCTATCGGCGCACGGGCGGGGCCCCGGTGGCCGTGTCCGCCGACCTGTCCGAGGCCGCGGGCGCCACCCCGAAGGGCGACGGTCACCGCGAGCTCGACCTCGAGGGCGCGGCCCGCGTCGGCGACGTGGTGTGGTGGATCGGCTCGCACGGCAACAACAAGAAGGGCAAGGCGCGGCCGGGCCGCCACCGGCTGATCGCCACCACGCTCGCCCGCGACGGGGCGGACCTGCGCGTGGACGTGAAGGCCGTGCACCGGGACCTGACCTCGACGCAGGTGCTCGACCCCGCGCTCGGGATCTCGGCCGCCCCCGGCGTGGCCCCGAAGGCACCGGGCGGCACCAACATCGAGGGGCTCGCGGCCACGGCCGAGGGGCACCTCCTCGTGGGCTTCCGCAGCCCCGTGCCGGACGACCTGGCGACCGTCCTGGAGCTGGTCGTCGACCTCGAGCGCCCGCCGGAGCTGCGCTCGGTCCACCGGGTCGGCATCCACGGCCTCGGCGTGCGCGCCCTCGCGTGGGGGACGCCGCACATGATCGTCCTCGCGGGTCCGCCGGGGCCCGGCGGGGGCGCGTTCCGCGTCCACCAGCACCCGGCGGGCGAGGCGACGTTCCTCCCGCCGGGCATCTCCGGGGAGGCGCTCGTCCGCGTGCCCGAGGGCCTGCTCGTGCTGAGCGACGACGGGACGGTCGACGTCGGGGGGGTGCCCTGCAAGGAGGCCCCGGTCTCGAGCCGGAGCTTCCGGGGCGTGGTGCTCAGGGGGCCGTGACGGCGCAGTCCCCGGCGTCCGAGCTTGCGGCGAGCCGGCCGAGCAGGACCTCCGGGGTCGCCAGGGTCCCCACCTCGACCTCGTCCAGGGCGCCGTCGCCGTCGTCCGCGTCGACCCAGGGTGCCACCGCGACGGCCGCGGGGTCCTCTCCGAAGAGGGCGGCCGCGTCGACCTCGAGCCACGTCCCGAAGGAGGCCTGGGGCTCCACCTCCAGATCGGCGGGCACGGGGCACGTGATCGTGGCCGGGCCCACGGTGACGGTGGCCGACGCCGCGTCGTCGCAGGTCGCCGTGAAGGCGACGTCCAGGCCGGAGACGTCGTACCTCACCGCGTCGGGGACCCCGGCCGCGTCGACCCGGACCTCGCCGAGCGTCCGCGGGTTCGCGCCCACGAGCTGCATCGGGCCGGTCGCGGGGAGGGCCCCCAGCTCCGTGTCGTCGTCGAGCAGCGCGCCGGACGGCAGGTCGAGGACGACCGCGTCGAAGGCCAGCGCGCAGTCGTCCACCACGCGGGCCTCGGGCACCCCCGCCTCGGCGTCCCACGGCAGCGCGACGCCCGGGGTCCACACGCTCTGGGCGCACCCCGTCCCGAGGACGGCGACGGCGACGGCGATCGCCCGGGCCTTCACAGCTCCCCCCGCACGCCGATCCAGGGGAGGATCGGCAGCCGCGCCGCGTCGAACAGCGCGGGGAGCGACGGGCGCTCCTCGAGGTCGTACTCGGTGTCCCGCACGCGCATGACCGTCATGTTGCGGTCGAACTGGATGTTGGCGAGGTCGATGTAGACGCTGAGCTTGAGCCGCCCGAAGTACACGCGGCGATGCTCGAGGCGCACCGACAGCGCGTTCTGCCAGCCGTGGCGGTCGGCACCGTAGTCGTAGGCGTCGCCGTGCCACGTCCGCGAGTCGCGATCGAACGCATGGCGCACGGGCGTGAACGGCCTCCCCTGCGCCATCTGCAGGCCCGCGGAGAAGATCCAGTCCCGGCGTCGGCCGAAGCGGAAGTCGCCGCCGACCTTCACGCCGTGGGGCGTCGAGAACCAGGGCTCGTGCGTCGTCGGGCCCTCGGTGTTCAGGGGGTTGGTGCGCTGGGCGGACAGGAAGGAGTACGAGCCCCAGAGCCCCCAGTTCGGCGTCCTCATGCCCACCGACATGTCGAAGCCCCGGGCGAACCCCGAGCCGACGGTCTCGAACGTCCCCCCGGCCGCGAGCGCGTCGTCGGAGTCGGGCCATACGAGGAGGTTCCGCAGGGTGCGGTTGTACGCCTCGAAGCGCAGGTTGAGCCCGAACGGGAACGTCTGCTCGACCGATCCGGCCACGGTCAGGGCCTGGCCCGGGAGGGGGTCCTTCGCGCCGATGACGGGGTCGTAGACGCCCTGCTGCGTGGGGTACTGGTGCGTGATCCCGCCGTGGACCTTGAACGTCGTGCCCGACTTCAGGCGCAGGGCGAGGGCCGCCCGTGGGGACACGGTGGGCACGCCCGTCGCGTTCACCGGCGTGACGCGCGCGCCGATGCGGCCCTCGATGGGGAGGTCCAGGAAGGACTTCCAGGTCAGCTCGCTGTAGACGCCGAGCTCCGAGCGCCACCCGATCGTATCGAGGTCGGTGCGCAGGGCGAGGTCGTCCGCCCACGCCGCCTCGACCCACGGGGGGCGGCGACGCACGTCGAAGAAGGCGCCCTCGTCGTGCAGCCGCGTCGCCTCGAAGTCGACCCCGGCGACGATCTCCGCCGTCTTGAAGATCCCCACGGCCACGTCCGCCCGCGCCGACGGGCGCAGCCGCGCGGAGCGCACGATGAGCTCTTCGCCCCGCTCGTCCTTGTCCTCCTCCCAGGTCAGGGCCACCTGCGTGCGCCCGCGGAGCCGCGACGACGGCGTCCACGCGTGGCGGAGGGACACCATCAGGTTGTTCTTGCGCTCGACGCGGGGGACCACGCCCTCGGGGGCGTTGGTGATGTGCGCGTCGGCCCACAGGACGGAGAGGTCGACGACGTTGCGGCCCTGGTTCCCCACGTCCACGTGCACCCGCCCGAAGGCGTCGCCGTAGCCGAACTTGAGGCCGTCGTAGAGCCCGGTCAGCTCGATGATCGCGAGGTAGAGGTCCAGGAGCGCGCGCCGGGCCGAGAAGACGAACGAGACGGGCGAGCCCTTCTTCCCGATCGGCCCGGAGACCTGCCCGCTGAGGGTGAGGAGGTTGAGGTCGACGAGCGCGTGGAACCGGTCGCTCCGGGGGTCCGAGTAGCGGATGTCCAGCACGCCCGCGACGCTCTCGCCGAACTCCGCGGGCTGGCTCCCGGCGTGGACCGTGACGTCCTCCACCAGGTTCGGGTTGAAGCGGCTGAGCAGCCCCTGGATGTCGGGGACGTTGAGGCGGACCCCGTCCAGGTACGTGACCGTCTCCTCGGGGGCGCCCCCGCGGATGCTGAAGTTGCCCACGAAGAACGAGCTGCGCGACACGGACGGCAGCGTGTGCACGACCATGTTCACGTCGCTCACCGCGCCCGGCGTCAGCTCGAGGTCCCGTCGCCCGAAGCGGTACGTCCCCACCGCCGCGCCCTCGACGCTCGCCTCGCGGAGCTGCTTGAAGACCCGCCACGGCCGCGTGTCCACGATCGTGACGGCCTCGCCCACCTCCCGGGCCTCCTGGCGGCTCACGCTCTCGGTGGCCTTGGCGGGCGCGTCGTGCCCCGGGTCGAAGGTGAAGCGGTACTGCAGGACGGAGGGGTGGGGCGCGCCGTCGATCGTGGCCGGGCGGAAGAGCAGGCGTCGGGCGGCGGCGGCGGCGGCGGCGTCGAGCTCGGGGTGGGATCCTTCGACGACCGTCACCGCGTAGGGCCGCCCGGTCTCGTCCAGGGACAGCTCGAGCAGGACGTCGCCGCCCACTCCCGCCGCGCGCAGGGCGGGGGGGTACTCCGGGTGCGCCCGACGCACGAGCTCCGGCGCCTTCTCCACCGGCGTCCGTGCGGGCTCCTCGGCGCGTACGGGACCGGGCAGTGTCGCGAGGGCGAGGACGATCAGGAGCGGCGTGCAACGGAACATGGCGTGGCGAAGGGCGTTTCGTACCACGATCCGGTTATCCTCGCGCCCGTGGAGACCCGGTCCCGCTACGCCGCCGATCTCGCCTCGATCCGCGCCGCCGCCGCCCGGCTGCGGGGCGACGTCCACCGCACCCCCGTGGTCACGAGCCGCACCCTCGACCGGCTCGCGGGCCGACCGGTGCTGCTCAAGTGCGAGAACCTGCAGCGCGGGGGCTCGTTCAAGCTCCGGGGCGCGCTCAACGCGGTCGCCTCGCTGCCCGACGACGTGGCCGCCCGGGGCGTCGTGACGCACAGCAGCGGGAACTTCGCCCAGGGCCTCGCGATCGCCGCGGCCGCGCGCGGCGTGCCCGCCCACGTCGTGATGCCGCGCACCGCGCCGCTGGTGAAGCAGCAGGCGGTGGCGGGCTACGGGGGGACCGTCACGCTCTGCGAGCCGGTGCTGTCGGCGCGGTGGGCGGCGGCGGAGGAGATCCGGAGCCGGCTCGACGGCACGCTCGTGCACCCCCACGACCAGGCCGAGGTCATCGCGGGCAACGGCACCGTCGCGCTCGAGCTCCTCGAGGACCACCCCGAGGTGACGGCGATCGTCGGCCCGATCGGCGGGGGAGGGCTGATCAGCGGCATCGCGCTGGCGGCTCGGGAGCTGCGGCCCGACGTGCCCGTCTACGGCGCCGAGCCCGCGGGCGCCGACGACGCGTGGCGCAGCCGTCGAAGCGGGGTGCGGACCCGCAACGAGCGCCTCGACACCGTCGCGGACGGGCTCCTGCCGGACCTCGGCGACCTCACCTGGCCGGTGGTGCGCGACGTGCTCGCCGACGTGCTCCGCGTGGAGGACGCCGCCACGATCGAGGCGCTGCGGCTGCTCATCGAGCGCACGAAGCTGGTGGTCGAGCCCAGCGGCGCGGTCTCCCTCGCGGCGACGCTGGCGGGGATCCCCGGAGACGGCCCCGTGGCGGTCGTGCTCTCCGGCGGGAACGTCGATCCGGGGCGCCTGGGCGCGCTCCTCAGCGGAGCTTGATCTCGGTCACCCGGTCCGTGACCGCCTCGGACCCGTCGAGGATCGCGGCCGCCTGGTCGCCGGCGTCGTCGAGGACGTGGGCGCGGGCGAAGGCGGTGGCGTAGGTCGCCACGATGTCGAAGCCCTCCTCGGCGGGCACCTCCGAGCAGGATCCGGCGGCGAAGAGCTGGTGGCAGCCGCCCTCGACGTCGGCCCAGCGCAGGTCCATCCCCTCGGAGCGGTCGAAGAGGTCCTGGGCGCCCACGTCGTCGGCCGTGCCGGTGATGAGGAAGACGGGCAGCTCCACGTCCGCGTGCCCCCGGTCGCCGAACCAGTCCGACGACGGGTTGCCCGCCATCGGGTACGACGCGACGACCCGCGGATCGTGCAGCCCGGCCCGGAACACCTCGATGCCGCCGTCGGTGCACTCGATCTCCGCGTCGGCGCACCGCCGCTCGATCGTGTCCAGGTCGAAGCTGCCGCCCGACGACGCGAAGATCGTGAACGTGCCGAAGCTGTGCCCGCTCAGGAACACCTTCGACGTGTCCACCTGCCCCGACAGCGGCTGATCCGCGGGGAGGTCGGCGATCGCGTCGATCGCGCGCGTCACGTCCATGGAGCGCAGGAAGTAGGTGGACATGGGGCGGGGGTCGATGTTGGTGACGAAGGTATTGCCGATGTGGTTGGGCGCCACCGACACCCAGCCGTGCGAAGCGAGCCGACGGGGCAGGTACGCCGCCGAGCCCGCGTAGCCGAGGTGACCGTGGGTGAAGACGTGCAGCGGGTAGCCCGCTTCGTGCACGGGGTCGGCGGGCGCGGCGAAGTAGAGCGACTCGGGGTCTTCGCCGATCTCGAAGACCGCGGGCGGCCCCTCGTTGGCCTCGGTGGGGTACCAGACGCGCAGCGGGATGGTCCGCTCCGGCTCGCCCGCCCCCGGGTCGTAGGTGATCTCGAAGGTCGTGTACCCCGCCTGGTAGGGGCCGGGCTCCTGGATGTCCCACGACAGGGGGTCGACGGTCTCGGCGGCGGACGGGCACCCCGCGAGGAGGGTCGTGAGGGGCACCAGCAGCGCGCCCGGCGCGAAGCGAAGTCGGGACATGCCCGTAGGATATCGCCATGTCGAGCCGAACCACGCCTGCGGCCCTCCTCGTGGCCGCGCTGCTCCTCCCCGCCCTCGCGTCCGCCGCCCAGCCCAAGGGCAACGCGACCTTCGACCACCCGTGGATGCCCACCCGGGAGATCGGGTACCAGCACGACGCCCAGTACCTCCACGACGACAGCAAGTTCGGGGTGCTCTTCACCAGGTACTTCGAGCGCTACGAGCTGCGCGAGGACGGCGGGGTCACGACGACCCTGAAGTGGACGCTGCGCACCAAGAACGACGCGCGCATGCCCCGCACGCTGCACATCGCCACCAAGTCGTCCGCCCGCAATACCCGCGTCGAGCGGTTCTCCGCGGTGCTCAAGACGAAGAAGGGGATCGAGAACATCGGCGCGGATCGACTCATCGAGGTCGGGGCCGACGCCTACGAGACCTACATCGCCGACACCCGCTGGCTGCTCCTGATGCTGCCGGAGCGGACGACCGGGACGCTCGAGTTCGAGGTCGTCCTGCACGAGGACCCCGACCCGGAGGTCGAGGGCCTGTTCATGGGGTGGCAGACGGTGCAGGTGAACGGCCCCGCGGCCGAGCGCATCCTCGAGATCGCCGCCCCGCAGACCACCGAGATCTTCTTCGAGAAGCGGTACTTCGACGCGGTGATCGAGCCCTCGACCAAGGACGGGGTGACGACCCGGCGGCTCCGCCTCACGCACCTGATGCCCCGCTTCTGGTCCCGCGGCATGCCCCACTCGCTCGACGCGTTCCCCCTGCTCGCCTGGTCGAACCAACGGGACTGGGCCGAGCTGGGCGCGCGGTTCGCGAAGCCCTGGGCGGCGCGGTCCGCGTTCGGCGACGACGTGGCCGCGACGGCGCGGTCCATCACCGACGGCCTGGAGAGCGTCGTCGATCGGGCCACGGCGGTGCACGACTACGTCGCCGACGGGTGGACGTACCTCGGCTTCTACCCGGGGGAGTCGGGGTGGGTGCCGCACGAGGTCCAGGACGTGTGGGCCTCGCGCATCGGCGACTGCAAGGACCAGACGTCGCTGATGCTCGCGATGCTCCGGGCGGCCGACGTCGAGGCCTACCCCGCCATCGGGTACGCGGGTCGCGGGCGCTCGTTCACGTCGCTCCGGGTGCCGGTGGTGACCGCGAACCACGCGTTCGTCTACGTGGTCGACCCGGACCACCCGGCGGGCGGCTTCTTCATCAACTCCACCGACGTCGGGTTCGCGGCCACGCCCCAGGGGCCCTGGATGGGCGGCCGCGACGCCCTCGTGTTCTTCGACGGCGAGCGCGCCCCGGAGCTCGTCCCGATCCCGCCGTCCACGGCCGAGTCCCGGTACATGGCCGACCACACCCGCCTCGAGCTCCGTCCGGACGGGGGCGCGGTGGTCCGCTTCACCCGGATCCACCAGGGCGACGCGGCCGCCGACGCCTACGGGCGGTGGCGCGACTCCGGCCCCGAGGAGCGGCTGCGGATCTGGGAGGGCAGGCTCGAGCGGCTCTTCCCCGGGGCCGAGGTGGTGTCCCTGCGGGAGGGGCCGGACGGTCCCGGTCGGTGGGTGTTCGAGGCGGAGGCGGCCCTCGCGTCCTGGGCCACGACGACGGGCGAACTGCACACCGTCACGCTGCCCTGGGGCACGACGTTCGGCGCGGCGCCCCCCTCGGCGTTCGGGGAGGACCGCATCCACCCGCGGGCGCTGTCCGGGTCCCTGCGCGAGCAGTCGTTCGAGGTGGTGGTCCCGGCGGGCGCGGCCCTCGTATCGATCCCCGACGCGGGCGAGCACACCTGGCAGAACTGGCGGGCGTCGTTCACGAGCGATCCCCGGGGCCGCACCGTGGTCATGACCCTGCGCGCGTCCGAGTCGCCCGGGCGCATGTTCCGGGGCGACGAGGGCCGCCGGAAGGCCTTCCACCGATGGCTCGGGGACGTCCAGCAGGGGACCGTCGTCTACCGCTGGTCGGAGGGCGAGTGATGGGCACGCTCGTCGCCGCGCTCCTGGTCGCGTCCACGGCGGTCGCCGCGCCGGTCGCCCCGCCCGCGGAGTGGCGCGCCGATCGGTGGCCGGACGCCGCGGCCATCGACCTCGAGCGCGAGGTGACCTACGACCTGACCGACCCCCGGGGCATGTTGGTCACGAGCCGGGTCGTCACGGGGATCGTCCACGGCGACCGCGCGCGTCGGGACCTGGCGCGGGTCAGCGTCACCGATCGGCCGATCTGCCGGGAGGTGGTGGGCCTCGAGATCGCCGTGCATCGCCCCGACGGCGCGACGATGGAGTCGCACCTGGACGAGATGGTCTGGAGCCCGCTGGGCGACCACCCCCTCGAGCCGTCGCGGTCGACGCGGGAGGGCACGGTGCCCCGGCGGGGGATCGTCACCGGCGGGACGGTGGAGCAGACGACGACGTGGCTGCGTCGCCCGGAGTGCTTCGGGGGCGCGCTGCTGGGGCGTGTGAGCCTGGGCGGGGACCGACCGCGCCTGGTGGAGACGGTGCGCGTGGTGGGGCCGGCGTCCGGGTCCTGGGACGCCGTGGTGGACCGGCCGGGCGGGGGCGAGCTGGTCGACGAGGGGGGCGCGCGCGTATTCCGCCGCGAGCTCGTCGACCCCGTTCCGGACGAGGAGGACAACACCCACCGGCACCACCACGAGGGCCGGATCCTCGTATGGTCGGCGCCGACGCCCCCCGCGCTCGGCCTCCGCTCGGCGCTCGACGCCCGCGCGTCCGAGCGCGCCACCGCGGTGCTGGACGCGGTGGCCAAGGCCCGCAAGGCCTACGACTCCCGGGGCGACGCCACGGACGAGATGGCGGCCTACGTCGCCTTCAAGATCGCCCAGGCCGACGACGACTCTCCGTACTGGTCCTACGGCTTCGAGTGGGGCGAGCGCACGCGGCTGGCGGAGCGCCCCCTGATGCCGCTGGAGTGGTGGGCCGTGGGCTGGGCCCTGCTCCGCAAGCACGGCGCGACGCCGCTCCTGTACGACGGTCGCACGCGCCGCGAGCCCGCGGACCCCCTGCACCCGATGGCGTACCACCGGCTGGGGTTCTGGGTGCCGGACGTGGGCGTCGTGCTCCCGGGCACGATCCACTACTTCGCGGGCACGGCGCTGCCGACGCTCGCGGGCAAGGCGGTGCTGCGGCTCGATGTCGGGGCCATGGAGCGACGGTCGTTCGAGGTCGTCGCGGCGGACGAGACCACCCGGTTCGAGGGCTCGGTCCGGCTCGACGACGACCGCGAGGCGATGGACGTGAACGTCACGGCGGAGGTCCGCGGCTCCCGGGGCGCGAAGCTGGCGCGGTCGTACCGGTCGATGTTGTCGCGGCTCGAGTCGAGCAAGAAGGGGAAGCGGGCGAAGCGCAAGCCGAACGCGGGGCCGCTGCGGCCGAGCGCCCGGCGCACCCTGCGGCTGCTGTCGCGCACCTTCGGGGGCGACGTGATCAAGGGGTCGGTGACGCTCGACGAGGACGATCCCGCGGCGGCCTCGGCGCGGCTGCGTTGGAAGCACGCCGTCCCCGGGGCCGTGACGGAGCGGGGCCGGGTGCTGATCCTGCCGCTGCCGCTGTCCTTGCCCCGCGACGTGCTCCGGCTGCGCGACCTCACCGAAGCGCGACGCAGCCCCGTGGTCGTGCGCGCCCGGACCGTCGTCTACAGCCTGCGGGTGAAGGACCCGGGGGGGATGCGGTCGGCGGGCCTGCCCGCGGCGATTGTCCACGAAGACGGCCCGGTCCGGGTGGCGGCGAGCTTCGCGCGGGACGACGAGACGCGGGAGACGCTGGTGGACGTGGAGGTCGTGGTGGACGGTCCGCTGGTGCCGGCGGCCGAGGCCGTCGCCCTGCGGGACGGGGTGCGGGCGCTGCGGGCCCTGGAGCGAGTGCGGCTCGTCTACGAGCCCGAGGAGTAAGTCCGCTCAGTCCACGTCGAGGCCGTGGGCGGCGGCGTCGAGGCGCACGGTCAGGACCCACGGGACGGCCTTGAGGCGGGAGAAGACGTAGAGGTCGTCGCCCGCGTGGACGAACCCGGACGTGCGGCCCGCGCGGACCTGGCGCTCCAGGCGGGGGCTGTCGAGGCTGCGTTTCTCCTTGGTGCGGTTGTCCTGGATCGAGAGCTCGCTCGCCACCCCGCGCTCGGTGGAGCTCACGAGGACGCTCCCGTCGCCGTCCAGGAGCATCGACTCCCGCACCCCGGTGAGGCCGGGCACGGACATCTCCTCGATCACCCGATCCATCGCCAGATCGGCCCCGGCGACGCCCAGGAAGTCGCCATCGCGGTCGAGGATCGCGACGTTGCAGGGGAGGAGGAAGCCGGAGCCGCTGGCGTCGGGGTAGAGGGCCCCCCACTGGGGTCCGTGGGTGCCGATGGTCTCGGTGAACCAGGGTCGCGCGAGCACGTCGTAGTCGGCGGGGTACTGCGCGTTGCCGGGGAAGTTGATGAGGGTGCCGTCGGCGAGGCCGATGTACGCCCACATGAGGGGGACGCCCTCGTGGAGGCGAGCCGTGGCCGCGGCCCCGCGCAGGGCGGCCAGCTCGTCGCCCGCGGTGCGGAGCATGGCGGTGCGGAAGGCGCTGTCGAGGGGAGCGAGCTTCGCCTGCTCCTCGGCGATGTCGGCGAAGGTCTTGCCCAGGGGCGGCAGGACGATCGTCGACTCCATGGTGACGAGCTGCTTGTACCGGGGGACCCGCGCGGTGTCGGGCGGGCCGCGTCCCTCGAGGAGGTCCCGGGGCTGGTACCGCGGCGGCAGGTCCTCGGGGACGACGCCGTGGGCCAGCAGGTCCCGGGTGGCGACGCCGAGGCCCTCGAGGACGACCTCGACGCGGGCGAGGTCGCGGTCGAAGGTCTGGACCTGGCTGGAGACGGTGGAGACGAGGTCGGCGAGGTGCTGTCTCCGGGCGGCCTCGGCCCGCTCGACGTCGAGGGAGTGGGCGAGGGACGCGACGACGGCGCCCGCGGCGAGCAGGAGGGCGGACAGCACGGTGGCGACGACGACGAGCGGTCGGTTGCGGAGCTTGCGCCACAGCTTGCGGGGGAGGTCGTCGGGGTCGGCGAGCACTTCGGCGCCGCGCTGGAACCGCCGGAGGTCGGCGGCGAAGGCGGCGACGTCGTCGTACCGAGCGGCGGCGGCCGGGCTGGTCGCCTTGTCGATGACGGCGCGCAGCTCTCGGGGGAGGTCGGCGCCGACGTCTTCGTAGCTGCGTCGATGGCCGGCGAAGGCCATCTCGTAGCGGATGCTCTCGTCGGAGGACCACCGGGCCCGGTCGAGGCAGGCGAGCTCGAAGAGGATCATGCCGAGGGCGAACTGGTCGGCGGCGGGGCCGATGGCCTCGGGGCGGCCGTCGGCCTGTTCGGGGGGCATGTAGCTCAGGGTGCCGAGGACGTCGCCGTCGCGGGTGACGGCGTCGGCGCCGCCGAGGGTGTTGGTGACGTCGACGGCGCCCTCGAGCTGCGCGGGGGTGGGCGGGGTGTCCACGGCGTCGGCGGCGAGGGCGGCCCAGGCGCCGGTGTCCCGGGGGTCGAGGTCCGGCGCGCCCTCGACGCGGGCGATGCCCCAGTCCATGACGTACACCTCGCCGAAGGGTCCGAGCATGAGGTTGCCGGGCTTGAGGTCGCGGTGCAGGACGCCGCGGCTGTGGGCGTACGCCATGGCGTCGCACACCTTGAGGAAGTGGTCGACGCGGACGGACAGGCCCTGCGTCCCCGGATCGAGGGTGTCGGCGTCGCGGGCGGCGGTGCAGTCGCGGACGTATTCGGCGAAGGTCCGACCCTGGATGAGCTTCATGGAGAGCGCGGGCCGCCCCGCGTTGCTTCGCTCCAGGCCGTAGACGGGGACGACGTTGGGGTGCGACAGCTGCGCGGTGACCTGGGCCTCGCGGAGGAAGCGCGGCAGCCCCTCGCGCTTCGGGTCGAGGTCGGTCAGCACCTTGACGGCCAGGCGTCGGTTCAGCAGGGAGTCCTTCGCCGTGAAGACCTCGCCCATGCCGCCGTGGCCGATCCGCACGCCGAGGGCGAACCGCTCCTCCATGGCGAGGGGCATGGCCTCCTCGAGCGTCGGCAGCCCCTGCGGGTCCGTCCCCTCGCCGAACACCTCGTCGTACCGCCCGTCGTCCCCGCCGGCCCGGCCGAGCTGGAGCGTCGGTTCGACCGTGACCTTGTCGTCGCCCACCCCCCGATCCTGCCTCACCGGGCCGTCGGCTCGGCGTCGCGCCGTATGCTTCTTCGAAGATTCTTGAGCCGGAGGCGGGCAACAATCCGTCAGGGGGAGTGATGAAGAGGATCGTGCTCGCCGGTTGTTCGATGATTCTGGCGCTCCTCGTGGGGGAGTGGCCGACATCGGTCCGAGCCGACGCCTCGACGGGTGTCTACCTGTGGTGCGTGCAGGCCGGATCGGGGACGGATGTGACGACGTGTGGCTGTGATGCACCCCCATTCACCGACCTGGCATCGGCCGTGGCTGCTGCGCAAGCCGTCCCCGATCTCTCGGATGGGACACGGCCCGACCACTCCTTCTGCGTCATGGGTGGCGATGTTGTGGCCGAAGAAGTTGTGCTCGACGGCTCGTCCGGGGTCCTCGGCGATCAGCTCACGCTCCAGTTCGAACCGGGCGTGAGCCCGACCTACTGCCCACCCCCCTCTGGACCGAACCCGGCGGGCATTACGGTGATCGGCCCGGCGTCGGGGCCGCCTCTCGAGCTGACGGTCGTGAACCTCGGGGTCGATGGCTCGACCTGTCCCGGTGATCGGGATGTAGTCCACGCGGTCGACGCGAACCTCACGCTCCAGCACGCCCTTGTCGAGTACTCCTCCGGCACCCTCCTGACCGGCTCCAGCGACGGTATCTGGCGGCTCGACTTCTCGCGGGTTCAGGGAGGTACGGCGCCGATCGTCGACGCCTCGGGTCCCACCGTCTTCATGGAAGGCGTCGAGCTGAGCAGCCATGACGTGACGGGGCGCCCCCTGATCGATGTGGGGAGCGGCGGTGGAGTCCATGCAAGCAGCTCCGCAATCTTCGGCAACCTGATCCGAGGGGGGGAACCGCTCATCCGGGCGGGAGGGCTGTTCCACCTCCACCACGCAGTTCTCGCGGGCAATGTCGTGCTGGGCGCCCCGCTCATTGAGACCGACCTTGTCGGGAATCAGCAGATGGTGCGACTCAGCAAGACGGTGGTGTCGCGCAACCGGCTGCTCGTTGCCGACGCCACGGCCGCGCCTGCCGCAGCCCCCGCCATGCCGCCGCTGGGGACGGTGTCGCCGAACGACCTCTGCCTCCCGTTCGCGGCTTCGACGGTGGGCTATGTGCAGCGGCCCGTTCCGCAGTCGACAGGCGGAGTCGGCGACTACCCCATCTTCGCAGTGACGGGGGGCGATCAGCTCCCTCGTCGGCTGGTGTTGCTGGTCTCGAACTACTTCGTCGAGAACGAACTCGGCGCCGGTGGGGCGCTGATCGCGGCCAGCGGTGCCATGGAGTTCCTCGATCTCGCTCTCGTCCACAACACGGTCGCAGGGTTCGGTGCACCGCTCCTGCGGGAGGAGGGGGCGAGCACCTCGGTCCGTCTATCAACGGCCCGCAACCTGATCGACGGGCCGTCCAGTCTCTCGCTCAACGGGGGTGTGTTTCACGTCGAGACGTCTCTGGACTCCCTGGACGACTCCGGCCTCGTGTTCTTCGACGACATCGCTTCCTTGCCCGGGGTACCGGGTCCCCTGCTACCGCTTCGTTCTGCGCTGGTGTCGCCGTTCATGCCGGAGTCCGAGACCACGACATGGGACGACTGCCAGCGCGTGCTCGCGAGTTGTCCCAACCACGCCGATTGCGGCTCCCTTGAGGCGGGAGGGGTGGATCAGGCATGCGCCTTGGACGCTGCAATACGATACGTCGCGGACCCCGGGCTCTCGGAACTCACGACGACTTGGCCGTGGAAGTCGGGCTGGTTCACGGCGGTGGACCGGACCGCGCTGGCGGGGGCGGAGGGGATCGCCTGCGGTGCCCAGGCGGTCCCCTTCGACGAGGTGTTTCAGCCGTTTCACGAAGGCGACGGGGACAACTTCACGACGCTGGTCGACTGCAACAACGAGGACTTCGGAATACAGCCGTCGCTCCCGGAGTACGACGGGTTCTCGTCGATCTACTGCACCGAGGTCCAGGGGGACTGCTACACGTGCCCGGAGGGCTCGCAGGAGCCGCCGGGGGACGATGACGACGACGACTCGGCATCGGACGACGACGATGCCGGGCAGGACGACGACGACGCGGGCGACGACGACGACTCGGGGGATGACGACGATGCGGGCGGGGACCGCGTGGAGCCGGGTCCGGCCTGCTTGAGCTCGGGTTGCGGGGTGGCCTACCGGTGCTCGGACGGGTCGGTCGCGTTTCTTCCCTTCCTCTTGATGCCTGCGGCGAGAAGGCGGCGGCGGCGGTCGGTCAGGCGGCGATGAGCTGGAACTCGTGGATCCAGGCGGTCCACTCTTCGGCGGTCATGTTGCCGATGCCTTCGGTGGTCGCGCGGACCCAGTCGGAGACGGGGTCGCTGTCCGCGTGGAGAACCGCGGGGTCGACGACGAGCACGGAGTCGAGGTCGATCTCGGCGCGGTCGAGGCGCACGAGACTCTCGTCGGAGGTGGGGACGGGCGGCTTGGCAGTCGGGTCGCTCATGGCGGCCTCCGTTCCGAAGAGCCGATGGGCCGGCTCCCCTGTCTTTCACCATCGGCAGGATTCGGCGAATGGCAAGGGGCAGAGATTCGCCTGAAGGTTTTCGGGGGCTGTCCCGTCGAAGGGGCAAGCCCCGTTGATCGAGACCCTGCTGCGCCGCGGACCGATGTGCGTCGAACGACCGCAACGGGTGGAAACGGTTCGTTTCGCCTCGCTGCGGTCTTCGATGGGCCCGC
>CAZEKB010000011.1:0-41568 GCA_964512225.1 uncultured Rickettsiales bacterium | reverse complement strand
CGCTGCGGTCTTCGATGGGCCCGCAACGGGTGGAAACGGTTCGTTTCGCCTCGCTGCGGTCTTCGATGGGCCCGCAACGGGTGGAAACGGTTCGTTTCGCCTCGCTACGACCCCCTCGCCCCGCCCGCCTCGCTGCGTTTCACCGTGGCCGGTGCTGGGTCCCTCTGCCCGCGGTGAGGAAGATCCCCGACGCCTCGCCCGGCACGTCCGCCGTGTGCCAGATGCCGGCGGGGATCACGACCGTCTCCCCCTCCGACAGCTCGACCCGACGCTCGCCCTCGGGCAGGTCCAGCACCATCGTGAAGGTCCCTCCCACGCAGATGATCACCTCGTCCGCGTGGGGGTGCACCTCCCAGGTCGTCCAGTCCGCGTCGTAGAAGAAGCGCATCACCATGCGCCCGTCGTGGATGTCCGTTCGCTGTCCGATCGTCGCCCAGAAGTCCGGGCTCACCGGGATCGGGGTCACCGTCTCGTCCGGATTCACCAGCAGGTACGTCGACTCGAGCCGCAGGGGTCGCACCGTCATCGCTCCTCCGTGTAGGCCGGGCACAGCGGGTAGCCGTCCTCACCCTCGCGCTGGAAGTCCTCCGCCCGCCCGTCGCAGCCGACGTCCTCCAGGTCCTCGCGGATGATCTCCTCGCATCGACGCGGCACCAGCCCCGAGCCCTGCCGCGTCCCCGGCAGGTCCGCGATCTCCAGCCCGATGCAGAAGTTGCCGGGGGCGTCCCCGCCGCACTCGAAGCACTCCCGCTTCGACGTCTCGAAGATGATCTCGCACCCGCGATACGGGTCCTCGTTGTTGAGGATGTCCAGGGAGATCGGGCGCGTGTCCATCGTCGCGCGCAGCCGACCCATCTCGATGCGCGCGCCGTCCGGCGTGAACCCGAACGTCAGCTGCACGTCCGTCAGCGGGATGATCGTGCCGCTCGCGACGAGGTCGTAGTCGAACCGATCGAGTCGCACCGCCGGGTTGATGAACTCGCCGACCGTGTCGTCCGCCGTCGCGAACTCCCCGTCCGGCCCCGCCGTGAACGGCTGCGTCGCCCGGCAGAGGTCCTGCAACACCGGGTCCTCCGTCGCGTCGTCGCCGAGCGCTCCGAGGATGTGGACCTCCCCCGCCTCCAGGTCCGACTCCGGCGCGACCCCGAACAGGAGCGACAGGTCCCCGATCGCCGCCCCGAGCAGGATCGCCATGTTCGGCGGCTCCACGTACTCCGCCTCCGTCAGGTCCAGCTCCCAGTAGCCGTCGACCAACCCCGCCGCGTCCTCCACCGGGGGGAGCGTCGTCGCGTCGTCGTCGTCGCCGCCGTCGTCGTCGTCCGCCGCGGCCGAGTCGTCGTCGTTCGCCGCGGTGTCGTCGTCGTCCGTCGGATCCGGGCACGCGCTCCAGGCGGCGACTCCCAAGAGGGCGAGGACGGCGAAGCGCAGCAGGACCAGCATGCCCGGAGTCTGCGCGCTTCCCCTCGCCTCGTCGACCACCGCGTGCAGTTCCGGCCCCCCCATTGACGGCCCTCGCCATCGCCTCGTAGCCTCGCCGCTCAATCGAGTCCCCCTTTGGAGTTCTGATGCATCTTCGTGCCCTCGCGACCGGCACCGCGGCAATCGCGGCCCTCCTCCTGTGCGCCCCCGCGGCGAGCGCGGCCCCCTTCGGCGGCGGCGGCGGTGGGGTCATGGCCTCGGGCGACTTCGAGGTCTACTCCCAGGACGACCAGGGCGGCGGCTGGGTCATCCACAAGATCCCGATCAAGGGCGACCTCCTGTGGGGCTGCGGCGACGTCGCCACCGTCGACCGGTGCGACCCCGTCCCCCTGCCGGACTTCATGCCCGCCACCGCGCTGTCCTTCCTGCACATCGACCAGGACTCCATGGCCGCCTGGCTGCGCGTCTCCGTGCCCGGCTTCGGCGACTCCCTCATGGCCTGCTACTCGCCCGAGGACAAGCCGCGCTGCGAGAAGGTCAAGCTCGAGCTCGCTCCCCCCATGACCGAGCTCAAGCGCGTCTGGCCCGACTACGAGACCGACTCCGGGGCGGCCGCGGCCCCCGCCGCGGGCGGCGGGATGATGGGCGGCCTCATGGGCGGCGGCGGCGACTCCGGGCCCCCCAAGAGCGCCATCCTCGAGCCCAGCAGCAAGGGCAACATGTGGCTCTCGGCGGGCATCGTCGTCCCCGGCCCCGTGAACCTGTACGCGTGCATCAACCTCAACGACGATCCGAAGTGCAACCTCGCGGTCCCGGACATCTATCAAATCAAGCGCCAGAACGTGGGCTTCAAGAAGGTCTCCGCCGTTCAGAACAGCAAGGGCAGGACCATCGGCATCCTCATCGAGGAGCTGGACGAGGGCTCGGCCGCCATGCGCGCCAAGCTGAAGCCCGGTGACGTGATCAAGCGCGTCGGCGGCTTCAAGCTCAAGAACGTCGCCCACTTCAAGGGCCTGCTCACCCAGTGGCCCGCGACCTACAAGATCCCGATCGAGCTCAAGGACGGCGACCTCGTCAAGATCAAGGTCCGCAAGGGCGGCGGCGGCAAAAAGAAGAAGTAGGCCCATCGTCTGGGTCTCGAGGCTCTCGGGGGCCGACAACCGACATGCTTCGCACGTCGGTTGTCGGGTTTCGGAGCTGGTTGTTCTCGAGACGAGGGGCCTCGAGGTGTTGTTCGGGACCGGGGGTCTACGGTAGGCCGAGCGTGAGGATGAACCCGGCTTCCCCGGTGTAGGCGCCCTCCATGTCGCGGGTGTCGTTCGCGTCGTCGGGGCGCGGGTGGGGGTTGGCGACCGGGTCGAACGCGAACTGGAGCGCCGCGAGGTAGTCCGAGCCCCCCTCGGGCGGGGTCGTGATCCAGTCCAGCCCCGCCGTGGCCGACAGCGAGCTCGGGTGCGCGTGGGTGAAGCCCGTGCCCCAGTACTGCATCGTGAGCTCGTCCCAGGACTCGTCCTGGCCCGCCGCCGTCCAGTCCGTGTCCGCCGAGACCGCGAAGTCGAGGCCCGAGGCCGCGTGCGTCGCGCGGTCCATCAGGGCGAGGTAGGAGAAGTCGCCGAAGTCCGGCGGGACCTCGTCCGGGTCCGCGGGCCGGAGCATGCGCGTGCCCCAGTCCCGGCCCGTCTCCCGCAGCCACTCCGGTGAGCAGTGCTCGGGGTCGGCCGTCGGGTCGCTGACGTCCTCGAACCTGTCCACCTCGAACCAGCCCGTACAGGACGCGCACGTCCCCGGGGCGTCCACCCCCGTGAGCACGCCGGGGCCGAACCACAACGTCCCCTCGATCCGGACGTGCTGCTCGCAGTCGGGGATGCCGTTCGAGACGTCGATCCACAGCGTCGTCACCAGCTCGCCCGTCACGCTCCAGCCGCCCGCGACGGGGTCGTCCGCGGAGTCGTCGTCGTCCGCGGAGTCGTCGTCGTCCGCGGAGTCGTCGTCGTCACCCGCGAGGGGCGTCACCAGCCACTGCATCGTGAACGTCGCCGCGTCGGCCGTGGGCCGGTCGTCCGCGTCGTCGTCGTCTCCGACCGCGTCGTCGTCGTCTGCGACCGCGTCGTCGTCGTCTCCTCCTTCGGGGTCTCGGTTCGCCGGGGGGTCGTTCCAGTTGGTCGACGCGGGCCGACAGTCCAGGGCGAATCCGTCGCCTGCGCAGCCGCCGACGGCCAGGATGAGGAGCAAGGGGATCGATCGCCGCACCGGAGCCTCCGCGCTGCGCAGGTAAGCACGCGCCGCCCATCCCGCATCGGGCGCCCCTGCTCCCGGGCCCGCCGTCGCCCCCTCGTCGCGCACCGGACTTGCGGCAGTCTGGGGGCATGCGGAGCCGCGGCATGTGGAAGGGGATCCCGGGGGCCCTGGTCGTCGGGCTCCTGCTCGCGGGGCCGTCGCCGGGGTTCGGGAGCGTCGAGGTGGGCGGCAGCGGCGCCCTGGGCCCGTCCTTCTGGGCGCAGGAGACCGGCGGGGGCTGCGGCAGCACCCGGATCAACCGCCGCGACAAGTACACCGAGACGCTGCGGGGCGAGGCCCACGTCACGGTCGAGCCCGAGGCGGCGCCGGGTCTCGAGATCGGCGGGGCCGGGGGCGTGTACTGGACCGCCGCCCTCGACCGGAGCATCACCTTCGTCCTCGACGACGACTCCGGGGTCTGGGAGACGGCCTCGCAGAGCATCGACTACACGACCGCCACGCGCGGTTGGGGGGGCGTCGTGCTCGGCGTCCACCAGCGGCACATCAAGAGCCGCCTCGTCTTCGGGCTCGGCGCGGGCACGACCCGCGACACCACCCCCGAGCTGCTCCCCGTCGCCGACCTCGAGGTCGCGGTCGGCCGCCTCGGCGTCGCCGCGTATCAGTTCGGCTGGGAGTTCTTCCCCAGCGGCAGCGAGGTCCTGGCGACCGAGATGAGCATCTTCCACGGCGCGCGCATCCTCGGCGGCGACTGGCCGACGTTCCTCATCGGGGCCGACATCGGCATCGTCGACAACGACGGCGCGGTGCCGAAGTTCACGATGGGGTTCGAGTCTCCCCGCCACTGGCGCGTGCGGCCGATGGTCCGCGTCGCCTTGACCCCGCCCCCGAGCCGCCGAGACCCCACCACCCCCAACTGGCGCCTGGACTTCGGGGTCGACGTGACCCTCGGTCGCCCCCGCCCCCGCCACAGCGAGCTCGTCGGCGACGGTCGGGGGCCCGCGCGAGGGATGGAGATCGACTACGACTGAGGGTCGAGCCCCCGGTGCGTGAACGAGCGCTTGCCCGGGCCGTAGTCGCTCGCCGCCTGCCCCGACCCGCGCAGGAGCCAGCGCGTCGTCAGCAGCCCCTCCACGCCGACCGGCCCGCGCGCGTGGATGCGGCCCGTGGCGATGCCCACCTCGGCCCCCAGGCCGTAGCGGTACCCGTCCGCGAACCGCGTGCTCGCGTTGTGGAAGACGGACGCCGCGTCGACGCGCGCCAGGAACGCCGCCGCCGCGCCCTCGTCGTCCGTGACCACGGCGTCGGTGTGGGCCGACCCGTAGCGGTGGATGTGGGCGACGGCGGCGTCGAGGTCGTCCACGACGGCCACCGCGAGCCGGAGGTCGCCGTACTCCGCCCGCCAGTCCGCGTCCGTCGCGGCCTCGGCCTCGATCCCCGCGTTCCCGAGGACGGCCCGCGCCGGGGCGTCGGCGATCAGGGTCACCCCCTCGTCGCGCAGGGCCGCCCCCACCACCGGCAGGTTCGGCAGCCACGCGCGGTGGACCAGGAGCGTCTCGGTCGCGTTGCAGGCCGCGGGGTAGTCGCACTTGCCGTCCACCGCGAGCCGCGCCGCCATCGCCGGGTCCGCGCCCGCGTCCAGGTAGAGGTGGCAGACCCCCTCCGCGTGCCCGAGGACGGGGATGCGCGTCGACCGCTGGATCGTCCGCACCAGCTCGCCCGAGCCCCGCGGGATGACCAGGTCGATGTCGTGGTCGCACTCCAGCAGCGCCGCGACGGGCGCTCGCCCCTCCACCCCGACGACGCAGTCCGCGGGCAGCCCCACCTCCGCGAGGGCGTCGCGCAGGCAGGCGACGAGCGCGGCGTTGCTGTGCTTCGCTTCGCGCCCCCCCTTGAGGATCACGGCGTCGCCCGCCCGCAGGGCCAGGGCCCCGATCTGGATCACCGCGTCCGGGCGGCTCTCGAAGATGATCAGCAGCACGCCCAGCGGGGCCGCGACGCGCGTGAGGACCAGGCCGTCGTCCAGCTCCGTGCGGCGCAGGGGGCGACCGATCGGGTCGTCGTCGTCGGCCAGGGAGGCGACGCCTTCCCGCAGGGTCGACAGCTTCTCGGGGGTGAGGCCCAGCCGCCGCCGCAGGGGCGCGGCCAGTCCGTCGGCCTCGGCCGCCTCCAGATCCTCGCGGTTGGCGCCCAGCAGGTCGGTCTCGCGCTCGCCCAGCAGCCGGGCGAGGGCCTGCAGCGCCGCCGTGCGCTGCTCCCCCGGGGCGGCCCCGAGCACCCGCTGGGCGCGCCGTACCTCGGCCGCGCGCGTCGTCCAGTCCATCACCCCTCCAGAGCCAGCTGGTCGCGGTGGACCAGGGCGTGGTGGTTCCGCACCCCCGAGGGGCGCTCGCCGCCGGCCCACCGTCGGGCCGCGTCGGCGTCGCAGTGCACCATCCCCCGCCCCACGAGCTCCCCGTCCATCGTCCGCAGCTCCACGACGTCCCCCCGCTCGAACGTCCCCTCGACCCGTCGTACGCCCGCCGCCAGCAGCGACGCCCCCCGCTCACGCAGGGCCCGCACGGCGCCGTCGTCCAGGTGCAGCACGCCCCGGGGCGCCGTGGCGAAGGCGATCCACCGCCGCCGCGCCCCGAGCCCGATCTCGGCCGGGAACCAGGTGCCCTCGACCTCGCCCCGGAGGACCCGCGGCAGCGCGCCGTCGACGCGGCCGTTCGCGATCACCACGTGGCAGCCGGACTTCGCCGCGACGAGCGCGGCCGCGAGCTTGCTCCCCATGCCCCCGCGGCCCGCCGGGGAGCCGTCGCCGGCGTCCACGTCGTCGCGTCCCCAGGTGTGGATGAGCGGGGCCGTCGGATCGACCCGCGGATCCCGCTCGTGCAGCCCGTCCACGTCCGTGAGCAGCACCAGCAGGTCGGCGCCGAGCTTCGTGGCGACCAGCGCCGAGAGCCCGTCGTTGTCGCCGAACACCGGGCGGCCCTCGCCGGGCAGGAACCGGAGCTCATCGGTGGCCACCGCGTCGTTCTCGTTGATGACGGGCACGACCCCGCGGCGGAGCAGCGCGAGCAGCGTGGACCGCAGGTTGAGGTAGCGGTCCCGGTCGTCGAAGTCGGACTGGGTGAGGAGGACCTGACCGCAGACGACGTCGAGCCGGGCGAAGCCCTCGCCGTACATCGACATGAGCCGCGACTGGCCGACGGCCGCGCACGCCTGCAGGTCGGCGAGCTCCGTGGGCCGCTCGTCGAAGGAGAGGGCTTCGATGCCGAGCCCCACCGCGCCCGACGAGACGATCAGCACCTCGCGCCCCGCGCGGCGCAGCGCGGCGGCGGCCTCGACCACGGAGTAGAGGCGGGCGAGGGCGAGGCGCCCGTCGTCGTGGGTGACGACCCGGGTGCCCAGCTTGATGACGATGCGCCCCGCGCCGGCGACCGCTGCGCGCGTCATGCTGCCTCCCGGGCCATGGCCACCAGCCGCCAATAGGGTGGCGAGCACCCATTCTCGGCCCGGAACGCCTCGGACCGCGTCAGGACGTGCCTCCGCATCCGCGCGTGGCGCCCCCGCAGGTCCTCGATCTTCAACGCGGTCGTGGCGCTCATGCCCTCGGGGATGGGCCCCACGCGGCCGGCCCGGTTGAGCAGCCAGGAGACGGCCTTCGCGGCCCGCGCGGGGGCGAGCTTCCACAGATTCGGCTGCAGGTTCTCGCCCGCCTCGGCCCGCTCGAGGAGGGCGTCGAGGATCGCGTTGTCGAGGTGGTCGGCGAACAGCGTCTCGGCGTCGCGCCACTCCGCGACCACGCTCAGGGCGGGGTCGTACTCGAGATCCGACGGCAGGGGCACGTCGAAGTGGCGGGCCCCCACGTCGCCCAGCCAGCGGGCGGCGCCCCGGGCCGCGAGCGGCCGTCGCCCCGGCCACAGCGTGACGCCCACGTCCTCGTATCCGTGCAGGGCCACCTCCGAGCAGAACCGCTTGCTCCCGTCGGCCGCGTCCATCGCGAAGTCGTAGGGGATGTGTCCCGCGCGCGCCTCGGCCAGCGCCGACTCGGCGGCCTCGTGGGCGATCCGCGGGTTCTCGAGCACGGCGGGCAGGTCCGGCCGCAGCCGCAGCACCAGGATGCGCAGCTTCTTGTCCGCGAGGTACCTCTGCAGGGGGAAGACGCCGACCCCCGACTCGATGTGTGACTCGACGATCGAGACCGTCCCGTCGTCGTCGACGTGCGCCAGGGCGACGTGGGAGAAGTTCCCCGGGTGCGTATTCCCCCGGGCGATGAACGCCGACGTGGGCGCGCCCCCCCGGCTCACGAGCAGGTCGCCGCTGTGGACGCGGAGCCCCTGCACCGTGGCCGACGGAGCGTCCGACGGTTCGTCCATGCCCCGCACCAGCGTGGGCGCGGCGCCGGGGGGGAGCTGCAGCAGCACCTCCTCGATCGCCATGCGGGTGCCGTACAGCAGGCGATAGAGGCGATCGCGGGCGTCGGCGTCGGTCGGGTCCCAGCCCCGGGACAGCGCCTTCAGCCCCGAGCGCACGACGCGGTGGGTCTCGAGGAGCCCCCCGATGCGATCCGGGCAGGCGGCCGTGAGCGCGGCGACCTCGAACAGCCGCGTCTCCAGCGCGTCGAGCCGGGGGTCGGAGGCGGGCGCGCCGGTGAGCCCGAGCAGGACCTCGGTGATCCCCTCCAGGCCCGCGTCGATGCGGGGCCCCACCACGTCGCAGCCCTCTCCCCGGGCCGCCTCGAAGCGCGCCTCGAGGCCTCGCCACACCTCGTCCTGGTCCCAGGCGAACGGGGCCCGGTCCGCGAGGTCCGGGGCCTCCCAGCTCGCCTCCGGGATCGACGCGACGCCGTACAGGGCGACGAGCGCGGCGGCGATCACGGCGGGTCGACGGCGGAGCATGCGCGGCAGTGTACGGATCCCGGCGGAGCGGGGCCGCCGACCCGACGCACCGGATCGCCCGCCTCCGTCCGCCGGCGATCCGTAAGATGGCGCCATGTCTGGAAGTATCGGAAAACGTGTCGCTTCGAGAAGCCTGACCCTCGCGCTCCTGCTCGCCATCGCCTGCGCCGACGGCACGGGCGCGGTCCTGGAGCCGTCCCTGTCGATCCTCGACTTCGGGTCCGTGGACCCGGGCGCGACGGCGACGCTCGAGGTCTGGATGACCAACCCCGGCCCGGACGAGTCCGCCTTCGAGTCCGCCGTGCTCACGCCCGTCGACGGCCCGTTCCGGGTCGAGCAGCCGACCACGACGCTCGTCGAGGAGGGGGGCGTGCTCGTGCTCACCGTCAGCTTCACGGCGCCGATCCGCGAGGAGACGTACGTGGGCGCGCTCACGGTGTCGTCGTTCCCGAGCAACCCCACGATCGGCGGCGTGTGCGGCGCGAGCGGAGACCCCGACGAAGGACTCCGCGTCGTCGACCTGCGGGCCGTGTCCGGCGACGGCATCCCCCCCGAGAACGACTCCGACCGCGACGGCCTGCCCGACGGCGTCGAGGAGGACGTGGGCACCGACCCGTTCGACGCCGATACGGACGACGACGGCCTCTTCGACGGGGCGGACGGCACGGAAGACACCGACGGCGACGGCCTGATCGACGCCCTGGACGGCGACTCCGACGGCGACGGCGTCCTCGACTCCACCGAGTCGGCCGCGCCGGTGGAGCCGAACCACCCCGACACGGACCCCGAATCCCCGAACTACCTGCCCGACGCGGACCGCGAGACCAGCACCGACTGGGACGACCCCGACAGCGACGACGACGGCCTGGAGGACGGCGAGGAGGACGTCGACTTCAACGGCCGGGTGGACGTCGGCGAGCTGGACCCGAACCTGCGCGACACCGACGCCGACGGCCTCTTCGACGGCGTCGACCTGGCGGCGTGCACCGATCCGCTCGACGCGGACACCGACGACGACGGCCTGCGCGACGGCCTCGAGGATCTCTCGGCCGACGGGGTCGTGGACTTCGGCGAGTCCTCCCCCTGCGTGGCCGACTCCGACGCCGACGGCCTGCTCGACGGGCTGGAGCGGGGCCTCGAGGAGCCGCAGTCCCCCGCTCACACCGACCTGGCCGTCTTCGAGGCGGACGCGGACCCGACCACCACCACGAGCCCCGTGCACGCGGACACCGACGGCGGGACCGTCGCCGACGGGCTGGAGGACGCGAACCTCAACGGGCGCGTCGACCTGGGGGAGCGCGACCCCAACGACCCGTCGGACGACGTCGACCTCGACAGCGACGGCGACGGTCTCCTGGACGCCGACGAGATCGCGCTCGGGCTCGACCCGTTGGACGCGGACAGCGACGACGACGGCATCCCCGACGGCCTCGACGGCACCAACGACACCGACGGCGACGGCGTCATCGACGCGCTCGACGAGGACTCCGACGGCGACGGCATCTTCGACTCGGTCGAGGCGGGCATGACCGTGGACACCGCCCCCCCCGACACGGACACGACGTCGCCCTTCTTCGTGCCCGACGCGGACCCCACGACGACCACGGACCCCGACGACGCGGACAGCGACGGCGACGGCCTCGGCGACTCGCTCGAGGACGCGGACGGCGACGGCGAGCAGGACCCCGGCGAGACCGACGCCGCGGACTCCGACAGCGACGGCGACGGCCTCGACGACGGCGAGGAGGACGCGAACCTCAACGGGCTGCAGGACGAGGGCGAGACCGACCCGCTCTCGGTCGACACCGACAACGACGGGCTCGACGACCTGGTCGAGACGCTGACGGCCACCGATCCCCTGGACGACGACACCGACGACGACGGGCTGCTGGACGGCACCGAGGACGCCGACGGCAACGGCGGCGTGGACGTGGGCGAGACCAGCCCGGTGAGCTTCGACACCGACGGCGACGGTCTGTCGGACGGGCTCGAGTCCGGCCTCGCGTCGCCCGAGGGCGTGGGCACGGACGTCGGCCTCTTCGTCGCCGACGTCGACCCGAGCACGACGACCGATCCGCTCGACGTCGACACCGACGGCGGGACCGTCGGGGACGGGGTCGAGGATACGAACGGCAACGGGGCCGTGGACGCGGGCGAGCGGGACCCCAACGACCCCTCGGACGACCTCGCGGTCGACGACGACGGCGACGGCTGGATCGCGGTCGCGGGGGGCGGGACCGACTGCAACGACAACGACGCGTCGGTGTACCCGGGCGCTCCCGAGGTGTGCGGCGACGGCATCGACTCGGACTGCGACGGCGACCTGGTGGACGGCTTCCCGGACACCGACGGCGACGGGGTGCTCGACTGCAACGACACGGACGACGACGGGGACGGCACGCTCGACATCAACGACTGCGCGCCCCTGGACGCCGCCGTCTTCCCCGGCGCCCCGGAGGTGTTCGACGACGGAATCGACCAGGACTGCAACGGGTTCGACACCCTGACCTGCTTCGTCGACCTGGACGGCGACGGAGCGGGCGGCGGAGGCACCGCGTTGAACCCGCTCGGCAACTGCACGGATCCGGGCTTCGCGCCCCTGAACGACGACTGCGACGACAGCGACCCGAACCTGTTCCCGGGGGCCGTCGAGATCGCCGACGACGGCATCGACCAGGACTGCGACGGGTTCGACCTCGTCGGGTGCTTCCTGGACGCCGACCTCGACGGGTACGGCTCCACCACGCCCGCCTCCAACCCCGCCGGGAACTGCACGGATCCCGGGTACAGCACCACGTCGGACGACTGCGACGACACCGACCCGCTGCTCAACCCCGGGATCGACGGCGACAACGACGGCAGCCACGTGTGCGAGGACTGCGACGACACCGACCCGCTGCTGTTCGCCGGGAGCGTGAACTGCGGCTGGAACGTCGGCGGGGTGTCCTGCAACGACGTGCTGATCGCCGGCAACAGCCAGGGCGACGGGGTGTACGTCATCGACCCGCTCGCCAACGGGGGCTACGAGGTGCTCTGCGACATGACGAAGGACGGCGGCGGCTGGACCCTCGGCATGGTGAGCTCGGACGACGCCACCACCACCTGGACGATGTCCAACGCGACGGCCCTGACCACCAACGCGGCCGTCGTCGGCTCGCTCGGCGCCGCGGACCAGGACTTCAAGTCGCCCGCGCACCACGACGTCGCCTTCACGGACCTGATGTTCATCCACCAGCCCAGCGGCATCTGGGCGGGCTACGACGGCGTGCACGACGGCAGCAGCAGCTTCGCGGTCCTGCTCGGGGCCACGCCCTACCCCAACTGCATGGGGAACAACCCCGTCGGGTTCGCCCAGACCTCGGGCACGCTCGCGGCCCTGGGCACCATGTGCTCCACCGAGCTGTTCCTGAACCCGGGGGACCACGAGAGCGTGAGCGGCTGCAGCAACCTGAACTCGAGCTGGAACCACGCGACGATGGGCCCGGCCTGGAGCACCGGCAACAACAACGGCTGCCCCCTGGACGACCCCGGCGTGAGCGCCGGCATCGGGCCGTGCAACAACGTCACGGCCACCGGCGCGAACGAGGCCCTGGTCGAGTACAACACCCGCGGGTTCGGCAACCCGGCGGGCCTCAACAGCGGGGTGTCCGGGACCGGCGCCAACCACCTGCAGGTCTACGTCCGTTGACCCACCCGATCGTCTTCTACGACGGCGCCTGCGGCATGTGCCACGGGTCCGTGAAGTTCCTCCTGGCGCGGGATCTCGAGGGTGAGTTCCGCTACGCGCCGCTCGAGGGCGAGACGCTGGAGGCGAGCCTCCCCGAGGAGCAGCGGCTGCTGCTGCCCGACTCGATCGTGCTGTTCGATCCGAGCTCGGGGTCGGTCTGGCTCAGGAGCGAGGCGGTGCGCCGCTGCCTGCTGCGCATCGGGGGCATCTGGGCGGTGCTCGGGACGCTGATGGCGTTCATCCCGACGGTCCTTCGAGACCTGGCCTACGACTGGATCGCGCGCGTCCGGCATCGCATGTGGCCCCCGCCGAAGGACGCCTGCCCCGTCGTGCCCGCGGAGCTGCGGACGCGCTTCCTCCCCTGAGCGGTCGGCTCAGCCGTCCCGGCGCGTCGACAGGACGAGCGGGTACTCCACGCCGATGTCCTCGGTGCCTTGGGGGAAGCGCCAGCCCGCGACCGAGGTCACGACGCACTTGCGCAGCCGCGGCTCCTGCATGTCGTCCTGGCGGATCCGGACGTCCTCCACCCCGCCGTCCGTGCGGACCTTCCACGCGAGCGTCATGCGGCCCTGGAGGCGGTCGTCGCCCTTGAGGGCGCGCTCGTAGCAGGCCCGGAGCTTCGGCATCTGCCGCTTGATGGCGCGCCGCAGGGTCTTGGGATCGAGCGGCCGGGTCGACTCGTCGACCGCGGCGACCGCGAAGTCGGCGGTGCTGCCCTTGCCGCGCCCGCCGCCCGCCGCCTGGACCGTACCCGCGGGGGCGAGGCCCGAGACCAGCGTCGGGCGGTGGAAGTCGACGCTGTCCACGCGCGAGGCGGGGGGCGGGGTCGGGGCGCCGTCGGTCCAGCCGGTCGCGCCGTAGGGCCCGAGCCCGCCGCTCGGCACCTGGAACCCGGGATCGCTCCCCGGGGACGGCTCCTGGACTCGCTGCTCGCCCTGCTCCTCCAGGCGCATCTCCTCCGCGAGGGCGGCGAGGACGGCGTCGGTCGTGCCCCACTCGAGCGCGGCCGCGCGGGGGGGCGGGGGCTCGGCGGGAGCGGGCTCGGGCTCGGGCGCGGACGTGAGCGTGAGCAGGGCGACGCCGGAGACGGCGGCGAGGGCGGTGACGAAGGAGGTGCGACGGGTCATGGAGAACTCCTCGTCCTCTGCCGTCGCAAGGGGCGTGCCGACGCGAACTCCTCGGGCTGAACGCCGGCCGCCTCGCCGGCGAGACGAGCGGGGGCCGCCCGCGGGGGGTCGCTCGGACATCCGCGGACATGTCCGCGGACGTCTACTCGACCATTGCGGAGTGGAAGGTGAGCTCCTGGCCCTTGACCGAGATCGTGTCTCCGTCGCCGAGCTCGCGGGAGCCCGCGACCTTCTCCCCGTTGACCCGCACCGCGGTGAGGGAGCTCAGGGGCTCCAGCACCCACTTGCCCGCGAAGTCGCGCCCCAGCTTGGCGGCCGTCTTGCCCAGCAGCGGGTTGCCGGGCAGCCGAATGGCGCACTGCGCGGTGAACCCGATGAGGTACCTGGGCTCCGTCAGCCGGAGCTCGATCAGGCCCGTCTCCGCCTTCCAGCGGACGTGGGTGGCGAGGCGCGTCTCGGCCTTGTTCACCATCCGCTTCATCTCGTCGGCGGTGAGCTGGACCGTGGACTCCTCCTCGTCGAGCCGCGACTGGCGGCCCGCGTAGGTGGGGAGGTCTTCGAGGCGCGAGAGCCCGGACTCGTGGAATACGATCACGTGGCGGCCGAACTCGAGGAAGTCGCCGAGGCTGAGCACCTTCTCCTGGACCTGTTCGCCGTTGACCCACACCCCGTTGGTGCCCCCGAGGTCGCTCAGGATCCAGCAGCCCTCGTCGCGGCCTGCGTCCCACCAGACCCTGGCGTGGCGGCGAGACACCATCGGGCTGTCGATGCGGATGGTGGCGGTCTCGGTGCGGCCGATGGAGCACTCTTCGGCGGGGTCGAGTTCGTGGACGGCTTCCTTCGTACGGCCTCGGAACACGATCAGCTTCGGCATCGTTCCTCCAACGACGAACCCTAGCGGACCTTCGCCCCGGCGCCGACCGGCGGCGGGAACAGCACCCGGCGCTCCCCCGAGCGCGGCTCGACGGTCGTGAGCTTCATCTCCTGGACGAGGTGCAGCCGCGCGTCGTCCGTCCACGTCATCTGCAGGCTGTCGCTGGGGAGCTTCGCGACCCGTCCGCCCGTCGTGGGTTCGGTGACGACGATCCACCACCCCTGCGGCTCCTCGGTGGCGTGGGCGAGCAGCGAGCCGTCCGGGCTGAGCTTGAGGTTCGGGGGCGGCGGGATCGTGATGCGGTCGATGAAGCCGCCGTCGGCCGAGTAGGCCCCCAGGTTCTCCGTGTGCTGGTCGAACAGCATCGCCACGGTCCCGCCGTCTCGGGACCACACGGCCACGATCGCGTTTCCGCGCAGGGTCACTCCGTCTTCGGGGAGGCTGGACGCGAAGATCCGCCCGGGGATGCCGAGCCGGCGGGTGCCGCGACGGAAGCTCGCGTGGGGCACGACCGGCGTGTCGGGCTCGCACTGAAGGTCGTGCCCGTCGCCCAGCGCGGTCGACTCCATCGACTCCAGGTCCAGGCGATGGTGGGTGAAGGGGCCGACGGGCGTCTCCACGCGGTAGAGGATCGAGCCGTCCCCGGAGAAGCACGGCCAGCGGATCCGCGAGCCGGGGTGGACGCTGGCGGTCATCACGTCGGACTCGAGGTTCCACACGACGATGCGATCGATGAGGGTCGCGAGGACCAGCGGCAGCCGGGGGTGGGGATCGAGGATCGGGACTCCCTGGGGCGGGAGCGCAGCGGGGCGACAGGCGACGGGCCCCCCGGGGGTCGTCTCCCGGCAGAGCGCGCGCGGCTGTTGGACGCGGGTCGACTGGTCCAGCGGGGTCCGTCGCCAGGTGACGCGGATGCCGCCCGCGTACACACCGTCCCGGTCCCGGGGCCGCAGGAGGGTGGCGTCGCCCGTCGCCGGGTCGACCTCCACGAGCCGCTGCGTATGCGTGTCGCGCCGCTCCACCCACAGCAGCACGCGCCCGCCCGCCCGGTCGAAGTCCTGGATCCGGTAGACCTCGAGGCTCTCGATCGGGGGGTGCGCGTGGTGCTCGGCCACCGCCCAGCCGGGGCCCGCCGCGAACACGATCAGGACGGTCAGCACGATCCACCCCGGCGCCGTGACGCCGAACCAGGCCGCCAGCGCGGTCCCGCCCCCCACGACCACGCCCGACGCGGTCGCGGGCATGACCAGGGCCGCGGGCGAGAGCTCGTAGAAGAGGCCGAACCCCAGCGCCAGGAGCGCGGGGACGGCGCCCATGCCCAGCGACGCGAGCGTGGCGACCAGGGTCCGTCGCCCCCGCACCAGCGCGAAGAGCCCGGCTCCCCAGGCCGGGAGCGCGACGCCGAAGGCCCACCCGATCATCCGACGCCAGGGGCCCTGGCGTGTGACGAGGTCCACGGGGAAGACGATCCAGAGCCCCAGCCCCGCGGCCAGGAGGATCGCGACCATCCGCGCGGTCGAGGCCCGGCGGAGGACGTCGACATCGTCGCGACACTCGCGGGGCAGGGCCACGCGTCCCCACGCCCCGACCGCGAACGCCAGCATCGCCAGCCCCGGTCCGGCCATGTCCACCAGCATGTTGGCCGCCACGACGTCCGCGCCCGGCCCCGCCCCGAAGCGCAGGCGGAACCCCGAGAGGACGGGGAGCGCCAGCAGGAGCCACTCCCCGGGCCCGAATCCCCCTCGACGGCGGCGACGGCTCCCGTTCGACTCGTCTTGCGTCACCTACCCAGGGTAGAGGACGGGGTTCGTCGCCGCTGTCACAGGACCGACATTCGTCGGCCCCCGACAACTGCTAATTTCGGGGCGCAGCCGCCGCTGCGTGGGAGGTCGTGAGCGTGTCGAAGCTGATCCTGTTCCGCGGGCGAGACAAGATGGGGTCGTACGATCTGGTCCCCGCCGGGACCATCATCGGGCGGGGAGACGACGTGGACGTGCACGTCGAGAACACCATGATCTCGAGGCGGCCCGCGTCCGTGCGCAAGGCGGGCGAGGGCGACGACGACTGGGTCGTGGAGGACCTGGGCGGGGCGAACGGCACCTGGGTCAACGGCGAGCGGGTGGTCCCCGGGAGCCCGCAGGTGCTGAAGATCGGCGACCTCATCGAGCTGGGCGACCACGTGCTCCTGTTCGCCGACGAGAACAGCAAGATCGAGGAGATGCCCACCTGGGCCGCCATCAAGAGCCCCGCCGCCAAGGAGGAGTCCACGGCGATGGTCGGGGGCCAGTCGATGGACTGGATGCGCAAGAAGACCCGCGCGAAGCTCGGCACCCACGTCGCGTTCTCCGCCGGGGGGGTGCAGCGCGAGGTCCAGCTGAGCAACGGCAACCACATGATCGGGTTCACCGACGCCTGCAAGATCCGGCTCCCCGGCAACCCGATGCTCGGGAAGGAGGCCGCGCAGCTCAAGTACAGCGGCCGCTGGAGCGTGGAGGCCCTGAGCGGGCTCGCCGGGGTGAGGCTCAACGGCGAGAAGCTGAAGGGGCGACGCGAGCTTCACGACGGCGACGTGGTCAGCGTCAAGGGGATCGAGGTCACCTTCCACACGGCGGTCGTGGACTGACGGGCGGCCCGCTTCACAGTTCTTTACTCGCCCGACATTTCGGGGAAATCCCGGCTCTCTAGCTTCTTGGTGTTCGCGCCGCACTTCCGCGCCGCCCCAAGGAGCCGATCATGACCGCCACCGAGAAGTCCCCCCGCCGCCGCCTCTTCCTCTTCGGAGCCCTCGCCGCCCTCGCCGGCGCCCTCTTCATCGGGTCCGCCGTCGCCTCCGACGGGTGGGGTCCCGGATTCTGCGACGGCTCCGAGATGACCGTCGAC
This sequence comes from uncultured Rickettsiales bacterium, assembly GCA_964512225.1. GTDB lineage: Bacteria > Myxococcota_A > UBA796 > UBA9615 > UBA9615 > CAZEKB01. Next base: position 24,420 of record CAZEKB010000011.1, on the reverse strand, counting down.
ACCGCCCGCGAGCGCGCCGGAGCGATCGCCGACCGGGCCCTGTCGAGGGTCGACGCGACCGACGCGCAGCGCTCCGAGGTCTCCACGATCCTCGACGAGGCCGTCCCGAAGCTGTTCGACGCTCGGGCCGAGCACCGCGCGAACCACGACGCCTGGAAGGACGCGCTCGGCGCCGAGACGATCGATCGCGACGCCCTCGAGGCGCTGCGGGCCGACGCCATCGAGAGCGCCGACGAGGTGAGTACCCTCGGGCTCGACGTGGTCGCCGACCTCGCCGAGGTGCTGGACGCCGACCAGCGCGCCGAGCTCATCGAGCTCGCCGAGTCCTTCAAGGGCCGCCGCCACCGCTAACCGATAACCTGCACGTCGCGCGTCGGCCTCGAGGTGGGGCCGGCGCGTCCGTGCTGGAGCCGCCGTGCCCGAACGTGTCCTCATCCTCGACGACGACGCCCGCCTCGCGGCGATGCTGCAGACCTACCTGGGCGGCCGGGGGGTCGACGCGGACCACGCTCCCGACGTGGCGTCGGGGATGCGCGCCCTGGCGGTGGGCGACTACGCCGCCCTGATCCTGGACGTGATGCTGCCCGACGGCGACGGCTTCGACGTGTGCCGATCGGTGCGGGCCGACTCGGACATCCCCATCCTGATGCTCACCGCCCGGGGCGACGAGCTCGACCGCATCGTCGGCCTCGAGATCGGCGCGGACGACTACCTGCCCAAGCCCTTCAACCCGCGCGAGCTCCTCGCCCGGCTCAAGGCGATCCTGCGGCGTCGTCGTCCGCCTCGGCCCGCGCCCGCGGCCGACGTCCTCACGTTCGGGCGCCTGGAGATCGACCGCGGCGCCCGCGTCGTGCGCATCGCGGGCGAGGAGCGCCGCCTCACGTCCCACCAGTTCGGGCTCCTCGTGGTCCTCGCCGAGCGGGCGGGCCGGGTCCTGTCCCGCGAGCAGATCATGGACGCCGTGCGGGGCGAAGAGCTCGAGGCCTACGACCGCTCGATCGACGTCCACATCTCCCGGATCCGCGCCGCGATCGAAGACGACCCGAAGCGCCCCCGGCGGATCCGCACGGTGCGCGGCGCGGGCTACGTCTTCACCGTCGCCCCGGAGCCCTAGGCGTGCTCGGCCCCGTCCGCCGCCGGCTGTACCTGCAGCTCTACCTCGCGTTCGTGGGGGTGGGCCTGTTCGCGCTGCTGGTATCGGCCGTGGCGGCCAAGGTGCTGTTCGATACGAGCAGTCGGCCCGCCGCCCCGATCGTCGCGGCGGCGGGGTTCCTGGCGGACGATCTCCCGGCGGGGGACGGTCTCGCCGCCGAGCTCACCGACCGCGCCGAGCGGCTGGGGCTGCACCTCACCCTGCGGGCGACGGACGGGCGGGTCCTCGCCGCCTCGCACGAACCCGGGCCGGAGCCGCGGGGCGCCGCTGCCCAGTGGTTCCGCCGCGGGCGGGGGCCCGGCATCCACGTGCCGCTGGCGGACGGGCGGATGCTCACGGTGGCGGTCGATCGCGAGGCCCACGCGGCGGCGTTCGACCACGGCGCGACGCGGCCGATCGTATTGCTGGTGCTCCTGGGCCTCGCCGTGGGCGTCGGCTGCATGCCCATCGCGCGCCGCATCACGGCGCGCATCGAGGGCCTCCGGCGCGGCGTCGAGGAGTGGGGGACGGGCGACCTGAGCCGCCGGGTGGAGGTCTGCGGCGCGGACGAGGTCGCGGGCCTCGCGAGGGCCTTCAACCGCAGCGCCGACCGCATCGAGGACCTCGTGGAGGGGCAGCGGCGGATGCTCGCGAGCGCGTCCCACGAGCTGCGGTCGCCCCTGGCGCGGCTGCGCATGGCCGTGGAGCTGCTGAGGGACGACGGCGACGTCGCCGAGGGGGCGGTCAAGGACATCGAGGAGCTCGACGCGCTGATCGGGGAGCTCCTGCTCGCCGCCCGCATGGACGCGCCGCGGCCGATGGACGCCGCCGTGCGGGTGGACCTCGGCCCCATCGTCGTGGAGGAGGCCGCCCGGGTCGACGCCGTGGCGGACGTCCCCGCGGAGGCGCCCGTCGAGGGCGACCCGCGCCTGCTCCGCCGGCTCGTGCGCAACCTCCTCGAGAACGCGCGCAAGCACGGCGACGGCGAAGTGAGGGCCGTCATCGAGCTCGGCGAGGGGATCCTGCTGGCGGTCGAGGACCGCGGCCCCGGCGTCCCCGAGGCCCTGCGCGAGCGCGTCTTCGAGCCGTTCTTCCGGCCCGACGATCACTCCGAAGGGCGGGACGGCGGGGTGGGGCTCGGGCTCGCCCTCGTGCGTCGGATCGCCGAGCACCACGGGGGGAGCGCCCGCTGCGTCGAGCGCGAAGGCGGAGGCGCGCGCTTCGAGGTCAGGTTCGGCTGAGCTCGGCGTTCGTATAGGCGGGGTCGGCGGTCACGTCCGCCCCGACCCAGGCCGGTCGCTCGAACGCCGCGTCGGGGACGGGGAGCTCGATCTCCGCGAGCACGAGCCCCGCGTGGCGGCCGCCGAAGACGTCGATCTCCCACGTGAGGTCGCCCGCGGGCAGTCGGTGGCGCGTCTTGCGCACCACGGCCCCGCCGCACAGCGCGAGCAGCTCGACCGCGTCGGCCACCGGCACCGGGTACTCGAACTCCGGGCGCACGTCCGGGGAGGGTCCGCGGCCCTTGATCGTCAGCGTCGCGGACGCCCCCGCGACCCGGACCCGCACGACCCGATCCGGGTGGGTGGAGAGGTACCCCTGCTCCATCCGCGTGCCTGCGTCGGCGCCCCCGCGCCAGCCGTCCCCGGTCACGAGGAACTTGCGCTCGATCTCGACGCCCATTACTTCGCCGGGTCCCCCTCCGCGTCCGACATGCGAGGCTGGCCGAGGTCGATCCCGGCGTCCTTCAGCTGGGCGAGGGTCGACTCGGCGTCCCCCACGGCCACCACGAGCGCGCGGTCCGGAAAGTAGAACCGGGCGGCCTCGGCGATGCCCTCGGGGGTCTGGCGCCGTCGCGCCGCGGCGTGGTCGGCGTCGAAGCGCCCCGGCAGCCCCAGGCCCGCGAGCAGCGCGATCCGCCCCGCCGCGCCCGCGACGGTCTCGTAGACCTGCACGTCGTCGTTGCGCAGCGAGGCCCGCGCCTTGCCCACCTCCTCCGGGGTCGGCCCCGACTTGGCGATGCCCTCGAGCTCGGCGAGCAGCTCCTTCAGGGCCGCGCCCGTGACCTCGGCCTGCACCGCGGCGGCGGCGACGAACGCCCCCGCGCCCCGCGTCGTCGGGAGCCGCGACCGAGCCCCGTACGTGTAGCCCTTGTCCTCGCGCAGGTTGCTGTTGAGCCGCGACGTGAACGACCCGCCGAGCACGAAGTCGACGAGGTCGAGGGCGGCGCGGTCGTCGGCGTCCATCGTCGGCCCGGGCCAGGCGAGGCGCAGCACCGTCTGGGGCGAGTCGGGGCGGTCGACCACGACGAAGCGCGACCAGGCCGTGGTGGGGGCGTGCGGCGACGGCTGGGCGCTCCGGGGCCCGTCCGGGGTGGGCACGTCCGAGAAGGCGGCCGCGACGGCCTTGCGCAGCCCGGCGGCCGTGACCTTGCCCACGGCCACGAACGTCGCGTCGTCCACGCGCCAGGCGGAGCGATGGAACCCCACCACGTCGGCTCGCTTCAGTCCCCGGACCCGCTGGATGAACCCGTCGACGGGGCGACCGTACGCGTGCCCCGTCCCGTACAGGGCCACGTCGCCCGCCACCGCCGCCACGTCGCGGGGCCGGAACGCGCGCGCGGCCAGGTCCTCCAGCCACAGCGCCTTCGTGCGCCCCCACTCGTCCGCGTCGAACCGCGGGCGGAGCACGACGTCGGCGAGGAGCGCGAGGGCGGGCTCGAGCCGCGAGGCCGTGACGTCCAGCGTCGCGAGGCTGTAGTCGCGCCGGGCGACGACCGTGATGTCGGCGCCGAGGCGCTCCGCCGCCAGCGACAGCTCGAACCCGTCGAGGTCGCCCGCTCCCTGCTCCATCATCTCCGCGGTCAGGGCGGCCAGCCCCCAGTCCTGCTCGGGGTCGTGGGCGGACCCCCGGGGGACGACGACGCGCACGGAGACGAGGTCGAGGTTCGAGCGCTCGAGGATCCGCGCCGACGCGAAGGGCGGGAGCTCCACGTCCGTCGGGATCGGGGGCGTGTAGGGCTCGCTCGGGGGGAGGACGGGGCGCTCGTCGGGCAGGACGGGGGCCGGTGTCGGGGCGGGCGGGGGCGTGGCCTCGGGCGTCGGCTCGGCGCCGCCGCAGGCGATCAGCAGGCCGAGGACGGCGGGGTGGAGGCGCATCACTCGCCCCGGTCCACGATCGGCACCACGACCAGCGTCACGCGGTGCGCCGGATCGAGCGCGTCCACGGCCGCGGCCTGCACGCTCCTGCGGTCGGCCCGCTCGTAGCGCGCGCGGTCCTCGGCGACCCAGTCGGGCGTCCCCCGGTTGGTCAGGTACGAGTTCATCATCGAGGCGCGTCCTGCGACCCCGTCCAGCCGCCGCGCGAAGTCGTGGGCGATGCCCGCCTCGGCCCGCACGAGCTCGTCGGGCACCGGCCCTTCCGCGCGCACCTTCTCGAGCTCGGCCGCGAGCGCCGCCTCGAGCTGGTCGACGGTCACGCCCTCCCGCGCGGTGGCCCACACCATGAAGGCCGACTCGAGGCGCCCCGACCACTGCCCGGCGTAGACGTCCGTGGCCAGCTTCTGCTCGTGCACCAGCGCCCGGTGGAGTCGCGAGGCCTTGCCGTCCGCGAGGATCGTGGCGAGGAGGTCGAGCTCCGCGTCGCGATCCGTGAACAGGGCCGCCGTCCGCGCGACGAAGTGCACCCGCGGGGCGTTCACCCGGTCCTCCACGAACCGGCGGCGGGGCGTCGCCCGCGCGAAGGTCGCCTCCGCGCGCCTCGCTTCGGCCGACTGCGGGGTGTTCTCGATCGCCCCGAAGTAGGCCCGGACCCAGGCCTCCGCGGCCGCGGGGTCGAAGTCGCCCGCCACCACCAGGGAGGCGTTCCGGGGGGCGTACCACGTGGCGAAGAAGGACCGAACGTCCTCCACCGAGGCCGCCTGGAGGTCCTCGTGCGACCCGATGACGGGGTGCGCGTAGGGGTGTCCCTCGGGGTAGAGCAGGCCCGGCAGCGTGAGCTCCACCACGCCGTAGGGCCGGTTCTCCGATGTCTGCCGACGCTCGTTGCGCACGACGTCGCGCTGCAGGTCGAGCTTCTCCTGGTCGATGGCCCCGCCCAGGGCCTGCATGCGGTCGGCCTCCATCCACAGCAGCGTCTCGAGCAGCTCCTTCGGCCCCACGTCGTAGTAGTCGGTCCGGTCCTCGGACGTCCACGCGTTGTTCCACCCCCCGGCCGTCTCCATCCACGTGTCGTAGTTGCCCTTGGGGACGCGGTTCGTGCCCATGAACATGAGGTGCTCGAAGAGGTGCGCGAAGCCCGTGCGGCCCTCGGCTTCGTCGGCCGCGCCCACGTCGTAGTTCAGGTTCACCGCCACCAGGGGCACGGTGCCGTCCACGTGGAGGACGACGTCGAGCCCGTTGTCGAGCGCGAACCGGGAGTGGGGGATCGTCCCGCCGTCTCCGGCCGCCGCGGGGGCGCATCCCAGGGCGAGCAGGAGCAGCGGGAGGGCGAGGCGTCGCATGGGCCGCGGAGTGTACCCCTCGCCGTCACCCTGCCCGCGTGCTTTGCTGGGGGACATGGGTACGGCCCGCCTGCTCGCGTTCGTCGCCGTGGTCTTCGGTCTGTCGATCGTGATCCACCTCTACGTCGGGCGACGCCTGCTCGCCCCGTTCGACCTCGGGCCCACGACCACGCGGCTGGTCTACGCCGCCCTCGTGCTGCACGCGCTCGCGATGCCCGCCGTGTTCCTGACGATCCCGTCCACCGGGGCGTGGTGGGCCGACGCCTTCCAGTACCTCGGGTACCTGGGCATGGGCTTCTTCTCCCTCGTCTTCGTGCTGCTGCTCTTCCGGGACGCGGGCCTGCTGGCGCTCGATGTGCTGGCGCGGGTCGTGCCGATCGAGGCTCCGTTCGAGCCCGCCCGTCGCGCCTTCCTGTCCCGGTCGGTCAGCCTGCTGATCCTGGGGGTGGCGGGCGCCATCGGGGGGGTGGCGTGGCTGCAGGCCAAGCGTCGGCCGACGGTCGAGGACGTGTCGGTCCCCATCGACGGCCTCCCCGCCGCCCTCGACGGCTTCCGCATCGCCCAGATCTCCGACCTGCACGCCGGTCCGGCGGTGCAGGAGGACGCGTTCGAGGACATCGTCGCCACCATCAACGCGCTCGGCGTGGACCTCGTGGCCGTCACCGGGGATCTCGTGGACGGCAGCGTGGGTCGCCTCGCCCGTCACGTCGCCCCGCTGGCCGGGCTGAAGTCCCGTCACGGCACCTACTTCGTCACCGGGAACCACGAGTACTACTCGGGCGTCGAGCCCTGGTGCGTCCACTGCGAGTCGCTCGGCATGGTCGTCCTGAACAACCGACACGTCGTGCTCGACCACGACGGCGCCGCCCTCACGGTGGCGGGCGTGACGGACCAGCGCGCGGGCGCCATGGCGGAGGGCCACGCCTGCGATCCCCGGGGGGCGCTCCGGGACGCTCCCGAGTCGATCCGCGTCCTGCTCGCCCACCAGCCCACGACGGCGTACGCGGCGGCGAAGCTCGGGGCGCACCTCCAGCTGAGCGGTCACACGCACGCGGGGCAGTACTTCCCGTTCACGTGGTTGGCTCGTCTGGTGCTGCCGTTCGCCCGGGGGCTGCACCGCGTCGGTACGATGTGGTTGTACGTGAACCGAGGGACGACGTTCTGGGGACCCCCGATGCGGCTCGACGCGGAGCAGGAGATCACGGTGTTGCAGCTTCGGGCGGCCGAATGAGGCCGACCCCCGGGTACGTCGTGATGATGGCGGTGCTGCTCGTGGCGGCGGGCTGCCAGTGGATCCACAGCGACTTCGCCGACGTCCCCGAGCGGGGCGACGACGACGACTCCGCCCCGCCGGTCGTGGTGGACGACGACGACGCGGCGGACGACGACGACGCGGCGGACGACGACGACGCGGTCGACGACGACGACGGGACGGACGACGACGACGCGACGGACGACGACGACGCGACGGACGACGACGACTCCGCGACCGAGGTGGACCTCTGCTACGGCGGCTCGACGCTGGGCTACCTGCCGGTCGGCGCGTCGGGATTCGAGGACGCGGACCTGGGCCTGTCGGCGACGACCCACGACGGGCTGAACTGCCTCGACGACGAGGGCGCGTTCACGAACGCCGATCCGGGGACGTCGCCGTGGCCGTTCCAGGTGTGGCACATGACCGGCGACGCCGGGTTCTTCTACACGTTCCAGGTGGTGTCGTTCGAGTTCGACCCCTACCTCGTGGTGCTCGACGAGACCTGCACCTGCACCGACTTCGGGTTCGTGGGCCCCGGCCTCTCCACCGTCACCTTCGCGCTCGGCGACGCCGGCAGCGCCACCGTCCTCGTCTCCGCGACGGCGGCCGAGTCGGGCGAGTACACGCTGGGCTGGGAGTAGCCGTGGGGTTCATCGAGATCCGCGAGCGGACCGTCGAGGCCCGCGGGATGACCATCGCCTACCTCGAGGCCGGCGAGGGCCCCCTGGTGATCCTCACGCACGGCTTCCCCGACACCGCCACGGGCTGGAAGCCCACGCTCGCCGCCCTCGCCGAGGCGGGGTTTCACGCCGTGGCCCCCTTCACCCGAGGCATCGCTCCCACCACGTCGCCGGCGCAGGCTCGGTACGACTCGCTGACCCTGGCCGAGGACATCCTCGCCCTCGCCGACGCGCTGGGGGAGCTCGAGGTGTACCTGGTGGGTCAGGACTGGGGGGCGATGTTCAGCTACCTCGCCACGAACCTCGCCCCCGAGCGGGTCAAGAAGCTCGTCACCATCGCGATCCCGCACCCGCGCTCCGTGAAGCCTCGGCTCGGCCTCATCCGCGGGTTCTGGCACTTCCTGTTCTTCCAGCTGCCGTGGCTGCCCGAGTGGTTCATGCGCCGCGGCGGGTTCCGGGGGATCGACTTCTTCTTCAGGGCGTGGTCGCCGTCGACGGACTGGGCCGGGCGGCTCGAGGAGATCAAGGCGTCGTACCGGTCGGCGGGGACGCTGCGCGCGGCGCTCGGGTACTACCGGGCGCTCGCCGCCGCGCCCTGGAGCGCGCGGGCGAAGCAGCAGCAGCGGCTGCTGGGACGCAAGATCGAGGTGCCGACGCTGACCTTCGCGGGCATCACGGACGGGGCGCTGCCCGCCGCCGAGTTCGACCGCTCCGCGCGCAGCTACACCGGTCCCTACGAGCTCGTGAAGGTGCCGGACGGCGGGCACTTCCTGCACCTCGAGCGCCCCGACCTCTTCCACCCGAAGCTGGTCGAGTTCCTGAGGTCCGAAGCGAGGCCGAAATGACCGACTCCCGAGACGTGACCGACGCCGAGTGGCGCGACCGGCTGAGCGCCGAGCAGTACCGCATCCTCCGGCAGAAGGGCACCGAGCGGGCCTTCACCGGGGAGTACTGGGATACGAGAGACGTGGGCACCTACGCCTGCGCGGGGTGCGGGACCCACCTCTTCCGCAGCGACGCGAAGTTCGACTCGGGCTGCGGCTGGCCGTCGTTCTACGAGCCCCTCGACGGGCTGGTGATCGAGGAGGACAGGGACACGTCCTTCGGGATGGTGCGGGTGGAGACGATGTGTCGCGCCTGCGGCGGCCACCTGGGCCACGTATTCCCCGACGGCCCGGCCCCCACGGGCCTGCGCTATTGCATCAACAGCGCCTCGATCCGCCTCCTGCCGGACGAGTAGGCGGACCGATCGCTCGACTCAGTCCATCAACAGCGCGGTCATGAAGTCGACCATGTCGCCGACGGTGTCCGACTCGAGGTCCCCGCCGTCGAACATGCGCGTGCCGTGGGCGGTCCCGCGCTCGATGAACTCCCAGTTCTCGGAGTCGTCCACGAAGTCGGCCGAGAACGGCTCGTTCGTGGGGTACAGCCACTGGATCGGCACGTCTTCGTTGCCTTCGATGGTGTTCTGATTCTGGGTGTAGCCGCCGGGGGACATGAAGATCAGGCCCGCGACGTCCGGGAGCGTGTTCTCGTGCTCCACGGCGTAGTCCAGGACGGACGTGGTCCCGTTGGACGCGCCCACGAGCAGGATGCGCTCCGGATCGACGGGGCAGTCGGCCGTGAACTCGCCCACGAGGAAGTCCACGGCGGCTTCTAGGTCCCACAGCCCGCCGCGCCCCTCGTAGGCGTCCACGGCCTCGCCCGCGGACTCGCCCGCCCCGCGACGGTCGAGGTTGAGGACGGTGAGGTCGAGGTCGTTGAACTCGTCGCGCACGTGCCGGGGGTAGCCCGTCCGGTCGTTGCCGGGGGGGATCATGTGCACGAGGACGACGGCGCCGCGGCCCTGGGTCAGCGCGGGCTGGTAGTCGGCCTCGAGCAGGACCTCGTCGACCGTCTCGAAGACCACGGCGCGCTCGTCGGTGTCGCCCTCGCACGGCAGGGGGGCGTCGTCGTCGTCGTCACCGGGGCCTCCGTCGACGATGTCGCAGGCGACGAGTGCGGGCAGCAGGAGGAGGGCCGGGAAGCGATGCATGGGCGGTCACCATACGACGGAGGTGGGGTGGTCCGGAAACCAGGCGAACCATGCCTGGACGCGGGCCGGGACGCGGTTGAGGTCCCGCTCGTCGGCAGGACCCGCCAGCTTGCGGCCGGTGCTCGCGTCCCACCGGGCGTCGCCCTCGGGGTCGGCCAGGACCCAGGCGGACTCGACGGCGATCCGCCGGTCGGTGCTCCAGAGGCGGGCGTCGCGGGCGCCCCCGAGGGCGACGGCGAAGTAGGTGCCCCCGTCGAGCTCCAGGTTGCGGCCCCCCGCCGCCGCCAGGTCGGGGATCGAGATGGCGTGGGGCCTGTCGAGCACGACGCCGAGCACGAGGTCCTTGCCGCCGACGCGATCGGTGGGCACCTCGGTCCCGAACAGGCCGAGCTGGTCGGTGCGGGCGAGGTAGTCGTCGTAGATGGACTCGGTCCCCTTGCCCAGCGGGCCGCTCTTCTTCTCCAGGACCTTCGCGTCCGGGTAGCGCGCCCGGGCGTCCGCGTAGGTCATCTTCTCGGACGGGAGCGCCCGGAGTCGTCGGCCCGCGTCGGCCGAGCGACCCCGGATGGCGCGCCCGTCGTGCTGCGTCCACAGCGACCTGGTCTCGCGGTCGTACATCACCAGGGCGTCGCGCCACAGGTTCCCCGACGCCATGAGGCGGACCGGGCGGGTGACCTCGCGGCCGGTGGGGGTGGTCTCGCTGAATTCGCGGGCGTACACGACACCCGCCTGCACCAGGGGTCACCAGGTGACCGCGACGGGCGTCTCCCCGATGCGGTCGTTCACGATCTCGTGGCCCTCGAGGTACCAGGTGGAGTAGACGCGGACGTCGTCGCCCTCGCCCCCGTCGAACGCGTCGGTGACGACGATCACGGGCTCGTCGTCGGCCATGTCCGAGGCCGCCTCGGCGTGGCTCTTCCAGGTCGGCCGATCGATGGGCGCGATGGCCCCCCGGGCGATGATCGAGTAGAGGGGAGAGCCCTCCACGATCTCCGACGGCTTGCTGCTCTGGTCGTTCGCGACGATCCCCTTGGGGATGGCGGCGCAGGACGCGAGGGCGGGGAGGAGGGCGAGGGCGGGCAGTCTCATGATGGGGAAGTCTCGGAGGGCGTGCGGCCGTTACGCGCGCAGGTAATGTACGCCGATGGTCGCCGCGCCCGAGACGCACCGCCCCGACGTCGTCGTCCTGCTCCAGGGCGGCGGGGCGAAGGGGGCGTACCAGGTGGGCGTGCTCGACGCGCTCGTGGAGGCGGGGCTCGAGCCGACCTGGATCCTGGGGATCTCGTCCGGCGCGCTCAACGGCGTGGCGATGGCGGGCAACGCCCCCGCGGACCGCGCCGCCGCCCTCGACCGGCTGTGGTCCCTGCTCGCGGATCCGTACGACGTCACCGATCGGCTCGGCGAGGGGCTGCCCCCGTTCTTCCGCCAGGCCATGAAGACGGCCACGTCCATGGCCGCGCTGGCGGGCAAGGCCAACTTCTTCGAGCCGAGCGTCGTCCCGTTCCTGATGAAGCCCGACGGCTCCGTCGGGAGCGACAGCTTCTACTCGAGCAAGCCCCTGTACGCGACGATCGACGCCGTCGCGGACCTCGACCGGGTGAACGCCCCCGGCGGGATCCGGCTGTCGGTGGGCGCCGCCGACGTGCGTCGGGGGGTGTTGCGGTGGTTCGACTCGGGGTCCGAGGCGATCACGGCCGATCACGTCGTGGCGAGCGGGGCGATGCCGCCGGGCGCGCCGGGCGTGCGGATCGACGGGGAGATGTACTGGGAGGGCGGGCTCGTGGGGTGCAACCCGCTCGACCCCGTCGTCGCCGAGCTCCTGGCGGGGACGCTGGGGGCGCACGGGGCGCTGGTGGTTGTCGTGGACCTGTGGGGACAGGACGGGTGGGTGCCGCGGAACCTGCCCTTCTCGCTGATCCGACGGGACCAGATCCACTTCACCGGCCGCGTGGAGGCCGCCCTGCGCGATCTGCGGCAGCGCCTCACCCTGGCGGCCCTCGACGGGGGCGGCGAGTGGGGCGGAGCGGCGCCCCGGGCGGGGGCGAGGACGAGCGTCCTGCACATCGAGAACGGGCGCACCGGCGACCTGCTCTGGCTCGACCCCGTCGACTTCAGCAGGCGCGCGATCCGCGAGCGTCGGGCCGCGGGGCGTCGAGACCTGGCGGCCGCGCTGGCCGCCTCCGACTGGGCGTCCGAGACGAGCCGAGGCGGCCCCGTGGGTCGCATCCATCGCTTCCGCGAGGGGGTCCGCGTGTCCACGTCGGGGCCGCTCGTGCCGGAGCCGCCCTCGCCGATTCGACTGGAGAAGACCGCGTCGTGACCCGCATCGCCGCCTTGATCCTGACCGCGTCCCTGGGCCTCGCCGGGTGCGAGGAGACCGAGTGCCTGTCCCACTGCAACGACCACCGCGAGCAGGTCTGCGGGGACGACGAGCGCACCTACGAGAACGCCTGCTTCGCGAACTGCTCGGGGACGACCGTGGACTACCGCGGGCCCTGCCAGGGGGACGAGCCCGAGGAGCAGTAGGCCGGCTCCGTCACAGGTTCGAGTCGACGGTGTCGATCTCGTTGTCGGGGGACTCGAACAGCTCCTTGATCTTGCGGCCCATCTGCATCGCCTCGAGCGAGTGCAGGGCCGAGTGCCACGCGAGATCGGGCACGTCGTCCAGGGGGCCGTAGGTCGCCACGAGCATCGCGGCGATCTCGCGCACGGCCTCGACGTCCCCCGGATCCTCGATCGTCCCGAGCCCGAGCCGGGCGCCCACCAGGACGACCTCCTCCGGGCACACGGGCACGTCGATCGTGGCCCCGATGAGCACCTCGTCGATCGCCCCGTCCTCCCGCCACCGGTCCTTCAGCGCGCGCTTGGTCTCCTTCGACAGGTCGGCCCCGGGCGGCCCCATGTGCACGGCGAGCTCCAGGATGCGGTGCTGCTCGGAGCGGGTCAGGTCGCCGTCGGCTCCGAGCAGGGCCCGCCAGGCCTTGATCGAGCCCGGCGTAGGCGGGTGGTACGTGCCGTAGGCCATGGCGGGGACGACGACCGCCCGGGCCGGGTCGTCGCAGCGGCTCGCGTCGGTCCGGGGGCGCCGGGCCTCCGGGGAGGCCACCGACGCGGTCAGGAGCGAGTAGCTCTCCTCGTCCGCGGCCTCGGCGGTCGGCTCGAGCGCGTCGGGTCCATGGGCGCACGCGGCCAGGGCGACGAGAAGGAGGGGGAGGAAGCGCACGGAGTCACGATAGCGGGGCGCGTGTGCCTCACAACCCGGGGTGAACGCGCCGTTCCCCCCGGTTTCGTGGAGGTTCCACCCTCACACCCGCTCGACTACTTCCGGATCGCCGTAAGGAGGTCCGCCAGGGGGGCGTCCGCGCCCTCGAACCGGTCCGTCCGGGGCCCGTTCTCGAGGCGCAGGACGCCGCGGGGGCAGACCGCCGCGCACACCCCGCACCCGACGCAGGACGCGCGCACGATGTTGTCGCCGCGCTGGGCGTAGGCCCGGACGTCGATCCCCATCTCGCAGTACGTCGAGCAGTTGCCGCAGCTGATGCACTGGCCCCCGTTCGTCGTGATGCGGAACCGGCTGAAGAAGCGCTGGAACAGCCCCAGGATCGCCGCCTGGGGGCAGCCGAAGCGGCACCACACGCGGCTCCCCAACAGGGGGTAGAAGCCGACGCCGATCACGCCGCTGAAGGCCATCACGATGAAGAACCCGTACGTCTTCCAGAAGATGCCGCTGCCGTCGTCGCCGAGGATCGAGCGGTCGGTGAGGTCGTTCACCCACAGCAGCACCGTGAACCCGACGATGAAGACCAGCACCGCGTGGATCGACCAGCGCTCGAAGCGCCACGCCCGCTCGGACTTGTCGCTCAGCTGCCGCCAGGGGTCGCCCAGGGTCTCGGCCAGCCCCCCGCAGCCGCACACCCAGCTGCAGTACCAGCGCTTGCCGAAGAGGTACGTGAGCACCGGCGTCCCCACCAGCGACATCCCCGCCCCCCACAGCAGCATCGCCCGCCCCACGGCGTGCCCGCTCCACTCCTTGGCGACGATCCCGCCCTCGCCCATCACGTAGTCGAACGGCAGCAGGTAGTCGGGCTTCAGCGGCCAGAAGTACGTGAAGTAGAAGTCCGGCTGGTTCATCTTCTTGAGCAGCTGCGGCAGCACGAACGCCAACGCCAGCTGGAAGAAGGTCACCGAGGCCGTGCGGATGAGCTGGTACCGGTTGTGCCGGTACTTCATCGCCATGCGCAGCCCCAGGACGATCACGCTGCCCGTGTACAGGAACCCGTACAGGAACCACTGGTCCGCGGGCTTGCCGCTCAGGGCCGTGGCGAGCGGATCCAGCAGCGCGTACGCCCCCGCGAGCGACTCGCCGTGCCAGTACAGGGCGACGTAGAACCCCGTGATCGCGACGCCGAGGATCCACCCCCACGTGCCCCGGTTGCTGAGCCCCGAGTGGTACACGCCGTGGTTCTTGATCCCCGGGGTCGTGTCCTTGTAGGCGACGAAGTAGAAGAGGCCGCCCGCCACTCCGATGGCGGCGAACAGCGCCGAGCCCACGGTCGCGGACAGGGCCCCGGGCTTGAACAGGGCGAACACGACGGCCGCGGTCGCGAGCCCGATCACGCCCAGGAGCAGCTTCTCCAGGGCCGTGTGCGGTCGGGCCTCGCTGCCGACCCGGTTCACCGACGACGGGTTGCCGATCCGGACGAGCGCGCTCACGCCGCACCCCCCATCGTCGCCCGCATGGCCCTGTAGTGCCGGCTGTAGAACTCCGGGTCGAAGTGCGCGTCGCGGAGGTTCTCGAGCACGTAGGACAGCGGCCGCTTCTCGCGGATCCACGCCTCGCAGACGCGGTGCCGGAAGCGGATGCCCATGCAGTTCACTCCGATGAGCGCGCCGTCGTCGTGGACCAGGCGCAGCGACTTCAGCCCGCCCGGGTGCTCCCAGTAGACCGACGGCCTGTCGTGGCCGCGCTCGTGGGCCGTGCCCCCGGGGACGATGCCGTACACCTGGTACTCGAGGTCGAAGAACTTGGCCGAGTTGAACCAGATCCCGGGGTCGTAGTCGACGGCGCCGCCGAGCATGTTCCGGGCCACGACCTCCCCCATCATCCGGCCGGTGTACCAGACCGCCGTGATGCGGTTCCGGTGGCCCTCCGGGGTCCTGATCTCGGCGCAGTCGCCCGCCGCGAAGACGCCCTCGACGTTGGTGCGCAGCTGGTCGTCCACCAGCACCCCCCGCCCGGTCTCGACGGCGCTCCCCTCCAGGGCCGCCAGGTTCGGACGCACGCCCGCGGTGAGGCCCACGAAGCCCACGGGGATGCGGTCGGCGTCGCTGGTATGGACGGCGCACACGGTGCCGGTGTCGTCGCCCTCGATCTCCTTCAGCTCGGTCTTGAGCCGCAGGTCGATGTGCTCGGCGCGGATGACCCGGCTCACCATCGCCGACTCCTCGTGGGGCAGCACGTGGTTCCAGTACCCCTGCTCGCGCACGAGGAAGGTCACCTTCTTGCCCCGCGTATGCAGCATTTCGGCGAGCTCGATGCCGATCAGCCCGCCGCCCACGATGCAGCCGTGATCGAAGTGCGGTGACCGCGCCTCGATCGCCGCGAGATCGTGCAGCGAGTACATGCCCGAGACGCCGTTGAGGTCCTGGCCCGGCCACCCGAACTTGTTGGGCTTGCTCCCGGTGGCGATGAGGAGGACGTCGTAGGGGATGGTCGTGCGACCTTCGAGGACCACCGTCTTCGCGTCGGTGTCGATCGCCGTCACCCAGCCCCGCACCAGGTCGATCCGGTTCCGACTCCAGAAGTGGTCCTCGTACGGCTTCGTATCCCGATACCGCATGTGGCCCATGTAGATGTACATCAGGGCGGGGCGCGACCAGTGGTGGTCGGACTCCCCCGAGATCATCGTGATCCGGACGTCCGGCGACTGCTTGCGCAGATGCCGAGCGGCGGTCACGCCGGTGATGCCGTTGCCGACGATGACTGCGTGCAAGGGGTTGCTCCTCCCTACGGGTAGTCTAGTAGTCCCGCGGGACGGCGCGGCGTTGCATGGAGGAGATCGGTTGGCGCTCTGGATCATCCTCGGCCTGCTCCCCACGGTCGCGATCGTGGCGGTGCTGTACCTCGTCCGGGCGATCACGAGGCCCCCCCGGGGCGGCCCCGAGGAGTTCATGAGTCGCCCGCGCACCCCCGGCGAGAAGCTCGTGGCCTGCCTCGGCGACAGCCACACCCACGGCCGCGTCGGCGCCGACTGGGTGACGAAGCTGCGCATGAAGATGGGCATGGAGGGCTGGCTGTTCATCAACGCCGGGCACAACGGCGACGTGGCCTGGAACCTGGGGCAGCGCCTGCAGCCCGTGATCGCGTGCGACCCCGACTACGCGGTCATCCTGATCGGGAGCAACGACGTGATGGCCGCCTGCCACCCGGACGACGCGGCCGAGTACGTGCGCGGCGGAGGCCTGCCCACCACGCCGAACATCTCCTGGTACGAGGAGCAGCTGCGGGAGATCGTCCAGCGCATCAAGGAGGGGACGTCGGCCGAGATCGTGCTGTGCACCATCCCCCCGCTCGGGGAGGGCAAGCAGGCGGACGTCGCCGGGGTGCTCGCCGCCCACAACGCGGTGGTGGGGATGATCGGCCGCTCCGAGAAGCTCGAGGTCCTCCCCGTCCACCGCAAGCTGGCGGCCGAGATCCGCGACGGCGGGCCCGCCTATCGGCCCGGGGACCGCCGCCGCCCGATGCTGTTGGCGGCCTTCCGGCGCTACTTCCAGGGCAAGACCTGGGACGAGGCGGGCGCCCAGGGCGGCTACTCCCTGCTCACCGACGGGATCCACCTGGGCGAGCGCGCGGGGGGGATGATCGCCGCGATGGTCGAGCGGCACCTCCGCAGCCGTCCGAGCGCGACCGCGGCCCCGCCGCCGCCCTTCTGAGCCGTCGCCCGCGGCGGGTCACGGGGGGACGAGGTGCGGCCCCGACACCTCGGGTGCTTCGCCGGGATCGGGAGCGGGCACGATCCACTCCTGCGCGCGCCACGGCACCGCCGATACGATCTCCACGAGGTGCAGCCTCGAGCCCGCGGGCAGCGGGACGACCAGCTCGGTCCCCTTCAGCGAGTGGAAGAGCGCGTCGACCTCCGGAGCTTCGGGCGCGGTCGCGGCCGCGACGACCTCCGGCGCGCTCTCGGCGAGCCGCGGCAGGACGTCCGAGGCGGGCCCGGACACGACGACGTAGGAGTCCCACGGGGCCCGGGCCGAGCGGAACATGTACAGCGCGGGCGGGTAGGGGAGCCACGGGAGCCGCAGGTCGTAGGTGCGCGGTCGCTCGAACCCGCTGACGTTGCGCTCCTCGGGCCACGCCGCGCGCACGGCCGGACCCGCCTCCCCCGGCCACGGCACGGCGAGATCGACGACGACGCGGTCCGCCGGCCCCTTCGGAGGCAGCCAGTTCACCGGGCGGGGCTCCAGGGACCGGGGGACGTGGAAGAGCCCGTACGCGGTGGGCGTCGTCTCCCACAGCATGTGCTCGCGCGGACCCGCCCCGCGCTGCGCCCAGTCCGGTCGCGCGAGATCCTCGGCGGCCGCCCGCAGCCGCCCCTCCAGCGGGCGCCCCTCGCTCTCCCACTGCGGCCAGGGCCAGACCCACGCCGTCCGCGTCGGCGTCGCGTCGGTCTCGCCGTCCAGCTCCTCCCGCAGGTGCGGCCAGCGCTCGTTGAACCGGTCGTCGACCTGGGCGTCCACCTCCACCAGCCCCCGGCCCGCGACGGTCCCCAGCACCATCAGCAACCCCACGACGCCCCAGCCCGCCTTCCCCCGGGGCCCCCGCAGCTCGTCCACGCCGACCGCGATCGCGAGCAGCGCGGGCGCCGCCCACACCGTGTAGAGCTGCTGCTTGTCGGGCTCGAACCACGCCTCCTGCGGCGCCAGCAGGAGGACCCCGGGGACGATCCACAAGGCGGCGCTCGCCCTCACCCCCGCCGGGAGTCGCGCGAGCCCCAGCGCCGCGACGCCCAGGAGCAGCGTCCCGGTGGTGCGCCCGATCCAGAGCCCGCTCTGCAGGAACGACGGCAGCAGGTTGTGCGGCGTGCGCACGAACGTGTCGTGGAACGGCCGGTTCAGCAGGCCGCCGTACTCGAACGTGAGCCCCGCGACGGCGTGCGTCGTGGGCACCGCGCCGGGCGCCGCCTCGATCGCGAGGGGGCTCCCGAAGGCGAGCGAGTGGTGGACCAGGAACGGCACCAGGCCCAGCCCCACGCCGAGCGCCGCGACCGCCGTGAACCGGGCCCGACGGACGGGCGCGACGCCGCGCCAGGCGAGCACGCCGAGGGCGGGCAGCGAGAGCAGGAGGGCGTGGTGGGAGCCGACGGCGAGGGCCGCGACTGCCCCCGTCCCCAGCGCCGCCGTCCACCCGGGGGCCGGCCCCGGCGCGCCGACGCTCGCGGCCGTGCCCGCCCCGGGCTGACGCTGGCTCAGCAGGACCGCGAACGCCACCGCCGAGGCCGCGAGCGCGACGTGCGCCGCCGACGCGGTGGGGGTGTCCAGGAACGCCGGGTGCAGCGCCGCCACGGAGAACGCCGCCAGCGCGCCCCCGCCCGAGGCCCCCGCCCGACGGGCCCCCACGTGGACCGCCGCCGCGAGGCCCGCGTGCA
Source organism: uncultured Rickettsiales bacterium (assembly GCA_964512225.1). Taxonomy (GTDB): domain Bacteria; phylum Myxococcota_A; class UBA796; order UBA9615; family UBA9615; genus CAZEKB01. Next base: position 6,172 of record CAZEKB010000011.1, on the reverse strand, counting down.
GCCCCGCGAACGCGACCCTCACCCCCAGGAAGCCGAGGACCGTCGGGAGGACCGAGAGCAGGGCCACGACGCCGTGGGGCGCGGCGCCGGGGTCCGTCGCGAGGCTCGGGGTCCGGCCCGCGAGGGTCCAGAACTCGCCCACGGGCACCCGCGCCGCCACCGCCACGAGTCGATGCATCCCCGTGAAGGCGAAGAGGTCGCGGTCGTACGCGAGGAAGTACGCCCCGAAGACGAGGACGGAGAGGCTCGCGATCCCGATCGCCTCGGCGGCCTCCCCCTCGCCCGGGGGCCGGTCGAGCCACAGGCCCCGGGCGCGGATCGATCCGATCCCCGCTCGGCACAGGATCATCAGCGTCGCCCACCCGAGGACGACGGGCAGGGCGGCGGGCGGGGTGAAGTGATCGTCGAAGGGGACGAGGTTCCACGCGTAGCTCAGGAGCGCCACGGCGGCGAAGCCCAGGGGCGGGCCGAGGACCAGCACGTCGAGGGGGCGGGGCCGCGCGAACAGCGAGTGGGCGACGACCACGCCCGGCAGGATCGCGAGCAGGAGGACGGCGGCCCCCACGCTCAGGAGCCCGGGCAGGGCGGCGGAGATCAGATCCGGGGGGAGCGACGTCACGCGACGTCGACTCTAGAGCGCGTCAGGCCAGGGCGCGCGGCTCCGCACCGAGGCGGAGCCACCGGAGCGCCTGCAGCGCCACGATCGTCGCCTCGATGGAGAGGCCCGAGTCCGCCGCCGCGGTGTAGCGGAATCCGCCGCCGGGCATGCTGCGCGCTTCCAGGCTCGCCAGGAGGCGGGCGACGTCCGCGTCGTCCCGGGTGCGGCCCGCGACGACGGCGAGCCGGAGCGTCTGGGCGAGCACGTCGGTGGTCGTGCGGGGGTCCTCGCACGCCGCGAGCAGCGACCGGAGCCCCTCCGCGGGCACCGCCTCGGGCACCTGGAGGTCCGCGTCCTGCAGGACCGCGATGCCCTCGAGCGCGTAGGCGTGGGCGTGGGCGTACGGCGCCTCCCGGCGGGGCGCCGAGCGGAACCAACCGCCGCGCCAGTAGCCGGCGACGAAGCGGGAGACGAGCGGTCGCAGTCGGGCCGGCTCGATCGCGACGGCGAGCTTGAGGAGGTGCGGCGCGAAGCTGAGAGACCACCGCGCCGCCGCCACGCCGTCCGCCGCGCCTTCCTGCCCGCGCCCCTCCTGGAGGCAGAGCTTCAGGAACGCGTCCGCGCCTCCCCGCTGGGCGTCGGTGCGGACGTCGAACCGGGGCTCCAGCCCGCGGAGGCGGTCGAGGGCGGCGGTCACGACGGCCGTATCGAACGCGTACCGCAGGCCGCGGTGCACGACGCGACCGTCGGCGTCGAGCCCCGCCGCCAGGGCTCGGGCGAGCAGGGCCGCGTCCGCCGTGATCTCGTGGCGCACCGACGCGTCCACGGAGTCCCGTCGCAGCAGCTCGACGTGGTGGGAGAGCAGCAGCGCGGTGGTGTGCAGGTAGGGGAACCCGGGGCGGGCGTCGTCGAGCCAGGACAGGACGAGGCCGTCTCGCCTCACCGGTCCGTGCAGCAGCCAGCGGAGGTGTCGTCGCTCGCCCGAGTCGGGCCCCGGCTCCCGATCCTCGATCGGCCGGCGCAGCCGAATCGCGGGGTTGGAGACGAGATCGAAGTCCGGGGGGCCGGGTCGCACGGCCGCGGAGAATACACGCCCGACATCGAGAGGAGATCCGGTCTCACGGGTCGTGCTATCTCGCGTCGAATGCCCGGCCCTTCCGCCCCGTCCCAGGACCGAGGAGACCGACCCGGAATGCACCGACTCGCCGCCTTCGCCGCCACCGCCCTGACCCTCGCCGCGACGCCCGCGTTCGCCCAGGACTACGGGTCCGCCCGAGACCTCGGCGCCTGGATCGACAGCCACCCCGAGGACGCGGCGTGGCTGGCCGGCGCCGGGAACCGAGCCTGGGTCGACCACACCGACTCGAGCATCGTCGTCGTCATCAAACTCCCCGAGTCGGTGACGGCCGACTCGATCATCTCCACCGTCATGAACTACGACGTGTTCAAGCGCACCGAGGACGTGGAGCTCAGCTACCAGGCGGGCGGGGCCTTCTTCACCGGCACGCGCGTCATGAACTTCTTCTCGCCCACGGTCACCCGGAACAAGGTCTTCCGCAGCGGCGAAGGGATGAAGCTGAACTGGATCCTCATGTCCCAGGAGGACGCCGAGGCGTGGGTCGATCAGACCAAGTCGCAGCTCAAGGACGCGCTGGCCGCCGCGGGGATGGACCACGACGCGGACGACGTCGAGAAGTACGCCGCCGCGATCAAGAAGAAGCACGACACCGTCGCCGAGGTGCACGGCAGCCACCAGTACTGGAACGGCTACTACCGCTACCACCAGGATCTGCGCCTCCGCAGCAAGCTCGTCGACTCGGCCGCCCGCAAGCTCGGCCGCGCCCGGCAGTACCGCGCCGCCCTGAAGGCCGCGCTGTACAGCACCGGCCTCTTCGATCTGGCGGGCCCCAAGGGAAAGATCGGGGCCACGTTCGAGGCCCGGGGCAACGTGCCGGAGAGCATCACCCCCGGGAAGTGAGCTCGCCGACCCGCGGCGAGGACTCGGGCCTCCGCCCGCGGTCGTGGTAGACCGGCGGCATGGAGATGCCCGCCGGGTTCCTGGGGACCGACGCAGACTTGTTGATGGACCTCCTGGTGACGGTCGTCCCGGGGGTGTTGGTGGTGATGGGGTGGTCGTGGGTCCGGGCGCGGGCGCGGGACTGGACCACGCACCGCAACGTCCAGATCGTGCTCACGATCGTCCTCACCGTCGCGGTCACCGCCCTCGAGGTGCACGTCGCCACGAGCGGGGGCATCGAGGCCCTCTTCGGGACCCCGGATCCGGGCCCCGCGGTCGTCGCCGCGCTCAACATCCACCTGGTCTTCGCCTTCGTCGCGGCCTTCACGTGGATCGGGCTGGTGGTCGTCTCGTTGTTTGGATTCTCGAACCCCCCGGTGCCCGGCGCGTTCAGCGCGCGGCACCGCCTCGTGGGGCGGATCGGGATGGTCGCGATGGTCGGCGCGGCGGTCACCGCGGTCGCGCTCTACGCCCTCGCCTACGTAGTCTGAGCCCATGCACGAGACGGAGGACGTCCGCACGGCCGTCATGCGCGTCCCCATGCTCGGGGACGAGCTGCATCTGCTCGAGAAGCGGGTCCGCACCGCGCTGCGCAAGCGGCGGACGAAGAAGCTCGGGGGCGTCCCCGGCCCGGTGGTCACGACCTATCGGCACGAGGGGTTCACCTGCCGCCGCCTGCCGCCGCTCCCTCCGGGTCGCTCGCACGCGTACGAGACGTTGTTCGAGGAGCACCTGATCCGCCTCTCCAAGGCGGGCGTCGTGGCGGTGGTGGCGGAGCCGCGCGTGATCCCGCGCAAGGACGGATCCGTGGTCGTGTACGTGGTGCAGAAGGCCGTCCCCGAGGAGATGCAGGGGGCTGTCTGGCTCGCGGCGCGGGCCCCGGGCGACGCGGCGGTCACGCACGTCTGGGACCGGATCCTGACGCTCGTATTCGCGGCCGTGCGCGACGGCCTCGGCCTCGATCCCCGGATCCACAACTGGGTCGTCCCCCGCCGCGATCCGCAGTACCTCGGGGCCGCCGTGCCCCTGCTTCGCTCCTCGGCGGGCCGCGAGGAGCTGGACCTCGACATCGCCTTCGGCCGCGCCCCCACGTGGCTGCGCGGCCTGCTCGGGCGGTTCGTCCTCGAGCGGCTCCGCGCCCCCTACTACACGCCCCGCACGGCGATCCTCGATCTCCTCGCCGATCTCCAGCGGCGCGATCTCTCGCCGTTCGTGGAGCCGCTGCTGCTCATGACGAACGGTCGCCTGGGGCGCCAGGGCCTGCCCGCGATCAAAGAGAAGGAGATCGCCGCCCGGCGACGCAACGCCGAGGCGGCGGACATGCTGATGAACGGCGTCGCGAGCCTCGACGTCGCGCTGCGCCGGTTCCGGCGACGTCCCCCGCGGTTCCTGCCGCCGTCCTGACGGGCGCGGTCAGGGCTGGGGCGCGTTGAGGACCTCGCCCGGCCACATGCGCGACGGGACGCCCGTCACGATCTCCTTCACGCGGTTGTTGCCGTAGGGCATCGGCGCGTACAGCGCGTCCTCTCGCCAGCCGCCGACGCCCGTCCCCCACTGGACGCCGTGGCCGTACTGGGTCTGGTTGTTCGCCCAGCTGAGGTACACCTGGTGGGAGCCGTCCGGGGCCACGCGGTACAGCGTTCGGCTCCAGAACTCGGGGACGTAGATGTACCCGCACGCGTCCACCGCGACGCCGTCCTGCCAGCCGCTGCCGAGGTTCGTGGCGAACGGCTCGAACGGCCCGGTCGCGTCCAGGTTTTCGTCCAACGGGAGCCTCCACAGCGTCTCGACGCCCACGGTGGACACGTACAGCGCGCTGAAGTCCTTGCTGAAGTCGAGCGCGTGAGGCTCGCTCTGGGGCCAGTCCGCGAGCTCCTCGGTCACGCCCGTCGCCGGGTCCGTGCGGGTGACCCGGCCGGAGCCCGCGGTGTAGGCCATCCCGTCGGGCCCGATCTTCATGCCGTAGGCGCCGCGCCCCGCGACCGACGTGGTGACTCCGCCTTCGGGCGTGAATCGCAGGATGTTGCCCGTCTGACGGGAGTTGGCGAAGAGGTCCCCGCCGGGCAGGTACTCGAGCTGCTCGAACGACTCCAGGCCGGGCACCCACACGGTCCAGTCGCCGTCGTAGTCCGACTTGATCAGGGAGTTCCCGTCCGAGCCGACGATCAGGCCTTCGGAGTCGATGGCGAGCCCGTGATAGCCCCGGGCCCCGTCGATGATGCGCTCCGCCAGCGGGACGTTCGAGACGGTGGCGCAGTCGAACGGATCGGGGATGCCGACCGCGTCGTCGTCGTCCACTGCGTCGTCGTCGTCGACCGCGTCGTCGTCGTCGACCGCGTCGTCGTCGTCCACTGCGTCGTCGTCGTCCACTGCGTCGTCGTCGTCCGCGTCGTCGTCGTCCACGGGCGGCCCCAGGCTGCCGTTCTCGGGGGGACAGGCGGCCGCGGCGGCGAGCGCGCCGAGCGCGAGGGCGAGGGTGGTCACGCGCGTCATTCGCACAGCTCGATCGCCTCGTTGCACTCGAGTCCCTCCGGGCAGGGGTTGGCGTCGTTGCAGGGGATGTATCCCGACACCGTGACGTTCACGTTGCGGGGGGACGACACCGCGAACTCCACGCAGCCCTCGCCGTCGCTGAGGACGGTGTGGTCGGCGGTGCGTCGCGTGACGCTCCCCGCGGGCCAGCCGGTCACGCCCGCCGCCCGGAGCCCGTCGATCATCGTCGCGGGCACGGTCGCCGAGCCGGTGTCCGGGAAGTCGCAGATCAGCGTGGCGGGGGAGGTGCCGTGCTGGTCGATGTTGAGCCGGAACTGGACGTGCGAGCGGGCGCCGGCGCTCGGCGCGGGCCACTCGATGTCCAGGGACGTCGCCTCGGCGATCGTCCAGAGCAGATCCTCGGGCATCACCAGCGACTCGACGCCGATCCCCCACGCCTCGAACGCGTCCCAGGTCCCGCCGGTGGACCGCAGCTGGATGGTCTCGCCGGGCAGGATCGCCTCCTCGGGGAGGCCCACGGCGAAGTAGTTGTAGCCGGGCTGGCGGGGCTCCATCGCGATCCGCTCGACGAGCCCGCGGACGATCACGTCGCCCAGGTCCTGGGGCTCGGGGAACGTGATGCACTCGCCGTCGTAGTCGCAGGTGAGGCCCGGCCCGCAGGGCGGGTCGCAGAAGGGGTTCTCCCGCTTCATGAGGCGGCAGTCGCCCTCTTCCTGGATGTTGCGGAGGACCGTGACGGGCACGACCCCGTTCGAGACCTGCCCCTGCACGGTCGTGTAGTCGACGGTCTCGTCGACCCCGAAGGCGCCGTACTTCACGGCGAGGTCGCAGTCCCCGTCGAGCTCCACGTCGTCGGGCGGGGGCAGGGGGGTCTCTTCGCCCGTGGCGTCGTCGTCGTCGGCCGCGGTGTCGTCGTCGTCGGTGCCGGGGGGGCAGCCGATGGTGGCGGTGAGGCCGACGGCGCCCGCCCCCGCCCCGGCGCCCCCGCCCCGCCGCGTCATTCAATCAAACCACCCCCCCCCCCCCCGGGTAGGGGCCGGCCGGCGTGACGTACACCTCGCAGC